>JAFEBM010000049.1 GCA_018242685.1 Nitrospira sp. | reverse complement strand
TGGCTAAATAGAAAACGCTCTAAGGTCCCTAGTTACCTCTTGGGCGATGTTGGAGCTCGATACGAACTGAGGGCATTCGATCGTTCCTTTATGCTCCGAGTGTATGCCTCCAATGTGGCGGATAAGAATTATTGGTTGGGCAGTTCTGTTGTTGGCGCTCCACGGACGGTCATGTTTTCGATGACGGCCCACTTGTGGTGATCGGCACATGTGGCTGGTTCCGTTCGCGAGTATGGTGGTGATAGTCCTAGTCCTTTTGCGCCCAGACCCCCAGCTTCCCATTCCGACACCCAACCGAATTGTGACGGATATGGTGGGAAGGACAGTGAGCATCGCGCTGCCATTCAAAGGTGTGGCCGTCACCTGGGCCGCGCGAGCCAGTGACTATCTGAGCGACACCGGCGCTCCGGAGGACATCGTGCGGATGGGAGCGGTCAAGCGAGAAATCCTGACCCGAAGCCTCCTCGGCACAATCTTTCCGGCATTGCTCACCAAGGATACGATCTGGGATACCAAGCCGATCTCGCGGGGGCGTGGACCCAACGCGGAAGTGGAAGCCCTGCTGGCCTTCAAGGAGGCCAGCGTGTTTTTGGGCGGCTATCGGATGGTGCCGGTATTCGAACGGGTGGGGCTCCCGGTCGCCGGTCTGAAGTGGGACGACAAGAGCAATGATGTGATGTTGATTGGCCTTGCCAAGATGCACACCGCGATCAGCGGCCACCCTGAACGAGGCGAGGTGCTGATCGAACGGTATTGGCAAGCCTTTCACCTGCTTGAACAGGAGTTGCAGCCGGCGAGGCTCGATTCACAGCCACGCGTGCTCTATATGAGCAGCATGACTAAGAATAAACGGTCATTGGGATACTGGAATAGGGCGCACCCGTTCAACGTGTATTTTCCACGGGCCGGGACGGAAAATGCCGTCCTGGATGCATCCGAGATGGGTAGTCCGGATGCTGAACGGATTCTGCTCACTGATCCGGATCTGATCTTGCTGCGGGACACCCTCGTTATCCCGAACAGCCAAAGTCCTGCAGAATTCATGGCCGATCCACGGTGGCAGGGCATGAAGGCGGTCGCCGCCAGGCGTGTCTACCGTCTCCCGACCGCGTTCCCGGTGGACATGCGAGGCATCGGCCTCATGCCGGTGATGGTTCGCTTGATGGCGGAACTGGCCCATCCGGAACGGTTGCGACCAAACGTGCGGACCATGTTGCGCGACTTTGTGTTGGCCGACTTCGGTTATCGGATGAGCGAGGACGAAATCGACGCGGCGCTCAAGCTGGATGAGAACGGCGACTCGGCAGGTTTTGATCGGTTTACTCGCGACTATCAAAAGGACAAGTCATGAGTGATGAGCTGGTTGTCGATCCACGGACATCCGCCCCCATCAGTTTTGAGCCCTCCTTCCTCGATCGTTCCGGCTGGGTGATGCCGCTGCTGCTCGGCGGAGCCCTGCTGCTCGCCATGCTGCTGTCGCTCTGCCTCGGCGCCTATCCCTTGCCGTTCCTGAAGGCGGCGCAGATCGTCGGGCACTTGGCGCTGCCGTGGGTACTACCAGAGAATCCACCCTGGACGGTGGAAGAACTGATCGTCGTGCAAGTCATCCGGCTGCCGCGTGTCCTGCTCGCGACCTTTGCCGGGCTGGCGCTTGGCCTGGCCGGCGCGGCCCTCCAAGGCATGATGCGCAATCCGTTGGTGGGACCGGATCTGGTCGGGGTCTCCTCCGGCGCGGCCTTCGGCGGGGTGCTCGCCATGCTGGTGGGCTGGACCTTTTTCGGCATGGTCGGGATGGCGTTTGCCATGGGGTTGCTGGCGATGGCCTGCACATTCGGGCTCTCCCATCTGGTGCGCGGCGGCGTCCAGACCATGGCGTTGATCCTGGCCGGCGTCTTTGTCGGGGCCTTTTTCACCGCCTTGGTCGGCATCGTGCAGTACGTCGCCGACAATGTTCAGTTACCCGGCATCGTCTATTGGCTGCTGGGGAGTTTCGTCGGGGCGGACAAGGGCAAGGTCGCCTTGATCGCCGTGCCGGTCTTCCTCAGCGGCTCGATTCTGATGCTCCTCCGCTGGCGACTGAACGTCCTGTCGTTGAGCGATCTGGATGCCCAGTCGCTCGGCGTGAACGTGCGACGGTTGCGCTGGCTGATCATTGCGCTCGTGTCGTTGCTCATCGCGGGGCAGGTGGCCGTGAGCGGCATCGTCGGGTGGATCGGGCTGGTTGTCCCCCATGTCGCCCGCATGCTGGTCGGGCCGGACCATCGGCGCGTACTGCCAGCCTCGGCCTTAGTCGGCGCGCTCTTTTCGCTCGGCTTGGACAACATCGCGCGGTCCGTGGCGCAACAGGAGATTCCCGTCGGCATTCTCTCGGCCCTGTTCGGTACCCCGATGATCGCCGTGCTCTTCTGGAAAACCCAAGGCAAGGGGTGGAACCGTGAGTGACTGGGCCATCCAGCTGCAGGACGTGACGTTTGCCTATGGCACCGGCAAGAGTCACGGCCCCTGGGTCTTGCAGGGCCTGGATGCGCGCGTCACGAAAGGGCAGGTCTTCACGATCCTGGGCCCCAACGGCCGCGGCAAGACCACCTTGTTGCATCTTTTATTACGAACGGTACAGCCGACCAGCGGCACGATTCAGGTGCACGGCCGGATCGGGTTCGTGCCGCAACTGTTCCAGGTGAGCTTTCCCTATACGGTCCTCGACATGGTGCTGATGGGCCGGGCCCGGCACGTCGGCCTCTTCTCGCTCCCATCACGACAGGATGAAGCCGCCGCGTGGGCCGCCTTGGAGCGGATGGGCATTGCCGATCTCGCGGCCAGACCGTTCGATCAACTCTCCGGTGGGCAGCGGCAACTGGTCATCTTCGCCCGCGCCCTGGCGACGCAGGCGGAGATCTTGGTGCTGGATGAACCCACGTCGGCCTTGGACCTGAAGAATCAGGGAACCATCCTCGAATGGATGGCCCGCTTGTCGCATGATACCGGCCTCACGGTCATCTGCACCTCGCACCATCCCCATCACGCGCTGGCGGTCGCGGATGAGGTCTTGCTCTTGTTCGGACCGGGCGAGACCATCCAGGGTCCGGCCGGTCAGGTGTTGAGCGAACCCCATCTGGAACGACTCTATGGCACCGCGCTCCGCAAAGTGGCCTTTGAGCATGAAGGCCGGACGGTGCAGACGCTCGTGCCGGTCTACGCCGGCGTGCCGGAGCGCCAACCCCGACATGAACGGCATGACGGCCTTTTAACTCAATGAGCTGACGAAAGGGGAGCGGCGACGGCCGGAACATAAACCGGACATTTCTAAATTGGGTTGACGGTTCCTACGACTCGCCTTGACACATCATTTCGACCGACGATATTCTCGCCAAGTCTGCTCGGTCGTTCAGTCGTCACTACGAACTATGGCTCTAACTGATTCCTCTCGATTGGGACCCCTGGAAGTCTCTCGTTCGCTCGTGAGCGCCCTCATGAAACTCTATGATTATCCGCACCCCCGTCGACCGGGACAAACGATCCGCGGCTATGATCGGCCCCATGCTGTACGAACGGCGAAGATGTGCGTGACCGTCGCCGATCACTTAGGACATCCACGCGACCGGATACGGCGTTATCACATTGCCTGCCTTTTGCACGACCTGGGTCGCGCCGGCCTCGATCGGCAACTCTTTGGAACGATCTGGTCTTGGGCCAAGCAACGGGGCATTCCGACGAGACCTCGCGAATGGCGGGCTATTCACCCGGAGACAACGTACGGCCGGGAAACAGAAGACTTTGTTTCCTTATATCGTCGGGATCTTAGCGCCTCCGGCGTACCCATGGACACATGGGCCGTCGAGCAGATCGAAATGCGGTTGGGCTATGCTCGACGCCTTGCCCGACGAGTGCGTGAGATGAAGCCGACGTTGAAGGCACTCGGCGTCGAGTGGCAACCTTGGATGCAGCAGGTGATGTTGTATTACTATTACCCGGAACGGTTGGCGAAGGCGAAGGCATGGGTGCGGCAATTGGCGGAGATTCTCGTCGCCTGCGAACAGTTTGAGGCGTACAGTAATCAGCGCCGGGGACGCGATTATTATGCTCGGAACAAAGAGAGCCTGCCGGAGGCTTTTGCTTATCTCGGCAAGTTGGGGCAAGAAGGCATTCTGAGCAGTCAAGTCTTGACCGCCGTACGTTTGCTATCGGCCGAAGGCGCATTCGATTCCATCTTGAAAGAAGCGCGAGGCGAGCCGCTGACCTCGAGCGACCGCCGCTACCTTCGCAGTCTTGCGGATCGGAGATGATGATGGCTGTTCACACCGTTTCGCTGACTATCCGTATGGCAGGCGATACGCAGGTCGATAACATCACGAAATCCGTGGCCGATGCGCTGGCCGGTTCCAATTTACAAGCCGGAATCGTGACGGTATTCGTCAAACACACCACCGCCTCCGTCATGATTATCGAGGATGAACCAGGGATTCGCGCAGACACGAAAACGTTTTGGGATCGTCTTGTTCCGCCTGACCCCCAGTGGCGGCACAACCGGGTGAATCCCGGCGAGGATAACGGCCACAGTCATCTCCGAGGACAACTCCAAGGGCCGTCCGTCACCATTCCGTTTGCGGAGGGTGCGCTTCTGCTCGGCACGTGGCAGCAAATCGTGGTCGTGGATTTCGATACCCGCGCCAGGATGCGTGAACTCGTCGTGCAGGTTCTGGGTGAATAGCCAGGCCGGATCCCTGATACTGCTCCTGGTGACGTCAATGCTTGGCTCGCCGATCAATGCGGCGGAGTGGGGGAAGCCGCTGGGTGCCCTCTATGGCGGTCCTGAAGGGAAGCCGCGCCCGGTGACGCCCTCTGCGATGGAACTGAGCGCCGATGAACGATCGACGATCGCAGTGTTTGAACGGGCGACCAAGTCTGTCGTATTCATCGCCAACACAGCGATCCAGCAAGATATCTGGTCGCTCAACGTTTTGGAGGTACCCCAGGGTTCAGGGTCCGGTTTTGTGTGGAGCAAACAAGGCCACATCGTCACCAACTTTCATGTCATCTACGGCGCCCATGCGATCAAAGTGACGTTGGCCGATCGGAGCGAACACGAGGCGAAGCTGGTCGGCGCCGACCCAGACCACGATCTGGCTGTGTTGCAAATTCAGGTGCCGGATGGTCATGTGGAACCGTTGGCGGTCGGTTCCTCGCACGATTTGGGGGTAGGGCAAAAGGTGTTGGCGATCGGAAATCCGTTCGGGCTCGATCATACCCTGACGACCGGGGTTGTGAGTGCATTGGGGCGAACCATCAAATCCCTGTCGAATCGGACGATTGAAGGCGTGGTTCAGACGGATGCCGCGATCAATCCCGGCAATTCAGGCGGCCCGCTCCTGGATGGGGTTGGGCGATTAATCGGCGTCAACACGCAAATCGTGAGCCCGAGCGGAGCCTACGCCGGGATCGGTTTCGCTGTTCCTGTCGATATGGTGAACCGGATTGTTCCGGAACTCATCAAGCACGGCAAGCTCATCCGCCCAGGGTTGGGTGTCTCGCTTGTGCCGGACGCGAGGGCAAAGCGGTGGGGGATCAAGGGGGTCATCATCGGCAAGGTAACGCGCGGCGGCGCCGCCGATCGCGCAGGGCTCAAGGGGGTGCATGAAACCAGAATCGGGCGGATCCAACTCGGCGATGTCATTGTCTCGATCGCCGGAAAGACGGTGGCCACCATTGATGACCTGATGGATGCGATGGAAGCGCACAAAGTCGGTGACCAAGTGAACGTGGAGATTTCGAGGGAAAATCGGCGTGAAACGGTGTCGGTGACTCTTCAGGCCGTCAATTAGTGTGTGGTGTGAAGACATTGCAAGACAGGTGTGTGTTAGGATCAGTTGGTCAAGCGTCGTGAAGGACCATCTATGAGTGATCGCAGAGCTTCTGAACAGGATGAACCTAAAGATCCGAGCGAAGAGCCGCCGTTGAAGACCGGGACCGATCCGCTCGAATTGATTGAGCAATGCCTGTCCTCATTTCCCGAGGGGGATGCTCGATTGAAGTTGCTGTATAAGCTGCGCCATGCGGTGACATTGTCTCAAGCCGCCCATCAACAGCGTGAACTGGAATTCAAGAAAGTGGGCGAGGTGGTCGCCAAGTTGACGGCGCCGGCCAATCGTATCGGGACCTTGCTTGATGTTCCCGGCGAAGGACTCGCCCGCATCGTTGTCGGTGGGGCCGAGTATTATGCCAACGTGGACCCTCGCGTGCCGGAAACGGATCTCAAGATTGGAACGCAGATTCTGGTCAACGATGCCTATACAGTGATCAAAACCCTGGGTTACGACAGGAACGGCCCTATCGTAAAACTCGCTGAGGCCATGCCTGATGGACGATTGCGGTGTGAACAGGAGATGGGGCGGCAATCATTGGTCTTGCAAAGATCGACTGATCTTATCGGCGTAGACCTCGACCCTGGGGATGAAATTCGTATCGATCCCAGCCATCGCGTGGCGATTGAAAAACTCGTGGATCGCAAAGCAAGCCGGCATGTCCTCGATGAAACGCCTAAGGTCACCTGGGAACAGATCGGCGGACAGAACGAGGCGATCAACGCCATTCGAAAGGCGATCGAGTATCCGTTGTTGCATGCAGAGACGTTCGAACGGTTCAAGTTTTCCCAACCCAAAGGCTTTCTTCTCTATGGCCCGCCGGGATGCGGGAAGACGCTCATCGGCCAAGCGGCAGCCGGTAGCTTGGCCAAACTGGTCAGTGAATCAAAGCAGGAGCAAACATCTGATACGGACAAGCGCTCGCCGGTGATAAGCGGAGCATTCCTGCATGTGAAAGGACCTGAAATCCTCAACATGTGGCTCGGGGAATCCGAGCGGATGGTTCGCGATCTCTTCGAACAGGCCCGGGCGAGACGCAAGGACGGCGCCTTGCCGTTTATCTTCATCGACGAGGCGGAGTCGATTTTGGGGACACGGCGTGCGATGCGCTCCTTCAATATCTCGAATACGCTCGTGCCGATGTTTTGCAGCGAAATGGACGGGATCGAATCGTTACGTGACGTCGTCATTATTTTAGCTTCCAACCGCCCCGACTTGATCGATCCGGCGGTGCTGCGTCCTGGGCGCATCGATCGGAAGATCAAAGTCAGTCGACCGAACAAGGATGCTGCAGCCGAAATTCTGAAGGTCTATTTGACTGCGGATCTGCCGTTGGCCCCTGTGTTGGTGAGTGAACGGGGCGGTGAGCAGATGCAAGCAGTGGCCTCGCTCGTCGAAGACATCATTGAATCGATCTTCCGTCGAACGGAAGATAATCGGCTTCTGTCGATCAGGCTCAGAAGCGGGCAAAGCAAGGTGCTGTATCGCGGCGATTTGGTGAGCGGAGCCATCTTGGCCTCGATCGTTCAACGGGCTAAGGAAAAAGCGATCGATCGCACGGTTCAGTCGGGGCAGCAGTCGGGATTGCAGACCAAAGACCTCGTGGATTCCGTCTCAGAGGAATTTCGAGAGGGTGATATGTTGCCGCCGGACGATGCCGCTGAGGAGTGGCTGAAGCTGCTGGATCATCACCCGGAACAGGTCGTTGGGATCTCCTCATTCCGGCGGGGGCGCCAGACAGAAGAACGATCCGTGAATCAGATCATCTGAAGAAGTGAGGGGAAGGGGTAAGAAGTGAGGAGTTTAAAACCTCACCTGCCTTCCCCGCACACCCAGATTTGACACCTGACGATTATGCGGCTATTCGGCATTGAAACTGAGTATGGGATTACGAGGGATGACGTACCGGAGATGGATCCGGTCGTAGAATCGATGGAATTGGTGCGGGCCTATCTGGAAGCTTCTTTTGAACGCCGTTGGGATTATGCCGGCGAAGATCCGCACGAGGATGCTCGTGGCTTTCGCGTTTCTGGTCTCCAACAAGACAGGGAAGAAGATGAGTTTGCGAAGGTGGATGCCCATCGTCCCTTCTCATTCCATGAAATGAAGAGCGATCTCGTGTTGCCGAACGGCGCTCGATTCTACAACGATCATACGCATCCGGAGTATTCAACGCCGGAGTGCCGAACGATCAAGGATCTTCTTGCCCAAGAGCGCGCGGGGGAACGCATCGTGCTACGCGCCGCTCAGCGGCGTAATCAGGTGCTCGGGGGCTCCCATGTTCGGCTCTACAAGAACAATACCGATTTCCATGGCCACAGTTACGGATGCCACGACAACTATCTTGTCTCGCGGACCATTCCCTTTCCGGCTCTTGTTGCCGGCTTGGTGCCGTTCTTGGTGAGTCGACAAGTGATCGCGGGCGCGGGAAAGGTCGGGACTGAAGCACAGGAGTCCGGGTACGTTCCAGGATGGTATCAGCTCTCGCAGCGCGCTGATTTTATGGAAGCGGAGTTGGGCGTCGATACGATGCATAACCGACCGATTCTCAACACCCGAGATGAACCCCACGCTGATCGCAGGAAATACCGGCGGCTCCATCTCATCATCGGCGATGCCAACATGTGCGAGTATGCGACGGCGTTGAAGGTGGGCACGACCAGACTTGTACTCGACCTCATTGAGCGAGGAGCGGTGCCTGATATCGAGCTGGATCAGCCGGTGGCTGCAGTGAAACAGTTGTCGCGAGATCCGGACCTGAAGGCAGTGGTTCGTCTCAAAAACGGGCGGAGGCTTTCCGCTTTAGAGCTTCAAGAGTGTTACTGTGAGGCGGCACGCCGCGAGTTGGCCGGATCCGACGAGGAGTCGGATTGGCTGTTGACGCAATGGGATGAGACCTTACACTTGTTGACCCAAGACCGAGCACAGTTGGTGGGGAAACTGGATTGGGTCACGAAACAGTGGTTATTCGAGACGTTCATGCGAGAAGAGCGGATCGGCTGGGATGATCCCTGGTTGGCCAGCTTGGACTTGGAGTATCACAACGTTAATCCCGAACAAGGGCTTTACCTGGGGTTGGAAGCAGACGGGAAAGTGTGGCGGATGACGACCGACGAGGCAATTGACGAGGCGCTTCGGAACGGCCCGAGGGACACCCGTGGCGGGCTTCGTGGACTCTGCGTGCAGAGGTTTTCGGATCAGATTCAGTCGATGCAATGGGAACGGATTCAGTTCGCGGGCAGACTTCGCACCCATCATTTGGACATGGGAGACCTTTTTAATCCGCAGGAAGTCCGACGGTGTATGGATGTCTTCCAACATGCCCATTCACCGGCTGATGCGCTGGCAGCGTGGAGCCACAGAAAGGATATGGAGACATGAAACACAGCATGATGCCGGAACGGCGCGAGGGGCCGGTCGATCCCATGCCAAAATCTCCCAGCCCGGAAGAGGGAAGTGGACCCCGCCGCCCGGACACGGGGTCGCCGGACAAGGATAATCTAATGAAGCGGATGCGCAAAGTCGATCCCAAACAGGCCGAGCGGTACCGGCAGAGAACGGGGGAATAGTGAAGCAGTGCGAACGGGATGGGCAGATACAGAGGAGTGATGCCCTTCCGATCGGACTCAGCACGCAGCACTTGGAATCCAGCACTGAGGAACAGATGAGAATGCAGGGAGATTTGTATCAGCTCTTGAAAGACCAAGGATACGTGTTTGGATCGTCGGGGCAGGCGGGAGCAAGTCAGGAATTGACGACCGCCACAACCATCCTTGCGTTTAAGTATCGCGAAGGGGTTCTGGTTGCCGGGGATCGACGCGCGACAGCCGGAAATATGGTGATGTACGACCGCACGGACAAGGTCTTGGAGATCGATCGGTCTAGTGTCATGGCGATCGCCGGAGTGCCAGCCACCGCGTATGAAATGGCGCGCATCCTTGAACATTCATTCAAGTATTATCGGCGGACACAACTCCAGGAACTCAGCTTTGAAGGAAAACTCCGAGCACTGTCCAAATTGCTGAAGGATAATGTCGCGGCGGCTTTAGCGGGGACTGGAGCTGTCGCCCCGATCTTTGCCGGTTACGACGCCGGGCAAGAAACGGCAAAAATCTACTTTTACGATATTCTCGGCGCGGAGTTCGAGGGAGTGGAATATGCGGTATCCGGGTCCGGCTCATCGACCATTCGTGGAATTCTTCATTACTTGAATACATGGGGTGAACAGCCGCTGAGTGCGATGCCGGAAGAGCAAGCGACCGTGCAGGCGTTGCGAATGTTAACGAGCGCCGCAGAATTCGACAGCGCGACCGGGGGGGTCAACCGCGAGGCCGGTCTCTATCCGGTCATTAAGTTCATCACGGCCGGCGGTGTCAGAATGATGCCGGATCTTCAACTCCGATCGCTGTTTGAGTCAAGTGTTTCTCGAAGTGCGTAAGGGATACATTAGCCATGTATGAAGAGCCATATCGGTGGGTGGAAGCAGTCGGAAATCGTCGGCAATATCTCGACGATCAGCTTAAGGAAGGGACCCCTGTCGTCGGGGTCGCGTACGAGCGCGGCATTCTGCTTATGACCATGAGCAAAGGCACATCCAAGTTATATGAGATTTACGATCGCATAGCCCTAGGTGGGATGGGACATCCGGCCGACCTAGAGAAGCTGCGATTCAATCTGCTGGAAATGGCGCACGTCGAAGGATTTAATCGCTCCGCTTCCGATGTGACCGGGAGCCGCTTGGTGAAGTACGGCATCGCGCCGGTCATCAAACAAGCGTTCGAAGAGGTGTTCAAGGCACCATTCATCGTGAAGATCGTGCTGGCAGAATTAGGCCAGAGAGCCGGGAGAGACGGTTTTTTGACGATCAACTACGACGGGACCTTTGAGGAAAAGAGCCAGTGTGCGGTGCTTGCCGCGACGCCGGTGGTCGAACAGAAGATGATGGGGTATCTCCGACAACAGTCCATCGTGTCTTTGAAGGACGCCGTGGATGTGGCGATTCGTACGTGGGCGGTCGGTGATCGAGTGCAACGATCAGCACTGGAGGATGGCGAAGACCATGACGAAGCAAAGACCGGTCCTGACCAGCAGATGACGGATGTGGAGACACTCTATGCGCATCTGCGTCGGTGCGTTGTCGAAAAAGCGATTGAATGTGCGCTGCTTGATCGCCAGGTGCAAGGACCATCCAAGTATCGAGCTCTTGAGGCCGATGAGTTGAGAACAATGCTCCCGACGGATCTGAGCCCGTCACTTACCTAATCTCATGTTACATCGTATTTTTGGTTTGGAGACTGAATACGGGCTCTTGATTCACGAGGACCGCCCTAACCAGTCCCCGGCATGGTTTGCCCATAGGATTCGTGACCATCTCTTCCAGGTTCAGCGGCGGGGCGTGCTGGACCTCCACCATCGTGGGCATGACGAGCCTCCCGGTAATGGAGGATTTCTCACCAACGCCGGACGAATCTATTTGGACATGGGGCATTTAGAGTATGCCTCGCCGGAATGCCATTCCCTCACGGATGTGGTGGCGTCGGACCGTGCCGGGGACTCTTTGCTGCAGCAAGCCCTCGAAGAACTCGGCTTCTCAGAACAGGCGTCCTTGATCAAGAACAACATCGATCATGAAACCGACGCGACGTTCGGCTCGCATGAGAACTATCTGGTTTCTCGACGGTTTCCTTTTTCGAGGCGCGGGCTGGCTCCGCTCGTGACGTTTCTTGTGACCAGGCAGATTTTTACCGGCTCCGGGCGTGTCGGTTCCGCCGCTCCACAAGATGCCTGGATTCAGACGGATCGGTTGATCCTTCCACGTTCGACTTTCGGTGCGCGTCATGTATCGGAACTGCCCTTTCAGATCTCCCAACGTGCCGACTATATCGTGAACGATTTCTTCGAATGGGTGCAGCACAATCGGGCGATTGTGAACACGAGGGACGAGCCGTTGGCCGATCCCAATCAATACCGTCGGATTCATCTGCTCCTGGGTGATTCCAACATGGCCGAATATGCGACGGCATTGAAGCTCGGAACGACGGGGCTGGTGCTGCAGCTCATTGAGGAAGGACATGCGCCTCAGGATTTGGAGATCGACGAACCGGTGGAAGCGCTCCAAGAGATTTCCCAGGACCAAGAACGACGCTGGCTGATCCAGTTACAGTCTCAAAAGACGATATCGGCGTTGGATGTTCAAGAACGATTTCTTGACTGTGCCGTTCAGCATTGCAAGGGGCAGGATGAAGAAACCGATTGGGTCCTTGCCCAGTGGGCGTCGGTGCTCCATGACCTGCGCGGCGATTATCAAAAGCTTGTCGGGCGTGTCGACTGGGCGTCCAAACTGTGGTTGCTGGAATGCTTTCGAGAAGCGGAACATGTCGACTGGATCGACCCCATGATGAAAAGTCTGGATTTGGAATATCACAATCTGAATCACGCGAAGGGGCTATATCACGGATTATTGGAAGAGGGGCGTGTCCCTCGTGTGACGACAGACCGTCTCATCCAGCTTGCGATGGAAACAGCGCCGAAAAACACACGTGCCTACGGCCGCAGTGAACTGGTCAGACATCTCCTGCATGAGCGGCCCGTTTCAGCGGCGGATCAGTCTCCAGCGCCTGATGGATTGTTCCCTCCGTACGTCATCAATTGGTCGATCTTCCAAGTACGAGGCCATGCTCCGTTTCCCATGCCGGACCCGTTTAAGACCTATCTGGAAGATGTGCGGACCCACCTCGAAAGCGTGATCGTTTAGTCACCCAATGTTTCATGTGGGAGTCAAGCTTGGCGCAGCGTAGCGTCTGTCAAAGTCGCTCCAACAAAAAGTCTACGATTCGGTTCTCCGCCCAGTACGGGTCTTCTCCATTCCCACCACGGTGAAAAAACCCACAATGACCTCCGTAGCAAGGCGCGACCACACGGATGTAAGGATGCCGCTGAATCTTCGGTACGGTGAACATTGAGTAGGGAATAAACGGGTCGTCTTGCGCTGTAATGATGAGAGTAGGTACGGCGATGACATCGAGCACATGGCGTGCGCCTGCCCGGTCGTAATAATCGGCTCCGTCTCGATAGCCTCCGTCGTGGGCGGTGTACCGATCATCAAATTCGCTGATCGTGGCGATCCGATCGAGTTGGGAAAGCTCCCATTTCCCGGGCAACAGGGCCGCCTTTCTCCGTAACCTCGATTTCAACCGCGCCAGAAAGTGCCGATGGTAGATGAAATTGCGAGACTCCTCCAGTGCACGAGCACAAACAGTCGGGTTGATGTTCGGGCATACTGCTGCGACCCCGGCTAGCGCGGGCTCGGTCCGGCCGATCTCGCCACCCGCTTTCAAGACGAGATTTCCACCCATGGAATACCCAACCAACCATATGTGGGCAAGTCCGTCCTGGTGAGCGAGCTCCGTGAGAATCGAGCGATAGTCTCCGCTCAAGCCGCTGTTATAAAGAGTCGAGGAGAGGTGCTCGGTTCCGCCGCAGGTACGCTGATTCATGCGGATGACGTTGAAGCCTGCGCGATAGGCCTTTGCGGCAATACCGCGCATGTATCGCGATTCGCTGCAGCCTTCAAGGCCGTGGACCAGTATCACCGTGGGAGAAGCCTTGCGTTCGTCTTGCCAATGGCAAAATCCCTGAAGCTGTGCATCCGGCCCAACGGAAAACAAACGCGACTCCTGAGGCAATCTAGCCAAGGACGTGTCCCGCAGTACGTAGCGAGGGACAATCGTCATGAGATGAGCGTTCCGGAGGGGTAGTGGAGGTTTGAACGACAAGACGATATCAATCATTGAAGAATCGGTCATCATATCAAGTATGGTACGTTGCGCAGATAACTTGAAGAGGTTCCTGACAGTGCTTCGGTTCAAGTCTAAGGCTTCACACTAAAGATATCAAAAGAGAAACCGTGTCATCATTTCAATAGAGGAATCGTGCCCTCCGTCACCGGGATGTCATGATTTGATTGCACAGCCACACGCACTTGCCGGCTATCTGATGGAATTTCTGGCTATCCAGAGTAGGAAAGTAAGGGGGAGATTTGTATATGAGGATGGCGGTGGCTCCCCGGGCAGGACTCGAACCTGCGACCAGCCGGTTAACAGCCGGCTGCTCTACCAACTGAGCTACCGGGGAACAGCGATTTCAGTAAGAGAGGAAAGTATTTTAGCAAAACTCTTCGAGGAATAGGGAGATTTTTTAGACGTCGAAATCTTCGGTTTCGTCTTCGTCGGACGACGCGTCGGTGTTGCCTTTCGTCAGGGCAGCATAATGTCTCGCCCAAGTGAGGTAAAGATTGCCGCTATCGCGCATGGTATCCGCTGCTTTGACGAGCTTTTCGACAAGCTCAGGGTCTTTACCCGTAGCTTGGATGGCTGCTGCCCGTTGCTCGATAGCCTTAGGATATTCGCCGATCAAACCAGAGATTTCTCGGAGTAACTCATCGATGACGTTGTCTTCGTTCTCCATGTGTGCCTCACTGAAGTTCAACAAAAAACCCCATAGCGGTGAAGCTATGGGGTTTTCGACTCGAACTTCTCTCGATTAGCCTTGATAGGCTTGACCCAAAGCCACAGATTCTCCCTTTTTCAACATCAACTGGCCTGTGGCGCTGACAGCTTGCATCACGATTGCTTCGTGCTTGGCGGCGTTGCAGACGACCACACAGAGTTCGCAACCTTTGCAACGGTCGATAATGACTTCGGCTACCATTTTGCTCGTGTTCAAGTCTAAACAGTTAGCCTCTGGACAGTACATGATGCACAGCCGACAACCCTTCTTGGCCGTACACTTTTCATCAATGACTTGCGCAACATTATACATGCAACGTCATTCCTTCTCTTAGGCAGCGACGGCCGGATTGCCGACACGCAGCTCGATCTTGTTCTTTTCAGCCCATTCTGCGGCGATTTCGTAGGCTCGCTTTACCGTCGCAAGGTTTTTGGCCAAGAGCATTTCTTTTTTGGCAAATTTCTTCTTGATCGCTTCATCTAGAGAAGCGGTACCACCCGATGCGACGAATTTCTTTCCGAAGCGTTCTTGCAATGCGCCGTCTAATGCTTCCATCGACACACACTTGGTAATACCGGCGACTGACCCGATCATGGTCATATTGGTTGACAATTCCGTACCGGCGGTCTCGATCGCCAGCTCGGTCCCGGCGATATAAAAAGTGGCCACGTTCAGATCCTTGAGGCGCTGGACGTCTTCTTCAGACAACAAAGGTTGACCGGAATTGATAATAACGACGCCGCCTTCTTTAATCCCTGAGTAGAACGGCATGGTATAACTTTTCCCCATTGTGATGACCTGAGGATGGAATACTTCAATCACATCTGGAAATACGAGTTCGCCGCGATCATAGATCCGCTCGATGCCGATACGGCAATAGCTTTCAGCCGGTGCCATGCGCTTCTCAGCACCGAAGAACGGGTTCGAGATGGAGAATTTGCCATCCCGATTGGCGGCCATAGCCATGACGTGAGCGGCGGTGACGGCACCTTGCCCGCCTAATCCTGACATTCGGATATTAAGTCGCTTCTTGATCATGAATGGCTCTCCCTTCCGGTCTAATTGGCTTGTGCCTGCGCTGCCAACTGCTTAGCTGCTGCCTTTCGTTCTTTATCTTTGGCGGCCAGTTCAGTCAACAATTGCTTTGCCGGTTCGCTGATGTATTCCTTATATGCGAAACGTTCGGTCGGCTTTTCAGAGTCACGCATTTCTTGCAGGCCTTCCATGCTGTTCTTGCCGATTTCGAGAATACATGGAGTGTAAAGCTGGAGATAGGTCGGGCCGATTTCACGGGCAATATGCACAGCGTTGCGGATAACCTTTTCAACCAACGACGGTTTGCTGACGGTACAATTTACAACGTAATGACAGCCGGACTCGCGAGCGATCTCAGGCAAGCGCACCTTATCGAACAACTTCCCGACCGGCGCCATTTTAGCGACGAAACCTTTCTGCATAAGCCCGCTCTCCTGCCCGCCGGTGTTGGCGTAAAGCTCGTTATCGAAGCAGATTGTCGTGAATTTTTCTTGCCGGAACCAGGCTTGAAGCGTCATGTCCAGACCGATGTCGACGGTCGCACCATCACCGGCGAGGACGACGACATCTTTTACACGACCGGGGAATCTGACGCTGAGGGCGCGTTTAAGACCCGATGCGATCGCGTTTTGGTTTCCAAACAACGAGTGGATGTTATGGACGGCGACCATTGGGAATACCAAGCTGGTACAGCCGGTTGATCCGACCATGACGGTGTCTTCAGGATTTGGAAGGGAGGCCAATATGTAGCGGAAGGCCATGGACTCAGGGCAGCCAGCGCAGAGCGAATGTTGCTCAATCAGTTCCTTAGATGTCCCGATGTCTTTCCATCCTCGGTCTTCCTTGCCGTACGTCGCGCTTTTCACGAGGTCTTGATAGTCCGACGGCATGATGTCATATAGGGCTTCGGATATTTGAATGCGTTCCTTGCTCATATATGGGCCTCCTCAGTGTCGCTCGTCTAGAGCAAACAGGTTCGAAATCAATATAACTCAGCTTCCTCGGCCAGCCAGGGAGAAGGTCTTCATCCCAAGGGCTGTCTTAATTTCAGACACGATGATCTCCGGTGGCATCGTCATGCCTCCACAAACATGTGGCCCGGCATGGACACGCTGGTGATTTGGAACGGTGGCTCGGATTTCTTTGGCCAGCCACCCGGTCACGTTGAACTCCGGCACAAAAATGTGTTTCGCGTTCTTGGTCGCTTCTCGAATTTCTTCTTCCGGCCAGGGGCGTAAGGTTTTCACCTTCACCAGACCGCATCGGACGCCTTCATCTTCCAACAACCGGATCGCTTCTCGACCCTGAGAAACGGCGGTGCCTGAAGCCACGATCACGATGTCTGCGTCCGTATTTTCCGTGTCGATCAGACCATTCAGCCAATGGATCGAATGTTTTCGCGAGCGTTCAACCGCAGCCCAAATTTCTTGCTGCCAGCTAGCATGGGTTGCATAGCTGATGTAGTTGCTCTTCATGACAAACGGGTCGCGCATCATCCGAACAGGCGGACACTCCATATCCATACAAGGTACGGGAGACCGGTAGGGGTCATATGGAGGGAGGCACATGTCCGCTGGCGTCAGATTCACCACGTCTTTCGTATGGGTGACGAAGAAACCGTCGCAGCACAGTGCGAGTGGAAGGTGTACATCCGGTTCTTCCGACACCATGTAACCCTTCAGAATCCAATCGAAGAAGTCTTGAGCAGTCTCTGCATGCCACACTAACATGCCGGTGTTCAGCAGATAGGCAATTTCAAGTGTGTCCGGCTGAATCGAGAGCGGTGAATTGATGCCTCGACAGGTGACGATCATCTGAATCGGTAACCTGGCGCCAGCCCACATCGGGAAGTTCTCCATGGCCCGCATGGTGCCCGGTCCTGCTGTCGTTGTGAACACACGAGCTCCGCCAAACGCGGAGCCGGCGCATTGCGACATGACTGCAAATTCGCTCTCGCCGCGGAAGTAGTCTCCGATATAGCCTTCGGCAAATAATTCGCCGATCAATGCAGCGGCTTCACTCTGTGGTGTGATCGGATACGCGATCATGACGTCGCAACTTGCCCGACGGAGAGCTTCCTTGATGACTTCGCTGCCCGTGAAAAATGAAGGCGTACGTGGAGCCTCATTCATCATTTTCCAGGTATCTGTATAGGTCTGACCTTTTTTATTTTGCGTTCCAATAACTGATTTTATTTCTGCCATGGCCTCAGCCTCCTTTCAGACAGGTGCGGGATCGCCACTCCTAAGCTGATGCTTGGCGTGGTTGGACGGTCCCTTTCAATCGCTTTATAGTATCGGCCAATCGCATGATTTTTTCGACGGATGTATCACGGATTGAAAGCATCGCGTCTTCGTGGCCAGCCTGCGCACACATGGCGATAGTATAACAGGATGTTCCTCCGCGAATAATCTTCAGCGACAGATTGGCTTGGTGGCAATGTACACCGACAAATATGCAGCAGTCGATCTTATTATGCCAAATGGTCAAATTCGGATGATTCGGGTTGATCTCAACTTCAGGGTTGATTTTAGGATACTTAGGGCGGTAGTCGGGCATAGGGATCAACATCGGTTTTTGGCCAGGCTGAACGCATTCCTTCAGCGTGTTGAAAAGATGTCGAATTGCCGTGGCTTTCTTTGCGGCTTTTTCATTCCATGCCCATAACACGAGGGGGCCTGGGAAAATTGTCGGGACTTTCGCCATTAAGAACTGGCGCGCCGCTTCTTCATAGGCATTTTCTTCCGATGTGATCACGCCGTTGATATGGGCTTCTCCTGGATTTGGTAGTCGAATCCCCATGCTTGCAGCAGCTGGGGGAAGAAAATGTTCTGGTCCTGGGAGCACACGATAGTCACTCATCGCAACCTACACTCCGGGAAAATTTTAGTTGATGAAAGAACCGGTGGTTTTTCACGTACTTGATTCTCTGAGACACTCTAAGCTGTTTCTCTACGCATGTTCAAGATCGCAGAAGACCCACCGCAAAGAGCTTTCGGGCTACTATTTGGCAGTTGGTTTAGGCCGTTTGCCCCCATCTGTGTGCCGATGGAAGACGACCAAGCGTCGACGCGAAGATCCGTAGCATTATAGGTGTCGATCTTTTGGATTGTCAAATCAGTGTATGAGGTCATGACATAATGAAACAGTGAGCGGTGATCGGTACGAGCGGTGTAGACGGTATAAGGGCATAAAATTTGGTGAGGAACTGAGGAGGAGTCAACAGGCGAGCATGGTGAGAAATGTTGCTACGGAAGTTGTTCGCAGGCAGCCGTTGCCCCGAGCATGCACGCGCGTTCGAAGTCATCTTTTGCAGAACGCCCTTGCAGCAGTTCCTGGTAAAGTGCAGCTCTCGCGAGCAAGGCCTGCCTATCAGTGGGATCGGCTCGTAGGATCGCGCTAAGGTCATCGATGGCTTGAGTTGGCCGGCTCAATTTCTTGTAGATATCGCTCCTGAGTAAATAGGCCTCCTTTTGATATGGCATCCAACTGTCAGGAGTTTTCGGGGGCAAGCACTTTTGTAAGACTGCGAGGGCAGATGACCATTGCTTTAGGGAAATTAATTTGCGAGCCTCGGCGGTATACAGATTAATGAGGCGATAACGTGCTAAATCAAAAAAAGGATCCAACTCAAGCACTTGTTCGAATGTGTGAGCTGCCTCGACGGGCCGATGCAACCAGGTACTGACGTCTCCTCGACCTAGAAGGGCCCAAGTATTTTGGGGGTCAATTTGAATTGCTCGATCGAAATCCATTCGGGCATTGTCGACATATTCGGAATATTCACTCGGTTTGGACTTGTCAGAGTAGGCAGCGGATGCGAGCCATAAATGAGTTTGGCCACGCAAGATCAATGGTTCCACAGATTGAGGGTCCAAAGCAGCAGCCTGTGAGATTAAATCGAGTTTCTGGGGAAGTTGTTGAGAGAGAATCGCTTTCTCGACTAATATCCGAGCCCGTTCGCGATCTTTCGTATGATTTAGCGGTTCAATGGTGAGAGTTCGCACGCCGGTAGAAGGAGTTCTTAGCCTATGTAGCTGAGCCTTGAGTTCCGCATTCTCGCTCTGAAGACGACGGAAATGTTCAGCAAATCGCTCCTCGGATTGCCACCGTCGAACTGCTGCCTGAAGATTGTCGAGGTCGACGATTGCACGGATACGGATATAAAAGCTTGGTCGATCGTTATCGAAAGAGCGCTGCGATTCCAGAATTTCTGTTTTTGTTATCGCTGCAGCAATAGTCCGGATCTCCAATGAACTGGACTGGAAGCTCTTGCCGGGGGAGGCTTTTTCTATGTCTTGAAATGTGGACTCGATATATAGTCCACTCTCTTCGATCGCTCTCCGCTGAGCCAGCCGAAGGACTCGTTCCTCAGCTATTGCAAGAGTGTCGCTATCTCCCATCACATAACGTCCCTCGGTCACCACAGCAGTTTCTGAAGCACTTGCAGGCTGATACATGATAACGAAAGAGCCGACGAGGTAAACAATTCGTAGTACACGTCGAAAATTCATAGGAGAACTATACCGCTCGGTCGAGCACAGGACAATGCTTCCAAAGAGGAGGCTGAATCTTGAGAGTGAGTGGACGGAGCGTACTAGGGCGATTTGGGGAAAACCTGCAGAAACGGGTGAATTTCAACTCGTTCAAAGACACCATAAATCGTATATGGGTCATGGCTGGCGAAATCTTCAGCCTCCTCCTGTGTCTCAAAGTCTAGCACCAGCAGACTTCCGGTTTTATCCGTAAGTGGGCCTGCGAGAACGACTCGTCCTTGCCGATCCAGTGGTTCGAGATTCGCTAAGTGGGCAGCCCGATGGATTTTCCGTTTGGCTTCCCCTTGTGGGCTGTCGTAGCCGATAATGACGAACTTCATACCTTTAACCTAATGTGCGCTTCGGTGCTGTTTTCTAATTCCCGTGAAGGAATACTAGGCGTGATCTTCTTCGATGGGGCAACGATCATTATATCCGGAAGTGACTTCATGCCACCAGCGGATTTTTTTCTCGCCAAGTTTCCAGCACAAGTAGACGACTCGACCATCGCGGATATGCGGGAAATCACATAGCCCAAGATCGATGTCTTTTACAACGACTCCCAACTCATGGATGGCATGCAGGTTGGTGTTGATGTCCTGGAGGCTTTTCACATAAGATATGCCCGCTGGCGTCCCGCCTCCGTAACATGCATTGGCCGATGCTTTGCTCGCTTCCTCGCGGGTTCGCATAAGGCTGACTTTGCCGTCCCGAATGGTTGAGAGATGCAACTGGAGCTGAGGGATTAACTGATTGGCTTCGAAGAGTGAAAACACCCGACCCGGGCTGGTTTCGTTTTCGTCACGTGCCATTTCGTACTCGTCGTATGTGATACTGTGTAGCACACTTTAAATTTCAGGAACAACCCGTGAGCAGGATAAATTTTCGCATGAGCAGAGGCAACAAAATCCAGATCCTATGTTATAGAATAGAAAATACTAACTTGTCAGGTGTATGGAGTCTAGGAGTCTGTTCGGCTTGTTTTCCTCGAGGAGGTGCTCAGGCGCGCGCTGAGATATTGCCGCATTGCCGCATTGACCCTCGAGACCACGATCGGTCGGTCGTCCGTCCGACTTCTGCAGACCAAGCGATGTCGGCCTGCAGAGGCGTCTTCGGGCTCACTCAACCACCCCTCCGCATAATAACGCGCTAAGCATCATGGGCCATGGAACGCGGCCAACGTACTGTCGGGGTATTCAGGGACCCGTACGGTGACCTTCACATAATGGAATCGGTGTCGATCGGGCGGAATCTGCAGGTACCTGCACTGACACCTCGCCGTGTTGTCGCTGGCGACGACGCGGTTTCCCTGCGCACACAGCATATCGGCCAAATCGATCCCCGTCTATGGTACAAACGCGGTGCTTGGTTCCGTGGCTGGCACGGCACTGGATGTACACGGAGGTGTATACGGACAAGAGCTGCTCGATCAGATACTGATTGCCTCCGTCATGTCCGCGATTGCGGCCAACGCCAACTCGCGTCCACGCGTTTCAGGCGAATAGGTGGGAATGAGCATGACCCTCGATTGCTGTAGGGTCGGGTGCACCTGGGTGAGTCGCGTCGTATAGACCTGGCCCGAGGCGCGATCGAGCCGACGATCCTGCAATTCCTCCGCGCACTCGGCTTCGTAGCGGACGCTCCACCGACGAAATGTCCGTTCCGTGACCCCGAGCATCTCCGCCGTTCGATCATCGTCAGTTCCCGTCGGTGTCGTTGCGCATGCAGTTCTTCAAGTCGCATTCGTCTCACCATCGGTAGGATCCGTGCCCGCGTCATGGTGGCCCTCCTTGAGGGCACACCCTAAACCAGACACGCCATATGCTACAAAAAGCGGACAACGGACAGATGATGGGCTAGCTACAAAAATCAAGATGCTAGTTGACAACAGGACACTGCGTGGGTATTATCGTTTTAAGTATTCGGTCGATTGATTCTCTCCATCGAAGAATTTCAACTCCGGAACCTTTCTCGAATCAAGCCTAGCAGCATGCGAGTGAAGCGATCAGAAGGCCGACCAAAGATCTTGCTTGGGCTGTGAACGTCGGGGGATAAAAGACAACACCATTTCCCTACACAAAACAGACAAAAACTTCCACAAGTTATCCCAGCCCAATAGACCAAAACCTAAGGTTTATCGTCAAAATAAAAGCACGTTCGCATGACCAATCAGTTCGAGTGTATTTCGGATAGTAACAAACCCAAGGCCCGAGAGGAGTCGTATGTCAGTAGCTAGGGGGGAAGTGATGCATCTTGCAGAATTGAAACAGAAGTCAATTGCGGATCTCAATGATGTGGCTCGGGAGCTAAAAATCGAAGGGGCTGCCAATTTGAGGAAACAGGAGTTGATCTTTGCGATCCTCCAAGCTCAGACCGAAAAAAACGGCGTGGTCTTTGGAGAGGGTGTCCTGGAAACTCTTCCAGACGGATTCGGCTTCTTGCGGGCACCGGATTCCAATTACCTGCCGGGCCCCGACGACATTTACATTTCACCTTCGCAAATTCGTCGGTTCAACCTTCGTACGGGCGACATCGTCTCGGGACAGATTCGTCCGCCGAAAGAGAGCGAGCGGTATTTTGCTTTGCTCAAGGTCGAAAAGGTCAACTATGAAGACCCCGAGATTGCGCGGGATAAAATCCTGTTTGATAACCTCACCCCGTTGTATCCAGAGGAGAGACTCAATCTCGAATTCGACCGAGAGGAGTATTGTACCCGTGTGATGGATTTGACGACTCCGATCGGCAAGGGTCAGCGTGGGTTGATCGTGGCTGCTCCTCGTACCGGCAAGACGATGCTGCTACAGGCGATCGCCCGAGCGATCATTAAGAATCATCAAGAAGTGACTCTTATCGTCCTATTGATCGATGAACGGCCGGAAGAGGTGACCGACTGGCAACGTCAGGTCAAGGCGGAGGTCATCAGCTCCACCTTCGATGAACCGGCGCAGCGACATGCTCAAGTGGCGGAAATGGTGCTGGAGAAAGCAAAGCGGCTTGTTGAGCATAAGAAGGACGTTGTCATCTTACTGGACAGCATCACCCGCCTCGCACGAGCCTATAACACCATTGCACCGCCCAGCGGCAAGGTGCTCTCCGGCGGTCTGGATTCCAACGCGCTACAGCGGCCGAAGCGCTTCTTTGGAGCGGCTCGCAATATCGAGAACGGCGGGAGCCTCACTATTATGGCGACGGCGCTTGTCGATACAGGGAGTCGCATGGACGATGTTATCTTTGAAGAGTTCAAAGGGACTGGTAATATGGAAGTTCATTTAGATCGCCGCTTGGCTGACAAACGTCTGTTTCCGGCGATCGATATCAGTCAGTCCGGCACGAGGAAAGAAGAACTGCTGGTGGATAAGGATCGGCTTAACAAGATGTGGATTCTCCGAAAGGTGCTCAGCCCCTTGGGGACGATGGAAGCCATGGAGTTCCTCATGGATAAAATCGGGGGTACCAAGAATAATCAGGAGTTCCTGCAGTCGATGAATCGATAATGTGGTGCTTGTTTCTTGGTCTTCCTTCAGATACAGTGTTGCCCCTTAGGAAGTGACCAAGCGCGTTTACAATTCTTGGGTAAGGAGTCGTAGGTCATGCAGAAGGGTATTCATCCTGTATACCGCGAGGCGGCGGTTCACTGCGCTTGCGGGAATTTGTTTAAGACACGTACCACAATCGGCGACATCAGCGTCGATATCTGCTCCAATTGCCATCCGTTCTTCACCGGCACACAAAAGATCGTCGATACTGAAGGACGCGTTGAGCGGTTCAAGAAGAAATACGCGAAGAAGGGTAAGTAGCGCATCATCTTGGTAGAAAAGAGACCCTGCTTCGTGTTTGAAGCAGGGTCTCTTTTTTTGTCGTAGTGGCGTGTACGTGAAAGCCTTACGTACGAAATGATGGAAGCGGCATTACTCAAAAAGTGGGAGAGCCTCGCATCACGGTTTCAGGAGTTGACCGATCAGCTCATGGATCCGTCCGTTGTAACTCAACCCAGCTTGTTGCACAAACTGAGTAAGGAGCGGACCGACTTGGAACCAGCAGCCAAGCTCTTTGAGGTCTACGACGAATATGTCAAGCAGCTAACAGATGCGATAGGGATTCTCGTCGACCCGTCGGCAGGCAATGAGTTGCACAAGCTGGCGGAGGAAGAGAAAGTCGAGTTAGAGCGACAGAAGACGGAAATCGAGGAGCAAGCGAGGAAATTTTTGATTCCAAGAGATCCACGGGACGACAAGAGCCTGGTGCTAGAAATTCGAGCTGGGACCGGTGGGGACGAGGCGGGTTTATTTGCCGGAGAGCTATTTCGCTTGTATGTCAAGTATGCAGAAAAAAAAAGATTCAAGATCGATACGGTCGAAGCTTCAGAAACCGGTATTGGAGGCTATAAGAACATTGTCACATTGATTGAAGGCAAGGGTGCTTACGGTCATTTTAAGTATGAAGCCGGCGTTCACCGTGTACAGCGGGTTCCGGTCACCGAAGCGAGTGGTCGTGTTCACACGTCAACCGTAACTGTGGCGGTCATGCCGGAGGTTGACGAAGTGGATGTGCAGATTGATCCGAAGGATTTGCGAATCGACACGTTTTGCTCATCCGGGGCCGGTGGACAGAGTGTAAACACCACTTATTCGGCCGTCCGTATTACGCATCTGCCGACTGGTGTGGTCGTGACGTGCCAGGATGAGCGGTCTCAGTTGAAAAATCGGACCAAAGCCATGCGGACGTTGCGTGCCCGGATTGTCGAGGCTGAACGGGAAAAGCAAGAAGCGGAGATCGCTCAGAATAGGAAGTCTCAGGTGGGAACCGGAGAGCGAAGCGAGAAAATTCGAACCTACAATTTTCCACAGAATCGGGTCACGGATCATCGAGTCGGCATGACGCTTCACAAGCTGGAATTGGTGATGGAAGGTGATCTTGACGAGATCGTTCACGCGCTGAAGGCGCAACAGCAGCAGGCCGAAACCACCAAAGTGTAACGAACCGCCCCATGACTGCAGATCCGAAGACAATTGGCATGCTGATCACCTGGGCCCAACGCTCTTTGGGTACGTCTGGATCGACAAATGCGTCTCAAGAAGCGCTCTGGTTGTTAGCCTATGCGTTGGGAATGAAACATCATGAGTTAGCTAGTTGGAAAGACCGAGCGGTGTCAGGCGAAGAACTTGTTCGTGCCGAATCAGTAATATCGAGACGGATGGCGCGCGTACCGCTACAGTACATCTTGGAAACACAGGAGTTTTGTGGGCTCGACTTTCATGTGAATTCGTCGGTGTTGATTCCTCGGCCTGAGACCGAACTCCTCGTCCAAGAGGTGCTCAGAGAGGGCGGGTTTTCGGAAGGGGCTGTGCTGGTCGATGTGGGAACAGGTTCCGGTTGTGTGGCGGTCACGTTGGCGACTATCCTGAGCGGCATACGGATCTTTGCCTTGGATTGTTCTGGGGATGCATTGACCGTCGCAAAAGAGAATGCGGAGCGGCATGGAGTGAGCGACAAGATTACGTGGAAGGAAGGAGATTTTTTAGATCCCTTGCGCGAATGTAACCTTTCAGGAACGGTCGATGCCATTATTTCCAATCCTCCTTATATTGCTGAAGAGGTCTGGGCTGGTTTGCAGCCAGAGGTCCGAGATCATGAGCCGCGGGTGGCGCTGGTGGCTGGACAGAGGGGAACGGAGTTCCATGAACGATTGCTTCAGGATGCACGACCATTCCTCGCGTGTGGCGGATTGCTCGTCATGGAACTTGGCCAGGGCCAAGCTCCGTTTGTGCGGCAAGCAGCTGAACAAGTTGGAGGCTACACAGGGATTCAAACGATAAAAGATGAAGCCGGTATCGAACGGGTGATGATCGCGCGGCGGGCAGATTAGGGCCACGGTATGGATGAAATTCTCATCAACGGTGGCAATCGGCTGTCTGGCGAAGTCTGTATCAGCGGAGCAAAAAATTCCGCTCTTCCGATTTTGGCTTCGACCATTTTGGGAGGCGGAGAATGTGCCATCACCAATGTCCCGAGGGTCGTGGATGTTCTCACGATGGGAAAGCTCTTAGGGATTCTTGGGGCCAAGGTATCCCATGAGGGCAATCATGCGGTCATTCAGGTCGATGTGATTGCATCAACGGAAGCTCCGTACGATCTCGTCAAGACTATGCGAGCGTCGGTGTTGGTCCTTGGTCCGTTGGTTGCCCGTTGGGGAGAGGCTAAAGTCTCTCTCCCCGGAGGCTGTGCGATCGGCTCCAGGCCGGTGAATCTTCATTTGGCGGGATTGTCAAAATTAGGGGCTGACATCTCCATTGAGCACGGCTATATCACGGCCAAGGCGAAACGATTGAGAGGTGCGCGCATTTACTGTGACACACCAACGGTGACCGGTACGGAAAACCTCATGATGGCGGCGTCACTTGCCGAAGGGGTGACCATGCTGGAAAATGCGGCCAAGGAACCGGAGATCGTGGACTTGGCCGACTTTCTCGCCAAGCGTGGCGCCCGAATTCATGGTGCAGGAACCGACGTGATCACGATAGAGGGAGTGCGCGAACTGCATGGTGGAGACCACGAAGTGATCCCAGATCGTATCGAGGCCGGCACGTACCTGGCCGCAGGGGCCATGACTCATGGGGACGTGACCGCGACACACTGTCGTCCAAGCCACCTTGAGGCCGTCCTGATGAAGTTGCGTGAGGCAGGGGCCGATGTGCAGGAGGAAAAAGACACGGTGCGTCTGACCATGCCGGATAAACTGAAGGGAACCGACGTCAGGACCTTGCCTTTCCCAGGATTTCCCACCGACATGCAGGCGCAGATGGTTGCGTTGATGAGCCTAGCCGAAGGCACGAGTGTCATCACCGAAACTGTGTTTGAGAGTCGGTTTATGCATGTAGAAGAATTGCGGCGGATGGGAGCCGATATTCGTGTAGAAGGCAACCGATTAATAGTGACCGGATGTAAGAAACTCACCGGTGCTCCGGTCATGGCGTCTGACCTTCGTGCCAGTGCCGGTCTGATTGTCGCAGGGTTGGCTGCAGAAGGTGTGACCCAGGTCCAACGCGTCTATCATCTTGATCGTGGGTATGAGCGGATCGAAGAGAAATTACGAGCCTTAGGAGCCGACGTTCGGCGGCGACGGGCTACGACGACGACTCACTAAGGACAGCCCATGCTGACAATCGCCCTGTCAAAGGGAAAACTCATAGAGTCTGCACTGGATCTCTTCCGACGAGCCGGCTACAAGATTTCCGGATTGTCGGTGGATAGCCGCCGACTGATATTTGCCAGCCCTGAGAATGATATGACCTTCCTCATCGTACGCCCCAGCGATGTGCCGACCTATGTAGAGTATGGGGGAGCGGATGCCGGAATCGTCGGGAAAGACGTTCTGATGGAGCAAGAAAGTGACGTATACGAACCATTGGATTTGGGCTTCGGAGCGTGTAGAATCTCCGTCGCCTCGCTTCGGGGAGAGGGTTCGAATGATCGGTTGTCGTCCAAGATTCGCATCGCAACGAAGTATCCTCGCATCAGCGAGCGTTATTTCAACCAGCGCGGGATTCCGGTTGAGATCATCAAGTTGTATGGCTCTATTGAGTTGGCTCCGGTCGTGGGATTGGCAGATCGGATCGTCGATTTGGTCGAAACCGGCGGTACACTCAAAGCGCATGACCTCGTCGAAGTGGAAGTTATTGCCCAATCGACGGCTCGTTTCATCGTCAATCGGGCGAGCCTTCGACTCAAGCAAGAGCCACTGATGGAGTTGATTCGTAAACTCCGGGCGGTGGTGCGGAACCGGTGTGCTCTATCCGGCAATGGTGGCCTGTCAGCTGTAGGCACACGCAAGAAAAAGATGGTTCGATCATGAAGATTGTCACACAGGCGGATCGCAGCTTTCTTCCATCCTTGAAAAAAGCCGCGCTTCGAGGGCGCGTGACCGGCGCGGCCGTCGAAAAACCCGTACGCACAATCCTGCAAGCCGTCGAGCGAGGCGGCGACAAAGCCGTCCTTCGCTACACCGTGCGATTCGATAAGGTGGCACTGAAGGCCGACGCGTTGCGTGTCACTTCGGAGGAGATCAAGAGCGCCTATTTTCATATCAGGAAAGACGAGGGCGATGCGCTGCGGCTGGCAGCTGAGCGGGTGACGTCGTTTCATGAGCGGCAACGGACGAAAACGTGGATGTATCAGGACAGGGATGCCACGCTGGGGCAGGTTGTCGGACCGGTCGACGCCGTCGGGTTGTATGTGCCTGGAGGGAAAGCTGTCTACCCGTCTTCCGTGCTGATGTGTGCGATTCCGGCCAAGGTAGCCGGCGTCTCGCGGATTGTGATGGTCACCCCACCCCAGAAGGGCGGTATTAATCCCTATTTGCTGGTTGCAGCCGATATTGCCGGGGTCACGGAGATTTATCGCGTCGGCGGCGTTCAGGCGGTTGCGGCGCTTGCGTATGGGACGAAAACCATCGGGCGGGTCGACAAGATCGTTGGACCGGGGAATATCTATGTGGCTACAGCCAAACGATTGCTCTACGGCACGGTTGGCATTGACATGGTCGCCGGTCCCAGTGAGTTGCTGGTGGTGGCCGATGACGAGGCAAAACCGGCGCATGTGGCTGCCGACTTGCTCTGTGAAGCTGAGCATGACGAGGATGCGCAGGTATTCCTCGTCACGACATCTGAGCGACTGGCGAAAGATGTGTCAAAATTGATCGAAGAGCAGCTTAGAGGGCTCCAGCGAGAAAAGATCGCGTCAAAGTCAATCGCGCGCCATTCAGTCGCATTCGTCGTGTCCACTCTGGACGAAGCCATCGAGGTCGCCAACGAAATCGCAGCCGAACATCTGACGCTCTCCGTGGATAATCCGTTCGATTATTTGGAGAAGATCCGCCACGCTGGAGCGCTCTTCTTGGGCCGCTATACGCCACCGGCCGTGGCCGATTATGTTGCGGGACCGAATCATGTTCTGCCGACCGGAGGAACCGCGCGCTTCTTTTCCCCGCTGTCCGTCAACGACTATGTGAAGGTCAGCAACATCGTGCACTACACGAAACAAGAATTGGCCAAGATCAAGGATCCGTTGGTTCGACTGGCGCAGATCGAAGGGTTTGATGCGCATGCCAAATCGGCGCAGAGCAGGTTTTCATGAAGAAGAACGGGTCTGCTCCACGACAGGCGAATGTCCAACGAACCACCAAAGAAACCGACATCCGTGTCGAGTGGACCTTGGACGGGAGCGGGCAGGGAAAGATCGACACCGGCATCCGCTTTTTTGACCATATGTTGGAGCTGCTCGCCAAACATGGATTTTTCGATCTAACTATCCAGGCGAAGGGCGACCTCGACATCGATGAACATCATACGGTGGAAGATGTCGGCATCGTGATGGGGAAGGCCTTGCATCAGGCATTAGGTGAAAAAGCCGGCATCAAACGATTCGGGTTTGCTTCGGCGCCGCTCGATGAAACGCTGGCACAAGTCACCGTCGATCTCAGCGGACGCCCCTTCCTCGTCTACAACGTCAATCTGCCGGATCGAAAGATTAAAGCCTTTGATCTTGGTCTATTCGAAGATTTCTTCCAAGCCTTTGTCACTCACGGCGGTCTGAACCTGCACGTGAATCTACTCTACGGCCGTAATCCCCACCACATCATGGAGGCCATCTTTAAAGCACTGGCCAAAGCGCTCGATCAAGCGACGTTGCTGGAAGAGCGGCTAGCTGGGAAGGTGCTGTCGACAAAGGGGATGCTGTAAAGTTCACGGGTTCTGTCGTGGCGAACAGCCCCACCGTGCCCACTACATTCGATCCTATTGAAACCTTGGGCGACCAATCAAGTTGTCCGCGAGTCCGTTCCTAGAATAACCGTGCTGTCAAAGAGGATTGTTTAAGCGCAGACTTTAATAACCGTCGACGAGAACGCGCGGCGGTCGCCCAGCTGGTTGGTGATGTTGGAGTGGACGACTTCGAGATTGAGATGGGTGTATCCGTGAATGACCACGGTGCGGAAACCGACTATTCGTTGCATACACTGCGCGATCTCAGCTGGAAGAATTCCGGCGGTTTGTAACAGGGAAAAGACATCCCGGCTATCCTGCGGCACGCCAAGCTTCTGCCGACCCACCACGTACATGGCCAGATCGATAGCCGTTTCACAGGCACGCTGACGATTGGAAGATCGCATTTTGCTTCGTTTGATGTCCAACGAGGTTCTGTTGGACACTCGCGTATTCTTCCTCAATGCAACGAGGACACCGTTAAATACTTGCGGCCTTGTCGAGAATGACATCGTTCGCCATAGGCTGACCCGCTCGCACTGATCTTTTCAGAACCTCGCGCTGTCTCTCACGGACGAATAGTCAGCATCCAGTGGCGTTCGTCGACGTAGGTTGGCAGTGACAGGATCGTCTCAGTTGCGGTATTGTTACAACCTCTTAGGTGGCTAGCATGATTGCTATTATCGACTACGGGATGGGAAACCTTCGCAGTGTCTCGAAAGCCTTCGAGGCGGTAGGACATCAGGCGATGGTCACGTGCGATGCAGCCACCATTCAAAACGCCAGTCATGTGGTTCTGCCCGGTGTCGGAGCGTTCGGTGATTGCATGGCGAATCTGCAGCAGTATGGATTGGTTGAGCCCATCAAGACCGCGATTCAGTCGGGAAAGCCGTTCTTGGGGATCTGTCTGGGGTTCCAGCTGTTGTTTACAGAAAGTGAAGAATTCGGAAAGCATGAAGGCCTCGGCATTTTCCCGGGTAAAGTTCGCGCCTTCTCAAAGGGCCCTGCGCTCAAGGTCCCGCACATGGGATGGAATCAGGTCAATATCCAAAGCCACTGTCCGGTGTTCCAAGGCATAGCCGACGGATCCCATTGCTATTTTGTGCATTCCTTTTTTGTAGATCCACGTGACAAGCACATTACGGCAACGACCACAACGTACGGCATTCCTTTTACGTCGAGTATTTGGAAGGACAACGTCGTGGCGTGCCAATTCCATCCGGAGAAGAGTCAGATGGTCGGGTTACAATTGATCAAGAATTTCGGAGCCTGGAAGTGATGATGCCCGTCGTTCACTCGCGCATGAGCGTGATGATGCCCTGTCTTCTGTTGGCGATCGTTGTCGGCTCTGGTTGCAGTGGACCAAAAGTCGTGACGAAGTCGTCCATTGAACTTTCTCGATACAAGATCCGATCCATTGCCATGATGCCGTTCACGGCGATTGCTACGCCACAAGCACCTGATCAAGACGACTTCTTTTTTTCGACGCCTTCGAGTATGCGTCGTTCGGACATCTCGATGTCCGTTCCTTCGCTTGCGAAACCACAGCCCAAGCAAACCATGATGGTGCCGGGATATGCGGAGCAGAAGGTGACGGAATTGTTCTGGGGGCGTCTTCAGGATTGGAAGGGGATTCACGTGTTGTCTCCTGGTGATTCAGCCAGAGCTTCGTTAGCCGATGGGACATCGCCGGGAGCGAAGCCCGAACAGGTGGCTGCCGCTGTGGCGCAGCGGCTGAAGGCGGATGCAACGTTAATCGGTCGCGTCCTGGTATACCAGGAACGGGTGGGCAGTCGACTAGGCGCAGACCCAACGGCAACCGTCGGCTTTGAAGTCAAGGTGGTAGCATCGGATGGGCAAGTGCTCTGGGTCGGTAACTACTACGAACGGCAGCGGCCCATGGGCGAAGATCTCATGGGATTTGTACACCGATGGGCTTTCGTGACAGCGGCGGAATTGGCAGAGTATGGGGTGGACGAGGTGTTGAAAGAATTCCCGTTCGGCAGGGGAGGAGAGGAACGATAGCATGTTGGTTATTCCCGCGATTGACTTGAAGGATGGACGCTGTGTACGGCTGCGTCAAGGCGATATGGCGGCTGAAACGATCTATTCCAACGATGTCACGGAAGTTGCCGGCAGGTGGCAACAACAGGGAGCCGGTCTGATTCACGTCGTGGATTTGAACGGTGCGGTTGACGGCGAACCTAAGAATCTGCCCCATATCGAGTCCATTATGAAAGCGGTTCGCGTAAAAGTTCAGGTCGGTGGCGGTATCAGGACCATTGATACGGTTCGCCGATATCTCCATGCCGGGGTGTCACGTGTCGTGCTCGGCACGGCGGCACTCATGAACCGGACGCTTCTCAATCTGGCTTGTCGGGAGTTTCCGCAGCGAATCGTGCTTGGTCTCGACGCACGTGACGGCCGAATCGCGGTAAAAGGCTGGACAACGGTCTCCGATGTGAAAGCGATCGATCTGTTGAAGGAACTTTCAGGCTGCGCGATTGCCGCCGTCGTGTATACGGACATCGCACACGATGGCATGCTGAATGGACCGAATCTCCCCGCATTGAAAGAAGTCGTCGAATTCTCTTCGTTTCCGGTGATCGCGTCGGGAGGCATCACGTCTCTGGAGGATCTGCGAGCAGTGCGATCGATCGGCCCCAAGATCGAGGGAGCGATTGTCGGCAAAGCACTCTATGACGGCGAACTGGATTATCAAGTCGCTGTGGCGGCGCTTTCCCTCTGACCGACACCACATGTTGACCAAGCGCATCATCCCCTGTCTGGACGTCAAAGAAGGCCGCGTGGTCAAAGGCGTCAGCTTTGTGAATCTCCGAGATGCCGGGGATCCGGTTGAAGCCGCCGTGGGGTATGATCACGAAGGCGCGGACGAGCTCTGTTTTCTCGATATCACGGCCTCGCATGAAAACCGAAAGACGATCATCGATGTCGTCGAACGGACGGCTGCCCGGGTATTTATGCCGGTGACAGTCGGTGGCGGCGTGGGGACGCTCGACGACATTCGGGCCTTGTTGAATGCCGGAGCAGATAAGGTCAGCATCAATACCGCGGCCGTTCGACGGCCTGAGTTCGTCAAAGAGGCCGCTCAACGTTTCGGGACGCAATGCATCGTGGTTGCCATCGACGCCAAGCGCGCAACGGGCGATCGCTGGGAGGTCTTCACGCACGGCGGTCGCCATGCGACGGGACTTAATGCGGTCGAGTGGGCAAAGCGGATGGACCAGTACGGTGCCGGAGAAATCTTATTGACCAGCATGGATCAGGATGGTCGGCAAACCGGGTACGATTTGGATCTGACCGCTGCCGTGTCAGACGGTGTGTCGGTTCCCGTGATCGCGTCAGGCGGAGTCGGGACGCTCGACCACCTCTACGATGGCTTCGTGAAAGGGAAAGCGGACGCAGTCTTGGCCGCTTCGATTTTTCATTTTCGGACCTATACGATTTCCCAAGCGAAAGCGTATTTGCGCGAACGTGATGTCCCTGTCCGATCAAATGCTCGTCCTCGAGGAGCATGACAGGATGAGTCAGGAAACGGCCGATCAGTTCAAATTCGACGGCGAGGGGCTTCTTCCCGCCGTCATTCAAGATTGGCTCGATGGGACAGTGTTGATGCTCGGATACATGAACCAAGAGGCTCTTGCCAAGACGGTTGAGACCAAGCGGGTGCATTTTTGGAGTCGGTCTCGGCGCAAGCTCTGGGAAAAAGGCGAAACATCCGGTCATACGTTACGCGTGAAAGAACTCTTTCTTGACTGCGACCGCGACACAATTCTGGTGAAGGCGCAACCAGCCGGGCCGACCTGTCACACAGGCGAACGGGCTTGCTTCTTCTCTAAAATGGATGAACAAGGCCACGTCGTTCATCGGAGCGCGTATGATGCGCAAGGGGGGATTCTTGAAAGTGTCCTGCGGATAATTCGGGAGCGTCGCTCCACCCCCCAGGCGGGTTCCTATATCTCAAAACTATTCGAAGGGGGGCATGATAAGATTCTGAAAAAGGTGGCGGAGGAGGCCGGAGAAGTCCTACTGGCGTCAAAAGGCGGCAAGAAGGAGGAAATCGTGTATGAGGTGGCCGATCTGTTCTTCCACACCCTCATGGTGTTGGGGTACCACGACCTGTCTTTGCAGGACATTTATGAAGAATTGGGGGACAGATTTGGAAAACCTGGTCTAAGGTCAGGGCAGTAGCTCGAATGGGCATCGAGATTATCAGGCGGATCGATAGTGCTGTTGAATTGTTGTAGAGGTTGAGATGAGCGAGTGCCTTTTTTGTCAAATCGTAGAGAAGAAGATTTCGGCGAAGCTGGTTCAAGAGGATGAGCACACACTGGCTTTTGACGATATCAATCCTCAAGCCCCCGTCCATACGTTGGTGATCCCGAAGCGGCATGTTTCGGCTGTGCAAGATTTAGGGATGGGCGATGATTCATTACTTGCACGATTGCTGATCAGCTGTACGAAGGTGGCGGCCCTGAAAGGGGTACGGGAGTCCGGCTATCGATTGGTGGCGAATACCGGTCGCGATGGAGGACAAACCGTTTCCCATCTCCATTTTCATGTGCTTGGAGGGCGGCATATGGCTTGGCCTCCGGGGTGACGGAATTCTCCGAATTGACAGGTTTTCAATTCGTCTGTTAATCTGACCGGTCAATTATTCCGATTACTTATCAACCGACTCGTCCGGTCGTGCGTGACGGGAATGTATGGGTTGCGACTCCGGTGGGCTGAACTTTGATTTTCGACGATATCAAGAATCGAATTAGAGACCGGGTCGATATCGCGGATGTCGTCGGGCATCATGTCTCGCTGAGGAGGGCAGGTCAGAACCTTGTGGGGTTGTGCCCATTTCATCAGGAAAAGAGCCCCTCTTTTTCCGTCAGTCCTTCCAAACAAATGTTTTACTGCTTCGGTTGTAAGGCGGGGGGAGATGTCTTTGCCTTTCTGACCAAAATAACTGGGGCAACCTTTCCGGAGGTGCTGCGGGAGCTTGGAGACAAGGTGGGTATTGTGGTGGAAGAGTCGCCTGCGGAACGAGCGCAACGTGGGCAGGCTCATCGCATTGAAGCAATCAATCGGGCCTCGGTGACATGGTTTCAAGCCAATCTTCGCGATCTGCGAATCGGTGCGACGGCTCGTGAGTATCTGAACAGACGAGGTATCCAGCAATCGACAGTGGATTCATTCCAAATCGGAGTGTCGTCCCCAGAGTGGGATGGGTTGTGTAAATTCCTTTCTCGAAAAGGATTCTCCCACAGCGAGATTATGACGGCTGGGCTCGGAAGTCCGAGATCGAACGGTAATGGGCACTACGATAAGTTCCATGGACGGCTCATGTTCACGATCACCGATCTGCGCAAGCGCGTGGTGGGATTCGGCGGACGTGTGTTAGACGACCGCACGCCTAAGTACCTCAATTCACCAGACACATCGTTGTTTAAGAAGGGCCAGACCCTTTTCGCTTTCGATCAGGCGCGCGAGGCAATTGTGCGGACCAAGACGGTGATCATCGTCGAAGGCTATTTCGACGCGATCGCGCTCCACCAGGCGGGGCTTATCCATACCGTCGCCACGCTGGGGACGGCCTTGACGGCTGAGCATATTCAGGCTCTGCGGCGGTTTGCCGACCAGGTCGTATTGCTCTTTGATCCTGATGCAGCCGGTGTGCGCGCAGCGTTGAGAGGATTGGATCTTTTCGTCAACAGTGGATTGGGTGTCAAAGTCGTCACCCTTCCGGTCGGCGAGGACCCTGATACGTTTGTGCGGAAGAAAGGTGTCGAGGCGTTTGCCCAGCTCGAAGCGGCTGCTCCGAGTCTGTTGGACTATGCGCTGAACCACACGGTCAAGCAGGCCGCCGACGGCTCGCTTGAAAGCCGCATCCGAAGCGTCGATGAGGTGCTGCGTATTTTACAGAAGAGCGAGCATCCGATCGAGCGGCAGGAGCGTATCAGAATCGTGGCGGAACGGTTGGGGATCAGCGAGGCCAGGCTGATTGAACGCTATCCGGTGCTTCTGGCTCAGCCGAAACGAGGAGCGGAAGGGCTGCGCGCGCAGCCTGCACAGGGACTTCCGCTCAATGCCTTGTTTAAAGGGTTCCCTGAAGAGCGGGATCTACTCTTACTGCTGCTGCATGGAAAATTGTCGCCTGCCGATGTCCGTCGCCTGCGGCCGGAGTCTTTTACGGTCGCACCCTGCCGCAAGCTCGTTGAGATCGCGCTCGCCCATGTGGATCGAGACGGACGCATCGGTCTCAGATCGGTCTTGGAAGAATCGGTGGACGATCCTGACTGCGGCATCCTGGCGACGGAATTGTCGATGCGTGAAGATCATTTCGACGATGTGCAGGCGCACATTACGGACTGTTTGGACTGCCTGGATCGAAAGCGATCGGAGCAGGTCATGAGAGAGCTCATTGTCAGACTGAAAACGGCTGAGCGGGAAGGCCGCATGGACGAGGCGCATTTGCTGAATATGCAGATCAACGAGGTACGGATGCGGAAAGCTGGCACGCCGACCGCCGGTGTAGTTTCATTGGTGAAGGAGTAGTCATGCCGAAACAAGAGTTGCTCAGTGAGGTGAAGAAGCTGATTACGATCGGAAAAGAAAAAGGTTTTCTGACGTATGACGAGCTCAACAGCACCTTACCCGCTGAAGTTGTGTCTTCCGATCAGTTTGGCAGCATTATGGCGATGTTCGGTGAAATGGATATCGAAATCATCGAGGCGAGCGATGGAGATCGACCTCAGAAACGATCCCAAGGCGAAGTCGGCGAAGATGTGGAAGACGTCGAGTCGGATTCCGAGGAGGAAAACGATAAGGCGATCGATCTGACGCCTGGCGCCCTCAGTCGTACCGACGATCCTGTGCGGCTGTACCTCAAGGAAATGGGGAGTGTGGCTCTTCTCAGTCGCGAAGGCGAGATCGAAATCGCAAAACGGATTGAAGAGGGGAAAAACGATATCGCGTCGGTGATCTATGGCATGCCGATGACCATCGAATTCGTCTTGGCTCTTCGGGATCAGCTCAAGAACGCCAAGATCGACGTACGCGAGATCGTACCGGTTCAGGAGACTGAAGAGGATTTTGAAGAGGACCAGCCACCGGTGGAGCGGGATTACGAGGAGTTGCGGGTCAAGACGCTTGAGTCGTTGAATGCCGTGCGGAAGGTCTCGCTCGCGCTGAAGGCGATAGCCGAGAAGGGCAAGCATCTCGGTGGTGATCCGGCCAAGCAAAAGAAATTCAAGAAGCAGTTCGATGCGATCCGCCAGCAAGTGGTGAACAAAATTGAATCGGTCAACCTCCATGGTGTGTTGAAAGACCGAATGGTCCAGCGTGTCCGCGATCTGGCGATACAGATCCGTATCGCCGAACGGGAAGCGGTCAGCTGCCAACGACGGATCGGTGTAGGGGGCGAGGTAGGTGCCGAACTGCTGAGGAAGATGTGCCGGAGCCGTCAGGACTTCTTGGCGGTCAAACGGAAGACCGGGGTGTCGGAGGACGCTCTGGTGGAGATTCGGAAGGTCTATCAAACCGCCAAAGCGAAGATTCGCCAGTTGGAAACGGAAGAGGCGCTTGTTCCGGCTGAAGAGATCAAGGATGCAGTCAAGCATCTCGATCTCGCCGAAGAGAAAGTGAAGCGTGGGAAAGCGGAGTTAGTCGAGGCGAATTTGAGGCTCGTGGTCAGCATCGCAAAGAAATACACGAACCGAGGTCTCCAGTTTCTCGATTTGATTCAGGAAGGCAATATCGGACTGATGAAGGCTGTGGACAAGTTCGAGTATAAGCGCGGATACAAGTTCAGTACCTATGCCACCTGGTGGATTCGTCAAGCGATCACCAGAGCTATTGCGGATCAAGCACGAACGATCAGAATTCCGGTTCACATGATCGAAACGATCAATAAGCTCATTCGAACCTCCAGGCATCTCGTGCAGAAGCTGGGTCGTGAGCCGCTTCCCGAAGAGATCGCCGAGCGCATGGATCTGCCGTTGGACAAAGTCCGAAAAATTCTCAAGATTGCCCGCGAACCCATCTCGCTCGAAACGCCGATCGGTGAGGAAGAAGACAGCCATCTGGGCGATTTCATCGAAGACAAGAAGGCCGTGTCTCCGCTGGAAGCGGCCATTCGCTATGACTTGCAGCGGCAGATCAACAGTGCCTTGGAAACCTTGACGCCTCGGGAGGAAAAGGTGTTGCGCAAGCGGTTTGGTATCGGCGAAGCGACCGATCACACTTTGGAAGAAGTTGGACAGGACTTCGAAGTCACCCGCGAACGCATCAGACAAATCGAAGCCAAGGCCTTGAGGAAATTACGGCATCCGAGCCGCAGTAAAAAACTGAGGAGTTTTGTCGAGAGTTTGTAGATTTCAGAGTGCAAGACAGCGTGATTTGACTCTGCTCGGAGCAGCGTCCTAGAATCCGTCTCAGCCGAGGTTAAGGATGAAGCTTTGATGAAAGCTGTGAAATCCGGTTCCCGCACTCGACCTCAGCCTGAGTTTTGACCTTTCTGAGGGGGGCCCATAGCTCAGGTGGTTAGAGCGGCTGACTCATAATCAGCTGGTCCTAGGTTCAAGTCCTAGTGGGCCCACCAGTCCGGACGGGTGCCTGACCCGCCTTCAGTGCCTTGGCATTGATGGAAAGGATACGTTGAACCAAAAGCTTTCTCCGCTCATTGAACTGCAAAAGCTCGATCTCCGAATCATGGAGATCAGTGAAATCCGTCGAAAAATCCCCGAACGCCTCCATGCTGCCGAGGCTCCCCTTCGAGAGACGGAGCGGATCCTCCATGACACAAAGGCCGCCATTGAGGCTGTCGTTAAGGAACGTCGCTCGCACGAAAAGGACCTCGAGGTGCATGAAGCACACACAGACAAGATGAAATCGCACGCGGCGAGCCTGAAGACCAACAAGGAGTATCAGGCGCACTTATTCGAACTGGAGTTGGCGAATAAGAAACGAGGAGATTTCGAAGAAAAGATTCTGTTGACGATGGAGAAGATCGACGAACTCCAGAAGACCTTCAAAGAGCTTCAGGAGAAAAGAACCGCATTTGAGAAGGTGTTTACACAGGAGAAACAGGGACTAGACGACCAGGACAAGGAACTTGCGACGGAACTGGCCCAACTCCAATTTCGCCATCGAGAGGCTTCAGTGAAGGTTGAGAAGGCTCTGCTCGATCGATACAACCAGGTTAAGGCGTCGCGGAAAGATCACCCTCTTGCAGCAGTCCGTGACGGCATCTGTCTCGGCTGCCGTCTCCAGATTCCGCCGCAGCTTATCGCGCAAGTCAAACGGTCGGAAGATTTGCATCTCTGCCCCTATTGTCGACGGATCTTGTATTGGGAAGGTGAGCCACTCGCAGAAGGCGTTTCCGCATTGGAAAACAAGCCCTCGGACCTCGAAGTGGGGGAATCGGCTTAAGCCAGTTGTTCCTAGCTTCTCGTGTCTCACTCTGCAACCGCTCTAGGAGAGCGGTTGAACCATTAGTCGGCCAGTCGCGTTGGTGCACAGATTCCAGTGGATCCAGCCCTCCATCACAGTAGCGGCGACGGTCTTGCCGATAACTCTGTGGTCATGCTGGACACTCCTTTATTCCCAAAGGGATGATAACAAATGGATTGTTCACTACTGGAGAATCTCCTCCGGTGTCCATATTGCGGCGGAACATTCCAGGCATCCGGCACCGAGGCCGGCACAAACACGATCGAACATGGAATTCTAACATGCGATTGCAGCCGATTTCCGGTAGTGGCCGGGATCCCTGTTCTGATACGGGACAAAAAAACATTGACAGCGATGACAATGGTTGAGCACGGTCATCACTTTGATGCACTGCTTACTTTAATCCAGCCATCCCTTCCGATGTCACCGATGTGGCGACTCTCCTCAGGCATTCCTTTCGGAGGGCGACTCAAAGGATTGGTGCAGCAACATCGGTTACAAACATGGCGGCACCAGATCACCTCGCTCCTCCGCCGGATGGACCGAGGCGAGGGGGTAACGGTGTGTGAGTTGCTGAACTCCTATTTCCCCAACAAGGGGCAGTACAATTATTTTGCCTATCGCTTTAGTCAGCCTCGTCACCTCGTCGCCTTATCCCTTGTCACCTTGATTGACAAACCGCAAAGACCGATTCTTGACTTCTGTTGCGGGCAAGGGCATATCACCAGAAGTCTGGTGCAACACTCCAACCAACAGCAAGTCATCGGCGTAGATAAATCCTTATGGAACCTTTATGTAGCGAAGCGATGGATTGCATCGGAAGGAGAATATGTCTGTTGTTCTGTTGAGAACGCCCTCCCATTTGTGGAGAATGCCTTCTCCGTCGTCTACTGCTCTGATGCCTTTCATTATGTTGTCAATAAGTTCGCATGTATTCAGGAATTACGCCGGAGCACGGATGAGGGCACCATGATATTAACCTGGATCCATAACAAGCATATACGAATGCCTCACGATGGCGTGCCATTATCACCGGAAGGCTATCATGCCCTGTTTCGAGAACTACCCCACCGGATTGTGGCGGACGAAGACATTTTGAATCGTTATTTGCGGAAAGAAGGGCCGCCTCTCGCCACACAGCCGGAGACCGAGTATCTTAATCACAAACCGGTGCTCTCCATAATCGCCTCTTCTCAAGAGGATAGGTTCTATGATAGGGGGACATTTGTCGATTGGCCGCACGGCAAGGGGCGACTGGGGCTTAATCCGCTCTATATTATCGAAGCGGGCGAAGGCGTATCCGGGAAAGTTTCTCTCCACCGAAGATTCCCGTCTCGCTCTTTTGAGGAAGACAATGCCGAGTATAAGCATTCTTGCCGGAAACAATGGAGATTGATTCCAGAACTTTGCACGATCTAGCCGAGGGAAAACGAACGGCGCCCATTGAGGCCTTGATCGACCACATGATTGTCTTAGGTCTACCTGAAAATTACCACAGTGTCCCCACACCTCACGTTTCCAGCACCGAACTCCATTGATGCGCTCTATACTTCCGAAATAGGCGACTGCCATTCCCAGCTCGGTGAACAACTCCGACCTCACAATTCGATCCGGACTGCGAGGTTTCCGAAGGTGATGATCCCCTCTTTATAGCCAAGCTCATAATCATTGATAGACCTTCACGATCTGGGTGATGGACGCGGTTTCCTGATATTCGCGGTGTTTCTTGAGCGCCGCGAAGTCGTACTCAATGGGGTTGAGATCTGGGGAATAGGGTGGCAGAAAGAGCAGGGTTGCACCGGTGTTCTCAATGAGGTGCAGGGGTTCCGGCGATGTGTGAAAGGCTGCGTTGTCCATGATGACCAGGTGCTCGCCGGTCAGACGCGGACACAACCGCATCTTCAGCCATGCGTTGAAGACCACCGTGTCACACGTCCCTTCGAACAGCACCGGTTCTTCGAGTCGCCCATCCATGCGGGCGGCGATCAACGACGTGCGTGACCGCCGATGCCCAGAGACCAGGCCGTCCACGCGGTGACCCTTCGGTGCGTACCCCTACCGCCGCGCTGTCGAAGGGGCAAAGCCGCATGCATCGATGTGGACAGGCTGTTTGCCGCGACGAAAGAACCGTTCACGCAGGCGCAGGAATTGTTTCCGTTGCTGCGGATCGCGCTCCTGGTACCCGATCCTTTTTTTATGGGTCAACGCCAGTGTGTGGAGTGCGTTCCAGATGCCATGCCGGGACACCTGGAAATGCCGTGCTCGCTCCGCTTGTGTCCGATTGGGATGGATTTCCACATGACGGCGCAAGGCGTCCCAATCCAGTGTGTGGGGTCGTTATGGGCCGGGGCGCTTGTATGCTAAGCCGCCGGGTTTGAGCTAGCGGTAGACGCTGGCCTCGCCCACCTTGCATCGCCGAGCCGCCTCGGCCTTGCTGCCACCGCTTCGGACACAATCCACCACCCGTTGGCGCAAATCTAATGAGCATCTCATGCGCACATGATCCTCCAAGTTGGCCTCCGTGTCTATCAGTAATTATGGGGTTTTCTATAAAGATCACCCCTGAAAACACCTTGATAGTCAGTGTCTTAAGTTGTCACCTTTGAACTGCGCCGCAGTTGAACTTGGTGAAAGTGGTCTCGGTGGTTGTTCAGGAATTCACGCGGGTTGATCGTAGCTTTTGGCGTCCCTTGGATTTCAACTGCGGAATCCGGGATTATAAAATCCTAATTTTAATATTCTCTAATAGCCTTGAGTCTTTTCAATGTTGTAGAATTGAAGCTCGTTTGATTCTTGGGTATTTTTCTTAAACTGTATAGCTTCATAGCCCCTCCAAAGATGGGTTGTGCTTTTCTGGAATTATGGGAAAGTGTAGCCCTGATAAGGACCTGTTTGTTAGCCAAAGAGGGAGATCTGTGAATGAAAGACTTTTTGCCTTTTCATAAGTCTGATGTTGGCGAGGAAGAGGTGTCAGAAGTGTTAGAGGTTCTTCGCTCTGGCTGGTTAACAACGGGTCCCAAGGTGAGGGAATTTGAGCGTGAATTTGCCGCAATGGTTGGGGCTGAGCACGCCGTTGCGGTTAATTCCTGTACGGCCGCCCTCCATCTTGCCCTTGAGGCGGCTGGCGTGAGTGAGGGAGATGAGGTATTGGTTCCGACGATGACCTTTGCCGCAACGGCTGAGGTTGTTACCTATTTCAAGGCGCGACCAGTTCTGATCGATTGTGTGCAAGACACGCTGAATCTGAATACGGATCATATCCAACAGGCCATTACGGATAAAACGAGAGCGATTATTCCCGTCCATTTTGCCGGGCATCCGTGCGATCTGCGACCCATTCAGACGATCGCACAGGATCATAATCTGCACGTGATCGAAGACGCGGCACATGCCTTACCAGCGAGATATCATGGCAAAATGATCGGCGGGATCTCTGATGCCACTTGTTTTTCGTTCTACGCGACGAAGAATATCACCACCGGCGAAGGCGGAATGGTGACTACTAATAACGCTGAATGGGCCGCTCGTATGCGGATGATGAGTTTGCATGGTCTCAGTCGGGATGCTTGGAATCGCTACTCTGCGCAAGGTTCATGGTATTACGAAATACTCTCGCCTGGCTTTAAGTACAATTTGACCGATATTGCTGCGGCGCTAGGGTTGGCTCAACTAAAGAAGTGTGAACGTTTTTGGAAAGGGCGTGAACGGTACGCCGATCTGTACCGGAATGGTTTCCAAGATCTTCCTGAGATCATGTGCCCCCCAACTGCTTCTCATGTACAGCACGCGTGGCATCTGTATGTCATTCAATTGAATTTGGATCGCTTGCGGATCGGTCGCGATGAATTCATCCGTCAGCTGCAGCACGCCGGTGTCGGATGCAGTGTTCATTTCATTCCCCTCCATTTGCATCCGTATCATCGGGATAGGGGAGGCTATCGACCTGAAGATTTCCCCGTTGCTAGCATGGTGTTCCAACGAATCGTTTCATTGCCGTTGTACTCGAAGATGACTGAAGACGAGGTCAATCGTGTGATTGAGACCGTTCGTGATCTTGTCAAGAGGAACCGCCGGTGATGAAACGCACGTTTGATGTCTGCATGGCTGCCCTAGGGTTGATTCTCACAGCGCCGCTATTAGCACTCATCTCTGTTTTGATCAAGTTGGACTCGCAGGGACCGGTGATCTTTCGTCAGGTTCGCGTGGGCCAGGGGTTTCGTCCGTTCGCGATACAAAAATTCCGAACCATGGCTGTGAATGTTCCTGGTGCCTGTTTGCCTCTCACAGTCGGCCAGGATCCCCGCATAACGAGAATCGGTCAAATTCTACGGAAATTCAAACTCGACGAATTGCCCCAGCTGTTCAATGTTCTCGTTGGTGATATGAGCTTTGTCGGTCCAAGGCCTGAAGTCCCACGTTATGTAGAACGATCACGTTCTGAGTTTTTCGAAGTGCTGACGGTTCGTCCTGGGATTACGGACTTGGCCTCGCTGAAGTACATTGATGAAGCTGCGCTCCTCGCTTATTCCTCGAATCCTGAAGAAGAGTATCAGTTCAAAGTTCTTCCGGAAAAGCTCCGATTAGCAAAACTATATATCCGCCATATGTCTCTGCGGTTTGACCTCGCTATTGTTCTGCAAACGTTGCTGCACATTGCCAGGCTTCCGGTTGTGGTCTTCACACTCCCTGAACTGAAATCTACCGTCGAGCCTCCTGTGACCTCTCCTTGGACGAGTCTATCGTGCTTTATTATGAGGTGGCGGAAGCCAATTATTGTCGTTCTTGATGTGATCTTAATAATTCTGGCAAACTACTTTGCATTCGTCCTGCGATATGACGGTAGTATTCCCGAGGGCGAGATCCAAATCTTCGAGCAAACAGTGTTCGCATTGGTCGCCATTCGAGGAGTAGCATTTGCCTTGTTTGGCCTGAACGAAGGCTTGTGGAGATATACAAGCATTTGGGATCTTCAAAACATTATAGGTGGGGTCTTAACAAGTACCGTCGTATTTTATGGTTGGGTTCACTGGGTGATGGATATCTATAGTTATCCGCGTTCTATATTTGCCATAGATGCCATCTTGCTCGTCGGGCTTCTTGCCGGGGTGAGATTGTCTTCAAGGGTTCTTCGCGATAGGCCGATTTTTCAGAAAAAGCGGAAGGTTTTCATCGTCGGTGCTGGAGACGCAGGAGAACGAGTCGTTCGGGAGATGAAAACTCGTCCGGTGTTTAACTGCCAACCGATTGGATTCGTTGATGAGAACGTTGGCCTTCTTAATCAACGTATCCATGGAGTCCGAGTATTGGGTACGGTGCAGGACCTCCCCAAACTTGTAGAAGGACTCAAACCCGAAGTGGTTGTGGTTGCGGTACCGAATGCGGCTCCTGAGTTCCTTCGTGACCTCGTTATCAAATTGGAGCCGTATAATATCTCGATCAAGACGCTGCCCGCTAAAGAGGAACTCCTCGCAGATCAAAGTACGGTCAGCCAAATACGTAATGTTTCGATCCCGGACCTTTTGTCACGTGCACCCGTTGATCTAGACAATGAAGCTACCAGACAGATGGTTAGAGATAAGTGTGTTCTGATTACGGGGGCCGGTGGGTCGATTGGTTCAGAATTGGCTCGTCAGATTACCTTGTTTGAGCCGAAAGTGCTATTGCTGTATGAGCGCCATGAGAACAGTCTATACAACATCCATAAAGAGTTAGATGATCGGAGACTTGCGTTTCCCATTGTCCCGCTGATTGGAGATGTTACTGACGCCCAGCGGCTTTGTGCCGTTCTTGAACAGTATAAACCTCAGATCCTATTCCATGCAGCAGCGCACAAGCATGTCCCCCTTGTGGAGATGAATCCCCTGGAAGCCGTGAAGAACAACTGCATCGGTACGCGTGTCACCGCTGAGGCCGCGAGTCTCTACGGAGTCGAACAATTCGTTCATATTTCGACCGACAAGGCGGTCAACCCATCGAGTGTGATGGGAGCTACCAAGCGAGTTGCTGAACTCATTATTCAGGATATTGCGAGGACTAGTCGGACTCGCTTTCTTCTGGTGCGGTTTGGCAATGTTCTTGGTAGCAGTGGCAGTGTATTGCTGCGTTTCCAGGAACAAATCAGGGCTGGTGGTCCGGTGACCGTTACACACCCGGAGATTCGACGATACTTCATGCTTATTCCCGAAGCGGTTCAGTTGGTGCTTCAGGCTGCAACTATTGGCGAGCAAGGCCATATTTATATTCTCGATATGGGTGAACAAATCAAAGTTCTTGATATCGCTCGGAGTCTCATTCGACTGTCCGGACTCAATCCAGGGAAAGACATTCCCATTCGATTCGTCGGCCTTCGTCCTGGGGAAAAGCTTTACGAGGAATTAGTCGGTGAGGGAGAGACTGCGGTGCGATCGTCCTTAGAGAAAATCTTGCAGATTCGAACGATAAGCCAGCTCGACTTCGAAGAGTTTCGGGAAAAACTATCTGCATTGGAAGCGGCAAGCTATCGTGACGAAGCCAGCGTATTGATCGAACGGCTCAAAGAAATTGTTCCGATGTTCCAAACGTGCGCTTCATCAGATGTGGAGTCTTCGACCGTGTCGGCTGGATCGTTGTAAAGTAAAACGATGTGTTGGCAATTCTACTGGTGCGCCGTTACAATGTCTCGATCTCTCTATGCTTCACTATAAATTGTCCGGAGGGCAAGCATGCGATCGCCTGGTTTAGGCACCCCAGCAGAACACACAGGAATGGTCGCCATCCGCGAGTATGCACTCATTGCATCACGCAACAAATGGGTCATCGCGGGCGCGATAACCTTTTCGTTGACATTGGCCTGGGGGTACTACCTGCTTGCAACCAAGTATTATCAGTCACAAACGATGATTGTGGCGGAAGAACATGGGGGAATCAACAACGTTATCAATAAAGACGGAGACGGAGGAGGCAGTTTCGAGCAGCGTCTTTTTCTTATCCAACGGCAAATCATCAACAAAGATTTCATGGGTGAGATTGCAAAGGAATTTAACCTGTTCTCAAGTGAGCTCAATCAGGAAGAACAGCGTAACGCCATTTTTGGAATACTGGACATGACACGGGTTGAGCGGGTGAAGATGGATCCAGCCGTAGCCATGTCTCCACAAAGTTTGGTTGAAGGCTTTGTAGTGAGCTTTATGCACGAGAATCCGACAACCGCCATGCAAGTGACGGGGCGAATCGCAGACAAATTCATTGAGGACAACAACCGAGAGCGTGAGAAGGACGTCGAAGGCACGGGAGAATTCCTTGACGAAGAGCTACGGCTACTAAAGCACGAACTGGAAAAGCGGGAAGAAAATATCAGCCAATTCAAGAAGTCACACTTAGGCGATCTTCCTCAGCAGGCGGATGCCAATATCCGTGGTTTGGATCGAACAGAAGTGGATATCACGACCAGCACCGAGAGTCTTCAGCGCCATTCCGACAAACTGGCCACTCTGAATCAGGCGGTGCACTTGTATCGTGTGTCCGGTCAGCAGAGTCCAGGTTTCTCAACGGGACGCATGATGGAGCCAGACCCGCTGTTTCGGCATCTAAGGGAACTACGAGAGAAACTGGTAAAACTCAGAGCAGAATTTTATGACGGATATCCGGAGATTATCTTGACCAAGGAAGAGATCCGTCAGGTGGAAGAAGAATTGACCAATTTGTACGGTAAAGACGCAATTCGTCCGGACAAGGAGACGCTGGATCCTTACCTCCAGGATTTGTTGAGGCAGCAGAGCGAAGCGCGTACCGAGGTAACTCTTCTCCAACGACGTCTAGAGCAGCTGCATGCTACCAAGCGGGATTTTGAGAAGCGTTTGGATCGTTCGCCGCAGGTTGAGCAAGAGCTGTTGGTTCTCGAACGCGACTACAACAATATGAAAGCCAATTATGCAATGCTGCTTGATAAGCGATTGCATACACGGGTTCAAGAGAATGTGGAAAAGCGACAAAAGGGAGGAAAGTTTCGGATTCTCGATCATGCCACTTTCCCGAGATTCCCTGTCGTTCCAAATAAGCTGAAGGTTCTGGTATTAGGATTCCTGTTCGGGTGTGCTTCTGGAGCGGGACTTTCTATATTGCGCGAACGACTCACTCCTCAGTTCCGAGGTCCAGAAGATGTCGAACTCCTGCTCGCGGGTCCTCGGCTGTTGGCAGCCATTCCTGATTTTTCATCGCTGTGGCGTACGACAAGTGATCCAGGGTATTTCCAGTCTGCTGCTCTGCCAAGACCTTCGTTGGGTATACCCATGAGGTCTCGGTCAGAGATCGTACCGAGCAAGCAACCGTTAGCCGAACGGTCAAGCATGCACGAGATCGACAGGAGATTTGTTGCAAGGATGTTTCCTCGTTCAATGGCTTCTGAGCAGTATCGTGTTGCCGCGGCGAGATTGCAATTGCTCAATACGACCGGGGCCCCGATGGTAGTCGCTGTGACGAGTGCCATCAAAGGCGAAGGAAAGACGACGACCGTGATTAATCTTGGCTATACCCTGTCGCGAGATTTTGGAAGACGTGTGCTCCTGCTGGATTGTGACTTTGTCTACCCAGAACTGACGGCCTTCCTAGAATCACCGGTAAGGTACGGGCTCATTGATTGTTTAAGAAGTGACATCCCGTTGCAGCAGGCCATGAGTTCCTTCACAGATGTTCCGTGTTGGATTATGCCGGCTGGTGAATCTGTGGCTGATTCCAATGATCTATTAAGGGCGGGGCAACTCAATCGTGTTTTGTCACAATTGAGAGAGGAATTTGATTATATCCTCCTGAATGCCCCACCAATTCTACCTGTGGCTACGATGAATGTGTTGGAAAGTCACAGTGATCTCCTCCTCCTTGTGGTAAGAGCTAACTTGACGTCCAAGCAAGCTGTTACACAGGCGATTGGATCGCTGCGTGCAGACAGACCCATTCATGTGGTTCTCAATGGTGTTGCGTCAAATTCCCTTCCGAGCTATATGTTGGATTATGCTGTCACTGAAAGTCGAGTAGCTGTTTAATGCCTATATCTCAATTGGGGAGAGATCAGGCGCATACCATGACAGATGCCAGCAGTACTTGATCCTCAGCAGTTCATTTCCACTGAACCACTATAGCCGTATTCGCCCCGATCTCTGAAGCACGTCGCTCAGCGATCGCCTGTCCTAGGGCAATTGAAGGCGTCGCGTGTTCGCGAGCATTCGTCGGTTTTTCACTAATCACGCCGCCACAATTGTCATGAAATCTCGACTCACCTGTGCAGAGGCACGGAACCCATGTCGTTCGACCAGCCACGGCTTGTTGTAGGTCGCCAGCCAAGTCTGGAGTGCGTGGCGCAACTCCTTGACCGTGCGGAACGGTCGCACCCACAGGAGTTGTTTCTTGAACGTGCGAATGAATCGCATCCGCGATGCGGTTGCCTTCCGGTGCCCGCACGAAAGCCGGACTGGAGATCATCCCCAGAAACCGGAGTTCGGCCTGGAAGTCGACGCTCATATACTGATTGCCATGATCATGGCGGACCTGCAAACCCGCCGCGATCGTCACAGCGAAGGCCCCGAACTGCTGGCCGACGCCCTCCAGAGTGCAGTGATCGACGGCCATGAAGACAGTCACGGTGCCGTCCACCAGCGTGACGGTGCTGGTGGCATCGGTGCCCCACATTTGATGAGGCTGGTCAGTGAAGATCGTGCCGTCGTGGGTGTGCGGTCCCAAAACCCGTCGGGCTCGGCTCGGGGTCAAGTGGTCGGCCTGCCGCATCAGGCGGAGAACCCGGCGCTTGGAGGTGCGAATCCACCGGATACGGAGGCGCGCCCAGACTTTGCGGTGCCCTTCGCCCACAAACGGTGACGCGGTCAGCACCTGGTGGATCTCGACGGTCAGTGCCTCGTCGGTGTATGCGGTCTTCGGGCCGCGCTTGGCTGGCTGGTGCACGAGGCTGCTTCGCTAGTAATAGACGGTCGACCGGCTACATCTCACTACTGGCACACGAGGACCACACCATATTGGCGCTGAACGGAAGGCAACGTGGCGTGGCTCCTCGCATGGACCTCCCGGCAACCAAAGGCTTGCCACCCCGCAGACGACTGACCGCTTCTCGAGACAGTTCGAGGCGCATCGTGAGATCTCCGACCAGCGTGTTCAGTCTGGCGAGTTCAGTATCGCAGCCATCAGTGGCCCAGCTCGTCAAGCGCGCTTGTCCCCCAGCAACGAAGTGGCCGCGCCACGCCGAGAGTGTCGCCGCCGTGATGTCGAGATCCCGTGATACGAGATCCAGCTCCTCGCCCCGCAACAACCGTAAAACTGCCTCACCCTTCTTCCGCGAGGACAACCACCCTCGCTCTGCCTTAGATTCACCATGGACACTTCCTTCAATGAAGGGGGGCAGTATGCCTCAAATGTGTGTCCAAGAAAATTGTGAGGCGGAGGACTCCGAGCGAGTTTGTCGGTCAATGTCAGGAAGATCGGGACATCGAAGAATATCTCTGCTCTGGTTAAGAGGTGTCTCGAAAAGGGGTCAACGTCAGGGGAAACTTACGCATTGAAGTGTATTGAATGAATTAGGGCACATATTCCCATGGCTCACTTGGGCGCTTCTCCTGCCGCTCGAATATCCCGGTGTCTTCATAGCCGCCAATATCTTATCGATGCAGGAATGTGGCCTGGATCAAGGATGCTCTTGACGTCGACCACGACGCCTTGTTTTTTCTTGCGAAGAGGTTTCAGTAGATCACCGACACTCATATCAGAAAACTTCTTGTGTGCAACGGCGACAATTAATCCATCGAGATCCTTCATTTTTTTCCACTCGACAAGGTGAATGCCGTACTCTGCCACGGCTTCTTCATTTTCTGCGATAGGATCGTGCACGAGTACCGTGACTCCATATTCACGAAGCTCGGAGATGATATCAGGCACTTTGCTGTTACGGAGATCCGGCACGTTTTCCTTAAACGTCAAACCGAACACTCCTACTCTGAGTTCATTAGCAGGGCGCGACAAGTGGCTGAGCAGCTTCATGGTGTGTTCAGCCACAAACTTTCCCATGCCGTTATTAATACGCCGGCCAGAAAGAATCACTTGTGGATGATAGCCCACTGATTCCGCCTTTGAAGTCAAATAATAAGGATCCACTCCAATGCAATGACCACCGACAAGACCAGGGGAGAACTTGAGAAAATTCCACTTCGTCCCTGCGGCTTCAAGAACAGCTTTGGTATCTATTCCTAGTCGATGAAAAATCAGAGCGAGCTCGTTCATCAGTGCTATATTGAGATCACGTTGAGTATTTTCGATGACTTTGGCGGCTTCTGCCACCTTGATACTCGATGCTCGATGAATGCCAGCTTTCACAATCAATGCATATGTGTCCGCCACGATGTCCAGAGATTCAGGGTCCTGCGCCGATACAACCTTGGTAATCTTTTCTAGAGTATGTTCTTTATCGCCAGGGTTTATTCGTTCCGGTGAGTACCCTAATTTGAAATCGACACCCGCTTTCATCCCGGAAGACCGTTCTAAGATTGGCAGACAAACCTCTTCTGTCGCACCTGGGTAAACGGTCGATTCATAAACCACGATGGTACCTGGCGACAGGTTTTGCCCGATCAGCTCAGAGGACTTTTGTAAGGCGGTAAGATCAGGCTGTAACGCTTCATTGATAGGAGTTGGGACCGCAACAATAATGAAGTTGGCCGTTTTAATGTCCGAGGGCTCCGATGAATATCTTATTTGAGCAGCGGCTAGATCATTTTGTGATACCTCTCCTGTCCGATCAATTCCTTTTCGTAATTCTTCAATCTTCCTTTTATTGATGTCAAAACCAACGACCGGAGCGATCTTCCCAAATGCCACGGCAATTGGAAGGCCTACGTAGCCCAACCCCACAACGGCAATCGAACGCGACCCTCGTTTTTTCATACCACCCCCTACTACGTAGTGATGCAAATCCTACTAACAATGGCAGAAGATGCCTTGGTCGTCAAGGAGAAGGCTACGCCTTGTCGACCGGGTCTGTTTACCACGTGCTTTTAACGAGACATATTCCGGACACGGTCAGAGGTGGCTCCGCTTGATTGGACAGGTTCTGCCTGTTCATAAGTGGCGCCTGGCGGTTAGGGCCTATGCAGCGGAAGGCTGTGCAGGCCGGTTCTCCCAGTACACGCGATCGGGCGTGCGTCCGTCAAGCGCGCGGTGCGGCCTGACTTGATTATAGAATTGGACGTAGCGTTCGAGCCCCTGCTGCGCGTGACGAACCGTCTCGTACGCGTGGAGATAGACCTCTTCATACTTGAGGCTCCGCCAGAGACGTTCCACAAAGACGTTATCTCGCCAACAGCCGCGGCCATCCATACTGATCTGGATACCATGGTCTTTCAGCAAGCCTGTGAACTCCAGACTGGTGAACTGGCAGCCTTGATCCGTGTTGAAGATCTCCGGGCAGCCATAGTGCGTGATCGCCTCCCGCACCGCGTCGAGGCAGAAGTCGGTGGTCAGCGTATTGGAGAGTCGCCACGCCAACACCCGGCGACTCGCCCAGTCCAGAACGGCGAAGAGATACACGAAGCCTCGACGCATGGGAATGTAGGTGATATCCGCCGCCCAGACGTGGTTTGGGCGAGCGATGGCCAGACCGCGCAGGAGATAGGGATGGATCCGATGGGCCGGATGTCGCTGACTGGTGCGAGGCGGGCGAGCGATGGCCGTGCTCTCCATGCGACGCATCAACGTCGCCACGTGGCGCCGTCCCACGCTATAGCCCTCGCGCCGGAGGACATCGCGCAACATCCGAGCCCCGGCAAACGGATACTGCAGATGGAGTTCATCAATCCGCCGCATCAGCGCGAGCCCCCGATCTGATACCGGCGTCGGTTGATAGTAGACCGTCGAGCGCGCCAAGCCGAGCAGCTGGCATTGCCGGACGACCGGTAACGAGTGCGTGCGGTCGATCATCGCTTTACGCTCAGCAAGCCCGCCTTGGTGAGCGCCCCTTCTAAAAAATCATTCTCCAAGGTCAGTTGCCCGATCTTCGCATGGAGTGTCTTCAGATCGGGAGTGTCTGCTGGTGGGGGTGATCCGCCAAAGACGTCCGCGGCTCGGGCCAGCAGTTGCTGCTTCCAGTCCGTAATCTGGGTAGGATGAACCTGGAACTGCTCGGCCAACTCGGCCAGCGTCTTCTCGCCTTTAACCGCTGCCAAGGCCACCTGCGCCTTGAAGGTTGCCCCGTGATTGCGTCTTGTTCTCTTCATCGCCTCGCTCCTTTGGTTCGCCACCACCCGGTGGCGTGGGTGAAGCCAGGCTACCACTTAGCATACTGTCCGAATTTCCGGAGCCCTCTCTCTTACCATGCAGTCCGAAATTTCAGAAGCCCCCTCTGGCCTCCTTCTTATAAAGAAAACATTATCCACATCAGCCTCAATATTATCAAAGAGATCCTCTCATGCCTGCACATGCTGAATAAATACGAGAGGAATTGTTTTTATATGGATAAGCATAAAATATAAACCATCACTTTACATGTACATTAAAGAAGTATAAAACTTCCCCCTATCCATCCAGACACTTTCTTCGAAACGTGTACCTTGGAGGGACAGTCTTCAGTAAAACCCAAGAAAATCTACTTCGCTTGAGTCAGCACTGGCCAACACCGTTCTTCCATTCGCAAAAGGCACCTAAATTGCTCATTGCCTCCTAGCCTTGGGCAGAACCTACAGGTCGCTAAGTCCTTAAAATGGAGGACTCTGACAATGTGCCAGATGATTCAGCGATTGTTGTTCCTCTCAGTCGCTATGAACATGCTTTTTTTCGTTTGTGAGCCGATGGTTCCATTAATGCAGTCAGCATTAGCAGCGGGCAGACTCATGTCTGAAATGCCTGCGTTGACACCACTTGCTGCGCCGCAGCCTATTCCTATTCCGTCTCCGTCATTGCCAAAGCCCGTTATAAGAGTGAGTTCACCAAGTTTTTCTTTCAGTGCTCGGCGAGGAGACGGTAGTTCGACAACGCAGACTTTTACCGTTACAAACATAGGCCAGGGAACATTGAACTGGAATGCGACTGCTACCGCAGCATGGTTGACCCTAGGTCCAGCCTCCGGCAAAGATACTGGCACAATCACGTTAACCGCCACTGCGGGCTCCCTCCCCATCGGCATTTACAATGCAACAATTACCCTGAGCGCTGCTGGTGCTACAGCTGTCACCATTCCAGTCAACCTAACCATAGAGGCTGCCCCTGTACCCCCTATCATCGGGACAAGCCCGGCCACTCTTTCCTTTACAGCAGTGCAGGGCGACAGCAATTCCAGCTCGCAAACTGTCAGCATTTCCAACACCGGTGGCGGACTCCTTAACTGGTTGGCCAGCGAGAACGCGTCTTGGTTGAGCATCTCCCCGTCCTCGGGGACTGGCAATGGTTCGGTCACTGTAACCGCTACCCCCGGCCCATTGACGGCAGGCATTTACAATACCCTGGTTACCATCAATGCAACCAATGCACAGCCCGTTTCCATTCTCATCTCCCTTACAGTAACCGCTCCCTCCACGACGGTTGTGCTTAGTCCGTCATCGTTGACCTTTTCGGGGGTTCAGGGAGGGGCCAATCCGGCAGGCCAAACCGTGGTGGTCAATTCGAACGGCAACTGGACAGCCAGTAGCAGCGCCACCTGGCTCACTCTGAGTCCAGCGTCAGGCAACGGCAACGGGTCCATCGCGGCCAACGTTGCCCTATCATCCGCCGTTGTCGGCACGAACAACGCCACGATCACCGTTACGAGCGGTGGAGTGACGAGAACTATTTCCGTCGCGCTAACCGTATCAGCCGCCTCCTTGACGGCTTCCCCCAACAATGTGACCTACATAGCAACGCAGGGAGCAGGAAACCCGTCCGCCCAGGCCATCACTATCGGTTCAAATGGCGCGTGGACGGTAACTGACAATGCTTCTTGGTTAAGCATCTCCGCAACCTCAGGAACCGGCAATGGTTCGATCACTGCTGCAGCCATCACCGGCTCCCTAACAGCAGGGACTTACAACGCTCTGATTACCGTCAGCTCGACCAGCGCCACTCCAGTCTCTATCCCCGTAACCTTTACCGTTACGGCGCCTTCATCAACCATTACCGTCAGCCCGACATCGTTGACACTCACTGGCATTCAGGGAGGGACGAATCCAGCGAGCCAGGCCGTAACGGTCAATTCGAGCGGCAAGTGGACAGCCAGTAGCAGCGCCACCTGGCTCACTCTGAGTCCAGCGTCAGGCAATGGCAACGGATCCGTCGCGGCCAACGTTGCCCTCTCATCCGCCGTTGTCGGCACGAACAATGCCACGATCACCGTTATGAGCGGTGGAGTGACGAGAACTATTTCCGTCGCGCTAACCGTATCAGCCGCCTCCTTGACGGCTTCCCCCAACAGCGTGACCTACAAGGCGACGCAGGGAGCGGCGAACCCTTCCGCCCAAACCATCACTATCAATTCAAATGGGCCGTGGAGCGCAAGCGATGGTGCCTCCTGGCTATCGCTTAGTCCGACGTCAGGCTCTAAAAATGGAACTATCACGGCAAGCGTCAATACCGCTAACGCGACTCAGGGAAATAATGCGACCACCATCACTGTGAAGAGTGGCGGCATAACCAGAACCGTGAATGTCGCCCTGACGATGAACGCTTCATCGAGTTCGTCCGTCACATTGACTTGGAATGCTAATACCGAAAGGGATCTAGCGGGATATAGAGTGTATCGAGCAACTTCATCAGGAACCTATGGCGCTCCCATTGCGACGATCCAAGGAAATATGCCCAACTATATTGCAACAGGACTCCAATTCGGCACGACGTATTTCTTTGTGGTGACGGCCTTTGACATTGCGGGGAATGAAAGCGCGTATTCAAACGAAGTCAGCAAGAGTATTTTTTGATTCACGCGAGTAATGACGAGAATTTGTACGCTTCCCACAAACAAGGTATCGGTAAAAGCGTTCTGACAGATGACGACGGCTTCTTTCGAAGCAGCACGTAACTACTGGGCTTTGCATAAATCATGGAACGATTCACCGTGTCTATGGCAGATCCGACGCGTGGATACAGGACCACAGGAGTGGAGGCGCCCTTCGGATGCGCCGCACGGAGGAGCGGAGGAGCCCATCGAGTTGGGCCACATCCGTAGGCGCGCTGTTCGCCAAGGCGCGATCGGCCTGGGCCCAGATATATTCCGCCGGATTGAGTTCCGGGACGTAAGCCGGGAACTCTTCCACCTGAAGCCTTGGATGGACCGTGATCCAGTGGTTAACGGCTTGTCGGCGATGAATGGTTCCCCGATCCCACAGCAGGACCACAGGACCCCGCAGATGCCGCAGCAGGTGACACAAGAAGGTTCGGACAGCCAACCACGTGAGATTGTGGCGGCGCCACCTGCCTGCGCTTGGGCGACACGGCCAGCGCACTGATCGTGGAGAGCCGATCCTGCTTGTACAGATAGCGCACGACCGGCGTGTGTCCTTTGGGCGCCCAGGTACGGGCCACGTTGGGGATGAGCCGAAAGCCCGATTCATCAAGAAAGACGAGGTGGGCCCCACGTCGTCGAGCGTTTTTTTATATGGGGCCAGCGGGACCGTTTCCACCGTACAATCGCGGCCTCGTCCCGTTGCAGGGCACGGCGTTCGGGCTTCTGACAACTCCAGCCCAACTGAGTCAGGAGCTTCCAGACATGACAGGGGTGGTAGCGCACCCCGAACTGCTGGTGACTCAGCTGCGCGACGCGTTTCAAGGTCCAGAGATCGGTTCGATAGCCCCGTGCCAAGGGCCCCTTCAGGAGCAGGGCCGTCAGCCGCCTCTTCTGCACCGAGGAGAGACTCGGGGGACGACCCGGTGTCGGCCGGGGCCGCAATCCGTGTAGTCCCTGTTTGCGGTAGGCCTCGGCCCACCGGAACACAGAACTCACCGAAGCACCCACGGCTCGTGCGATTGCCGACAGAGCGGTGCCCGCCGTGAGCAATCGGATGGCCTGTCGGCGTTGCCGTTCCAATTGCAGGGCGGTTCCTGGAGGTCTCATGCCACAGAGTATAGTCCGAGAGCCTCGCTCGTTCCATTGTTTATGCAAAGATCAGTAGTAGGATGTTGAAAGGTTGGTCAGCTTCATTTTTGCGTCGCTCAGATGCTTTATCATACAGCTCAGATTGTGCCTTGCCTTTTCGCTCGCTTGAGCCTTGCCAGTGGAAAGGTGCGCGTCTTGATGCGCCGGAGCTGACGGATGAGATGCAGCCTTTGGGGGCATCCTGTGGACTTTTTCCAATCGTCTCGAGACCTGTCGGAGATCTGTATTGTCGAGGGGTAAACAGTTTCAACGGCTTGCTAGAGTAGGGACCGTTTCTTTAACTGGCCGGAGGGCATGAAATTCTGGCCACTCATGCCACATAGGTATACCTTTGCGGCTCTCGAAGTTGCCATCGTACTTCATCATTAATTTGTCGGCGTTTTCGGGAAGACGTCACCCCTCCGCTTCTAGGCTTTTTCTTTGAGCCTGTCTTGATCCGTAGTATAAGAAAAATTGATGGTTGGCAATACAAAATGTCTGCGGAACACATATTGTGGCTCATCAGCTGAAGGTGTCTCTTTATAACCGAACGATAGAAATCATCCGGGTTCTGGGAACTCTCGGGATGTCTGGATGCGCTCTGGTGGTGTCTCCTGACGTCAAGCGCGGAGATCAGCATCTGGCAGCGGAACGTTGGGAAGAAGCCATTCTCGCTTATAAGCAGGCGTTAAAAGATGATCCTTTCGATCCTTCTCTACAGGGGAAGCACGCGTTGGCCCGTGAGCGCGTCGCGACCATGTATGCCGAACGCGGTCGGACGTTTCTAAAGGAGAAGCAAATCGACCTCGCGCTGGAAGAATTTAAGCGGGCTCTCGCCATTGAACCCTCGAATAGCGAGCACCAGACAGGTTTCCAGGAGGTCATTCGCTTGAAAGAGTCTCGGTCTCTACACCGTGAGGCTGAGCGGCTGGCTCAGCTTGGAAGAACTGAGGAGGCAATGAGTGGCTTTGAGCGGGCTGTGGAATTCGATCCAACGAACCAAGAGGCACTGGAGAGCATCACCCGGCTTATTGAACAGCAACAAGGGCTGGAAAGAGACGAACATTCAAGACAGTCCGTGACGTTAAAATTCAAAAACGCCGGTATTAAGGAAGTCTTGGAGGGTGTGGCAAAGGTCGGCGGGTTGACGCTGGTTTTTGACAAGGATGTCCGGAACGATCCTATTTCTATTTCGATTCAGGACACGCCTTTTGAAGAAGCGCTGCAACTGATTCTCAATAGTAATAGTTTATTTTCTCGCCCGATATCTCCGGCTGTCTTGATCGTCAGTCCCGACACAAAGCAGAAGCAGGAGCAGTATCGAGATTTAATGATTCGGACATTTTATCTTTCGACGGCGAAGGCCAAAGACATGGTGCTCTTGCTGAAGAGCATGTTGGACTCCAAGCGAATGCACGCCAACGAACAACTCAATGCGATTGTCATTCGCGATCAGCCGGAGAAATTGGAACTTGCCGAAAAGATTATCCTGGCCAATGACCTGCAGGAGCCGGAGGTTCTCTTTGACCTTGAGGTATTGGAGGTTAATCGGACGAAGAATCAAACGTATGGCTTGAACTATCCGAAACAAGCCGGTGCTGGGCTGATCGCTTCCGGGTTTACGGGAACCTTGGCGGCAGAAGCCGTGCAGATGACCTACCGCCAATTGACCGATCTTGGGTCGAGCAACTATCTCTTTAAGCTGCCGACGACGGTGTTGCTGGATTTTTTCAAACAACAATCTGATGCCAAGACCCTCGCGTCACCAAAAGTTCGCGTGATGAATAACAAGAAAGCGGAGATTAATATCGGGGATAAACAACCGATTCTTCTCTCTACCACCAATGTCTTACCAGGGCAAGCCGCTACAGGAGCCATTCCGACTACCTCAACCGTCACATCGATCGAGTTCCGGGATACGGGCGTCAAGTTGACGGTCGAGCCTTCAATCCGATTGGGCAATGAATTGTCGTTGAAGATGAAGGTAGAGGTGATTCGGGTCGGAGATCAGATCACGCTACAGGCTGCTCCGCTCATTCAACAGTTCAAATTCGGTAATCGTTCTGCAGAGACAACGCTGAATATGCGGGATGGAGAAACGATCGTTCTCGGCGGTCTGCTTCAGGAGGAGGATCGTCGCACACGGGTGACTATGCCATGGATTGGAGATTGGCCGATAATCGGAAAACTGTTGAGCTCTTTCAAGACGGAACGGATTACGACGGAAGTCATCCTGACCATTACGCCGCGCATCGCGCAACCGGCGCTTTCTACCGGCTCCAGCCATCACGCATTCTGGTCTGGCACCGAGTTCAACTACGCGACAAGCCCGGTCTTTTCTAACCCCTCTAGGAAGGCATCGGCCTTGGTGGGACGCGAGTATGGGAAGATTCCTGCCCCTGGTGGCACTATGACGAAAGACGCAGGGCAGACAAACATGGTCCGGTCATTGGCCCAGTTCGCGACGCCTGATCCTCTATTGGTGATCAAGCCGGAAGAATCGGTGGTTCAATCAGGTAAAGAAGTAAGGCTTTCTGTCGTAGACGGGCGAATCAGTGCATCAAGCGCGCCCACATTCAAACTGGGCTATGACCCCGAGATTCTGCAATTCAAACGACTTGATAATGCAAAGTTGATGGACACGGGCGAGACTACAACGGTGGACAAGGTCGGGCAAGCAGGAGCCATCACGTTCCACTTTGCTCGCCCGGCTCAGCGTTCGCCACGAGCTATGAATGTCATCTTCGTGGCAAAGGCGCCAGGAGTGTCGCCGATTCGCGTTGTGTTGATTGATTCCGGCCCAGCGGCGCAGGCATCACCAGAAGTAGTCGGAACAGGAGTGGTGCGAGTGCGGTGAGAGAGGACGGCCTAACACTCATCGAGATGCTCGTCACCATGGCCATTATTGTGATCCTGGCTTCGGTCGCCATGCCTCTGAGTAAGGTGTCGACAAAACGAGCCCAGGAGATTGAGCTGCGCCAGCATCTTCGATCGATTCGCGTCGCGATCGATCTGTTTAAGCTGGAATGGAATCGCGATGGAGATGTGTTACTTGGAGTGGTTTGTATGAAGAATAAATTGGTGTGCAAGGAAATCACCGGGCCGTACGGCTATCCGAAGTCCCTCGATGCTCTGTTAGGAGTAAAACTGACGGGAGACGAGGCGACGGTTCGAGGCACCACGATGAGACGTTATTTGCGCACGATGCCGATCGACCCCCTGACAGGGAAATCCGATTGGGCTTTGCGTTGCTATAAGGATCGTCCGAAGCCGTCTAGTTGGTGCGGTGAAGATGTTTACGATGTGATGACACAAAGTGAGGAGTCTGCGCTCGATGGTACTAGGTACCAGGATTGGTAAGGTGGGCGGACGGAATGCAAAGGGTTTCACACTGATTGAACTCATGATCGTCGTGTCCATTGTCGGCATTTTAGCCACAATCGCCGTTCCGTCCTATCAGTCATCATTGATCAAAGCGAGGGAGACGGTGTTGCGACAAGACCTTTTCACGCTCCGCGAGTTGCTGGACCATCACCGTGCGGACAAAGGGAAGTACCCGCCATCCTTGGATGGCCTGGTAACTGCAGGATATCTGCGGGCTCTTCCTAAAGATCCCTTTACGAATTCGCCGAACTCTTGGCAACAGATCATTGAACCGACTGAGGGTGGTATCTTTGATGTGTATTCCGGGTCTGAGTTTGTTGGGACAAACGGGACTCCATATAACCAATGGTAAACAGGCGCGAGAGATCGACTCAGAGTAGATTCTGCCCTAGGCGCAAAGTGTTTCGAGTGATGGGGAGATGGAGGAATACGTTCATTGGACTCTTTCTGATCGGAATGTCGGCTTGTAGCCCGCTCGAACCCATCATCACCAAAGAGCCGGAGATGTCGGATCTTCAACTCACGGTAGATACCCTCAAGACCTCGTTGCGAGATACCCAGCGCATGGTTGCCGAGTTGAGAGCAGAGGGCGACGCACGGCGCCAGGAATTGGCTGATGTGCAGGTCGCCCGGGCGCAGCTTGAAGGGCGCATTCGGGAGGCGGAACATCGATTGACTGAAGCTCGCCATGTGATTGATCTCCAACGGGAAGAACTAAGCAGTGCTCGTTCCGAACGGGAACAGGTGGGGCGGACCAGAGCCGCACTGCAGAATCAGCTGAAGCAGCTTCAAATGCAGGTATCGAAAGTAGAGAAGCCGGTGAAGGGAAATATGTCTCTCGTGGCGATGGCTTCTCCAAAAGGTGGGCAACTCGAGTTAGCGATTGCCCACCTTCAGCAGGATGCCCTGGTGGGTACTCTGGAGGAGCGGACCCGGGTTGTCCCGGAGCCGGCGATCCAGGTGTCGAGAGCCTCTACGGTCGGCGAAGCACCGGTAGGTTCTCAGTCGTCAACTGTGCCCTCCCGCTCACACATGTTGGTCAAGTCCGGAGACACCCTGTGGAGTATCGCACGTCGATATCACACGTCCGTCAGACGTCTCATGGTCCTCAACGCCCTTCCTAGTGACCGTATTCAAGCTGGTCAAGCACTCTGGCTGACTGAGCCGTCTACTGAAGAAGTCGAGCACCAACGAATGTAGCGGCGTACGATGGGCTAAGCGGCAAGTCGTGAAGGTCTACAGCTATGGCAGTATTTGCGTATCGAGTCGCGCGGCCTGATGGGTCCACCGTCCATGGGCACGTAGAAGGAGAAAATGAATTATTGGTTCGCGCCAAACTAGAGTCACAAGGATTGCTGGTTTTCAATCTTCATCGGCGAGGAATGACCTCAGTCAAGACGAAGACATCGTGGGCATGGGGAAAGCTTCCGCTCGGGCAGTTCTTGGTCTTCAATCAAGAATTGCTGGCTCTGGTCAAGTCCGGACTGCCCATTTTGCGCATCTGGGATCTCCTGATCGAACGAGCCGGCCATGCTGGATTTCAGCGGACACTACGCGATGTGCGGGAAGACATTCGAGGCGGAGCCTCGGCCTCGGATGCATTAGCTAAGCACCCTGTATATTTCCCTGAGCTCTATGTCGCCACGGTAAAGGCAGGAGAGCAATCGGGCAATCTTCCGGAAGTGCTACAGCGGTACGTGGCGTATCTGAAGCTGATGGTCAGCCTTCGTCAAAAAGTGAAGAAGGCGATCTCTTATCCCATTGTTCTCATCGGTATCGGCCTGGCCGTGGTCGGGTTTCTATTGACCTATGTCATGCCGACTTTCGTATCGGTCTATGGAGAGTCAGCGACGACCTTGCCATGGGCGACTCAAGTCTTGCTCGACATGGTCATGCATGCCGAGTCAGGGATCGTACCTGCAGTAGCCGTCGTGATCGGCATCATGCTCGGGACACATGCCTATTATGCCACCTCGGCGGGGCAGCTGGCGATCGATCGTCTTGTGCTGAAACTCCCCCTCGTGGGTCAGATCGCAGTCGAACATAATGCCGTCCAGCTGACGAGGACGCTCGGAACTATTCTTGCCGGAGGCACCCCGCTCATTGATGCTTTGCAAGGCGCACGAGGAGCCGTTTCAAATCGATGGATTGCACAAGAAACGATCGGAGCCGTCAATGAGATTCGTGAGGGGGCGACACTGGCTGGTGCATTGGATCGTTCCAGAGTGCTCCCGAGACTCGCGATCGAAATGTTATCGGTAGGGGAGGAAACGGGTTCGCTTGATACGATGTTGCGGGACGTCGCGGAGTTTTACGAGGCTAATCTCGATACGAAGCTTACGCAGCTCACCACATGGATAGAGCCGGTTCTACTGCTCGTCATGGGAGTGTTGGTCGGTGGAATCGTCATTGTAATGTACCTGCCGATATTTCAGATGGCCGGCACCGTCGGTGGCTAGAGGAAGAGAAGTGGGATCTGAGGGTGACGAGGATATGATGATGAGAGAGATCGTCTATGTCACGTAGTCTTGCGAGGCCGTCTCTTGCCGAGGTCTTGGTCGACCAAGGAATGCTCACAAAGGGCACTGTGGAGGATGTCCTACGTCGAATGAAGGGAGTGGCTGCCGCCTTTGGACACACGCTTATCGGTGAAGGACTCCTCTCGGAGGATCAATTGGCTCATGCCCTGGCCGTTCAATACGATCTCCCCTATGATCCGTTGACGGATTTTCGGATCGATCCGCAATACTACGAGACCATCTCGATCAAGTTGATGCAGCGATTTCCCTTTGTGCCGTTCGCTGAGCATTCCGGAGCATTGACGATCGCCATCGCCGACCCGCAAAACCTGCTCGGGTTCGACGAACTGGAGCTGCTGATCGGAAAGCCGCTGGATCGAGTCGTCAGCTCCAAGAGCGCAATTCTGGCGGCGCTGGAACGCAGTGAGGGATCGAGTCAAGCGCTCCGTGAGTTGGAAGCGGAGTATCGGTCGATCTTGGTGAAAGAAGATGATCGAGGAGAAGAAATTCCAACGCTCGATCATGCGGGGGAAGAGCAGAGTCCGGCCGTGAAGCTGTTGGACTCTATCCTCCTGAGTGCGATGCAGCGCCGCGCAAGTGACATCCATATCGAAGCTGCAGATCGCGCGACAAAAGTCAAACTTCGGGTCGACGGCATCCTGATTCCTGCCATGGAACCGTTGGATGTTCGATTACATGCCCCGTTAGTCTCTCGTCTTAAAGTCATGTCGGAGCTTGATATTGCCGAGCGCCGGGTGCCTCAAGACGGGAGCTTTCGCATGAGACTGGATCGAAAGACCGTGGATTTTCGTGTCTCAATTGTGCCGAGCGTCTTCGGCGAGTCGGTCGTGATTCGAATATTGGACCGGGACTCGATTGCGACCGGAGTGTCTGATTTGAAGCTCGAGCGGCTCGGGTTCAATCCGGAAGATCTGAAGCGATTTCGGAAAGCGATTACTCGGCCCTACGGCATGGTATTGGTGACGGGGCCGACAGGAAGCGGGAAGACGACGACGCTGTACGCCGCGATATCGGAGATGAATACGCTCGAAGACAAGTTGATTACGATCGAAGATCCCGTTGAATACCAACTCTCGGGAGTGGTGCAGATCCCCGTCAATGAAAAGAAGGGAGTTACGTTTGCTCGCGGCCTTCGGTCCATACTCCGTCATGATCCGGACAAGATTATGGTCGGCGAAATTCGAGATGCCGAAACGGCACAGATCGCGATCCAATCGGCCTTGACCGGCCACCTCGTGTTGACGACGGTGCATGCTAACAATGTTTTTGACGTCATCGGGCGGTTCGCGTCGATGGGGATCGATACCTATAATTTTCTGGCCGCTCTCAACTGTGTATTGGCGCAGCGGCTGGTCCGAATCCTGTGTCCGTCATGTCGGACTCCAGTCAAAGGACAGCAGGCCCTTATTGAAGAATCAGGATTGGACTATGAACAATACAGGGATACACCGTTCTACGAAGGAAAGGGGTGTCCACAATGCCACGGTACTGGGTACCGAGGAAGAAAATGCATCACGGAATTCCTCGATTTGACGGATGAAATCAAAGAGATGATTCATGCCGAACGGCCTCTTGCAGAAATCCGGTATCGGGCTGTGACCGATGGAATGATTACGCTGCGGCAGTCGGCGCTGAAAAAAGTGTTGAATGGGGAGACGTCGCTGCGAGAGATCAATCGCGTGACGTTCAGCGAGGAAGGGTAATACGATGTGGGAATGGGCCAGTAGCCGACCACAGCGTTGCTTGAAGTTCGGAACCGACTCGATTGCATGGGCCGAAACCGAGCGAAATTGGCGTGGACAGCGCCGACATATGTGCGTCATGTCCCCGCTTTCCGATGGCATGATCAAACCCTCTCCGACGGAGGAGAATGTATCCGATCCCTCAGCATTGGCGGATCGGATTCGTGTCCTGACAAGTTCAGGCTCGGTTCATCATGCTGTCGGGGGAGCAATCCTCTCTGATCTTCCTCGACGGATTGGCGTGTTACTGCCTGACACGGCGGTTAGAGCGACAGTCCTGCACCTTGAGCAGCTTCCTGTCAGGCGTGAGGAACGCGACGCATTGATACGCTGGCGGCTTAGTCAGGAGCAACTATTCCCGCTGAGCGGCGCGAAGGTCTTGTTTCAGGTCTTGCATGATCGCTCGGAAGGCAACGGGCCAGCCTATACTGTACTGACGGTGATGGCCCAGGAATCGGTGCTGAAGCAGTACGAGTCACTGTGTGAATCTGTGGGGTTGTTCCCTCAAGAGGTAGGGGTCACGAGCCTACGGATCTTTGACCTATGGAGAAGGGCTTTAGGTGGATCTCATTGGCGAAGCCGAGAGTGTCTGTGGGTCAACGTATCGGATCGAGCCTTGACGACCATGATTTGTCAACGAGGGCGCTTGCTGTTCTACCGATGTAAGCTGTTGGGGGCCGAGGCGACTGAAGCGCTTGCGAAGACCGATATGCTGAACAAGATTCTTGAGGAATGCTGTGCATCGGTGGAGATCTGTCAACAACAACATCCCTCAGCGGTCGTGAAGGAAGCCGTGATTTGTGCAGACGGGGACATTTCGGCCTTTCAAAAATCGATTGAGGCAGAGCTCAGACTGTCCGTCGAACAACTAGGTTGGGAATCAGTTGAGGCCTTTGGTCGAGTGAACAAAGGGAGCCATCGAGGGATGACATCGTTGGCTGCGATGGCTGGGGTGCTCTAGCATGGCGATCATGAGTTCCGCAGTCGCTAGACTCTTTGAACCACTCAGGTCGATTTCATTACTGCGCGACACCGATGGTCAGTTCCAGATAAACCTGAGCCTCCGGTATCGGCCGGTGGTTGTCCCGCTTCGATTGCTCTTGATCGGCAGCTGTGTCCTGCTTGTGATAGGAATCTGTTGGAACCTCAGGCAAGCGATTCTCACGTATCAAGCATCTTTAACCATCCAAGCAGAACTGGATCGAATACGGCAACAGGATCTAGACTTGGTTGCAGAGGCCAGGCATGAAGGCATTGATTTGTCGGAAGAGGCGTTGAAGAGACTGCCCCTTGAGGTCGAGTTAGCCAACCAGCTGCTTGAAAAAAGAACATTTTCGTGGACAACGTTTCTGACCGAATTGGAACGGGCGATCCCTTCACGTCTTGCGCTCAACAGCGTTCGTCTTGATCAAACCGGCACTATGCTTCGACTCACGGGAACGGCTATGAGCCTCGAAGACATCACTGCCTTCACCGTCGGATTCCAAGATCACGCGACATTTAAGAACCCGATCTTGGCGCAGCATCGTGTTGGGCCGAACGGGTTGGTGGAATTCGACGTCACATTGCAGTACCGCCGCGAAGGAACTTGAATGGTGAAAGCCCGCCTGCTCTTTCTCTGGCAGCACCCCTTTGCACCCTTGCTCCCATGGGCGGGAGTCACTCTGGGTCTTCTTTTCATGCTGTTGCTCGCCCAGGATCTCGGTGTGAAAAAAGCTCAGGTGAGCCGAGATCGTCTGGAGAACGAATGGGCCGCCGCTCGACAGGCGTTGATGTTTCATCGAGAAGCAAGAAAAGCGAAAGAAGACTTGAGCCGAGTATGGGCGGTGCTTCCCGCGGAGCGCGACTTTACTCCGTTAGCGCTGGGGATTTCAGATGAAGCGAAGCGTGATCGTGTCACCTTGCCGGCGTTGTCCTATAAGACCGAGCCTACTCTCGTTGCGAATACGAGGAAAGGGTTGTTACAGGGGCCGATGACCGGGCGATACGAGGATCTTCGGCGATTCATCTATGGTCTCGAGACAGCGGATGAGTTGGTGTTTATCGAGGATCTTGAGCTGACTCGGTCCGGAGGCACGCAAGACGCGCTGTTGACGTTCAATATTATGATTGCGACGTACCTTCGCGCCGATGCCGGTGCGTCTAGTCGGTTGGGACCAGCACAGTAGTCATGGATGCGAAAAAGAAGACGATTCTTGCTGCCTCGCTTATCTTTCTGTGGGTAGGACTGGCTGTGTGGCAATGGCGGCTGCTGCAGGAACCTGTTCGTGTTCCGCTCACGAATGTCACAGGTCATCTGGCCGCGGGGCGACTTGTGGAGACGAGGGGAACAGGTTTGCGCGTCAATCTCGATTTGCTTGCATCAACGGGTCTTCAACGTCAAGCGACCTTCACAGCGCCTCGAAACATTTTTTCCGCGCCCCGTCCAGATGGGACGCTCGCAGCCGGGAATGTCTTAGCCTCTGGGAACCAGCCGGGTTCGGCCTCAGCCGAGCCCTTGGCGCAACAAAAGGATGAGTTGGAATTAGAGCAGTATCGATACCTGGGATTTCTTCGCGTGGGCGAGGGGCGCCTGAAAAATACGGATATTGCGGTACTCAGGAAGGATGATGAGGTGTTGGTGCTCAAGGTCGGTGACCGTGTCGACGACCATCTGATCCTCAAGGCGATCAGTTCTGAAAGCGTGACCATCCAAAACACCGGTACCCATATGGATCAAACGGTGTCGTTGTCGGAAGAATCATCGGAAGCACCAGTAGAAGAACCAACAGAAGAAGCCACGGGTCAGGAGTGAGGAATAAGGTGGAGCCTCTTGGCTCGCTGAGGCGGCAAGAAACAGGGTTCTCGTACCTCATGGTGATGATCGTCATCACTCTTATGGGGCTTGCCATGACGGTGGCCGCCCGACAGTGGAAGACGATGGTGCAACGAGAACTTGAAGCAGATTTGCTGGCCAAGGGAATAGAAATTCAAACGGCCCTGGCTCTCTACTCGGCCAACGCAAAGGCTGGAAGGGTTGTACCTGGTGAGGTATACCCGCAAACACTGACTGAACTCACGAGGCCGCCCAAGCCCTTTCTCAGAAAGGTCTATCTCGATCCGGTGGGACGCAGTGAGTGGGAATTGCTGCGGGCGCCCACGGGAGGCATCATGGGCGTCCGAAGCAAGAGCAGAGGTAAACCGATCAAGCAAGGTAATTTCCCGCTGGCAGTGCGCCATTTTGAGGGAAAGCCGACCCACTACGATTGGGTATTCCAATATCCGAATCCCTCTCTGGTAACGATGGCGAGGCCTGTTGCCAGACCGTTTGCAATTCCTCCACAGCCAACCATACGTGATCAGCCGATCGTTCCAGTGGAACCGAGCTCACATGACCAATCAATTGATTCGGAAGAGATGAATGCTTCAGGCGACGCGATAAATCTGACTGGCTCGCCTCCGCCGACGCCTCCGATCTCGCCACAAGAACCTGGTGCGGATCCTCCTCCACCGGAAGCGACACCGTAGGTCATGCAAGGTCGGCATCGACTATTGCCTACGCTTCGGGCTGCTACGGAATGCTAGGACCAGACTCTTGACCCGTCTCTTGCCCACACGGTATTGTCAACCATTAATCCCAGGTTGTTGAATTGTTGGTGCGAAGCGTGGAACCTCTCGACAAGATCGCCTCAGATCAGAAGATTGTCGAGTCCAAGCCGCTGCCTGTTTTGGAGTATGTTTTGGAGCTGGTTTCCAAGGCCAAACAGGCGTCGAGGAGATTGGCGTCCCTGCCGACAGCGACCAAGGATCACGCACTCTTTGCCATGGCGGAGGCACTCGAGGCGAAGTCGGACGAGCTTTTCGCAGCGAATGAACAAGATTTGAAGGCGTTTGGAACTACGGCTGCGAAGAAGGCGATGGCAGATCGCTTGCGATTGACCGAGAAGCGGATCGCTGAAATGGCAGCCGGCATTCGCGAAGTGGCGAAGTTGCCCGATCCTGTAGGAATGATGTCCGCTATGTGGACGAGGCCCAACGGGATGAAGGTCGGGCGGGTACGTGTGCCCATTGGAGTGATCGGAATCATTTATGAATCGCGTCCCAATGTGACGGCGGATTCAGCGGCTCTCTGTCTGAAATCGGGCAACGTCTGTGTGTTGCGAGGCGGCAGCGAGGCGATTCAGTCCAATACGATGATTGCCGCTGTGCTGGCTGAAGCATCGGAAAAATCCGGTGTTCCACCCGGCGCGATCACATTCGTCGACCGTGCAGATCGTGAGGTGGTGCCGGTGTTGCTCAAGCAGGATCGGTTCATCGACTTGATCATTCCGCGTGGCGGGGAATCGCTGATGAAACTCATCGCGGAGCACTCGACGATTCCGGTCGTGAAGCATGACGCAGGCGTGTGCCATATCTATGTCGATGCCGACGCGGATTCGGCGATGGCGGAGGCCATTTGTGTCAACGCCAAAGCGCAGCGACCGTCCACTTGCAACGCAATGGAAACCCTGCTGGTCCACCAGTCGGTCGCGCGGGTTCTGTTGCCCAAGCTTGCTCGAAGCTTCAGCACGGCCAACGTAGAGATTCGTGGCTGTCCAAAGACCTGCCAATTGATTTCTGAGGCCAAGCCTGCAAGCGAACAGGATTACGGCAGGGAGTTTCTTGACCTGATTCTGGCCGTGAAAATCGTGAAGAATATGGATGAAGCGATGGAACACATCGCGCAGTATGGATCGAGGCACACGGAAGCGATCGTGACGTCGGATTACGGGCGTGCGATGCGGTTTCTCAAAGAGGTTGATGCCGGTGCCGTGCTTGTGAACGCCTCTACTCGACTGAACGACGGGTATCAGTTCGGCCTGGGAGCCGAAATCGGTATCAGTACCTCGCGCATTCATGCACGGGGCCCCATGGGGTTGGACGAGTTAACCTGCTCGAAATTCATTGTCTTGGGGAGCGGCCAGCTCCGCGAGTGAATGCCCTCGGACACCATTGCATTTGCCCTGAACACTCCCGGCCATCTCCGGTTTCCTTCCACCCGCACACTCGCTGAGTCCTTCGACAAGGTCGGCGGACACGTTGAAACGTTTCCAAACGGGCACCTCGTTTTTTATCGGCCTGATGGACGACGCTTTCTTGAAACCGACCCGGTGGGGCATCCCTTGCATGAGTGCGAATGGGAGTCGACCGGCGTCGGGACCGTCTTTCTGAGGCGAGCGCGAGTCCGGCTTGATTGGGGGCGATGGATCGGGATTAAGCCCTGTGGGTTGGTGAATGAAACCAAGCTGAATCTCGCATCAAGGCCCGATTGGCAACGGATCACTCCTGATGATCTTCGCGCCATGGCTGCCGGGGCGTTGCGAGTACCCATTGAGGAGGTGCGGTGGTTCTATCGCGATGAGGATCTTGCTATTGATCCCAAAGGGATGGCTACGATTCGACAGCGAAAAGACACATTGTATGTTTTGAATGGCGGGGGATTTGAAACGATGCGCTTCATGGCCTGCATGGGAGCCATGCAGTGGGACCAGATTGACTTTCTCCCGGTGGTCGAGCTGTTCAAATCGTTATTGCCGGGGACGGGCTCAGCGGTGTTCGAGCTGATTCGCGGATTGTATGACGATCAAAACAAGGGACAAGCTACTCCGAGAGCCTTACGGTATCGTGGGGTTCCTACGTATCCATCTGAGGCAGCTTTTCGCCTGTTCAGCGGATTTTTCACACCTCAGCCGTTAGATGACGAGGGTCCATTTACAGCTTTCATGAATCCTTCAACCTCTCATCTTGTGGTCTGGCTGCCGGCCCGACATCCTCCCGTTCGGTATTTTGATGAGAGTCAAGGGTTGTGTCTGACTGTAAAAAATGGGATTGTTCAAAAGGCTACGCTTTGTGAAGATCCTGCCGGCCTGCCATACGTCAGTTCGATCGGCCGTCGTGTACTCCCGTTGGATCGTGACCTCCGTGTCGAAGGCAGGCTGTTGATTTTGAAAGATCGTGGAACGGAATTAACCTTGCCGTTGAATCCTGATCTCCTGCTCAGGCCGTCGCCGCCTGGTGAATGTCCGGTCAGTCCGGTCGATTGGCGTATGGTATTCGTGCCGGGAATTCCGAGGATTTCTCCTGCCGAGGCCTTCGAGTCGGTGCCCTTGTTTCCCGAAGACGACAGGGAGATCGGCGAACTCGCCGCCCAATCCTTTGTTGCGGACTATCTCGACGATCTCGGCGAACAGGATCGAGAGGTTGGACGGCTACGATCGCAGGCAGAGCGTGTGCTCATCGCCAACGGCGATACCGTCATTTCTACTTGTATTCTCTTTGACCGACCACGTGACTATACCGTGAATGTCCGCTATTTTGCCTATGCACAGCGTCAGGCTCAGCAGCTCTGGACGCAATGTGCTGAGGTGCAACGGTGGGATTGGCTGCAACGAATTCGAATGGTGGCCGAGGATACGGGTGGAGAGCTCCTGACAAACTGCCAACCCTATGACCTGATTTATCAGTGGCTGCCATATGACTCGTTTGAGTCTTCAACGGTCATGAGAACGATCGTCACGCGATTGAGTCAACTGTTACGGCGAGGTGGTGAAGCCTTTGTTGTTGGCCCGGCTCAGCTAGGAGAGCTGCTGACGCAGGAGCGGTCACGGTTGCTGGTGTATTGGGAGCAATCAGTTGCATCTCTCCCGACCGTTCTCATGCATAAGACGATCCTGCCGAAGGCCAGAGTTAAACCAGGCCTTACGCTTTTTCACGCTGGACGATTGTAGGCCTGCGTACAGGCTTGGATGGTGTTCCCGGGTCTTCTCCCGCATGAGAACTGGCTTGTAACTTGAAATTCCTATAGAATTCCCGGACGGTCGCCGTCCGGGAATTCTGTCGTACAGGCAAGGGAGTGACCGGTCGGAGTCTAGTTTATCAATCGGGGAGGAAGATATGCCAAGCGTACTGGACCGAGTGATCGAGCGAGAATTGAGAAAAGAATTGAAGGATGCACTGATTCGGTTTGAACAACAACTGCAACAGACCGGTGTCGCCGAGGAGAATGTTAAAAACCGGATGCGCGGGGCGAAGCAGTTTGTGGCTTTCCTATACGGCCGGTATCTCGGATGATACAGGACTTCCATGCATGCTGATCTGAAAGTTGTAAAGGCATCAGCCTAAATAGATATAAGGCCATTAGGCCCTATGCATACGTATAAGTACAGCTGTCTCTGGCCCGAAGGGGGATGGTTGGCTAGGGCCAAAACTGCTACCATCGGTTCCTCAGCGCGCCCAAGTCAAAGTGAGAGGTAGGCTGGCTCGTTTCCTTTCATCTCATGCGTTCTCAATGTAGAGACCCCCGTACAACGATTCGCTCACGCCATTCCGAACCTCTCCGTTGGACTCTGGGGCACCACAAGTATTTCGTGCAGTGCGGATTTACGCACTGTTATAGCTAAGCCTATAGTTATTG
>JAFEBM010000048.1 GCA_018242685.1 Nitrospira sp. | reverse complement strand
CACGGAGGGGCAGCTCTCGAGCACACGAGCGCAGTTTCTCGTGGCGGTGAGAAAGGGGATCACCCCCCTCATCAAATGGCAGGCGGACGACGCGATGAGCGGGAAACTCAAATGGGATCCGACCGACGCGATGAACAACGACCTGTTGGCCCGATTCACAGCTGGGCCGATGTCCTCGATGCCGGACAACGCAACACCCCGTCTTTCTTTGGACGACATCAAAGCCTCCTCTGGACCGTTGGCCTCGCCCCAGGGAGGCGCACTGAACGGCACCCAATTGCCCCTCAGCTCCTGTATGAGACCGGACAAAGGCTTCGCAATCACTGCGCTTCAAGTCCTGATGTCTAAAGAGTTGGACACGACGGTCTATTATCTGCAGGAGGAGAGTCTTCGGCAGGAAGAAATTCTGCAATCGACACCCGCCATGATATTCGACGAAGACAAAACTTCCAGGGCATCGATGAAAGAGGTGGTCGGGATCGTCGAGTCTGAACACTCCTGTCACATACTGGCGTACAACACCAGTGATGGCTATGGGCTCCATAACAGCGGCTCGTTGAACCCTGTTGGCCCGATCGCCGGCATCATTGAATTCTCGGCGGGACGGGCGAGTGAACGGTGGCTCGTCCTCAAGTCGGCGATGGGGGCCGTCTGGGGGTATACATTCATTGATCTTCAGTCAGGGCCGTTGAACCGTGAACCTCAACGGCGATTTCTCCTGGAAGATAAGGGGTAAGCACCCCTCTGCCACGTCGATCGTATGGGCATTGAGGCGGTCGATCGCGATGCGCTGATGGTGCACGCGATCGTCCTCCGTCAGTCACAGATAATCGATGCACATACTGAAACGGAAAGGAATCGAATGAATGCACATGTCCGTCATCCTCCGTACGGGTTGGCAGTGTTCGCGCTCCTCATAACTCCCGCTTTGACGTTTGCGATGTCAGGCATGGAGATGCCGCATGGCGCACACACGAACACGAGTTCCTCACTCTCGAAGAGTATGGGTGAGCCCATTATAGCCAAGCCGATAATCATTGATAGGCCTTCACGATCTGATCGATTGACGTGGGTTCCTGATATTCCCGGCGTTTCTTGAGCGCGGCGAAGTCGTGCTCGATGGGGTTAAGGTCGGGTGAATAGGGTGGCAAAAACAGCAGCGTGGCACCGGTGTGTTGGATGAGCTTCGCCGTTTCCGGGGATTTGTGAAAGGCCGCGTTGTCCATAATGACCAGGTGCGCGCGGGTCAGACGTGGGCACAGCCGTACTTTGAGCCAGGCGTTGAACACCTCGGCATCGCACGTGCCTTCGAAGAGGTAGGGTTCAGCAAAATTCGTCCCGATGCGCGCGGCGATCAGTGAGGTACGAGGTCTTCTCTGCCCGGACGTCAGGCCGTCCACGCGGTGTCCCTTGAGGGCATACCCATAGCGACGTGTGGCAGACGGCGCGAAGCCGCACTCATCGACATGCACGAGCTGCAGGCCGCGACGGATGTACCGCTCCCGAAGACGTAGAAACGTTCGTCGTTGCAGGGGGCTGCGCTCTTTGTAGCCGGTCGTTTTTTTTCCGGGTCCACTCCATTTTGTGGAGTGCGTTCCAGATGCAATGGCAGGAGACTCCGAAATGCCGAGCCGCTTCCGCCTGTGTCATGTCGTCGTGCGTGGTAACATGACGCCGCAAGGCCTCCCAATCCAGTTTGTGTGCGGTGTGGGGCCCAGGACGCTTGTGTGTCAGCCCACCGGGCTTGAGCCACCGATACACGCTCGCCTCGCCCACCTTGAACCGCCGAGCCGCCTCCGCCTTGCTCCCACCACTCCGGACAAAATCCACCACCCGTTGGCGCAAATCTACTGAGCATCTCATGCGTACATGATCGCCCAGACGCGCACCCCTTGTCTATCAGTAACTGTAGGCTTAGCTATAACTCATCGGAAGCGGAAATTGAGATGACTTACAGTGCCGATGGCAAAACGGTCATCTTCGTCTCAGGGCGTACAGGGAGCATCCCCTCACCTGGAGTTCCTTACAACTTCGACATCTGGATGTCACACTATGTGAACGGTGCGTGGCAAGCCCCGATTCATTTAGGACCGGGCATCGACCCTACTATGAGGCCGAACATCAATACGTCGGCCTGGGAACTGGAGCCGAGTCTCTCGGATGACGGTCATGTCATCTACTTCACAAGATACGAGCCGGGGAATCTCTCCACCGGCGACCTCTATGTGACCCAGAAAGTCGATGGGATCTGGCAACCGGCCAGAAATTGGAACGATGTTCCGGAACTCCCCCACATCAATACGCCGACCGGCGAAGAGCACTGCCCAATCATTGCCTCCGACAGCCTGATTTATTTCAACTATCAGCAGCCGGGGGTCACCCAAGACAGCGATATCTGGAAAGTCGAGAAAAAGGACGGCGTGTGGTAGAAGCCGGAGAGCTTGGGGCCACGCATCAATTCGCCTTACCGCGACCATATGCATTGGACCGGCTTGTCAAAAGATGGAAAGAGCCTCATTATCACCAGTACGCGCCCGGACATGGGCTCGCGCGGCGGACATGACGAGTGGATTTCCTATCAGAATCAAAAAGGTGAATGCAAGAACCGCTGAACCTTGGTGATACCATCAACACAGCGGGTGAAGATATGTGCTGGACCTTTACACCGGATGGCCAAACATTCTCAGGTGGCTCGGGCCCTCACGGTTCGTATAATCACGATATCATGTGGGTTCACAAAGATGACGTTCCCTTGCTGAAGAATTTTGAACCGATCGGGCCGCCACCCAATTTGCTCGTCAACAGCAAGGTGTCGTCTGGCAATCCAAAGTGATCGTGGTGTGACCTGCTGAGGAAGGAAGGTTTTCTCACCAGAGGCTTCTCCCGACTGAATGACCAGCCCTTCTAGACCAGAGTCCAGCGCCGACCAGGAAAAAGCACTCTTCGCGCAATCAAGCTCGAAGGGCTTCCTGAAAAATCACGGGTATTTTCTGGTCGGTTCAGTTCTGGCCCTCATCCTAGTTTTCAGTATTGTGTCCATACGAGGGAAGCCCCCTCAGCCTGCTGACGGGGCAAGAGTGACGGTGCAGGAAGCAACGATTGTCGGCCCTCTCGTCCAGCACAACGCCCCAACAGCAACGGTGTTCCTCAAAAATACCGGGCAGTCCCCGGCACTGACGACCAAAGCCCGTCTCGTGATGACCGTCTGGACCGCCAACACATTCCCGGACTGGGACATGCCTCTGAAACTGATGCCTGACGCCGAAACCATTGGAGAGATCGGTCCGGGATCTGTCGTGCCTCGGACCGTTTCTTTGATCGCCCCGCTCACCGACGTGCAAGGCATGCATTTGGAACGCAAAGATTGGTTCATTGTGATACTTGGAATTGTGTCGTACGTTGATACTTTTGAGAATCCGCATGAAACGAAACTCTGCCTCATCTGGCGAGAGACCGCCGCCGAACACCTGAGCCTCTGCGAAAAATGGAATGAGGCGGATTAAGGAAGAGACGCCTGTCGCTCAGTGCTCCGGGTTGCGTGCCGCCGCGACCGCTGAGGCAAACTTCAGCAAACTCGCCCGTTCATTGTCATCAAGCGCCAACAGCAGATGTGTTTCCTCTCCGTGCATCAAGCGAAGGCTTAAAAACGGCTCTTCTCGACGCTTTTCTCGGTTGTCCCACATCGCGTCGATCAGCTGCACCTTATCCAATTGGCCGACCGATACCACATCGTACCGGAAATAGGAATCACCGATGACGATGTCGAACACGACATTGCCCGCGGTCAGCAGTATCAGGTTGAACCGGCCTTGATCCTCGTATCCTTCCGGTAAAAACCTATTGACGTGACAAAGCGCCGCCTTTCGATCACCCAACGCCTTGCGAAACTTCTCTCTCAATGCGTCATAATCGATTTGCAGAGCCTTTTCATCCGGCCCGGTTGCAGCTACGGCCGCCGCTTCCGCTTTCGAGAATATATCATCGGCGGACATCAATCCTGACATGACGTGTACTCCCTTGCTATCGTTGCAGTGTGAACCGAACAGTGACCTTCGAAGCCGTACGGTAACCGGCCATCTGCCGCAATTGCAAGAGGACGGAGCAGAAAGGTCTTCTCTATCGAGCCGTAAGACGGTGAATCAATCGCTTCATCCCGGCCTCGTCCACCGCCGTCACTTCGAACGTATTCTTCGTGACATGGACCAGGCCGAAATTATGGTACCCCGACTCGTAAAAGATCTGCGTCGGGTGCAGTTCCTCACGAGTCGGCGCAAACCTTCCTGAAGGAGCAGAGAGCGGCCCGGCAATATATTCGTGAAAATCGATGATGCCGTCCTGATCAGGATCGTACGCGTTGGCTTGCACCCAGTGCACGTCGCCTGCAAGAAAGACGACATTCTTGATCTTGTGCTCGAGAATCACGTCAACAATGACCTGCCGTTCGCTCTCGAACCCGGTGCCATCCGGCCCTCCCGCCCAGCCATCATTCCCAGGAACAGCGATGCCGCCACCTTTGGGAATCGAGAGAGGAACAGGTGTTGCAATGACTTTCCATGTCGCAGCCGAAGCCTGAATCCCTTCGAGCAACCATTGCAATTGCGCTGAGCCGAGCATGGTCTTGTCAGGACCATCACGATCCGCATTGCGATTCCGGTATTGCCTGGTATCCAGGATAAAGAGTTCGAGATCTGCGCCATAACGTAGACGCCGATACAGACGATGTGGGTCGTGCGCCGGAGAGGCGATGGGCCAGTACTCCCGCAATGCCTGTCGGCCAGCCGGCATCTGGTCCTCAAACGGCCCGGCAAAATTATTCTTGACCTCATGGTCGTCCCATACCACATAGATCGGCACCGACCTCAAGAATCGCTGAAGCGCTTCAGCGCCGCGCTGATATCGGTGACGCGCTCGATAGGTCTGCAGCGTGGTGGCTTTGAAGTCGGCACCCGGCTCGTTCGGCGGCGAGGGGCAAATATGATCGCCATAAATCGTATCGCCGAGAAATACGAAGAAGTCGGGATTGTATCGCCGGATCGCATCAAAGATGGGATAACCGTTCGTTCCCTGGCGGCATTGTCCTCCGCCTCCAAGATCTCCACTCCAGGCAAACGTCACTGGTGCGGATGTCGTCTCATCCGGCAGGGTGGTGAATTCTCCCCTCGCCGCGACTTTCGTTGGAGCCTGTTGGTCGGCCTGCGCTCTTGGTGCAATCAGGATGTGGTAGCGATAGCTTGTCGCGGGAGTAAGCCCCTGAAGCGAGACAGTCAACGTATGATCCATCTCCGCCGTCGTCGTCAGTTCTGCGGTGCGCGACACCGGTTCCATCACCGTCGCTATCTTCGATGCCCGTTCCCACGCTGACAGCGATGCCCATTCGACCTGCACAATGGCCGGCCTCTCAGTGCGCAGCCAGAGCAAGGCCCTATCCGAACCGACATCACCAATGGCGACGCCTTGAGGCAAGAGGCCCGCTTTCGAGGCAGACGAATCTTCTGATGAACTGCGCCCTGGGCTCCTTCCCATCCAAGAGCTGCAACTGGTGGCGAGTGTTGAGAGAACGATGAGAACGGCGATGAGAGCGGATACCTGCATCGGGGCAGTCCTACCCTATACAACTGTTGAGGTCAAGCGGCGCGAGGCCATGGGCTTGAAAATCGACGCAGTCGACCGGCATACTGAACGAGTTTACGGGAGGACCAAAATGTTGGATAGTCACTGCTGCGCGCCTAATTGCCCGGAGACACCCTATGCTCCGGCCGGCACGCGTTCGATCTGCAAAAACCATTTCCTCAACTTTCTCACCTGGCGCCGTCGCCGTGGCGCTCAAATGTTCCACACCTACGCCGGCATGACGATGGAGGAACGCGATACCATCGCCGCCGAATGGATGAAAACCATCCAGACGGAAGAACTGCCTGCCACTGCACCGAAGCTTTGATCGCCATCATTCTGCTACAGCAATAAGCCGTAGAGGCGGAATTCATCTCTCTGCCACCCCAACGCTTCATAGCGCCTTTGCGCTGCAACATTGGCGATCGCGGTCGCCAGTTCCAACCGAACCGCTCCGGCAGCACGTGTGGTCTCGACCGCTGATTTGAGCAAGAGAGTCCCCACACCTCGTCGCCTAGCTTCAGGCATGACAAACAAATCGCTGAGCACATACATCGGCGCGGCAAGGATGGATGAGAAGGTCGAATACAGCTGCACGAACCCCACCGCGCTCCCAGCACCATCTTCGGCTGCGAGCGCCACCGATTCATTGCGAACAAGACGATCGGTCAAGAACTGCCGTGCAACAATCAAATCCGAATGCTGTCCATAGAACTGACGGTAGGCATCAAAAAGTGGACTGAGTCGATCGAGATCCTGAATACTGGCTCGACGTATGCTGTCGGTCATGATGGCGCTGCGTACAGCGATTACGCCGTCGGATGGATCAGAAAGATCCGAATCGAGATCCCTCCACTGCGCCGGAACCTGAACGGCTTCGGATAGCTTGGTCTTCTCTATTCACTCTCGGCCGACCCAATACATCGGTCGGCGCTTCAGGTTCATGACCGCCAACACTCGGATTTTGTCCGGCTTTATGGAATAGAGGAGCGCATAGGGAAATCGGAGAACGAGTCGTCGGCGGACTGTCTTCGTGATCAGCGAACCAGCTTCCGGGAAGTTCACGATGGCTTGAGTACAGCGCTCGACCTCGTCAAGGAACGCCGCTCCCAGTCCGGGATGTTCTGACTCGTAGTACTGTGCGGCTTCGTTCAATTCACGGCGGGCTAACCGATGATAGGAAACTCGCTCCATTCATTTCAGCTTGGCCCGTGCATCGCGGAACACCTTTGCGGCCGGCATATCAACACCAGGATCGGCTTCCATCTCCGCATCTCTGCGCTGAGCCTCCTCCACCCAAAGCCTAGCATTTTCCGCTTCGGAAAGATTCTCTAAACTCTCCAAAAGCTTCCCCGCCAAACGCGCTCGCTCCTTTGGGTCGAGCCTCAACACCTCGGCTTCAAGTTCATTGATACTCATGGGCGCATTCTACACCAACCGGATTCTTGAACCAACCAATACCGCAGCGGACCCTATACCAACTTTCAGCCCCTGCTTCCCATCAGCAGCACCGTCGCCGCCAAGTGGCAGAACGCTCCGTCGTCTCGATGAAGAACCGATCAAGAGCTGTTCCATACATTCTTAGCTTCGTCCTCTTACTTTCTTTTCGCACTCAGATATCGTTCCCAATCTATATCGACCGGCGTATCCGAAGACCAACCCCAATCAATTTTTTCTGGGCCAACCGTAGGAGCGAACAAGAAAGTTGCTGACAACGTTTGCGGGACATCTGTTAGAGCCTCATTATACGTTACGTACGTCTTGGGAAATTGCTTCGACTGGACGCTAGTCGGTCTCTCCCGTGAGGCAATCTGAGCCACAGTTCCAATGATTCTTTGCAGAATGCTTTCGTTCAGCGCGTCTTTAACAGCACCTAAGGTAACAGTATGGCGTCCGGACTCAGACACAAAGAAGCCCTCGTGGAAGATGATGTTCCCGCTCTCCCCCACAAGGCACCAGGCAACCGCGGCAAGGACGCCGCCTTCATTGTTGCTGTGTGCAACCATATGGTGACGAAGGAGGACATGGAGATTCATTTTGTTATTAAGATCCGTCGGCACCGACGACTGAAGTGAAGAGATACTGTTCTGAAGGGAAATCCGAAAGACTTTCAAGTCCCGGTCGTCAAACTTTCCCATAGCATAGCTGCCCACCGATCGGAGAAAAGCAGCGTTTGACTCTATCTCTACCGAACCAACCCTAACCTCGGCCAATGGCCCAGCAATATTGTCCTTATCAACACTTAATGTCATGAAGCTCGTTTCACCTGTCATACCGGCGCATCCTAATGGCATAGATGCCACCAGTATCGCAAATCCCAAGACCAGTTGCCTTGGTACAATGGATCGACCTAAGAAATGACGCACTTCGAATACCCAGTTATGCCTCATCCTTTGGCCTCATTCCGGTAAGCGCTGCTTCAAGAGATCTCTCAAAAAAAACCCATGAAACGCAATTCAATAGTGATATCGCTCGACAACTCTGAATGCGTGTATCATAGGCAAGATCTTCTCCGTGCAGAACTGCGTGCCTGTAGAGCAGGTCGGGTTCATTCGCACGTTGTTCTTGGCCAGCAGATATCGGAAGGGGCTGCCACAAAACATGCGCGACAGACGCGCTTGTGGGTGCTATAGATTCTGAGCTGAAGCGATCGGTCAATCTTTGTAGGCCCCTGGCTTTCTGTCGGCTGTACAACCGACACCCGACCAACTCATTGCATATGCCATCGGCTTGCGTCAGAAAAACAGGGACCGACAGTGTGTACTTGCCCTCCTTGTGCGCCAGAATCGCGTCTCGAAGAAACCGCTCTCTGTGCGGGTGCCTCGAGAATAGAGCTGATTCAATCTCTGAGAGACGGCTTTCGTAATAATCGCAAAGAGTTTCGTCAGCCTCGTTTATCCTATCTTCCCGAATCGTCTCAGCAATGTTGAACAGATACAAATACGTGAATTCGGAATCCATATACCAGCCACGTTTACCAAGCAATACCAACGCGTCCCGCTCTCGCACATCAAGTTGGCCAAGAATCTTTCTCCAATCTGGAATGACCCTATCGATTACCGCTCCAATATCAAGTGCCAAGAATGCAGATGATATATCCGGAACCACTATGCGGTTTTGGAAATCAATCACAGTTTGTCTTTCGATTTCTCCAACCTCACTCTCTCATTTATCGATCATCATTTTGACATTCCTGTATAGCTCCCACTCCACGCATCCAGAAAGGGGGCTTCCGAGGCCGCGCGTTGGCGAGCACTCTTAATCCCTTCCCTCTCATAAGGCGGGGCGGCGGTGTGGTTTTCTCCTGCGCGCATTCCCAGAGCATCGGCGGGTTCTCTTTCTTCCCCACAAATCAGGGTTAGCGCGTGGGGTCTCTCCCACTGCGCGCATGCAGCGAGCACACCATCATCCAGCAAGAATCCGATTGACTTGTGTGCGGGCTGCGCGAGCAAGGAGAGATCCCACGCGCTAACCCATGACCGGCGAGCCGTGGTGATGAATCATCTGCCACTCGTCGCCGATGAGTTCAAAAAGGTTCGTCGCGAGGACCTTGGCTTGTTGCGGTTCGTCGGACTGTTGAGTGGTGAGATTCTCGACGCAAATGACCCAGGCCATGTCGCCTGCAACTTGCACCATGACATCGGTGAGTTCGAACTTCATCGAGAAGGTGTTATTGAAGATCAGCACCCAGGAATCGCGGACGGCAGGCCACCCGGAACGAATCGTCCAGCCCGGGTGTATACAGGTGACGTATTCCTGATGGGCCCAGCTCTCGTCCATCTTGGCGATGTCGAGACTCTCAAAGGCATCGTAGAACTTCTGGTTGACTTTCGTAACGGCGTCGATACGCTGTTTCAACACGGCTGCGCCTCTCAGTCAGCGGAGCCGTATCATACTGCAAGCGAGTGCAGCGCTGCGAGGATATTTCTCAGGACACGAGACTCCTACCCTACGGCCACTCGCTCCCCACCGTATTTTCTTCTCGCCTGGCAACTTTCCTCAACACCGGTGGCTTCCTCGTGATCGTTGTCGTAGAGCCGGCATGAGCAGAAGACACGTCAGAGACACGCTCAAGCAGTCTCGGGAGACTTCTAAACAAGTCATTCAGTGTCGTCAGCACTCCACCGACGATTTTTCGAAGCTCCTGTTCCGTATACTGCAACGGAACCAGGCGCAGCCGCTGCCACCCGCGAAGTGAGAAGGCTCTCCCCGATCGCCCAAACGGCTGGTCGCACAGGAGCACGAACTCCCTTCCCTGGTCATCTGCAATAATGAACCCTTTGACATTCATATGACCTCCCTACCTCTTTTCAGAGGTATCGTCTCCACAGACCGTTCAACAGCGTTTCGTTTTTCTCACTATGCTGTGGGAGCAGCGGGGACGACTTGCACCGTTCGGTTCTGCATGATGACCGAGTCCAGCACATTGCCGCAGTTCACACAGCGCCAGGACACTCCGAGAACCAGTTCATCACTCGCACTGTGCCCCACACGCCGTTCAGGCATCATCCATCCGTTGCATCGCTCACAACCCATGGCCGCTCCTTTCCGGCGCCTGAAGATTGGATTCCGTTTGCCTTCGCTGCTGAGGAAAGAGCCGAGCTACAGTGGGGAGCAGATCCCTATATAGCGAGTCTTTCTTGAGAAATGCGTCGGCTTTCGAATCACGATCTTCACACGTTTCGCGCCTGTCGAAAAATGAGATCAAGATCACCATCGGTCGGTGAGCACCTGCTTTGATGCGCACCGTCGCCTCATATCCGTTCATAAGCGGCATCGCCACATCCATCAGCACGAGATCCGGACGAAGCACACTCACTTCCTTGACGGCTTCCAGCCCTGAATAGGCCTTCCCCACAATCTCAAAGCCGGGGTGACGCGCAAGCCACTTTTCCAACCGTCTGAGAAATTCCGGACTGTCGTCCACAAGAAGCGTGCGCAGCGGCACCATGCGTTTCATCAGCGCCTCTTCCCTCTCGATTGATGGGCAACGCATTGTGCCTCGGCCCTGGCGTACAGCTTGCCAAAGGAGCAGGCGTGAGCGTATCGGGAAAATCCTGAGAGAAAGGGAGAAATCCCCCGAGGAAGACGTACGAGTTCACGGAACGATTGCAGGAATACGAACCAACCGAACGGGAGTTAGGAGTAGAGCTGGATCAGTCCCACGCGCATCGCGAAACGGACGAGGCCCGGCACATCGTGAATGTCGAGCCGCTCCATCAATTGACTCCGGTGAGTTTCAACGGTTTTGACGCTCAGGTTCAGGCGTTGGGCGATGTCTTTCGTCGTTTGCCCTTCTGCGATGAGTTGTAGGATTTCTCGCTGACGCATACTGAGCTTCATCAGCGGACCAGAGGGCCCCTCTGATTTTTCTCGGTAGGCTTTGATCGCATACTTGGCAACCGCCGGGGCGAGGTATGTCTCACCTCTGGCGACCGTCTTGAGGGCCAACTCGAGTTCAGCCAGCTCGGCGCCTTTCAATAAATACCCGGACGCGCCGACCTCCAACGCTTGCTGGAAGTACTCTTCATTGGCATGCATCGACAGCAGAATCACTCGCGTGGTCGGCGATTCCCTGACGATCCGCGAGGTCGCGTCGAGTCCGTTCAATCCCGGCATGGCGATATCCATCAGCACGAGATCAGGAGGATCCGTCTGCACAGACTTCACGGCTTCCCACCCATCCCCGACATCGGACACGACCTCAATCCCTTCGATTTTTTGCAGGAGGGCCCGCATACCGGCTCTGACCAACGCATGATCTTCCGCGATGAGAACCCGGAGTGGACTCATGGGACCATGACCTCGACCGTTTCAAGCTGGTTGCCCGGCTCCTGTTCAGCAAGCGGGAAGCATAGTTCGACCCTGGTCCCTTGACCTGGAGCCGATATGATCTCAAAGGCGCCCCCAGCCAATCGGACACGCTCCTCCATTCCCAGCAACCCGATCGTTTGCCCGCCTTGTGCCCGTCGTTTTGCCGGCATCACATCGAATCCGATCCCGTCGTCTTGGATGACGAGCGTGACCCGGTGATCGTTCCGACGCAACGTCAGATCGATGGTCTTTGCTTTGGCGTACTTGGAAATATTGGTCAAGGCCTCCTGCGCAACCCGAAAACAGGCCACCTCGATAGGGACAGACACCCGCCCCGTCATTTCCTCGGCAGAGAAAAAGAGCGTCCATCCATTGCGATCCGCCTGCCGGTTTGCATACCACCTCAGCGCAGGGACTAACCCCAAGTCATCAAGAATGGACGGCCGCAGATCCAACGCCAGAGTCCGCACTTGGGTCAGAAGACGGTCCACCAGCTCAAGACCGTCCGTAAGAAAATCGGAACGAACATGCGCCACCTTGCTATGCTGAACCTCTTGCAGATCGATCTTCAATGCGGTGAGCAACTGCCCAACCTCATCGTGTAGGTCGCGTGCGAGTCGGCTTCGCTCCTCTTCCTGCACTTGCATCAGCCGACTGGACAATTTCTGCAAAGCGTGGTTGGCGTTGATCAATTCGGCGGTTCGTTCCTGAACCTTCACTTCCAGTGCTTCGCGCGCCTGTTGCAGAAGTATCTGCGCTCGTTTCCGTTCACTGATATCACGAATGATTTTCGACACGCCTACGAACCGACCGGCAGCATCTCTGAGCGGCGACAAGGTGACCGACACATTGATACTCCGCCCGTCCTGGGTCAGCCGCACGGCGTCATCGGTACGGATGCTTTGTCCTCTCTGCACTGAGGCTTGCAACCGGGCTTCGTGATCATGGAGATCGGCCGGAATAAGCGTCAGAATGGAACGGCCAAGCATCTCGGCAGCGGTATATCCGAACATACGCTCCGCCCCGGCATTCCACGACGTCACAATTCCGTCCGGCGTCACACTCAGGATGGCATCGCTGCTGCTCTCCACGATGGCTCCCAGCCGTCTGGTCGCATCGTCAAGCTTGGCCGTTTTCGCCCGAGCGACAAGCGCCGCCGTCATCCAGAGTAACGCCACCCCGACAGTTCGATTAAACACAGCCATATCCAGTGGGACGCCGGGAGGAGACAGCCAAAACTCCAGTATGAGGAGTATCGTCGCAATCGCTGCGACAACATAGGGAGCGTTCGGGCGTTCGATCCAGAGGGCCAACAGCACGGCGAAGACATGGCCGACCCACACCTCATACCCCATCGGCGTAACCGTGTCGATGAAGAAGGTGACGACGAATACCAAAACGATCAGTATTTGGGCATATTTACTGTTCATCACTATCCCTGACTTGACGAACAATCTAGGGATCGGGGTCGATGACAGCGAGGCGAGGGTATCATCCTATACTCTCCGATGACCGATTGTCTATGGTACTCCCATCCCAAGACAAGGATCGAGACCCTGCGTGAAGGATGGGATAGATACGAGGAGCCTAGTCGTTTAACTCAGCCGTTTGCCGGTTCACGACCCAGACGCCGGCCAGGATAAGGCCGATGCCGATAATTTCAATCAGTCCGACGGATTCTCCCAGAATCAATGCCGATAACCCAATGGCCGCAACCGGCGTCAGATTGCCCAAGACCGACGCCCGTGAGGGGCCGATGCCTTTGACGCCGAACAACCAAGCCTGTTGAGCCACCGCCGTGGCAAAGAGGATGAGGTAGCCGAGCGCAAACCAATCGGATACCGTCACCGATCCGACCCCGGCAGGTATCATTTTTTGATCCGTCCACAACAGCGGAATCTGAAGAACCGTAGCGACCATCAGGGTTGTCCAATTGACGGTCAGTGCCGACATCCGCTCCATAATAGTGCGGCTACCGATACTATAGAGCGCCCAACTCACAACGCCGAGAAAGACCAACGTGCTTCCCAGCAGCGGCTGCTCGCCGGCCGCTTGAAAGCCTGCCACGGAGACCAGTCCGACGCCCGCAAAGGAAACTACTGCTCCGGCCCACACTGCGCGCAACGGTACATCCCGAATCAACATGGCCGAGAGCAGCACCGTCACGACGGGGCTCGATCCGATGATCACGCCGCCGACCGCCCCGCTGACATAATTGAGCCCCATGAGAATGAGCAGGTGGTTCCCCAAGACGCCGAGCCCCAGAAAGCCCAGCAGCCATATGTCGCCGCGACTGATTTTGATCGCGCCGCCTTCTTTCGACCACCAGGTTGTGAGAAGGATCGCCAGCCCTCCGATATCGCGAAGCACCGAGGCTTCAACAGCGGAGAACGAGCCGAGGGCCATCTTCTGCGCCACGATCGAACCACCCCATAGAACTGCCGCGAGCACGACCGACCCATAGGCTACGGTGGTGGAAGGCTGACTCATGGCCACTGGGATACCGTCGTTCCGGCTCGTCGTCAAGTCATATTCCATCGACATTTCATTTGCTTCACGACGATTGCCCTCGATTCGAGGCCCATTCTGCTTCCGCGTGAGGCCATTGTCTATTTCAGGCCACTCCGACGACTATCAGGTGAGTATCCTGTTCTCCCGGCCACAAAGGAACACCCATGGAGCCACTCATGATGACACGATAACGCATGACCGAATAAACTGTATGCGCGTTAACCATCAACACAACCTGGAGCACATCATGAAATATCTCTGCTTGGTCTACGTCGAAGAAAAAGGGCTGAATGCGTTTCCAAGCCACGAACGTCTCGCAATCTCCGATGAATCCATGGCCTACTGTGACACACTCCAGAAAGCCGGCCGATTGCTCGCCGCCTCCCCGCTCCATCCGGTGGAAACGGCGACCACAGTGCGGGTCCGAGACGGCAAGACATCGACCACCGATGGGCCGTTCGCCGAGACCAAAGAGCAACTCGGCGGATTTCTCCTGATCGACGTGCCGGACTTGAACGACGCGATCCGCGTGGCGGCTCATTTTCCGGCCGCCCGCTTCGGCGCGGTGGAAGTCCGCCCGATCAAAGAACACGGCTGCGCATAACCGAGTTCACTATGAGCGACGCATCGCTGAAACAGGCGCGAGAGAGGGTGGAAGCAGTCTACCGCTCCGAGTCGCGCCACGTGCTGGCCACGTTGATTCGTCTGCTTGGCGATTTCGACGCAGCTGAAGAAGCGTTGCACGAAGCGTTCGCCGCGGCTGCGGAGCAATGGCCACGCGACGGGGTACCGGCCAATCCACTCGCCTGGCTGGTCTCCACCGGCCGCTTCAAAGCCATCGACGGCATGAGGCGGCGTGCCCGTTACGACGCGTCCCTGGGTGAATTGGCTAACCAGATCGAAACGGCGACGAGCGATCCAATGGAGCAGGAAGATCCGCACATCGAGGATGATCGATTGCGACTGATTTTCACCTGCTGCCATCCGGCCCTTTCACCGGACGCCCAAGTGCCCATGACTCTGCGCGAGGTCTGCAATCTCACCACGGAAGAAATCGCCCATGCGTTTCTCACCAAACCGGCTACCATTGCGCAACGGATTGTGCGCGCCAAATCGAAGATCCGCGATGCGCGCATCCCTTACGAAGTGCCGCCTCCAGCCGAGTTGCCGGACCGATTGGATACGGTGCTGCACGTCGTCTATCTTCTGTTCAACGAGGGCTATTCGGCTTCGTTCGGAACCTCGCTCACCAGAGCCGATCTATCCGGCGAAGCGATTCGCCTTGGCCGACTCTTGTTAGATCTCTTGCCGGAGCCGGAGATCATGGGTCTGCTTGCCTTGATGTTGCTGCACGAATCACGGCGTGCCGCACGCACGTCTGAAACGAGGGATCTTGTATTGTTGGAGCATCAGGACCGCTCTCTGTGGAATCAGAACCATATCAGGGAAGGCGTGGGGTTGATCGAACGAGCGCTGGCTTCACGGCGTTTCGGGCCCTACACCTTGCAGGCAGCCATTGCCGCAGTCCACGCCGAAGCCCCAAGCACCCTTGAGACCGATTGGGCCCAGATTGTTGCATTGTATGATCTGCTCTTGCGAGCCGACCCATCACCGATCATCGCGCTCAACCGAGCCGTGGCGGTCGCCATGCGCGATGGACCGACCAAAGGGTTGGAATTGGTCGATGCACTCCTGGCAAGCGGTGAGTTGACGAACTACCACCTCGCGCACGCCGCACGAGCCGATCTCCATCGGCGCTTGGGAAACGCGTCGGACGCCCGCGCTTCCTATGAACGGGCCCTGGCCCTGACCAAGCAGGAGCCGGAACGGCGGTTTCTGGAAAAGCGGCTGGCCGAGCTCTAGGGTTTGACGAAGCACAGCGCCGGAAGCCAAACTTCAGCAAGGAAAATCGACAACGGGATCGCAGAAGAGCGGACCCACCGTTGGTGGCCGTGAATCCTGAGCCCCCAAGGAGCTGTTGAGCGGAGGTCCGCCCGGCATTCCCGGCAAACCGCGACCTGCGCTACGGAACTTCGGCGCCAAGCGATTGATGGTAGACGGCGTGATTATCGTGGCCGAGATTCCATTCGCAGCAGATGCTCCGGCCGGCGGGACGGGAGAAACAACGACCGGTGGTTGCTGAGCCGGAAGCGGACTCGACGCGAGCTGGGCTGATCCGGTCGACCATATGCCGAGCAGGAAACAGGTGGCCGCGAACACTGACCGTAATAACTTGATATTCACAACTCTATACTAAGCATAGTCACCGTCATTCCGCGCCTGGTTGAACTCCTAGCCGATCAGTGAAGAGACCATAGGACGCGGAGGCTAGGCGCCAGGAAAGCTTCGGATCTGCTACCATGATTCGCCCCGAGTGTATCAGATTGGGAAGCGCTTCAGCGTCGTCTACATCATGAATAAAAGCAACTGGGTTGGATCAGTTTTACTGCTCACATTGGTGATTCTCATCGGCATCGGCTTGGCCGCGTGGAAGCATGAATTAATACAGAACCAGCAGGCAGCCTCAGCCAATCAGCCGGAACCGATGGAGTCGGTCACCATCGCCGTCGCGCGAACGGTCGACCATCGCCAGACCACGACCTCGATCGGAACGGTCCTCGCCTTGCGTTCGATCACCTTGAAGAACGAGCTGGCAGGGACAGTTCGGGAGGTCCGGCTCACATCCGGACAGATTGTCGAAGCAGGCACACTGTTGGTCGCGCTCGATGTCTCGGTTGAGCAAGCTGAACTTCGGGCGCAAGAGGCTCAGGCCGCGCTCGCCAAGACGGTGCTCAATCGCAGACAACATCTCAACGAAGAACTCGCGACCACACAAGAAGAAGTGGATCGCGCCCGCGCCGACTTAGATGTGGCGCAAGCCCAGATTGCCCGCACCAAGGCCATCATCGCCAAGAAGACCATCCGGGCCCCATTCCATGCGCGCGTCGGCATGGCAGATGTCCATCCCGGCCAGTACCTGGATGAGGGGACGTTGCTCACGACGCTCCAGGGCGTCGGCGAAGCGGTGCATGTGGACTTCACGGTCGCGCAGCAGGTCGCCGCCCGCTTGCGGGTCGGTGAAGCCGTCGAAGTGTTCGCGGCCGGTGATGCCCCGACTGTCATGGCCAAGATCGTGGCCCTCGATGCACGCGTCGATCCGACAACCAGAAATGCCATGATACGCGCCAAAATCGAAGGCGCCCGGAATGTGCCGACACCGGGAGCTTCAGTCCGCGTCCGGATTCCGGTCGGTCCCGAACATAATGTCGTCGCCATACCGGTTAGTGCGTTGCGCAAGGGGCCGGGAGGCGACCAGGTGTTCATCGTCGCGCCGGACAAGGACGGCCGCAACCGAGTCCATACCCGTCAGGTTGAAAGCGGCCCCATGTTCGGCGATGAGATCGTGATCCATGCCGGGCTGACAGCCGGTGAGCAGGTCGCCGCGGCGGGCTCCTTTAAGCTCCGCGATGGTATCCTTATCGCGGTCGCGGAAGCCGCCAAGAATAGCTCGAAAGAGAATCACGAGACCGGGACGCCTTAATCCACATGTCAGAGAACACTCTCCGAACATCGTTCACCGACGTGAGTCTGAGGAGCTGACTTTGCCGGAAGCGAAGACGTAAACTATGTTAAAACTACCGTCGATAAGATCGTGATTCCCTGTGTGCTTTCGTGAGCTGAGATCTCGGAGAGAGCAACCTCTCCCATCAACCAACCCATCTCCTCATGCAGTACCTACGTTGCTCGACCTGAAACACCGGTCTTGAGAAAGGAAAAGGCTATGTTCCACCGGTTACCACGCAAGTCTTTGGGCGCGTTATTGGTTATCGTACTCGCTCTCACCAGTTGTGCGGAGTGGACCTATCAACGTATGACCGATCCCTCACGGGACGTCTGGCAGAAACCACAAGGAGTCGTTGAGAAGCTGTCCATCGCGCGAGGATCGCGCATTGCAGACTTGGGTTCCGGAGCAGGCTACTTTACCTGGCACTTGGCCAAGGCGGTCGGCGCAAGAGGAACAGTCTATGCCGTTGAGATCGATGCCACTCTATGCCGTTGAGATCGATGCCACTGCGCTTGACATGATTTTCAAGGAAATGGTCGCACGAGGAACCCCGAACGTTCGTCCAGTCCGTGCCGAACCGACCGATCCCAAACTTCCGGAGCCGGTCGACCTCGTGTTTAATTGCGGTGTCTACCATGACATGAAAGATCGAGTGGACTATTTTCGCTCTCTCGCATCGTCGCTGAGACCCGGTGGGCGAGTGGCGATTCTCGATTTTCATCCGCGCGGATTTTTTTCCGGCATGTTCGGCCACAGAATCGGGAAAGACGAGGTTCGAGGCGAAATGGAAGCCGCCGGCTACCGACTGATGAACGATTACGATGTCGTCGACCGCCAGCACTTCCAAATTTTCGAGAAGTCTGACAGCTGAGCTTTCCTCACGATCGCTATTGTGGAGCCCCACAGCTTGACGGCCGTGGTTCCGGTTAAACGCTTCGGCGACACCTCGCCGGAGCATGTCCTCCGTCGACAAGGCGGCGGAGGACACCCGCTGCGCATGACTCCAAGGCTTATCAACCATGGCGTCCTGCGTAGGCGGGTGGCTGTCCAACCCGTCAACCCAGCCCATTTGACTCAAGCGACCCATCCTCGGTACCTTACGTACAACTGCAACCCAGTCGGGGCACCAGGAAGGATCAGCCTTTCAAGAGCTCATCGGCGACAGCATGCGTATCAACGCTCAATTCAAGGAATCTCTCCTGATCGGCTTCACGATCCTGCTCCTCGTTGGGTTATGCATCTTCGACCTCTACACACCCGCAGCCTTCGCCAGCCATGCGCTCTATGTTATGGTCGTTTTGATCGCGACGGCTTCACGTTTTTCATGGATGCCGCCTCTAGCCGCCGGGGCGGGAACGTTCCTCACTATGGTTGGAGGGCTTGGGACTCCATGGTTTACCGATTTACCGCCATGGATTCAGATGGGAAACCGGTCCATCACGATTATGATTTTATGGGTGCTCGTCTGGCTTGCATGGAAACGGAGACAGGCGAAAACGGCCCTCCAGAAGGCGAATGAAGAGCTCGAACAAAAGGTCGCGGAACGGACTCAGGAACTCGCCGCCGTGAATCGGACCTTGGTCACGGAAATCGCCGAACACGTTCGGACTGAACAGGCGCTGCGTCTCTCGCAGGGGCGGCTTGCCGACATCCTGGACATCGCCGAAGACGCGATCATCGTCACCGACGACGATCGATCGATCACGCTCTTTAATCAAGGGGCGGTGAAACTGTTCGGCTACGACCCGGATGAAGTGCTGGGGAACCGGATCGACCTCCTGCTACCCCAACGGTTTCGGATTGATCATCCATCCTACCTCAACGCGTTCACCCATGACCCTGAATCGGCTCGTCGGATGGCGCAACGACGTGAAATGTTCGGCTTGAAAAAGGATGGAAGCGAGTTTCCTGCGGAGGCGAGCATCTCAAAGCTGAGCGTCGGCGAGAGAACGACGTTTACGGTGATCGTGCGGGACATCACGGACCGATTGAGAACAGAGCGGCAGCTCCAGTCGCTCACCACCGAACTGATGACGGCGCAAGAAGAAGAACGCCGGCGCATTGCACGCGAGCTCCACGACGATGTGAATCAGCAGCTGGCTTTGCTGGCAATCGACATGGCGAACATGTTGTCCGATCCGTCGGCGCTGGCCACCCACGTGAAGGAGACGATTCAATCCCTCAATCGACGGTTGGTGAGGATTTCCGATGATGTCCGCCGCATGGCCTATCAATTTCATCCCTCCATCCTGGACGACCTGGGTCTGACTGCCGCGCTCAAACAGATGGCTGATGAATGGTCGGAGAAGACGGGGATTAAAACCGTCATCGTACAGGAAGAGACTACCGAGCCTTTGCCGCGCGAAATTGCGAGTTGTCTCTATCGAGTGGCGCAGGAGAGCCTTACCAACATCATGAAACATGCCCGCGCCGCACGCGTGGAGCTCGAATTGACCTGCGGCGACCAAGAGATTACGCTGTCGATTTGTGATACCGGCGTCGGCTTCGACCTCACGGACATTCGGGCTCGCCATCCCGGGTTGGGTCTTGTCAATATGCGGGAGAGAGTGCGGTCCGTGCAAGGCCGATTAGATATTCAATCTCAACTGGGCCGAGGCACACACATCATTGTGCACATTCCATTCTCTGGAGCGCCACATCATGAAGAAACCACGAGTTCTTTTAGCTGACGACCATACCTTTGTGCTCGAGGGATTCAAGAAATTGCTGGAAGACCATTGCGACTTGGTGGGAGCCGTCGAAGACGGTCGCGCCTTAATCGAAAACACGCTCAATCTCCGGCCGGACATCGTGATACTGGACATTTCAATGCCTCGTCTGAACGGCATCGAGGCGGCAAAAAAGCTCAAGAAGCAGATCCCCGACGTAAAACTGATTTTCGTCACGATGCATGCCGACCTGGCCTATGTCAACGCAGCGTTCAGAGCAGGCGCATCAGGCTACCTACTGAAACGATCGGCGGCCACTGAATTGATGCAGGCGGTCCAGTTCGTGATGAACGACAAGTTCTATGTGACCCCGCTCATTACCAAAGAAGTTGTGGCGTCTTTTCTGAAACCGACACAGCCCCGTTTAGCCACGATTGAGGACTTGACCACGAGGCAGCACGAGATTCTGCAATTGGTGGCCGAAGGACTGTCCGCGAAAGAAATCGCCGACCAACTGCAGATTTCTCACCGTACCGTTGAATTTCACAAGACCAAGATCATGGAACAACTCAACGTCCACACCACGACGGAACTGGTCAAATACGCCATGGCTCATGGCTTAGTCACAACAGCGTGATTCCTCTGCACACAATGCGGTAGTTGCCCCACTGAAACCTCGTAGTTTTTGCCTGCACAGCCGGTAGTCTTTCTTTCTCTCCTCCCAATACCGCTCAGCTACACTACCTCCTCGTGAAGGTCGCACATCAACGACTCTCATACACCATACTGAGCGGACAGTTTTTTGACCTAAGAGGTCCCTGGTTACGAAAAGATGCTGGGGCTTTCCCTAGTACCCATATAAGACGTGAGGCAGTACGCTGGCGGCGCTTGTTCATGATCAGCGGAAGGACATGGTTTCTGAACTCGCGCTGAAGGTTATGCTCGCCCCCAACTCATCATCCAGCCAGCGACAACTAAGTGATGTGAATGCATGTTTAGGGTTGATCTCAGGAAATGGGATGAAGTCAACAAAGAACAAAGGATGTAGATCTTTCTCACAATTCTGACTGAGTCTTTTCATAACTGAACTGAAGGGAGGTAGGGCACATGATTATCTCGCGTAGGCAGTTCTTAAAAGCCTCTGCCGGCACGGTGGCGGCGGGGGCGGTGGCGGACCAGGTCCTGGCCTTGACGGCCTTGCAACCGGT
>JAFEBM010000047.1 GCA_018242685.1 Nitrospira sp. | reverse complement strand
GCTCGTATTTCGCCTTCGCCATAACCCACTCCCTCCCCCTGAGTCACAAACCGCTATTCGCTATTTCTTGATGATGGCTTCCGCAATATTCTTCGGCACCTGATCGTACCGGTCAAATTCCATACTGTAAGTTGCCCGTCCCTGCGTTCGAGATCGAAGGTCAGTGGCATAGCCGAACATCTCCATCAAGGGCACGGCGGCGTCGATTGCCTGAGCGCCGGCTCGAACCTTCATCCCCTGCACCTTCCCCCTTCGGCCGTTCAAATTACCGATAACATCTCCCATGAATTCCTGAGGCACCAGGACCTCGACCTTCATAATCGGCTCAAGCAAGACAGGATCGGCCTTTTTGCAAGCATCCGCAAAGCCCATCGAAGCCGCGATCTTAAACGCCATTTCATTCGAATCGACGTCATGATACGACCCATCAATCACGGTCACTTTTACATCTCGCAGAGGATAGCCGGCAACCACTCCTGTTTCCATCCGCTCCCGGACACCCTTTTCAATCGCAGGAATATATTCTTTTGGAATCGCCCCGCCCACGACCTTATTGACGAACTCCAATCCTTTCCCAGCCTCAGACGGCTCGACCGTCAAGACGACATGACCATACTGCCCACGGCCCCCTGTCTGCTTGATATATTTCGACTCAGCTTCGGCCTTCCGTCGGATCGTCTCCCTGAACGCCACTTCAGGCTTCCCGACATTCGCTTCAACCTTGAATTCGCGTAACATCCGATCAACGATAATTTCGAGATGAAGCTCCCCCATCCCGGCAATGATGGTTTGCGCCGTCTCTTCATCCGTCCGCACACGGAACGAGGGGTCTTCCTGCGCCAGCTTCTGAAGCGCAAAGCCCATCTTCTCCTGATCCGGCTTGGTCTTCGGCTCAACCGCCATTGCAATAACCGGCTCAGGAAATTTCATAACTTCGAGCAACACCGGCTGCTTCTCATCCGCCAAGGTATCTCCGGTGGTAGCTCCCTTGAGCCCCACTGCTGCGACGATGTCTCCGGCATGAACCTCATCGATTTCCTCTCTCTTATTGGCATGCATTTTCAAGAGACGTCCGATCCGATCCTTTGTCCCTTTCGTCACGTTCAAGACCGGCGTGCCGGTCTTCAGCGTCCCTGAATAGACACGAAAAAATGTCAATTGACCGGCAAATGGGTCGGACATGATTTTAAATGCCAACGCCGCAAACGGCTCACCATCGTCTACCTTCCTCGCGACTTCCTTGCCGCTGTGAGGATCTACCCCCAGAACGGGAGGAATATCGAGCGGTGACGGCAAATAGTCGACGACACCATCCAATAGCTGCTGCACACCTTTGTTCTTGAAGGCTGATCCGCAAAGCACAGGAATAACTTTCATCGAAATGGTCCCGGCCCTGATTGCGCGCATCACCTCTTCTTCCGTCAGTGGATGACCATTCAAATACTTTTCCATCACCTGGTCATCGAACTCCGCAACTGCGTCGAGCATCTTTTCGCGGTACTCTTTTGCTTGCGCGAGGAGATCATCCGGAATTTCATCGACTTTGTACTTCGCACCCAACGTCTCATCGTCGTAAAAGTATCCCTTCATCCTGACCAGATCGATGGAGCCTCGAAATTCAGCCTCACGTCCGATGGGGATCTGGATGGGAACCGGCTTTGCCCCGAGCCGATCAATAATGGATTGAACGCTGCCGTAGAAATCAGCCCCAACCCGGTCCATCTTATTCATAAACGCAATACGAGGGACGTGATATTTATCCGCTTGACGCCAAACCGTCTCAGACTGAGGCTCAACCCCCTGCACTGAATCGAATGCCGCCACTGCCCCATCCAGCACTCGCAGCGAACGCTCTACCTCAATCGTAAAATCCACATGGCCGGGCGTATCAATAATATTAATGCGGTGATCACGCCAGAAGCAGGTTGTGGCGGCAGCCGTAATGGTAATGCCTCGCTCTCGCTCCTGCTCCATCCAGTCCATCGTGGCGGCGCCTTCATGAACCTCACCCATCTTATGGGTCATGCCCGTATAGTAGAGGATCCGCTCGGTCGTCGTCGTTTTACCGGCATCAATGTGAGCCATGATGCCGATGTTTCTTGTGCGCTCTAACGATGTCTGACGAGCCACTTCAACCCCTCTAAAAACACTTGTGCCGCAGATTGAGCCGCATCACGCTGCTGCGATGTAGGAGCACTTGGATCTGCGAATCGCAGCACGGCTCAACTGCAGCACAGAATGACGCTACCAGCGATAATGAGCGAACGCTTTATTGGCCTCCGCCATCCGATGCACGTCTTCCCGTTTCTTGACCGCAGCCCCCGTATTGTTCGACGCATCCAAGAGCTCGGCTGCAAGCTTTTCCCGCATACTTTTCCCACCGCGCGTACGGGCAAACTGCGATAACCAACGAAGCGCCAACGACACTCGGCGTGCCGGCCTAATTTCGACCGGAACCTGATAAGAGGCACCTCCCACCCGACGAGACTTGACTTCAACGATCGGCTTCACATTATCCACAGCTGCCTTAAACACTTTCAGCGGGTCGCTGCCGGTTTTCTCCTGGATAACATCGAATGCGCCGTAACAGATCCGTTCCGTCGTACTCTTTTTCCCACTACTCATCAGCGTGTTGATAAACTTCCCGACCAGTTTATCTCGGTACCGCACGTCAGGAAGCACTTCGCGTTGACCCAAAAACCTACTGCGTGGCATATCGATCTATCCAATCAATGTGATGATTTTCCAGACTTCATGATCTACTTAGGCCGCTTCGCCCCATACTTCGAACGGCTTTGCTTTCGGTCGGCGACCCCCACCGCATCCAAAGCACCTCGCACCAAATGATATCGAACGCCAGGAAGGTCCTTGACACGACCGCCGCGCACAAGCACGATTGAGTGCTCCTGAAGATTATGCCCCACGCCGGGTATATACGTCGTCACTTCCATACCGTTCGTGAGACGCACACGCGCAACTTTCCGCAATGCCGAATTCGGTTTCTTCGGTGTCGTCGTGTATACGCGAAGGCAAACGCCTCTCTTCTGCGGACACGACTTGAGGGCAGGGCTCTTCGTCTTTGCTTTTACAAAGATCCGCCCCTTTCGAACCAGCTGATTGATCGTCGGCATCGCGTCTAAACCCTTTCAAAAAGAACCAGCACCAACCGTCAAGTGCAAAGCCGCCGGATTATAATGACGTAATTGCTCACTGTCAAGTAGGCAGCAGTCCAGCGTTTAACTAAGACCGAGCGGCTTCTCCTGAACCCGCCTGGACAACGGCCGCATCAGTTGACACAGCAGGTGTAACACCTACGGGCGCCACCTCCAATTTCTCACTAATGACAAATGTGTCCCGATACTCCTCAAATCCTGACCCTGCAGGGATCAACCGGCCTACAATGACGTTTTCTTTCAAGCCCAGCAAGTTATCTTCGCGTCCATTGATTGCTGCTTCAGTGAGAACACGAGTCGTTTCCTGGAACGATGCCGCAGAAATAAAGCTATCTGTCGTAAGAGCCGCTTTGGTAATCCCAAGCAAGACGGGCTTGCCCAAAGCCGGCTTTCCGTCGTTGGCGAGCACCCGTTCGTTTTCTTTTTCGAAGACGCTCTTGCTGACTTGGCTACCCGGCAAGAACTGGGTGTCTCCTGGATCTTCGACCCGTACCTTCCGCAACATTTGCCGCACGATGATCTCGATGTGCTTGTCGTTGATCGAAACTCCTTGCAATCGATACACATCTTGGACTTCGTCCACAAGGTACTTTTGCAATTCGTTCGGACCCAGCACGTCAAGGATGTCATGCGGATTCGCTGATCCGTCCATCAACGGCTCCCCAGCCCGCACCCAGTCACCTTCATGAACATTGACGTGCTTGCCCTTGGGAATAAAATATTCCTTCACATCACCCATCTTATTGTCGACAAGGACTTTGCGTTGGCCTTTAACGAAACCGCCGTAGGAGACTTCTCCATCGATCTCGGTGATGACCGCCTGTTCTTTTGGCTTCCTAGCTTCGAAAAGCTCCACCACGCGCGGAAGACCTCCCGTGATGTCCTTGGTCTTCGTCGTTTCACGAGGGATCTTTGCCAAGACATCACCGGGATACACCACGGCTCCCTTTTCGACGAAGATATGCGCCCCAACCGGCAATAGGTACCTGGCCACAGCATTGGATCCGCCTGGCACCTTGGCCGTCTTGCCGCTTTCATCCTTAATCGATACACGAGGGCGAAGCGTCTGACCTGTATGCTCAATGATGACCTTGCGCGACAAACCGGTTACTTCGTCGAATTCGTCCTTCATCGTGACGCCTTCGACGATATCGCCATACGCCACCTTCCCACCGACCTCCGTCAAAATCGTCAACGAGTACGGATCCCACTCGACTAATTTCTGGCCGACGACCACCGGATCGCCGTCTTTAATCTTGATCTTGGCCCCATACACCACGGGATACTTCTCACGTTCTCGTCCGCTGTCATCGACAATCGCAATCTTCGTATTGCGATTCATTACGACCCATTCACCCTCTTTATTCCGCACCGCGATACCGGCATTGTGGATATCGGCATTCTTTTTAGCATCGAAGCTCATGAACTTAATTCGTCCGGCATGTTTCGCCTCAAGCACCGTTTGCTCGACGACCTTACTGGCCGTGCCGCCGATGTGAAAGGTCCGCATCGTCAGCTGAGTGCCTGGCTCGCCGATGGATTGCGCGGCGATGACGCCGACCGGTTCACCTTTTTCCACCAACCGCCCCCGTGCCAGATCGCGGCCGTAACAGGCGCGACAGACACCACGAGAGGATTGACAGGTCAGCACGGACCGAATCTTGACACGGTCGACGCCGGCCTCAACGATCGACTTCGTCAACTCTTCATTGATTTCTTCATTCCAAGACACGATGATTTCCCCCGTAACGGGGTCCCGAATATCTTCCGCCGCCAAACGACCGAGAACGCGCTCCTCCAACGGCTGAATAATTTCACCGCCTTCCACTAAGGCGCTGACGATAATACCGTCACGCGTTCCGCAATCGATCTCGTTGATGATGACATCCTGGGCGATGTCGACCAATCGCCGAGTCAGATAACCTGAGTTGGCGGTTTTCAGGGCCGTGTCGGCAAGACCCTTACGTGCACCGTGAGTGGAAATGAAGTACTGCAACACCGTCAACCCCTCGCGGAAATTGGCGGTGATCGGCGTCTCAATGATCTCACCGGACGGCTTGGCCATCAGGCCTCGCATGCCGCCCAACTGCCGAATCTGCTGCGAGCTGCCTCGCGCGCCGGAATCGGCCATCATGAAGATCGGATTGAACGACTCGGCCTTTGCCGGATCACCTCCGGCGCCGAGTTCTTTCATCATCTCATTGGCAACTTGCTCAGTGACATGCGCCCAAATGTCGATCACCTTGTTGTATCGTTCGCCGTTCGTGATCAAGCCTTCTGAATACTGTTTTTCGATCTCGTTCACTTCGCGTTGTGCCTTCCCGATGAAGTCTTCTTTCTTACTCGGGATATGCATATTGTCGATGCAAATCGACAAGCCGGCTCTGGTCGCATAGGCGAAGCCAATGTCTTTGATCTTATCCAGAAACTCGACCGTGTCTCGATGACCAGTCTGTCGATACACCGCGTCTATGAGCTTCGTCATCTCCTTTTTGGTCATGAGCTTGTTCGCATTCGCGAAGGGCAAGCCCGGAGGGAGGATTTCAGACAGCAAAACACGTCCGACGGTCGTCTGCACCATCGAACCAGCTAGGCGCACCTTGATCCGCGCATGCTCTTCCATTTCTCTCGCGTCAAAGGCGATCCTGACTTCTTCGGAAGACCCAAAGACCTTCCCTTCGCCCCTGGCGCCTACGCGCTCTTTCGTCAACCAATAACAGCCCAACACCATATCCTGCGACGGCACTGCGATCGGCTTGCCGTTGGCCGGGGAGAGAATGTTGTTGATGGACATCATGAGAACCCGCGCTTCAACCTGCGCTTCCACGGACAGGGGGACATGCACCGCCATTTGATCCCCATCGAAGTCCGCGTTGAACGCCGCACAGACGAGCGGGTGCAATCGGATCGCCTTGCCCTCCACCAACACCGGATCGAATGCCTGAATGCCCAACCGGTGGAGCGTCGGGGCTCGATTCAGTAATACCGGATGCTCTCGGATCACTTCATCGAGAACATCCCAAACCTCAGGCCGTTCTTTTTCGACCAGCCGTTTGGCGCTTTTAATGGTAGTGGCCGCCCCCCTGGCTTCCAGCTTGTGGAAGATGAACGGCTTGAACAATTCCAGCGCCATTTTCTTCGGCAGCCCGCACTGGTGAAGGCGCAACTCAGGACCGACGACGATCACGGTACGGCCGGAATAATCGACACGCTTCCCGAGTAGGTTCTGCCGAAACCGCCCCTGTTTTCCCTTCAGCATGTCGCTCAACGATTTCAACGGACGTTTGTTCGGGCCACGAATCGCGCGCCCGCGGCGACCGTTGTCGAAGAGAGCATCCACGGCCTCCTGCAACATCCGCATCTCGTTCCTGATGATGACGCCGGGGGCCTTCAGTTCCATCAATCGTTTCAACCGATTATTTCGATTGATCACGCGACGGTAGAGGTCGTTCAGATCGGACGTGGCGAACCGTCCTCCATCGAGCGGAACCAGCGGACGCAACTCCGGCGGCAGAACCGGAATGACATCCATAATCATCCACTCCGGTTTATTCCCGGATTTGCGGAACGCCTCCAGCACTTTCAAACGCTTGGCGTACTTCTTCTTCATGGCTGCCGAGGTCGACGCTTTTGCTTTGACCTGCAATTCGTCCCACAGCGCATTGATATCGATCTTCCTCAGTAAGTCGCGGATGGCCTCTGCGCCGATTCCGACCTTAAACCCGCTCGAACCGAACTCGGAAACAAGGGTACGCAGTTTATCTTCCGGCACCAATTCTTTTTCCGTCAGATCGGTTGAGCCGGGATCCACGCACACATAACTCTCAAAATAGAGAATTTTCTCGAGCTGCTTGAGACTCATATCCAGCAGGGTGCCGATCCGACTCGGAACGCCCTTCAGAAACCAAATATGGGCGACAGGGGCAGCCAACTCGATATGCCCCATCCGTTCGCGTCGAACCTTTGATTGAATCACCTCGACACCGCATTTGTCGCACACGATCCCACGATGCTTCATGCGTTTGTATTTTCCGCAATTGCACTCCCAGTCCTTGGTAGGGCCGAAGATCTTGGCACAAAACAGCCCGTCTTTCTCCGGCTTGAACGACCGATAGTTGATCGTTTCCGGTTTCTTCACTTCACCATAGGACCATGATCGGATTTTCTCGGGCGATGCGATGCGAATCCGCATCGCATCGAACGACACCGAATCCCGTTGTTTTTCAAACAGTGTATATACGCCTTCCAAGGTAGTGACCTCCTCTGATGCCGGCATTCGACCGGCACACAAGCAGTTAGTCTTGTGTCTTGACCAACTCTACATCGAGTCCCAAGCTCTGTAGTTCTTTGACCAACACATTGAATGACTCCGGTAGCCCAGGCTCGAGGAACGGCTCACCTTTGACAATGGCTTCGTACATGCGAGATCGCCCCGGCACATCGTCTGATTTGACGGTCAGAAACTCTTGCAGAGTCGAGGCCGCCCCATAGGCTTGTAACGCCCAGACTTCCATTTCTCCCAACCGCTGGCCTCCGAATTGAGCCTTTCCGCCCAGAGGCTGCTGAGTCACGAGAGAATAGGGTCCGATAGACCGCGCGTGAATCTTGTCGTCCACCAAATGGTGGAGTTTCAGCACATACATATATCCGACAGTAACCGGGCTGGCGAACGGCTCACCCGTCTTGCCGTCGATAAGTTGCGACTGGCCGCTCACCGGCAGTTTGGCTTTTTTGAGCAGATCCTTAATCTCCTTCTCCGCTGCACCATCGAATACGGGGCTGGCCACTTGAATGCCCAACGCCTTAGCGGCCCACCCAAGGTGGGTCTCTAGAATTTGCCCGACGTTCATACGGGACGGCACACCCAGAGGATTCAGCACGATTTCCACCGGGGTTCCATCCGGCAGATAGGGCATATCTTCTTCGGGTAGGACCCTCGACACAACGCCCTTATTGCCGTGTCGGCCAGCCATCTTGTCCCCGACCTGAATCTTGCGCTTCATCGCGATGTAGACCTTGACGAGCTTGATGACACCAGGAGGCAGCTCATCCCCTCGCTTTAAGCGTCCTACCTTTTCATCGTACAGCGTCTGGAGGATTTCGATCTGCTCCTTCGCCCGCCGCTCGACATCTTCCAGTTCTTTTTGCTCATCGGGATCACTCAGAATGATATGCCGCACTGTGTCGTCCGGCAATCGCCTGAGAACCTCCGCCGTCAGTTTACCCTTCTTCTTCAAGATAACATCGCCGCTCTCAGGATCCATTAGATCGCGACCGACCACCTTGCCGAGCAATAACTTCCTGATCTTCTTTGTCTTTTCTTCGTCGATGATCCTCAGCTCTTCGTGGTGGTCTCGCTGCAACTTCATCTGATCGTCGGTCTCAATGCTCTTCGAACGCTCGTCCTTGTCGAGTCCTTTGCGAGAGAAGATTTTGACATCGACCACGATCCCCTCCACACCTGGAGGCACGGTCAGCGAGGTATCCTTCACATCGCCGGCCTTCTCACCGAAGATCGCGCGGAGCAGCTTTTCTTCCGGGGTCAGCTGGGTTTCGCCTTTGGGCGTCACCTTTCCCACCAAAATATCACCCGGCTTGACTTCCGCACCGATGCGGATGATCCCACTCTCATCCAAATTTCTCAGCGCCTCTTCTCCGACATTGGGAATATCCCGCGTCACATCTTCCTTCCCCAGCTTGGTATCCCGGGCCTCCACCTCAAACTCTTCGATGTGGATCGAGGTGAAGGCGTCTTCGCGGACCAATTTTTCGCTGAGCAATATGGCGTCCTCGAAGTTGTATCCACCCCACGGCATGAACGCCACGAGGACGTTCTTGCCCAGCGCGAGCTCTCCATGATCAATCGCCGGTCCATCTCCAAGCACCTGTCCTTTCTTGACCGGCTGACCGATCTGAACGACTGGCGTCTGAGTAATGCACGTATTTTGATTCGACCGCTGAAATTTGATCAGGTCATAGACGTCCAAACCGGAATCCTTCCCCCGTTTGCCGTCCTTTGAATCGGCCCGCACCACGATGCGGGTGGCATCGACGCTTTCCACGACTCCGGCTCGACGAGCCTGAATGACATACCCGGAGTCTCGCGCCACCACCGCTTCCATTCCGGTCCCGACCAGAGGAGCCTCCGACGTCACCAGAGGAACTGCCTGGCGCTGCATGTTAGAACCCATCAGCGCACGGTTGGCATCGTCATGCTCCAAAAACGGCACGAGCGCGGTCGCGACACTCACCACTTGCTTCGGCGACACGTCCATGTACTCAATCTTATCCGGAGCGGCCAAAACAAAGTCTCCCCCATGACGACATGAGACGGTTTCCGATACCAACTTGCCCACGCCATCCAATTTTGAGTTGGCCTGAGCGATGATGTATTTGTCGCCCTCGATCGCCGAGAGAAACTCTATTTCATCCGTCACGCGTCCCTTGACGACTTTTCGATACGGTGCCTCGATGAATCCGAACTGGTTGATCCGTGCGTAGGTCGCCAACGATGTAATCAATCCGATATTGGGACCTTCCGGCGTCTCGATCGGGCAAATACGACTGTAGTGAGACGGATGCACGTCTCGAACTTCGAACCCGGCCCTCTCCCTCGTGAGTCCGCCCGGACCAAGAGCCGACAGACGCCGTTTATGCGTAATTTCAGCCAGAGGATTGGTTTGGTCCATGAATTGAGACAGCTGACTGCTGCTGAAAAACTCCTTGACGGCCGCGACAACCGGTTTGGCATTGATCAAGTCGTGCGGCAGCACCGTTTCCATATCAAGAAGATTCATGCGCTCCTTGATGCTTCGCTCCATCCGCACCAAGCCCAGCCGGAATTGATTTTCAAGGAGTTCGCCGACGGATCGCACACGGCGATTCCCCAAGTGGTCAATATCGTCGATTTCTCCTTTGCCGACCTTCAGATTGACCAGGTAGCGGATGACTTCCACGATGTCCTGGGCAGTCAGGGTGCGCTGCTCGAGCGGCAAGTCCAAGCCAAGCTTTTTATTCAGCTTGAGCCGGCCGACGGGAGACAAATCGTAGCGCTTGGAATTCAGAAAGAGATTGTCGAACAATGCTCTCGCCGTATCGACTGACGGCGTCTCACCGGGACGGAGGCGACGGTAGATTTCGACCATCGCTTCCTCCTTTGACCCGATTTTCTCCATCTCCAAGGTGTCAAGAATCACCGGCGTCGCGGTCGCCGTATCCAGATAAATAACCTTGAATTCTTCCACATCGCTTTCGGCGATCTGTTCGACCATCTCGGCCGTCAATCGTTGATTTTTTTCCGCCAACTTGTTCTTCTTCGAATCGACCAATTCCGTGAGAATGGCACGGCCTACCAATTCCGTGGGCAGCAAGGGAATCTCCTTCACTCCCGAGGCCTTCAGCTTGGCGATCAGGCCCTTCGTCAACCTAGCCCCTTCCCGCACCAGCGGTTCTTTGCCGCCCTTGTCCGTCACCTCGGCGGAACACCGAAGTCCGTGGTGGATCTCAGGATCCAGCTTACGGAACATCTTCCCCTTCGACACGCGAATTTCTTCCACAGGGTAGTACATCTTCAGCAAGTCGTCGCTCGAGAAACCAAAGGCCTTCAACAGAATGGTGGTCGGCATTTTCCGACGGCGATCGATCCGCACATAGAGAATATCCCTGGCATCGAACTCGAAATCGAGCCATGAGCCTCGATAGGGAATAATTCTGGCCGAGTACAACACCTTGCCGCTCGCATGGGTCCGACCTTTGTCATGCGTAAACGACGCACCCGGTGACCGGTGAAGCTGACTGACGACGACTCGCTCGGTCCCGTTGACGATAAAGGTCCCTCGTTCGGTCATGAGCGGCAATTCACCGACATAGACCTCCTGCTCACGCACATCGAGCACTTTCTTGCGAGGTCCCTTATCCTCTTTATCGAGCACCACCAGGCGAACACGCAGCTTCAACGGAACGGCGAAGGTCATCCCCTGCTCAAGACATTCGCGCTCGTCGTACTTCGGCGTCCCTAAGGTGTAACTCGAAAATTCGAGCACGGCCGTGTTGTTGTAATCCGGAATCGGAAACACGCTGGCCAACGCCGCCTGCAATCCATGATCCTTCCGACGCTCCGATTCGACCTCAAACTGCAAAAATTCTTCGTAGGAGCGCTTCTGGATCTCGATCAGATCTGGAATATCGATGTTGGTTCGAATGCGAGAAAAATCTTTCCGCTCGACGAACTCTTGAAGCGTCGTTTCGGACATTCCTACTCCTCCACGCTGGTTGGCGGTGAACAGCTGTCACCTGTCACGACAGATTCCCGAGATACCGATAGACCTCGGCCCTCAGCGAATACCGAAAGATTCGCGACGATGACGAACTCGCTTCCCTACTTAATTTCGACCTTGGCGCCGCTTTCTTCGAGCTTCTTCTTCATTGTATCGGCTTCTTCCTTGGCCACCCCGGTCTTGACCGGTTTCGGCGCACCCTCCACAAGATCCTTGGCTTCCTTCAGGCCGAGACTCGTGAGCTCCCGCACCACCTTGATGACCTGGATTTTCTTGTCGGCTGGTGCCGACGCGAGAATGACATCGAATGCCGTCTTCTCTTCGGCCGGAGCAGCTGCGCCGCCGCCCGCTGCCGGAGCCGCAACCACCGCGACCGGCGCCGCCGCCGTTACGCCGAACCGCGCCTCAAGCCCTTTCACCAATTCGGCCAGATCGAGCACGCTCATGTTTTCGATCGCCTTGATCAATTCCTCTTGCGATAATTTTCCTTCCGTAGCCGGCATGTCCCCTTCTCCTTTCCGTTTATCTTGAATGGCTGCAATGACTCGAACAAACTTCGACAAGACCGCGTTCAACGTATAGACAACGCCACGAATCGGCCCCTGCATGGCCGACAGCAACATGGCAACGAGCACTTCCCTCTTCGGCAACTTCGCAACGGCGGCCAGTTCAGCCGGCTGGAGGATCTTGCCTTCCAGCACCCCGGCCGTCATCCGCATCTTCGCTTCACGCTTCTCCGCGCCGATGAAATCCTTCAACACCTTTGCCGGCAACACCGGATCGTCATAGCCGATGACCACCCCGGTCGGCCCCTTGAGATGCACTTTGAGTCCAGCCAATATCGTTCCCTCGGCGGCACGCGCCGCGAGGGTATTCTTCACGATTCGATATTCTGCCTGCGCCCCGCGGAGCTGCTTGCGCAACTCGGTGACCTCGTTGACCGGAAGGCCGACGCATTCCGTCAAGATAGCCAACCGCGCCCGACCGAATTTCTCGGTCAACTCCGCCACTGCCGTAACCTTCTCTTCCTTCTTCATCGCTCCCTCTCTTGGTCGTCAATCGTTATTCGTTACACGTTAACCGGTTCGGCGATTCACGATTAACGTTGAACGCGCCCCTCAACTCCACTGCTTCGTCAGCGCAATGGTATCCAGCTTCACACCGGGGCCCATCGTACTTGCCACCGTGGCACTCTTGAGATAACGCCCCTTGCATGAGGCGGGCTTCGCTTTGATGACGGATTCAATGATGGCCGACGCATTGTCGTACAACTTCGCGGCATCGAAGGAGACTTTTCCCACCGGCACATGGACGATACCGGCCTTCTCAACCTTGAACTCGACACGCCCCTTTCGGATATCGGTGACGGCTTTGCCGACCTCGAACGTCACGGTGCCGGTCTTAGGATTCGGCATCAGCCCCCGAGGCCCGAGTACCTTACCCAGCTTTCCGACCGAGGCCATAAGGTCCGGCGTGGAAATCGCGTAATCGAAATCCATCCATCCACCCTTAATCTTTTCCATCAAGTCATCAGCCCCGACATAGTCGGCACCCGCTTGGCGCGCCTCCTGCTCCTTTTCACCTTTGGCAAACACCAGGACACGAACCTTTTTCCCGGTTCCGTGTGGAAGCGAAGCCGTCCCTCGAACCAGTTGATCCGAGCGCTTCGGATCGATTCCCAGCCTGAGCGCAAGATCGACTGATTCGTCAAACTTCGCATAGGCCGATTGCTTCACAGTTTCAACCGCCTCACGCAACCCATAGACGCGCGGCTCGACATTCTTGATCGCCGCATCCATTTTCTTTCCCATAACCAGACGCTCCTTCGATCCCGAAGATTAGCCTTGAATGACGACACCCATGCTACGGGCGGTCCCTTCGATGATTTTTGCCGCCCCTTCCACATCAGCCGCGTTCAGATCGGTCATTTTCTTTCGCGCAATTTCGTTCAACTGCTGTCTGGTGATTTTCCCAACTTTATCCTTCTGCGGCACACCAGATCCCTTGATGATCCCCGCGGCCTTCTTCAAGAGGTCCGAGGCCGGGGGCGTCTTCATGATGAAGCTGAAGGTACGGTCCTTGTAAACCGTAATAATGACAGGGATAATACTGTCCCCTTCCTTTTGAGTCTTGGCATTGAACTGCTTGCAAAACTCCATAATGTTGACCCCATGTTGCCCCAAAGAGGGGCCCACAGGAGGAGCCGGGTTGGCCTTGCCGGCGGGAATTTGTAATTTAATTTGTGCGGACACTTCCTTCGCCATGATTCTCTCCCGAGCTCTCAGCGTTCAGCGATCAGCCCTCAGTCAAACTGAAAGCTGACAGCCAACGACTGACCGCTGCATTTAAATCCGTTCCACTTGCAAGAATCCCAATTCAACCGGGGTCGACCGACCGAAGATGCTCACCATCACCTTCAATCGACTATGGTCCTGATCGACTTCGTCCACCACGCCGTTGAACCCAAGGAAGGGACCATCGATGATGCGAACGTTGTCGCTTTTAATAAATTTGACCTGCTCTCGAGGCTCGGCCTGACCTGCATCGACCTGCTTGAGCAAGGACTCCACTTCCTCATTGGTCAGCGGAGTGGGAACTGCACCTCCTCCGACAAATCCTGTAACTTTCGGTGTCTCCTTGATCATCTGCAAGGTCTCGTCCCCCAACGGAGACTCCAACTCCACGAGGACGTACCCCGGGAAGAACTTTCGCCGAGACGTCCGGCGCTTCCCGTCTTTAATTTCGATCACGTCCTCGGTCGGAACGAGCACCTGCCCGACCTTCTCGACCAGTCCCATTTGATTTGCACGCTCCACGAGGCTGGTCTTCACTCGTCCCTCAAAACCCGCGTACGTATGGATGACGTACCAGTTCTTTGTCATGCACCACCCTCAGACCTTCGATAAATTACCACTGAATTCCCCCTACCGCTGCAGGCAGGTTTAGATGAATTTGCCGACCAACCATGAAAGGAATGAGTCGACGACGGACAAGTACAGCGACATCAGGATGCAGAACACGATCACCACCGTCGTCGAGCCGATGGTTTCCGCGCGACTCGGAAATGAAACCTTTTTCAGTTCTGCTCGCACGTCCGTCACGAACAGCCGAATCGAGTCCGTCATACGTTTAAACATCAGTGACTCCGTCTGCTAAATGTCCAAGCTTGGAAAATTCCAACCAACTGCCAAACCTGAACCCATAACAAGCGATCCGCTGCAGCCATAAACTTCATACAACCCCAGAGAGGCTTCCTCCGGCCGCCAATGCGCTCTCTAACGGCAGTCGGTACGAGCGAGCTTGGGATGGCAGGGGCACTAGGATTTGAACCCAGACTCTCGGTTTTGGAGACCGATGTGCTGCCATTAACACCATGCCCCTACCCCTTGTCAGTGCCGAGCAATGAGTGCTGAGTTTTTCACCTGCCGCTCCCAATACTCAACACGTATGTCTCAGCACTTACTTCACTTCCTTATGAGGCGTGTGCTTTCGGCAGAACTTACAGAATTTGTTTCGTTCCAACCGATCTGGATCGTTTTTCTTGTTCTTCATGGATGAGTAATTCCGCTGCTTGCAGAGCGTACAAGCCATGTCGATGATTTCACGCATTTTCTGCTCCGTAATTCGTCATCCGTCAATCGCAAATCCGGAAACGTCCCTTCTCTCGACTGACGATTGACACGTAACGATTAATACCCTTTTCCTTACGCCAGAATTTCCGTGACGA
>JAFEBM010000046.1 GCA_018242685.1 Nitrospira sp. | reverse complement strand
CACACCTAAAGATGATACCTCGCCACGCTCGTAGCGTGTCTCTAATGCCATTCCAGTCAGTTCTCTTTTGGATACCAAATGTGGGGATGATCAGGGTAACGTCATATGGAAAAGCAGCTCTCAGTTCTGTCTCTAAGACGCCACAGACTTTCTCAAATCGAGCCGAATCCTTTTTTTGCAGTTTGAAGGTCTCAATGTGAGTATGCTCGATGGCTAAAGTCCGTCCTGCACCTGTCTCTGCATACGCATCGCACGCCTTCTGATTTCGCTCTTCCTTATCTGGCCAGCGAGTAATTGTAAATTGCGCATCCTGGCAAGAATTATATTGCTTGATGAATTGGCGGATAACCTCATCTTGATCCAGAGCCATATCGTTCTTCTTTGGTTAAATACGTGGTCTAACGGCCCCGCGACTCACCGGCAAGCGCGGAGCAATCGGAGGTTGTGCAGCGGCTGTCCGGTGCAGCCGATGGTTCTGGACGCGAAGCGTCTCCCGAACAATGTTTAGACCGATCCGCATAGAGCCGGATGTGCCGATTTCTGTCCGTCTCACACGTCATCGAATGTTCTGAGCATAACGGCATAATCGTTGGTGTTTCAATGATATATGACTGTGACGCTATTTATCGCGGGTTTTTATGCGGATCGAAGGCACAACTAAGAGGGGCCAACCCCTTACGTTCTCTTTGATCGGCGCGCCGCGGTTTGTCTCGTCCGCTCTCAAAGGCGTTGTCATGCGGATTCTACTTCGACGTGATCGCTTATGGAGGCAGGAGCCGGAATCGGTTGATCCTGTTCCTTCAATCCCTCTGAGTGAAGCGCAATTGCTTTGCGAATCAATGATAGAACTTCCTCTCTCGATTCGCCGGCCACGACACAGCCCGGGAGATCCGGAACGTGTGCCCCATAGGAACTTGGGCCATTTTCGAGGACAACAAGGTAACGCATACGCTTCACCTTTCCTTCCTGAGCCCGGCTTGCTTGGGAGACATTCAAGGGGCCGGATACCTTTTCAAGATCATGGTCGAGGCATATACTGTCAAGCATGGTATTGAGTTACCACGGTCAAAAAGGAATAGAGGACATGGATCATCCTCGATCTAAAGATCCACTTCATCAGTAAGGCGTCAAGCCATCAGCCGCAGACATGAGGAAACTCAATCCAGTGATTTCTGGAAACGCGCCACGCTGATCGCCAACATGATCGAGCCTAAGAGACCCATGCCGACCATCTGCGGCCACAGCACGTCCAGCCCTACGCCTTTTAGGTAGACGCCGCGCAGGATCTCCAGAAAATACCGCAACGGGTTGAGATAGGTGAGCGTTTGCAGCCATTCCGGCATGCTGCTGATGGGGGTGCCGAAGCCGGAGAAGGTGATGGCCGGCATGTTGAAGAAAAAGCCGGACACCATCGCCTGCTGCTGAGTCCTCGAAATGGTCGAAATAAACAGCCCGATGCCCAGCATGCAGAGGATGAACAGGATGCTGCCGATTGCGAGGACGCCGATGCTTCCACGGAACGGCACGCCGAACCAGAAGGTGCCTACCAATGAAACAAGGGCGGTGTCGAACAGGCCGATCAGAAAGAAAGGTAGGGTCTTGCCGAGAATGAACTCCAGACGGCCGATCGGTGTGACCATAATCTGTTCGAGCGTGCCGATTTCCCGTTCGCGGACTATGGCAAACGCCGTCAGACTCACGACCATGACCAAGATCAAATTGCCGATCACGCCGGGCACGAAAAACCATTGACTGTCGAAATTGATGTTGAACAAGGGTCGTCTCTCAAGGACGATCGAAGGAATCTGCGAGGAGGCGAAAAGGGATGTCCGGAGCAGCTGCGTTCGTTGGAATTCCTGGGCGTACCGCGCAGCGATCTGGTTGATATAGCCGACCGCAACCAGGGCGGTATTGGAGTTACTGCTGTCCACAATCACTTGCAACCGAGCCGGTTGACCTTTCCGGAGATCCTGAGCAAACCCCCCGTTGATCTGAAGCGCCACCGTGACCTCTCCACGATCGATCAGGTCGCCGATCTCCCGACGGTCGTTCAGGTATGCGCGGACATCGAAATAAGGGCTGGCGGTAAAGCGCGATAGGAGCTCTCGGCTTACTTGGCTATTGTCGTAATCCAGCGCCGCGACGGGGATGTGGCGGACTTCCAAGGTCGCGGCGTAGCCGAAGATGAGCATTTGAATGATGGGAGGGGCGAACAAAAGCGTACGAGTGCGTGTGTCTCGAAAGACTTGAATGAATTCCTTGACCAACATTCCCCGGAGGCGTCGCAGCATAAAGAATGCCTATGTCAGCTTTTTGTGAAACGCCCGCGTGGCCAGGATCGTCAGGATTGCGGCGAAAAGAGCCAACGCGAGGAGATCGCTCGCCAGAAAAGGAATCGATGTTCCTTTCAGAAAGACATCGCGAAGGATCGTCATGAAATAGCGTGCCGGGATGAGATGCGTGATGACTTGGATGGCGGCCGGCATCTGGTCGATGGGGTAGAGGAACCCCGAGAGCAGAAAGGCCGGGAGAAACGTGACGATCAAGGCTGCTTGGCTGGCGGCGAGTTGAGATTTGGCCAAGACCGAAATGAGATACCCCAGCGACAGAACCACGACCAGAAACAGGGTGCAGCTGAGGAGCAACACCGTCCACTGCCCACGAAAGGGCACCTCAAACCACAAGATTGCCAGCGCGGTGCAGAGCACCGTGTCCAACAGCCCGATCACAAAATACGGCACGAGTTTCCCCACCATGAGTTCGAGGGGCGTGATCGGCGTCGAGACGAGCTGTTCCATGGTGCCCCGCTCCCACTCTCTCGCGATCGTCAGTGACGTGAGAAAGGAGCCGATGACGGCCATGATGATGGCGATGACCCCCGGGACGATATTGGCGGAGCTTTCAAGGTTTTCGTTGAACCAGGTCCTGGTATCGACACTCAACGGAGATTGGATCGTGTTCAGCCCATGCCGCTGAATCCAATCCAGATGGAGGCGTTGATTATAGGTTTGAGCGACGGCCTCACTGTAGCTGAGGCTGATATTGGCGGTATTGTTGTCCGTGGCGTCGACCAGCGCTTGTACCGCGACGGGGCCGCCCGCGCTCAATCGCTCGGAGAAATCGATCGGGATGACGATGGCTAGTCGGCAGGCTCCGGAGTCGAGCGCTTCGATCAGCGCCGGATAATTATCCACGGCCTTGATGAGACGAAAATACTCAGACGCTTGAAAATGTTTCAGAAAGTCTTGGCTTTGCTGGCTGCCTTCACGATCGTACACGTAGACCGGAATATGTTGGACGTCGAAACGAACACCGTAACCAAAGGCCAGCATGAGGAGCAGCGGCATCGCTACCGTAATCAACAGGCTGGGGAAGTCACGGCGAATCTGGAGCGTTTCCTTGCGGATAATGGCGATGAGTCGGTGCAGGCGCATCAAGTCCTCCGGTCGCTCAAGCGCGCGGTCAACGAGACGAAGACATCTTCCAAACTTGCTCGGATGGGTTCGATCCTCGACACGGCAACCCCATGCGCCGACAGGGCATCGCGAAGGCGTGGGATACTGGTCTGCCCGTCCGGCACGACGACGTGCAGAGCATTGCCGAATAGGGCGACATCCCGAGCGCCCGGAACCTGCTGCAGCACATCGAGCGCCAGGCCGAGTTGATCACATTCAATCAGAAGAAGCTCGCCGGTCATGGCCTGCTGTTTCAACTCCGTCGGTGAACCGGCTGCCACGATACGGCCTTGAAAGATCAACACAAGACGATTGCAGTATTCCGCCTCGTCCATGTAGTGCGTGGTGACGAGCACAGTCACTCCTTCATCTGCCATCGCGTGGATCAATTCCCAAAATCGGCGACGCGAGATCGGATCGACCCCGGATGTCGGTTCGTCCAAGAAGAGAATCGACGGTCGATGGAGCACGGCGCAGCCTAAGGCAAGCCGTTGTTTCCATCCGCCGGGGAGCGTGCCGGTGATCGTCGATTCGCGACCGGCCAAGCCGGCCATGTCGAGCACCCACTGCGTGCGTTCGTTGAGAAGCGATGCCGGCACGTCGTACATGCCGGCAAAGAACCGGATGTTTTCGATCACTCGGAGGTCGTTGTAGAGCGAAAACTTCTGCGACATGTAGCCGATCCGGCGGCGGACCTGTTCGGGCTCTCTGGCGACATCAAAGCCGGCCACCAAGGCCTGTCCGGCGGAGGGGCGAAGCAGGCCGCAGAGCATGCGGATCGTCGTGGATTTGCCGGAGCCGTTTGGGCCCAAGAAGCCTACGACCTCTCCGGTCCGCGCTTCCAGATTGATGCGGTCGACCGCGACGAAGTCGCCGAAGCGTTTGACAAGACCGTGCGCGAGCACCGGTATCGTATCGTGATCCGTCATGGTTTCCGTTCTTTGGAGGTGGCGGCGACGAACAGGTCTTCGATCGTCGGTTCGATTTCTTCCAGACGGTCAAACACCAGACCCGCTGTCTGGAGGGCTGCCTGAAGCTCGGGAATGCGACGCCCGGCATCGTCCACCACGAGATGGACGCCATCGCCGACGAGCAAGGCGTTGAGCACGCCGGCTGCTCCACCGAGGGCGGCTCGAATGCGACGGGCCTCATGCCCGACGATCGACACCACCGCGCCGTGGAGGCGTCTTTTCAATTCGACAGGCGTCTCGCAATACAGCATCCGTCCCTGATGGAGCAGCGCCACCCGATGGCAGCGTTCGGCTTCGTCGAGATAGGACGTCGACATCAAAATGGCAATGCCTTCGTTCAGCAGTGAGTACAGAATGCGCCAGAAATCTCGTCGTGAGACCGGATCGACGCCGTTGGTCGGTTCATCAAGCAGGATCACGAGGGGGCGATGGATCAGGGCGCAGACGAGACCAAGCTTTTGTTTCATTCCCCCGGAAAGCTTGCCGGCCGACCGAGTCGTAAAGGGACTCATGCCGGCGGCGTCGAGCAATTGCCGAGCCCGTGCCTCTCGTTCCTCGCGAGACACGCCGAACACATCGGCATAGAAGCGAATGTTTTCCGCGACGGTCAGATCTTCGTAGAGTCCGAAACGTTGCGGCATGTAGCTCAGGCGGGCTTTGGCTGCTTCAGGCTCGCGGGCGATATCGGCGCCCGCGACGGTGGCCGATCCCCCGTCCGGCGAAAGCACGCCGGCCAGCATTCGAAGCGTCGTCGTCTTTCCGGCTCCATCAGGGCCGACTAGTCCAAAGATCTCACCGGCATGCACTTCGAACGTCAGTCGGTTTACGGCTGTGATTCCGGGAAAGCGCTTCGTCAGATCCGATGTGGCAACGGAGGGTGGCATACGTCATTGTTTCGGCGGCACGTCGATGCTCGCTTCAGCCGGCATGCCCGGCTTGAGCTCGTGATTCGGGTTTTCCAGATCTATCTTGATGCGATAGACAAGCGTCACACGTTCCTTGTAAGTCTCCACGCTTTTCGGCGTGAACTCGGCTTGAGAGGCGATGAACGAAACGCGGCCGTGGTACTCCTTGTCGGGATAGGTGTCGGTGCGCATGGTGGCCGGTTGATCCCACCGTACTCGCCCCAGATCCGTCTCGTTGATGTAGCCTCGCATCCAGAGCCGGTCAACATCGGCGATTGTGACGACCGGCGTGCCTGGAGCCACAACCTCGCCCAGTTCTGCCTGCCGCACTAAGACCACGCCGGAGATCGGAGCCGAGAGAATCGTGTAGGACAGATTCACCCGCGCCATTTCCAGATGTTCTTGGGCCAGCTGGAGATTGGCGCGCTGCACGGCGATTTCTTCCTTACGGGTGCCCTCGACGACTTGGTCGTAGGTTTCCTTGAGACGTTGGTACGTGGCCTCCGCTCGCTCCATCAAAGTCTCCGCGGTGTGGACGTCTTCCTGTGACACGGCTTGTTCGTCGAGAAGGGCTTGACGTCGGTGGAATTCGGCACGCTTGAGTTCGAGATCCGAGCGCGCGTCGATCAGAGATTGCTTGGCTGCCTGAATCTCCTGTTTGCGGCTCCCGGCCAAGGCCAACTTCAGCTCGGCTTCCTTTGCATGCACCGTCGCCTCATCTACACTCACTTGCTGACGATAATCTTCGTCGTCCAGCCGCGCCAACAGGTCGCCCTTGTTGACGTATTGGCCTTCTTGGACCGGCAGGTCCATGATGCGGCCCGGTACTTTAAAACCCACCACACTCTCATGCGCTTCGATGTTGCCCGCAATCCTGAGCCGATTGTCGGTCGCCCGCTCGGCTAGTGAGCCCACATAGAGATATCCACCGGCGGTCGCAGCTAGGGCGGCAAGCACAATGACCACAATGCGTTTCTTCACTTCCATACAGTGTCGCGGCGGTCGCTATGACCGAACTTTCTGCGTAGTCAATCCTTCCAGCACGACCCGCATGATGGCGGTAAAGCCGCTTTTGGGTGTGAGACCCAGTTCCTCCATCTTGGGCGGGTTCATCACGGCCTGTACCGCGCCCAAAAGGATTTCGATCGCCAGCTTGGGTGGAATGTCCTGGCGGATGAGGCCGGCTCGGCGACCTTCCAGGAACACCTTGCCGAAATGACGTTGAATCAAGTCCCGCCTCCGGCGTTCCACCACTGCAAACAATTCCGGAGTCTCGCGGCGGATGTCACGCAAGAACGGCGGCCGGATTTCCTCCATATGCCCCTGCACGCATTCGAGAAGGCGACGCAACGCTCCAAGGCAATCGGACGAAGACGTAGAGGTAATGCGACGCAGGTCGGCATCGACGTTCTTGAACTTATCTACGATCACGGCTTCCACGAGTGCCGTCTTGCTCGGAAAACAGGCGTAGAGCGTTTTCTTGCTCATGACCATCTCATGGGCCAGATCATCCATCGTGACGCTCCGAAATCCATGGGCCAGGAAATGTCGTCTGGACTCCAGGGTGATACGGTGACGGAAGGCTGTTTGAGCAGATGACCTCATCGACGCTTTTGGGACCTCTTGGAGGGTCGCGCAGGCCTACACCAAGAAAACTATACTAGTATTTATAGTTTCCGTCAATGAAGAGAAGCCAGGTCGGCGTCTGTAGCCGGAGCAAGATATGGGTGATGGCCGGCCAGGCACAGTTTCGTCCGAGACCGCCCCCGGAACTGGAAAGTGAGTTATGGGCAAATGACTACAATGAGGTGAAAGCGCTGGGTGGAAAACATAGCCGACAACGAACCGCCGAATAGACTGACATTGCCCGCTTCTGGAAAGAAGTCATGCCGCTGGTGGTGTGGCGCGTAGTTGGACGAACATAGAAGATTTTATGCAGGAAGTCGCCCATGCGCGCATCTATGACGGCGTTCATTGGCTCCGTGATGATGTGCCCGCTCGGTTTTTCTTCCCCTTCACTCCATTCGGCCACCGTTGAATGTCGGGTCGATGATCGGCGAGAGCATTGCGACCGGAATTTGGAACTTGTCCATCGTTACCTACGACATCTTTGTGATTGGCGGGGGGAGGGAGACGACTGTTGCTTGCGGACCTTTGTCACTCTGCCCTAGGCCGAAGACGACTTCCGCGCCATCTTCGAGTTCATCAAACGTGACTCCTTGCAGCGCGTTCTCATGGAAATAGACCTCACCGCCGCCCTCTCGCAGAATAAAGCCATATCGCTCCTTGAGAAACAGCTTGGCAATCACGCCGCGATCGGGCGGCATGGGAGGCAGCCGTACCTCAGTCTTGGCGCGTTTGTCGCGATATTTACGAAGTTCGATTCCGACTGCGTCGAACGCGGCGCGGATCGCTTCCTCGAACGTCTTGTTCTCTTTTCTAGCAGTCAGCGTGTGGCGTCCCGGAAGGGTGACAATGACGAACGCTTCCGCGACGTTCGCGAGTTTCTTATGGCGCCGATTCTTAGTCAGGGTGACTCGGCCGTGAATTAAGTCGTCGTGCCATCGCTGCAAATCATCCACGCGGGCTTCAATCTCCATTTTCCAACGGGGGGTCATCGCGACATTGCGACTTTCAATCTCCAGATCCATTGTGCCTCCACATCTTGACGGTTCAGTTTCTGTCACCAACGGGAGGTCGCAAACGATATGCCTACTTGATAAGAGTTGAGGGTTATCAGAAATCAGTAAGGATGGTCGGTTCATGTTCCCGGTTCTTTAGGACTGATTGCGCTGTGGCGCATTTTTCCACAGTGATGCGTCGATCGGTGGAGCCGAATGCGACAATCTTTTGCTTTCGACATTGTCATTGATGAGTCAGTGCATGCTTCTAGAACTGGAATATGATTTGCGTGATTCAACGGTATGTCGAAGTTGAGCAAGCAAGCGCTGGAAGAGTATCTGCGGACACGTTTTGGCTCTCACGTCAAACTGCGATCCTATGGAATTATCGGCAAAGAGAGTTCCAAAGGTGAGCAGAAGCGGTATGGGTACGGCACGCCGGTCAAATTGACGTTTCAAGTCGGTGATCGGGTTCAGTCTGCCGTGCTTGCGACGATGAAGTCCGGCCCGTTTGGGCATGAACATATGGCGGATCGTGCCCAAGCCATGTTGTGGGACTATGATTCGTACGGGCGTCTTCCCCACCATGTGAAGGCGCTCGATGTAGGCGCGTTCGATACCAAGCAGGCGCTCTTTTCCCTCGCAGAAGCACGCGAATTCTTCGTGTTGAATGAATGGACCGACGGCGCGGGCTATCATGGGGATCTTGAGCGGTTAATGAAAGGCGGTACGCTGCGTAAACTGGATCGACAACGCACCGTCGCATTGGCGCGTTATTTGACTCAGATCCATGCGAAGAAGCGGCGTGATGTAGATCTGTACAAGCGTCGTCTACGTGAATTGATCGGTCATGGTGAATGCATCATGGGATTGACCGACAGCTATCCGGCACGCTGTGGTTTTATCACCGCCGATCTGTTGCGAACAGTGGAGGAAGCCTGCAATCGATGGCGCGGGCGGCTTCGAGACAAGGCCGATCGTCTTTCCCAGGTTCATGGGGATTTCCATCCGTACAATGTGCTGTTCCGGACCGGGACGGATTTTGCGGTGTTGGATCGGTCGCGAGGAGAATGGGGGGAGCCGGCCGACGATATCACTGCGATGACCATCAACTATCTGCTCAACTCGGTCATTCGATGGGGCAAACTCAAGGGTCCGTTCGAGGTCTTGTTCCGGCTGTTCTGGGATACCTATGTGGAAACCACAGGCGACAAAGAAGTGATGGAAACGGCCGCGCCGTTCTTCGCCTTTCGCGGTCTGGTCGTGGCCAGTCCCCTCTGGTATCCCAATTTGTCGACCGGCATCCGGAGGAGCCTGTTTCATTTCATCGAGAATATCCTCGATGCGCCGTGCTTCGAGCCGGAACGAGTGAATGAGTATTGTCAGTGATGAGAGATTACAGCTCCATTGCCGTTTGGCTCACCGGTTTGCCTGCCTCAGGAAAGAGCACGATTGCCGCCGCCCTGAAGCCGAAACTAGAGGAGATCGGTTCTGTTGAGGTGTTTGAATCGGATGCTGTTCGACGAATCTTGACGCCTCATCCGACTTACAGCGTTGTCGAACGTGATCTGTTCTATCGTTCACTCGCGTTCATGGGTGCGAAGCTCGTGGCGCATGGTGTCATGGTCATCTTCGATGCGACAGCCAATAGAAGGGTCTATCGCGACTTTGCCCGAAGCCAGATTCCGAGGTTCATCGAGGTGTGGGTGGAATGTCCGTTGGAACTGGCTATGCAGCGCGATTATAAGGGGACGTATCAGCGAGGCCAGCGCGGGGAATCCTCTACCGTACCGGGCTTGCAAGATCCTTACGAAGCACCGGTCAATCCGGAAGTGAGGATCGATACGACGAAACTCCACGCAAAGGAAGCAGCAGAGCAAATACTGGAATATGTGAAGAAAGCAATCGCAAGCTGATTCTACCGTCTCACAGATCTTCTTGTATCGCTGCTTGATGAGGCTCTTCCTCGCCCGATATAGTGTCGTGTCATGCGCAAAAAGCCTGCGTCCCGTCACAGAGAGGGAGGTGATCTCCTTTCTGAAACGAAGGTTAGTCCCCATACTCCTGCTCCTGTCTCGGCAGCGCTTTTTGCCGCGTTTCGTGCCCTCTCGGTCAACGATCTATATACGATGGCGCCGAAGCAGTCTGTTGTCCGGGGGTACGACTATTACCGGCAACAGCGGCTTCAGCACTATGTCTGGGGAAAGGATGGCGCCACGCTGACGGCGCAGGTGCAGGGAACCAGGCTGTACAAGGTCAACTTTTCTCTCGACGGCGAGTTCCTGTCTGCCTCCTGTGATTGTCCGGCGTGGGATCCCGACTGGCTCTGCAAACATGTCTTGTGCGCCTGCTTCGCCACCAAACATCTGCTTTCACCTGGAACGTTTCAATTGTCCGATCGGCAACAAGTCCACCTGACTGTGCTCCGAACCGAATTGTTAGGCGATCTGGCTGAGACGGGTCCGATTAAGGGAACAGTCTCCCTACAGAATGGAGACGGTCCCCTTGTGTCTGGCTATGAAATTGTCATCGACGTCGGTCAGTCGTATCTGCAACTCGTGATCTACCGGAACGGCGTACGGCTTCCTGCAGGATGGACCCCCGCGTTGCCGCCAGAGCTGCGTCCACTGCTGAATCCGTCCCGGTTTTCCGCAGGGTATGGAGACGAGCCTCTGCTGCGCTATCTCCGCTACTCCAAGCGCCGATTCCCGATCGTGCTGAAAATCGGCCGCGAATCTATCGTCCTTCAATGGACCCCGTCGGTCACATGCCGGAGCAAGACGGAGATCGCTCTTGCCGGTGATGACGTGAAGGTTCGCGCGGTCTGCATAGCCGATGGAACGGTACTCGATCGGATCGTCAGGTTTCGCAGCTTTGTGGCCGATGTAAGCGGACGCCGCTTGCTCCTCTTGGAGGACGAAAGCGGATGGGCTTCGTTTCGCGCATTGCGCAACGGCTTCGAAGGTCTCAACGCCTATGGTTATGCCGGCGGGTCGGCCGAGACGCTGTACGCAGTGACTCTGCCGGATGGCCGGGGCTCTGGGCTCCGGCAGGGCATTCACCATGAGACAGAGTTCACCATCACAGGAGACGAGTTCCAAGCCGCTCAGATCGATTTGATCCACAAACAGGCCGACAAGACGTTGCACGATCTGCTGTTGCGCGCGGATGGGAAAGAGGCGCCGGTTCATTTTTCCACCCCCGCGCCGGGTGAGGAGGTGTCGTACGCGTTAATTCTGGCGCCTCCCTCCGACGAGGCCGACACGCCGACCGCTGCATGGACGTTACGGACACAATGCCGGCGAGGTGGGGATCGATTTGTTCCAAGCGCCTCGACCTTTTCCTTCATCCGGGCGTTGGAGCAAGGCCGGGCCGTGTCCAGCCCGCTGCGCGCGCAGAAACACAAGGGCGTGCTCTACGATCTGTTCTTCACGTTGCTTACCGTCAGCGAGGCCAAGGAGCGAGACCGCCGCATCAAGACGGCGCTGGATCAGACCGATTGGGCGCGGAGCATCCGTCTTGAGGCCGCTCAATGGTTGAGACAACATCTGTCAGTGTATGCCGGTCAAGATGTGCGGTTGCAGGTCGAGAGAGGGAGGTGGACGCTCCGCGCAATCGACAAACCCCGCGAAGTGCTGCTGTACCGGACTCCTTTTGAGGCCTTCGGCCCGGAAGTATTTCGCGGCATGCCCTCTTACGACGCGATGACGATCGACCCGCGCACGCTGTTCCAACGACTGCAGGATCTTTTGGAAAAACTGACGGCGGCCGGGATCGCATTGCTGTATGAGGACACACCGCTCCGGCCCATTCGGTGGGACTGCTCCGTCCAAGTCGGGCGTCAGGACCGAGAGGGGACCGGGATCGACTGGTTCGAAATCCGGCCGGAAATTCGCTGCGACGGGGTGGTGATCGACGAGGCGGAATGGCGGGCGGCCCTCCGGCAGGGCGGACTGATCCGTACGACGCATGGCCTGCGGGTTTTGGATGGCCAGACCGTGGAGCGGCTGCGCGCGATCATCGGTCTTACGGGTGATGCGCTTGAGGATCAGAAAACGGCGCCGGTCGTGCGTGTGTCACGATTACAGATTCTCGACTGGCTGGCGCTGCGCGAGCAGGGCATCCCCGTGTCGTTGCCCGCCGAGGACGAGGCGGTACTCGCGCGTTTGCTGGAATTCGAACAGATCGAGAGGCCGCCGCTGCCGAAGGGTTTACATGCGACGTTGCGCCCCTATCAGCGGGACGGCTATGCCTGGCTGGCGTTTCTCTACGAGCATCGATTCGGCGCCTGCTTGGCCGATGATATGGGATTAGGCAAGACCGTTCAGGCCATCTGCCTGCTGGCCGCCATCGAAGAGGGGTGCATCAAGACGGCTCGTGCCGTGAAGGGTCCTCATCTGGTCGTTGTGCCGACGAGTCTCGTGTTCAATTGGGAGCAGGAACTGGCTCGTTTCGCGCCCGGCTTGAAGATCCATATCTACAGCGGGAGCGAGCGGGCGATCGATATCAACGACGGCGAGGTCGTCCTCACGACCTACGGGATCGTTCGCCGGGACATCGACATCTTGGAGCGGATGGCGTTCCACGCGATCGTGTTCGACGAAGCGCAGGCGGTGAAAAACATCCAGGCGGACACCACGGGAGCGGTCCGCCGGCTCAAGGGGCGCTTCAAGATCGCGCTGACCGGCACGCCGCTCGAAAATCATTTGGGCGAGTATTTCTCCGTGATCGACCTGTGCGTGCCCGGACTCCTCGGCGAGTACGATCGATTCAAGACGAACCTGAAACGTGTCGCGGGGCGCACGCTGGATCGGTTGCTGCGCCGGACGCGGCCCTTCATTCTGCGGCGGACCAAAGCCGAGATCCTCCATGACCTCCCGCCGAAAATCGAGCACGAGGTGTTCCTCGAGTTGACCGACCGCCAAAAGGCGCTCTACCAACAGATGGTCGACCAGGTTCGTTCCATGATCGACGATGCCTATCGCACCAAGACCTCCGGGCAAGCCCAGTTCATCGCGCTCACAGCCATTCTTAAACTTCGGCAAGTCTGCCTTTCACCCCGCCTCCTCACAAATCAAGCCGACGAGCCCTCGCCCAAGCTCGGCTTTCTGGTGGAGCGGCTACACGTCTTGCGAGACGAGGGGCACAGCGCCCTGGTGTTCTCGCAGTTCACCAGCTTTCTGGACCTCGTGCAGGAAGCGTGCACCCGGCACGGGCTGCCCTATCACCGGCTGGACGGGTCCACGGCGCCGGCTGCGCGCAAGACCCGCGTGAGCGCGTTTCAGACCGGTGAACAGCCGGGCGTATTTCTCCTAAGTCTCAAAGCGGGAGGGCAGGGGTTGAATCTTACTCGAGCGAGCTATGTCTTTCATCTGGACCCCTGGTGGAATCCGGCGGTGGAGCGCCAGGCATCGGACCGCGCCCACCGCATCGGGCAGAAGCAGACGGTCTCGATCGTACGGATTCTCATGCGCCACAGCATCGAGGAGAAGATGATGGCGCTCAAGCAGCGAAAGCTCGAGTTGTACGATGCCGTCATGGCCGGCGTAGTGCGCGGTGCCGGGCAAGGCGTGCTGACGAAAGCCGACTTCGATTTCCTGCTCTCGCCGAGCGCATAAGTCCGAGGACCGTCGCCGCAAGTCGCAAGAGGAATAGTTCACCGGCCCGAAACCGATTTGATCTCGCTTGGTCGGATATCTTCCTTGCGTTGTATCCTCACTCGCTTGTCAGCAGTCAGGCCAGCCATTATAATGGCTATTAATGTAGCCCATTGGAGGTCGTTATGCCGCAGGTCGACGAGTTCGTCTCGGTGAGCGAGGCCAAAAACAAACTATTGGATTTGATCCGACGGATGAAACACAAGCAGGAGATCGTTGCGATCACGCGCGACGGCGTTCCCTCAGCGGTGCTGCTGAGCATGGACCAGTTCGAGGGGCTTATGGAGACAATCGAGATTCTCAGCGATCAGAAGGCAATGCGAGGGCTTCGTCGGTCATTAAAACAGGCAGAGAAAGGGCAATGGGTCTCCCATGAGGCGGTGTTTGGCCGTGAGACTCTGTGAAAGGGTATCGGGCTCGGTATACCAAGGAAGCGGCCGAACGAATTCGGAAACTCCATCCTCAAGTCAAGCGCGAGATCAAGCAGGGTATCAGAGACCTACTTGTGGTTCCTCTCGCAGGACACGCCCTTCAGTTTGAGTTAGCAGGACTACGGGCGTATCGCGTTCGGACGTATCGCATTATCTATCGACTTCACGATGAAGAATCGAGCCTCGATGTCGTCTTTGTCGGCCCTCGTCGCAATGTCTATGAAGAATTGAGAACACTCCTACTTTCAGATCACGGAAGGAACTAAGCCCTCTCATCGCGCGTGTCATAGGTGCCGCACAAACCATCCCCCCGCATGCTCCGCCACCTGTTCCAAGGTGCCGAGCTCTTCGAAGAGGTGCGTCGTGCTTGTGGAGTAAGCGGGGCAGTCTATCGCTTGAACAGCCGTACGTATTCCTCGAAGATGAAAAGGCGATTGCGCCTCTGACCGGTGAACTCTTTTAAGATCCCAAGCTTGACGAAGTCGTCGATAAGCGCAGCGGCGGTGTTGGTTTGAGTTTCAATCAGAGCAGTCACGATTTTTACACTGGTCACTGGAGTCTGGTAGAGTGATCGCATAAGCGCTTGGGCATTGGCCTGTCGGCGAACATGGAACGTCGGCAGGTGTTTGCGTTCGATGCGTTCCTTTAGGGCGAGAATGTCTTTGAACACTTGAATAGACATACCGGTCGTCTCACGCATACCGAGCAAGAAGAACCGCAGCCATGGCTCCAGCTTGTGGGTAGTACGAACGGCCATCAGCTGATCGTAATATTCGGCCTTGTGTCGCTCGAAGAAATCGGAGAGATAGAGGGCTGGCTTATGCAGCAGGCCAAAGCCGACCAAGTACAGCACGATGAGCAAGCGGCCTAACCGCCCGTTCCCATCTAGGAATGGATGGATGGTCTCGAACTGATAATGCATGAGCGCGATCTTGAGCAGGTGGGGAACATGGATTTGGTCATTGTGCATGAACTTTTCCAGGTCGCTCATCAGGTCCGGCACATGCTGGTGATGCGGCGGGATAAATGTGGCGTGTTTGAGACTGACGCCGATCCAGTTTTGGCTGGTACGAAATTCGCCAGGCTGTTTATGCCTACCTCGCACACCGCGTAACAGCACTGCGTGTGTTTCACGCAAGAGCCGGTTCGACAAGGGCATCTGGCTCAATTGTTTGATGGCGAAATTAATCGCCTGTATGTAGTTGTGGACTTCCTGCCAGTCATCACGTTTTTCCGGATCGACATCGAGCTTGCTGACCAGAGCCTCTTCAATATTGGTCTGGGTGCCTTCTATACGGCTGGAAGTAGTCGCTTCCTTGGTAATGTGCATGCGGATAAAGAAATCCACGTCTGGGATGAGCTGAGAGAACGCGTTCAACTCCCCAAGCAGACGATTTGCCTCTTCAAGGAGTGTGAGGATCTGCGGGTCGGAAACAATCCATTCTTGATTGATCAGAGCAGGTAAAAAACTCCGGTATTCATATTGTTGCTCGTATTCACCGGCTTTGAACTCGCTGATATCCATAGATTTTTATGTTTACATTCTCGATTTGACGTAAGTCCGATCGTTATGTCAAATGCACGGCCTTAAATTGATATAAAAGGCGGTTATATGTCAAATGTCTGGACGCCGTTCTTAAAAGGGGAGCTGATTTATCACCAGCGACTAACCCCTTCATCAAGGACGCTCTTATCGCTATTGATTGATGGAAGGGTGGTTCAGGAAGAGGATTCCAAATAGCGCACAAACCATCTTCCTGCATGCTCCGCCACCTGTTCCAGGGCCCCTAGCTCTTCGAAAAGGTGTGTTGCTTCGGGGACGATGACCAACTGCTTTTCGCAGGTCAGCAGACGGTACGCCGTCTGGTTCATCTCAATCACCGGTTCATCGTGGCCACCGACGATCAATAAGGTCGGAGCGATGACCGACGGCAAATAAGATTCAGCGAGGTCTGGTCGTCCCCCTCGTGACACCACGGCCTTGATATTCGATGGCTCTCGCGCCGCAGCTTGCAATGCTGCTGCCGCGCCGGTGCTGGCGCCGAAGTAACCGATTCCCAGATTCCGAGTCAGTGGGTCAGCTTCCACCCAGGCTTTGGCCAACAACAGCCGATCCGCCAGCAGGTCGATATCGAACACGTTGCGCCGATCCTCCGCTTCCTCTTCGGTTAAGAGATCCAGAAGCAACGTGGCAAATCCCTTTCGCTGCAAATGGCGAGCGACGAAACTATTGCGAGGGCTTAATCGCCCGCTCCCGCTACCATGCGCAAAAACAACCACGCCACGCAAGTCGGTTGGAAGGCTTAGTATTCCCTCCAGGGCAAGGTTCTCTTTTGTGATCTTTACGGTGTGTTCAAGTGGGGCGGTCATGGCTTAGCCCGCTTCTTTGCGGGAGGACCGCAGGGAGCCGGACGGCTGAGCTCAGGCGGCAATGTGGTCTTGTCGTCGATGCAGGCGGCATTGAGCTGTGTCTGCGTGAGGCCGATGACCGACGAGAGTATGGCGCCCTTGAAGTTCGCGCGATGCAAGTCCGCTGAGTCCAGCCGAGCACCGCTCAAATCGGCTCCGGCTAGGGAGGCATGCTGAAGATTGGTTTCTTGAAGATCGGTGTCCTGAAGATTGGCATGGGTCATGTCGGCATGGCCGAAGTTCGACCCGCGAAGATCTGCGCCGACGAAATTCGACGACTCCAGATTGGCTCTGTTGAATCGTGCGTGAGTGAAAGAAGATTTCGGAGCGTACAGTTCGTTTAGATCAGCGTTCATAAAGTTGATGTGCAATCCCTTGGCCCCGATGAGGACCGCGCGAGTGAGATTGGCGTCCAGGAAATCGGCTTCATCGAGGACGGCGTGATACAAAATAGCCATCCGGAGGTTCGCCGAGTGCACATCCACCTTGACCAGCGCGGCCTCTTCTAGGTTGGCTCCTTCCAGGTCGGCGTCATGCAGATCTGCGCCCTGTAGGTCGGCGTACCGGAGATCTGTGCCGCGAAGCATCGCTCTCTTGAGATTGGCGCCGCGTAAATTCGTTTCGTCCAGATAGGCCCCTTCCAAGTCGGCTTCGATCAGACGGGCGGCTTCCAGGTGCGCGCGGTCCAGGAGGGCGCCCTGAAGGTTGGCGCGATAGAGATTCGCGTTGGTCAGGATGGTGCGACGCAGGTCGGCGCCTGTGAGGTCGGCGTTCACGAGGACCGCATCTTTCAGAGTCGCTCCGTAAAAATACGCCTCGACAAAATTGCTGTCGGTCAAATCGGCAGAGGTGAGATCGGCGCCCTGCAACTGTGCCCGCTCGAACGAGGCCCCCTTCAACTTGGCGTCGATCAGGACGGCGCCAAAGAGGGCGGCTTCATCGCCGATCGCGCGTGAGAGATTCGTGCCGGTGATCCGGGCATAGCGCAGATCGGCTCCAGAGAGATTGCTGTCTATGAGGACGGATTTGGTGAGGTCTGCTCCAGCGAGGCTGGCCTGAGCCAGGATGACCTGAGGCAGCTTCGCCTGACGTAGGATTGCGCCTTCCAGATCGGCCCGTTCGAGGTTCGCCCCCGTCAGTGCTGCCCGGCTCAGATCCGCTTGGCAGAGCTCTATTCGTTTGGCATCCGGGTTGCCCCGATATTCCATCCATTGTTCATGTGAACGGACAAGAGCTTGAAGTATTTTGGCTGGGACAGGCTTTTTCTTATAAGGACTCTTGCACGGAGAAAACTCGGGCGATGTCGCATGGGAAGCTGACGGCCCAGCCGCACCGGTCCATGTAGCCGCGAGTCCGATGATGAGGATGATGATTCCCGCAGAGAGGGTCGGTCTGAAGAGACGGTTCATCACATAATCTCCTTCGATAGTAAAATCTGCGATGACTGTCTAGGCTGAGCGTTGCAAAGTCAAGGAAATCCGTGGGTCACAGAGCGCGAAGGAGATCATGGGAGAAGTTGGAGAACTTGGACATGGCGCACCACTTTCGACGATCAGCCGAAGATCATGAGCGGATAGGTTCCCTGGTGCAACAGAGCGTGTGACACACTGCCGAGTACCATGCGGGTGAGGCCGCTGCGCCCGCGGGATCCCATGAGAATAAGGTCTGGATTCAGAGCTTTGGCTTCCTGAAGAATTCCATCAACCGGAGTACCCAACATAGTCGCGATGCGGGTGTGGTAGCCGTATGATTTGAGCTTGGCGGCTATTTCCTCGAGGAAGTCCTTCGCTTTGCCGAGGGCATGGGTTTCCATCTGCTCGACGGAGACCGCGTCCACCGGCCAGAGAGGTCTGGTATGGGGAAGGACGGTGAATAGAGTAATCGTGGGGGAATCACGAAAGGGTTTTTGTTGAAGGAAGGCGAGGGCTTGGTCTGCATCATAGGTTCCTTGTAGGGGAAGCAAGATGTCATGAAGCGCTTTCAAGGGACCGGGAAGAATCAGTTTCGCACCAGGCCCGAAGGTCAGCACTCGATGGGAGACGCTTCCGATGAGCCGTTCCTTGATCGGTCCAAGCCCTCTGGTACCCAAGAGAATCAACCCGACCTTGAGTTGTTCAGCCAAGGCCACGATCTGATCCACCGGAGATCCGACGACCAGATGCTTCGTGACCGGCCCGACATCCAATGGAAGCAATGACACAATGCGATCCAACAAGCGAGTCCCATCGTCGCGCATGTTTCGCTCGACCGTCTCGTACAGTTCTTGCGCCACTTCCGGCATCATCATGGGATAGGCCGGGCTATGGACATCAAGCACATGCACGATATGCAGTTCCTCGGCGCGAGACAGGTACTTCAGGGACCGAACCGCCTCATATGAATGATCAGAGCCGTCGACAGTGAGCAAAATGTTCATAGTGTCACCTTCAAACTGTGGGTCTGCTGCTTCGTTTCACACGAGTCATTCAAGCAATGAAGCTGTCGATCATCAACCATGGTAGGGGCACGTCTGGCGACCTCACCTTTCCCTAGAGAGGATGTTGAGCAAGTCCAATGCCGCCCCGGAGAGAGAGGTGAAACATGAGATGTGAAAGGAATTGGAAGCAGTTGTGAGTAGAACCTGTGTTACGCCTCACAGCTTGCGTCTTCTCTCTCATCTCGTCTGGTGCCTTCTGCTACAGAAAGCGGATGATCGCTGTAGCACGTCTCCCCTTCTTGCGAAGCGTAACGAATAGCCGATGGCTGATGGCAGAGCGAAAGATACCAAATTGGTAGTGTCTTCAGGCTATCAGCGATCAGCCATAAGCTTTCGTCGATGGCATTGCCCTTGCTCAAATTTCAGGTCGGGAGGATCGTTCATGGAGCGAAATACTGATCTCTTCAAGGCCATCCTGGTACCGGTAGATTTCTCCCCCTGCTCAGATGAAGCATTTCGGGTTGCCTGTCAGGTCGCGCGGCTGTGTGGGGCGACGTTGCTCGTCCTGCATGTGGTCGACACCAGCGCCCTTGCCGCGTTCAATCGATTGGGTCTGCTGGCTGTTCCCTCCGATGCCACGCCACAGCGCCGCCGCTTGCGCCATCATGCCCGTCTAAAAGTAAGGCAGTTGTTGGAGTCGAAAACAGCCGTGGATGTAAAGATCACACGCCTGATTGTGGAAGGGACGCCCTTCACCGAGGTTGCCAAAGTCGCGCGTACAGGGAATATCGATCTGGTCGTGATGGGAAGCTACGGAGGTCGATCCGGCAGTGTAGACAAGATTTTCTTCGGCAGCACGGCGGAAAAGGTCGTTCGCACGGCTGGCTGCCCCGTACTGACCGTGCCGCTTGCCCTATCCGCCTTGCAACACAAATCAACGCGTTAACGAACAGACGGAGGTGATCATGACCATTGGAGGATATCGGGTGCAGTGGCGGAGGTTGGGAATGGTGGTAACCATGGTGTGCCTGGCTTGGATGCATGGCGCAGCCCTTCAGGCACAATCCGAACAAGTGGTGGAGGTGACGATCAAAGATTTTCGTTTTGTGACGAAGCAAAGCCCATTGCGTTTGGGATATCCCACGGTCATCAGGGTACGGAATGAAGATGCGGAGCGACACGATTTCAGCTCGACCATGTTCGAGGGAATTCCGACACAGATAGAAAAGGACGGCGTGATTGTGTACGGCCGAGGAGTGGGGGGTGCGTTTCTCGATCCGAAACAGGACGCCACGATTCGATTTGACATGACGCGACCAGGTCGGCACGTCTTCCGATGTTCTATTCACCCGACAATGACCGGAGAGTTACTCCTGTTGAGTGCGGAGGCCGTGTGAGTGTACCCGCAGCAGGACTGAGAATTCTCTTAGCGACTGACGGGTCGCATGGATCGGCGACAGCGGAACCCTATGCCTATGGGTTGGCCGATTCATGGGGGGCCGCGTTGACTGTGATGAGCGTGCTGGAATTTCCTCCCGGGATGGACCCGGACTATGCGGTGAATCGACTGTACCTGGATGAGTTGATGCAGGACGTCACGACGAAATTAACGGATCTTAAGACACGGGCGGTCGCGCTCGGGATTTCCGTACAATCGTATGTTGCAACGGGAATTCCGAGTGAAGAAGTGTCGGCCGTCGCGCAAACCCAAGAGGCCGAATTGATTGTGGTCGGAACGAGAGGGAAGACCGGTCTCGAACACATTTTACTGGGAAGTACGGCCGAGCGGATCATTCGGATGGCGCCCTGTCCCGTGCTGACTGTTCCCACGGTTCAACAACGGGCGGAGGGAAGTACGAGCACCGAAAAACCGAACATCCCACCGAAGCGAATGCTCGTGCCGGTCGATTTTTCAGATTGTTCGCTCGACGCACTGGAGTATGGGGCATTGGTTGCCCAACGATCACAGGCCTCCATCACGCTTCTTCATGTACTGGAGCCGGTGTCGTACGGATTAGATTTCACGCTTCCTCGGGTGACGAAGCGGGCGCATGCGCGGACAGAACTGACGAGGCGGCTGTCCAAGCTTGCATCGACGCTCACCTCGTCCGGCGTCCCGTCCGACTTCGCTATTTCCGGTGGGTCGGCGGCCGATTCCATCCTCGATACGGCTCGATCTCAGTTGGTTGATTTGATTATAATGGGGACCCATGGCCGCCGCGGTTTGTCGCATACATTATTCGGCAGTGTCGCGGAATCCGTCCTGCGAAGATCCTCGTGCCCTGTTCTGACGGTCCGCAGTCCGACGTTCCACCCAGGCCATCGTCGTGTGCTTTCAAGTCAATCGATACCGACCAATGTCTAACCTAGGGGCGAGTCATGCGAACGCGAAAAACAACGACCAGTAAAACGAAAGGCCGAGTTGCCTCCAAGAAAAGCCGAGCCGAAAAGCCCATCGAATTGCCGAATGGTGTGTGGGAACGGATTTCGCGGAAAGCGTACGAGCTCTGGGAGCAGCGTGGCCGTCAAGAAGGCAGCGCGCTTCGCAATTGGCTCGACGCAGAAGAAATCGTCATGGAAGAAATCCATGAAGCACGCGAGTGACCAACCGGCAGGATTCTGGACTCCGCGGCCTTCCTCATTGGACGGAGTGCTCTCACGCCTGGACAACCTTTCTCGTAAACCGGAACTCATGTTGCAACGTGAGCTGGCACACGCGCGAGCGCTCAAGCCGTATGTGGAGGGGAGCGCAGGACGGCTGGTCGCGCCGCTTGAGCAAGAAGTCGAACTGGCAAGCCTCTATCTGTTCTGCGACTATTATCCGGATGACGGACAGCTGACGCTGATCGAACAGTTGCGGGATGTGATCACCGAACACATCCCCGAGGAGGAGCGGCAGTGGCTTGATCCCTTGAAACATTCTTATCTCGACATACTCAAACCGGCCTCGCCGCCGAAGCCCGGCCAAGATCTCGTGCTGCAGTCAATCGCTGATGGGACCAGACTCATCCTACCCGGCGGAGAATTCGTCAGGGATCTTGCGGCGGACCGTCCGTTGCTTACCCGAGTCATTCATGACCCGCACACCCAGGAGTCCGGCAGAGCCGTATGGGCCGGCTGCGGAGTCACCATGTCACAAACCGACGCGGAAGCCTTGCTCGACATCACGTCGGAATGGCGTCGAGAGATGGAGATGACCACCGGGTCTTTCTCGCTGGGAGAATGGAAGGAGTTTGCCAAGCGATTCGGCTACATGATGCTCTGGGCATTGGCGCAACGACGCATGGATGCCATGATGGATGCCGTCGTCCATATCGCATATCGCAACCCCAACGGCCAGCCCTATCTGTATGCGGTCGCTCTGTACGACCACCATGAACATCGATTCTTCACCGAAGCCTTGTCTGAGATGAAGGAATTTCAGGTGGAGAAGTCGAGTTCGGACGACAGGCAGAGCGGCGTGGGGGATTTGCCCTCGGTTCGGCACTGGTCCCAACGGGAAAACGGCAGGCTCGTCGCCCGACTCACGCTCACCGCATTTCAACTCTTCGCGGAATGCGACAGCCCGCAACGGCTGGACCACATCAAGCATCGACTCGCGGCCTCGTTGGGATTTTCACTGCATTTCCGAGGCGAGACGTTGGCGCCGCCGGCCCGGCAACTCTCAGTGGACGAACTCATGTCCGATGAACCTCCGACGGTGGTTGTGACACGTGAAGAAGACCGTATGCTGCTCAACCAGTTCCTGGAGAAAGCGTACTTGGAGTGGTCGGATCAGCCTCATCTCGCGCTCACCGGCCAGACGCCTCGGCATGCGGCGGCGACTGCGACGCTACGGGGCAAGGTCGGTGATCTGATCGATGACATGGAGCGGCACGATCCGGGGCGTCATCGGTTTGGAAAGCCGGCTTTCAGTTATAACCGTCTTCGCGCCCATGTCGGCTTAGAAGAACTGCCGGAGTAATTCGAGCCTCACCGCTTGCCTCTTGACGAGATGGAGTATACAACCATGCCGAAGATGATGAAGAAATCGAAGGGTCGATGGGAGATAGTCGGGGGAGAAAGATGATGGCGGTCGAGCGTCCGACAGTCGGGATTCTCGTCGGTGGCGGGCCGGCTCCCGGAATCAATAGTGTGATCAGCGCCGCCACGATCCGCAGTATTCTCGGCGGCTCGGACGTGCTGGGGATCATTGATGGGTTCAAATGGCTCATGGATCGGAGCACGGGACAAGTACGGCCACTCTCGATCGAAGAGGTGAGCCGAATCCATTTTCGGGGAGGGTCCTACCTAGGCACGTCACGCGCGAATCCGACCAGAAGCGCAGAGTCTCTCGACAACGTATTGTTTGCACTGTCGAGTCTCGGCGTCACGCGTTTGATGACGATCGGCGGGGACGATACGGCGTTTTCGGCGTTGACGCTGGAGGAACGAGCCGGTGGTCAACTTCAAGTCGTCCACGTCCCTAAGACCATCGACAACGATCTCGACCTTCCTCATGGTATTCCGACGTTCGGGTTTCAAACGGCTCGTCATGTCGGGGTCGAGATCGTGAAGAATCTTATGGTAGACGCTCGCGCCACGAGCCGCTGGTACTTGGTCGTGACGATGGGGCGCAAGACCGGCCATCTCGCCTTGGGTATCGGAAAGGCAGTCGGCGCCACGCTGACGATTATTCCGGAGGAGTTTTGCGAACGGCCGGTCAGGCTTCAACGAATCGTCGATCTTTTAATCGGGGCCATGATTAAACGATTGGATCATGGTCGGGCTGATGGGGTTGCGGTGCTGTCCGAAGGACTGATCGAAATTCTCGACCCACGTGATCTTGGTGGATTGGAGCATGTTGAGCGAGACGACCACGGGCATTTGCGAATGAGCGAGGTGAATGTCGGCAATGTGTTGCGGCGCGAATTGACGAAGCAGCTTCACCAGTTGGGACTTTCCACCAGCCTGGTGGCGAAGAATGTGGGGTATGAGCTCCGCTGCGCCGATCCGATCCCATACGATATCGAATACACACGAGACCTCGGCTATTGCGCCGCTCAATATTTACTCGACGGCGGGACCTCGGCCATGGTTTCCATTCAAAACGGACGGTTCACCCCGATTCCATTCAAGCAGATGGTGGATTCCTCCACAGGACGGACCAAGGTACGGATGGTGGATATCGATTCCCAGTCCTACCAAATCGCCCGACAATACATGATTCGGCTCATGGATGCCGACCTGAACAATCGGGACCTGCTGGGCCGCTATGCCGCCTTGGCCGGCCTGTCTCCAGAGGCATTTCGAGAACGGTTCAGCACAGCCCTCTGAAGAATGTGAGTGCATCTCGTCGAGCAAAGGATATCCGACATGAAGATTCTTGCGGCAACTGATGGATCGAAACATGGTAGGTGGGCGATCGAATGGTTGGCGAAGATGCCGTTCGCTGTGCAGCCGGTCGTCCGTGTCCTCCATGTCGTCGATATGGCGAGCGTTCGGGCTCCGTTTATGATCCAACCGATGATCGTCGGTACCGAACGGTACATTCAGTCCGAAGTGAAGCGGATGGAAACGGCGGCGAAATCCACAAAAAAAGAATCGGAGGGTTTGTTGTCCAGACTCGGCTTGAGCGGAACCGTGACGATCGATCGAGGCGGTGTGGCAGCCACAATCATGAAGCATGCGCAGCGTGGTGTAGGACTCCTGTCGATCGGGTGCCGAGGCTTGGATGCGTTGGATCGATTCATGTTGGGCAGCATCTCGAACCATGCCATCCACCATGCCCCTTGCTCCGTCCTGGTTGTGAAAGAGGACCCTCGGCCGGTCAGGCATGTGGTGTTGGGGATCGATGGGTCGTCGGCATCGGACAAAGCGGTGAAGTTCCTGATACGGTATGTCAATCCGACCCCAGACGGTCCGGATCACGAACCAATCATGGTGACGGTGACGCATACGGCGCCCTATTTCAAGTATCCGGAAGTCAAAGAGACCGGAAAGACGCTGGTTCAGCGCTATGGTGCTAAGCTCGCGAAATCCGGCTTCCGAGTGCATGAATCCTTGAAACTTGGTAAGCCGGCAGACGACATTCTGACGGTAGCCAAACAAGATAAGGCGGACCTGATCGTTACGGGAGCGAAGGGGTTGGGCGCGATCCGTCGTGTCCTACTCGGCAGCGTCTCCACCCGTGTGGTGCAACATGCCCATTGTGGAGTACTTGTGGTCCGCTGATCATCTAAAGTAGGGGGTGACTCATGATCGCCTAAACAGGCTTGACGGCAAGGAGAAAGGGGCAATAGACTGAGGCCCTCTCGGATACACCAAGGGAGAGGCTTTATGACAGCATTAATGAAGATTGATCAGGAATCGCTCCCTGATCGTTTAGTGACGGGACTTTCAAAAATCGGTTTGGCGATGAAGAGCCGCGCATGGAGGCGGAAGGGACGACAAGGTATCGGTCCTCTGCAAATTCAAGTGCTGACGTTTCTCCGGTCTCGACCGAATCATTCGGCTACCGTCTCGACAATTGCCCGAGAACTCTCCGTTAAGCTGCCTACCGCCTCTGAAGTTATTCGAACGCTTGAGCATAAGCGACTGGTCCGCCGGCGCCGTCGGGAAATCGACAACCGCGTTGTGACTGTTCATCTTACCTCTCTTGGAGCCAAGGCAGGTCATGTGGAAAACCGATGGCCGGAGATTTTGGCGTCTGCGACCGAGAATCTGTCGGTGCAGGAGCAGATCGCTCTTCTTGCCGCGCTCGTGAAACTGATTCGCGCGCTTCAATTGCAGGGCGAAATTCCTGTTGCGCGCATGTGCATCTCCTGCGAGCATTTTCGTCCGCATGTCTATGTGGGATCGGACCAACCGCATCACTGTGGATTCTACAATGTTGCGTTCGGAGATCAGTCCTTCCGTCTTGATTGCCCCGAGTACGTGGAAGCTCCAGCGGAAGGTCCGAGCAATAATGCCGATTCTCACAAAACTGGGAGCATGGCCCCAATCCAAGGCCTAACCGCCGGCTGACGGTTTATCATCGGGCGGCCTCTGTGACGGGTGTTCTGTTCTCCCGATGTAGATCAGTCGGTCTGCTTCGACCTGCCTCATTAAGTCTTCCAAAGCTGCCTGTAACGCGGTTCCGATCGGGTCACGATCGGAAGCAGTGACCCACCGTACTGATGATCCCACGGCGGTGTGTTCGGCGCGATACGACTTAATAGATCGGACGCCTTCGCTCATTTCTGCTTGCAACCCGATTCGGTAATGATAGAGACCGCCGTGAGAGGTCAGCGTCAGTTTCGTGGCCACATGAAGCGTCAGATCGGCTGGGTCAAACGAGACTGAAGCGAAGGTGTCTCGTTGTTGCAGATATCGCAAGACCGCTTGCTTCAGGTCGAGATGCGGCCATTCCAGCAAGACAATACCTGGCCGATGGTCCGGACCTTCCATTGAAATCGGGCTGATCACGGCCTGAAGGGTTCGAGAGATGGTAACGGACGACGCGCTCGCGGAGAGGGGAGTCACTTGAATTCGATGAACACACCCCACCCATGTCACACAGAGGCTCAGCAAGAGCATTCTGAATGCAATGGAGTGAATCATAGATAATCAACGGTCGGCGTACGGACTCTCGCCACAGTGTTCTGACCTGCGCGGCTACTGAGTCGAGTTGGGAGAGGGCCCTGACAGGATCTCTAAGTCTTTCAACGCTCGAGCAGCCTGTTCCCGGTAGGCGCGTTCCGTCGGGTGCATATAGGTATCGACCACACGTTGATAGGATGCACGGGCTCTCTCCGGCTGCTGCTTGATCGCGAAATATTGTCCCAACGCAATCCAGTTCTGAGCCGCCGTGTCTCTGGCTGTTTTCATCAGCGCGAACTCCCGACCGACCTGCGACGTCCCCTGTAACTGACCCTGCTTCCTGACGGTGTCCGCCATCTGGTCGGCCATGACTTCGATCTGTTCGTTTTCGTGAACCGCCGCTTCCACTCTATTGGCTCTGAGGTGCGCATAGAAGTTCTCGATGTGGTCCTTTATGCCATCCGCTCGCCGCTGATACGAGTCTTGTGCACACCCGGACGAGATGAGGAGCACGACCACGACGATAAGACCGACCGTTTGTCGCTGGAAGGAATGACCGGATTTTTTCATGGGTCCTCTTGTAATGAACATTTTCAAGCGTCGTCTCGGGGAGTCTAACATACGTCTATCTATGTGGACACTAGCCAAATCGGCGGGAATTCTCGAAGCGGCCTTGGTGTAGTCCGGGTGAGCCGGTGAAGCCCCCTTGAACCTCTCACAATAGCTGAGCTATCTTAGTCCCCGGTTTCTATAGACCGGAAATTCAGGGGGGCATAGGCTGTGGGGCTTCGAATAAGGAGGAGAATGACATGGGAAAGAGCTTAAAGGGGACCAAAAGTCACGACAATCTGAAACATGCGTTTGCAGGCGAATCACAGGCCAATCGCCGGTATCTGTATTTCGCGCGGCGGGCCGATATTGAAGGCTATCCGGACGTCGGCGGGCTCTTCCGGGACACCTCGGAGGCTGAAACGGGCCATGCCTTCGGTCACATGGATTTTTTGAAAGAGGTGGGAGATCCGGTAACGGGCGTGCCGATGGGCAACACCGATGCGAACCTTAAGTCCGCCATCGAGGGCGAAACGTACGAGTATACTCAAATGTATCCCGGAATGGCGAAGACCGCGCGAGACGAGGGTTTTGCTGAGTTGGCCGAATGGTTTGAGACCTTGGCGAAAGCCGAGCGGTCCCATGCCAATCGGTTTCAGAAGGGACTGGATACTCTGAAGGTCTAACAGTCTGCTATCAGCTCACGCGCAGCGGTCAGTTTTCGACGTGGCGGGAATCCGTCGGCGAAGGCTGGCCGCTGGTCGTTTTCGGAGAGACGAATGAAGGGCATCAGCCTCATCACACCGATCGATTCCACGCAGTTGGAGAAGGAAACGCTGCGGATCTACGAGGTCTGTGACGGTTGCCGGCGCTGCTTCAATCTCTGTCCGTCGTTCAACACGTTGCTGGGCCGGATCGATGCGTACGAGGGTGACGTGGCCGGACTGACTCCGGCCGATCATCATCAAATCGTCGACGAATGCTACTACTGCAAGCTGTGCTTCAATCATTGTCCCTATACTCCGCCCCATCACTACGAAATCGACTTCCCGCATTTGATGGTCGCCTGGAAGAAGCATCTTGGAGCGGAGCGCGGCGTTCGATTGCGGGATCGTCTACTGATCATGACCGATATGATCGGGAAACTCGGCAGTGCAACCGCCTCCATCACCAACAGGTTGTTGGAGAACCGACTTGTGCGCAGCCTCCTGGAACGAGTCATGGGGATTCATCGAGACCGTCGGCTCCTGCATTTTTCCGGAGAGACGTTTCCCCGCTGGTTCGGCCGTCGAACCAAGACGACCACAGCCGATCCACCCGTCTGCAAGGTCGCCCTGTTTGCCAGTTGCCTCGTGAATTTTCAAGCGACCGATGTCGGCAAGGCGACGGTACAGGTACTGGAGAAGAACGGGGTTCAGGTGGTGGTGCCGGAACAACGCTGCTGCGGCATGCCCAGTTTCGATATTGGGGATACTCAGGCCATTCAGCAAGCTGTTCGTAGCAACGTCGCGTCATTGTATCCCTGGGTCCTCAAGGGGTACGATGTTGTAGTCCCGACCGCCAGTTGCAGTTTGATGCTGAAGCGCGAATATCCGGAGCTTCATCGCGATGAGCAGACGAGACAGGTGGCCGAACGGACCTTCGATGTCTGCGAATATTTGATGGCGATGAAAAAGGCCGGCCAATTAGTGGCGGATTTCACCAAGAAGCCGGGACGCGTCGCCTATCAGATCCCCTGTCACCTCAGAGACCAGAATATTGGGTTCAAGTCCAAGGAACTGATGGAGTACGCCGGTGCCCAGGTCGAGGTGATCGAACAATGTTCGGGGCATGACGGCGCCTGGTCCGCCAAAACGGAGTTCTTTTCGTTGTCCATGAAAATCGCGCGGAAGGCTGTGCGCGCGATTGAGCAAACGCCGGCTGACCTCGTCGCGTCGGACTGCCCGTTGGCCGGCTTACAGTTGGAACAAGCCGGAGCGTCGGCCCATGCAAGAGGAAAGGCCGCCCTGCATCCGATTCAGATCGTCCGTGACGCGTATGGGCTGTCCTCACAAGAGTGATGGACAGGACAAAAGGGAGCAAACGGTGAAGGCGATCACTTCCGGCGATGTCATCTCGTATGAAGAGTATGAACGACAGCGAGATGCCTTTCGCGCAAAGATCATCGCACTGAAGCAACGGCGCCGAATTTCCGTCGGCCCATTGATCAGCGTCGTCTTTGAAAACCGTGAGACGTTGCAGTTTCAGATTCAGGAAATGATCAGAGCTGAGCGAATCGTCGAGCCGGTCAAGGTCCAGGGTGAGCTGGATGTGTACAATGCTCTGCTGCCGCAGCAGAACGAGCTGAGCGCCACTCTCTTGATCGAGATCACCGATGAGGCGACGGTAAAGGACAAGCTCGATCAGTTCATGGGGCTGGATCACGGGGAGAAAGTGGCGATCACCGCCGGCGGAGAAGAAGCCTTCGGTGAGTTCGAAGGTGGCCGAAGCCACGAGACGAAGATCAGCGCCGTCCATTTCGTCAGGTTTCGACCGACTGCCTCGATGAAAGGAGCCATTGCAGACCTCACGCGACCGGTCATGATTCGAGTGAACCATGGTGGGTATCATCAGGAGGTTCCTGTCCCCGGCAGCATGAGGGAAGAGTGGCTCGCCGATTTGAAAGGCAGTGCTGAGTGCTGAACTTTTAACGATTTATCCATCCGTGTCATAACTCAGCACTTTATACTGGAGCATGATGCCCACTGTTTTGTTGAACAAGCGTATCGAGTTCGCCGCCGCGCATCGCTATATCAGGACTGAATGGGATGAGGCGAAGAATCGCGCGGTGTTCGGGCGCTGCTACAATCCTCCCGCCCACGGACATAACTATCTGCTGGAGGTGACGGTCTCCGGCGAGATTGATCCAAGGACCGGCATGGTCGTCAATCTGTTCGACCTCAAACGGCTACTGCTCGCCATGCTCGAAGAATTTGACCACAAGAATCTGAACCTCGACATGCCTTACTTCAAAGACCGTATCCCCACGTCTGAGAATTTCGCCCATGTGCTCTGGACGAAATTGGCCTCCCAGCGGGATATCGGCACACTGCATGCCCTTCGGCTCTGTGAGGATGAAGATCTGTATGCCGAGATCACCGCAGCCGACCGTCCGGATGTCGCCGCTGTCGCCAAGCGATATTCGTTCAATGCCATTCAAGACAGTCATCAGGGGCGGGACTGGGATTTTTATGTGACGGTTCATGGGACGATCGATCCCATGACAGGCATGGCGACCGACATCGGTACGCTGGATCGACTCGTGCAGGACCAGATCATCAAACCATTCGACCGGCAGGATCTTCGGCGGGTGCTTGGCTCAGAAACGGTGAGGGAGGAAGCCCTGGCCAAGACCATCTGGGACCGTCTCACCGGCCATCTTTCAGGCGGAACTCTTCACAACGTCCGTCTCGTCCAAACCCGCGACCTCTCGTTTGACTACGCGGAGTAAGCTGGGTAACGGGCAAGGTTAGCGATAGACCTCACGCCGATGCCCGATCTTTACGACCGCAACAAGGCGGGCGGTATCGTCAATGCTATAGACAATGCGATAGTCACCCTGCCGAATGCGATAACGTTCGGATTCGCCTGAAAGCTTTTCGCATCCTGACGGCCGAGGCTGTTGGGCTAAGCCTCGAATGCGATCCACGACTCGCTTGAGGTCGCCCGAAGGGATAGCCCTAAGCTCCTTCTCGGCAGATCGTGTAATGACGATGCTATAAGGTTCCATCGCGCTTCAAGTCTTCGAGAAGCTTCTCGAATGAGCGAGACGGCTCTTTCGCACGGCGTTCAAATGCCTCCAGGTCCAACGCATCCTCTCGAAGAGATTCCAACACGGCTGCATTGACTAAGTCGGATACAGACCGGTCCGTCGTGGCGGCTTTCACCTTGAGGGCTCGATAGACTTTGGGTTTCAGGTAGATGGTCGTGCGAGTGTCCGACGGCATGGTGGCTCCTCCTTATGACGTTTAAACATTATAACATCAAGATGTTAAAACGCCACTGATTCTACCTCCTCGCGGCTTTTCCATGGCGAGCGCCTAACATCCTATCCTTAGGTTGCCGAAAGGCAGCACTTCCTCCCCTCGGGGCGTGGTTTCTTCCAGGAAAAACGGGTAAGCTGCGGCGACTTTTCTCAGTTTCAGTATCTGTGAGCAAAATGGCGCTCCGGCAATATGAGCTATAACGAAGCCGAAACCCGCTTTTATCTGATCGATCCAGTGCTTCGTGGAAAAGGGTACAACGAGCACTGGAAGCTCAAGCTGGAAACGCCCGCCCCGGTTGAACCCACCGGAGCCAAAGGCCGTCGACGTCCAGGCGCGGGACGCACTGATTATTTACTCTGCGTTCATGTCGGCACGATGCCCAAGCCGTTTCCGGTTGCAGTGATTGAAGCGAAAGCCGAAACAGAAGACCCGCTCAAAGGCATGCAGCAGGCCAAAGGGTATGCCGACTGCTCTCGATTCCATGTCCAATATGTCTTTGCGACAAACGGCCATCGCTATGGCGAGTTTGATAGACGCTTGCAGATGCCCAATGGCCCGTTTCCCTTCGCAGATTTCCTGACGCATGACGAGTTGACCGCACGGTATGCCACAGATACGGGAGTGGATATTACGAAACCCGAAGCCTCCATGCTGTTCATGGCGGATAGCACCTTTGCGAAACCTCGATACTATCAGGATGCGGCTGTTCGATCGGCGTTCGAGAAAATAATTCGGTGTGAACAAGCAGGCAACCCCGCCCGTGTTCTGCTCAGCCTCGCCACCGGCTCAGGAAAAACCATCATCGCAGCGAACCTCTTGTGGCGGATGCATGAGGCGGGGCGGCTCACTAAGCCGGCGCTCTTTCTGTGTGATCGTGACGAGTTGCGGGAGCAGGCAATCGAAAAGATTGCGCGGGCGTTTCCTTCTGGAAGCGTCCGAATCGTCAAGACGGAAGGAGGAAGAAATGCCGCTCGCAACGCGAAAGTCCACATCGCCACGTACCAGACGCTCGGATTGGACGATACAGACCATCACTACGCCAGCTTTCTCACCGAACATTACCCGGAAGATTCCTTTTCTGTGATCATCATTGACGAATGTCATCGATCGGCTTGGGGGCGTTGGGCGGAAGTATTGAGGAGGAATTCCAACGCCGTCCATATCGGCCTCACCGCGACCCCGCGCCAATTGCATGAGTCGCAACAGAAAACTCAAGAGGACGCGGATATCACTGCCAATAATTTGGCCTACTTCGGCGAACCGGTCTATGAATACACGTTGATCGAAGCGCAAGAGGACGGGTACCTCGCAGCCTGCGAGATTGTGCGGCTGAAGCCCTCGATCGACTGGAACACATTCACCCGCGAAGACGTCATTGCACTGAGGCCGATTGATGCTCGGACCGGGCGACCAATGGCGCCGGAGGGTTTGAAAGAGAAATATGCCGCGAAGACCTTTGATGACGATCTGCTCTTCCAAAAGCGGATTGCGGCCATGTGCCAAGACCTATTCCAACGTCTCTGCGAACACGGCGGGCCTGAACAGAAAGTCATCATCTTCTGCACCCGCGACCTCCACGCCGATCGGGTCCAAATGCAGATGCAGCGCTTGTATGCCGAATGGTGCCGACAGAAGGGCGTGACGCCCAAGGAGCATTATGCTTTCAAATGCACAAGTGAAGGCGGGTCGGACCTCATCGAACAGATGCGGGGCTCCGGTGAGCGCTGCTTCATCGCCTGCACGGTAGACTTACTGGCTACCGGCATCGATATCGAGCGGCTGAATGCCGTCGTCTTCTTTCGGTATCTGGAGTCGTCGATCACGTTCTACCAAATGGTCGGTCGCGGCACCCGCATCCATGAGGAGACGCAGAAATACAAGTTCTGGCTGTATGACTACACCGGGGTGACGGCATTGTTCGGGACCGATTTCATAACACCGCCTCTCAAGCCATCCCGGAAGAAGCGGAAAGGCGGCGGAGGAGGAGATGACGAGGAAGAAGGCGATGGGCCGCCAGTGCCGGAGATTGTCAGCGGGCAGGTGGTCAGTATCACACCACAAGGGCGGTTTATCCTCCAACGCCGCGAGGGGCGTGATGTCCCGGTGCCGGTGGATGAGTATCGGCGGGAAATGGTTGCCCGAGTCTTGCGTGAGGCGGCGACCATTCATGACTTCCGCGCGCTCTGGGTCGAAACTCAGAAACGCCGCCAGCTTATCAATCATCTACTAGGCGAACACTACTCGCCCGATACGGTGCGGGAACTGATGGATATGGTCGAGTGTGATCACTTCGATCTCTTCGCCCATTTTGGGTATCGAGAGAGCGCGTTGAAGCGCCGTGAGCGCGAGACCGCCTACCTGACCCGTGAAGCACACTGGTTTGCTTCCGTAGATAGCAAGGCTGCTATCGTCCTCCAAGGCATCGGCCATCAATTCGGCGTTGGCGGCACCGAAGCGCTGGAATCTGAATGGTTGTGGGACGTGCCGGAGATCAAACAAGCCGGTGGACTCACGGCATTGCGGATGCTTGGCAAGCCGGCCGATGTGATGCGTGAAGCCAAGGTGAGGTTGTTTGGGATATGAATCGCTGCACCCTCGGTGATGTTGCGCATGTGGTGATGGGCCAATCACCTGATGGTAGCACCTACAATAAGCAAGGAGTGGGGTTGCCATTGTTGAATGGGCCAGCGGAGTTTGGAACTGTGTCACCAGTTGCTGTCCAATGGACAAGCGAACCATCAAAGATTGCAAAGCCAGGTGACATTCTTTTCTGTGTTCGAGGAAACACTCTTGGGCGTCAGAATCTCGCCGACAAGACGTATGCAATCGGTCGGAGACTCGCAGCAGTTCGAGGACGTGAAGGAAAAGCTGATACAGCGTTCATCGGCCTATGGTTAAGATTCCAGGCAACAGCATTGCTAGCAGCAGGAACCGGCTCAACGTTTCCCAATGTCTCTGCTGATTACCTTGAGAAAAGGACATTCCCCCCGATTGGAGTTACTGAACAGCGCTACATCGCCGCTCAGTTGAAAACCCAACTCGCGGCAGTCGAGGAAGCGCGGCAGGCGGCGCAGGGGCAAACTACGGAAGTTGAAGCGCTTGTGCTCGCAATCTATCATGATGCCTTTGCCGACATTGTGCCGGTCGCCATTCCACCTGTTTTTGGAGTCGCACCAGAGAATTGGCGGTGGGCCAAGCTTTCCGATCTGGCCCGCTTGGAAAGCGGACACACTCCAAGCCGATCTCGGTCTGACTGGTGGGGCGGTAATACTTCTTGGGTATCGCTCACCGAGATCCGATCGCTCGATGGTCGTTGGGTTGAAGAGACAGCGATCAAAACTAACAAAAAAGGCATAGCGAATTCTGCCGCTCGAATCTTGCCTCGCGGAACGGTTTGTTTCTCTCGAACAGCTTCCGTCGGCTTTGTCACCATCATGGGACAACCAATGGCAACCAGCCAGGACTTTGCCGACTGGGTCTGTGGAGATGATCTTGAGCCGGAGTTTCTCATGTATGCGCTCATCCGGTCTCGTAATGAGCTTCGTGCACTGGCGACCGGTGCAACCCATAAAACAATCTATATGCCGACGCTTGAAGAGTTTCACCTCTGTGTCCCCAAGCGAGAAGTTCAACAATTTATCGTTAAGGACCTCAAGGCGAAACTCGCCGCTGTCGAACAAGCACGACAGGCCTCACAGGCGCAACTCAAAGAAATTGCAAAACTCCCAGCTCGTCTCCTCGCCAAGGTTTTTGAGGAACACTGAGCATGCCACGCGCTAGGAAACAACAGAACCCTATGGGGACCAAGTCGCCAAGAGCGCTGGCCTCGACCCAATCCCTCTCAGCCTTCGTGAAGTCGATCTGCGACATCATGCGCCGGTCGAACTGCGCGAGCGCCCTGCAATATGTGCCGGAGCTGACGTGGATTCTCTTCTTGCGCATTCTGGACGCTCAGGAAGCCAGAGCCCGGGAGGCGGCGGAGGCGGTGGGCAAACCATTCATTCCGGCGCTGCGCGAGCCCTATCGCTGGCAAGATTGGGCGGCACCCTACGATGAAAAGAACGACGCGCGGACTCCCGAAGGAAAGCAGATCGGCTGGAAACGCAAGGAATTGTCCGGCAAGATCGGCGATCTGTTCGCCTTCGTCAACAAAGAGTTGCTGCCTTACCTCCACACCCTCGATGTCTTGCCGGACGGCAGGCCGAACGAAGCTGCCACGCCGAAGCAGCGGGTGATTGGTCGCATCATGACGGCGGTGGAGAAGGTGCGGGTGGACTCGGAAACAAACCTTTGCGACATCCTCGACCGGGTCAATGAAATCAGCATCGATCACATCGACGATCGGCACTTCTTCACGCTCTCGCAGGTCTACGAAGACCTCCTCTTGAAGATGGGTGAGAAGAACTCGGACGGCGGGCAGTTTTTCACGCCGCGCGAAGTGATCCGGGCCATGGTGCGGGTGATCGATCCGCGTCCCGGCGAAACCGTCTATGATCCCTGCTGTGGCACCGGCGGCTTTCTGGCACAGTCCTATGAACTGTTGGAGAAGAAACTGGGTCCTGCTGTATCAAGTACTGAGCTGGAGCGCTTGAAACACGACACCTTCTACGGTCGTGAGAAGGAGAATTTGGTCTTTCCAATCGCGCTTGCAAATTTGGTCTTGCATGGAATCGATCAACCGAATCTCTGGCACGGCAACACGCTGTCCAACACATCAACCTATGCGGGTCTCTACGACGGTGCGCCGGAAACCTTTGATGCGGTGCTCACCAATCCACCCTTCGGCGGAAAAGAAGGGAAGGATGCCCAGAAGAACTACACCTTTGAAACCAGCTCGACCCAAGTGCTGTTCCTTCAGCATATCCTTTCTGATCTCAAGCTACCACTGAACGGGAAACCCGGTGGCCGTTGCGGTGTGGTGCTTGATGAAGGCTTGCTCTTCCGCACAAATGAGAGCGCTTTCGTCGATACGAAACGCAAGCTGCTCGATGAATGTGATCTCTGGTGCCTCGTCAGTCTTCCTGGCGGCGTGTTCTCCACTGCGGGAGCCGGTGTGAAGACGAATCTTCTTTTCTTCACCAAAGGAAAAAGAACGGAACGGATCTGGTACTATGATCTCTCCCATGTGAAGGTGGGCAAGAAGACACCGATGACGCTGGCCCACTTCGGTTGGGGACCAACCGGCGAAGTGCTGAATGATTCTGCGCTCCCTGCCACGCTGGTCGGCGACTGGCACAAGCAGGATGGACATGAAGGCAAGACCTTCCCAACCTTCGCCCGTCTGATTTCCCAACGTGGCACGCCTGAAGCCGAGAGTGACTTTTCTTGGATCGTTGATTTCACGGCCCGTCGCGCGAAAGCCCGTGACGACATGGCGCCTCATTTGGTCGAAGTCGAGAAGCGGGTCAATGAAGCTGTTGCGCTGAAAGACAAAATTTCCACGATCAAGCGGGCGAAGGCTTCTGAAGCAAACATTGAGTCATGCCGTGAAGAGCTGGCGCTCGTCGAAAAAGCCCAGCGCGAGGCGCAAGCCAAGGCCGACACCATCGACGCGGCTTCATTCGACCTCAAAGCTGTGAACCCGAGAGCCCGAGTGATACGAGATACGCGCTCTGTTGCAGAGATCTTGGCATCCATCGATCGACATGGGCTAACGGTCCAAGAGGCTCTTGCCACGCTCCGGAAGCAGCTCGCGGAAGGGAAGTGATTCACCCGCCGCATTCGGTCACTGGCGAAGAGGAGGCAGGTATGGCCATGGCGGATATTCAGGAGTACTTGAAGCTTATTCCGCTGGTGAACCGAGCGCCGCAGCATGCCGTCTGGCTGACCTATGATGCAGAAGCCGACACACTCTACGTCAATTACAAAAAACCTAGTCATGCCACTGATAGTGAGATGACCGATGAAGATCTAATCATCCGCTATGAGGGTGACGAGGTCATTGGCTTTACCGTGTTGCACGCGAGCAAGCGACTCAAGAAGACGGCTTAATCTTCGCTGCTCGATGGTCTCTTCTCGCTCTTAGGGATCACCTCAGTGCTCAGTCTGAAGAAATGGCCCACACTCAGACCGACGGGCCGCCGCTGCCTCGAAGCCGTCCTGCACGAGACGCTGGCCCCGGTGGTGGCGAGTTGAGAGGCACACTCAATGTCTGCTGGTTATTGTTGCAATGATGGTAAGGTTGCGGTACATGGAAACAGAAACAGGCTATGTTCGCCAGGGAGGTGAATCGTGAGACAGGTCATCATTTATCGTGGGGAAGATGACTATTGGGTGGCCGAGTGTCCAAGCCTGCCGGGCTGTCTCAGCCAAGGGAAGAGCAAGGAGGATGCTGTAACGAACATCCGTGAGGCCATTCGTGGTTACGTTGCTGCATTAGAGGAAGACAAACTCGCCGTACCTGAAGAGCGTTTCGATGCGGTGCTGATAGCCGTATGAGCAAACTACCGAGTATCTCGGGGCGAGCCTGTATCAAAGCGTTGGAGCGGGCGAGTTTCACAGTTCGGCGACAAGAAGGTAGCCATGTAATTCTTCGGCGCGATCAACCGTTCGCCCAACTCGTTGTCCCTGACCATAAAGAACTGGATCGAGGGACGCTTCGTGCGATCATTCGTCAGGCCGATCTCACGGTGGAGGAGTTCCTTGGGTTGCTGTAGCAAACGCGCTTCTCGCGGACATTCTTTCCCTCCACGATTCGACTCGATTTTCAATGCGGCTTGTGCAATCTTGGCCCACTTATAGAGTTCGTCCTTCTCGACATGCTAAACAAGAATCTCTACTCGGGAGGGAACGATGAGTGCGACGGGTTCGATGTTCATCGGTATTGTGGGAGCGCTGGTGTTCCTGATCAGCGTGTTTGCGTTCAGTCAGAGAAATTGGAAAGGCGGCCTATCGTGGCTGGCGATCGGGGCGGGACTCATCGCACTGTTGACCTACATGGACAAGCCGTCGGCGAATTTATTGCGGTAACGGATCTGTGAGGCGCAAGAGCGAGGTTTTCTTTCAGAGAAGGTCTTTGAAGTATTCGGGGGAAATCTCGGCGGCGTCTAGAACTTGTTTGAGTGTGCCAGGTTTGATGACGTGGTGACGGGGAATAATGACGAGATGTTTTTCGTCAGTCATCGAGATATGTTTGCCTTCGCGAAGGACATAGAAGCCGGCGCGTTTGAGGGCTCTCACGACACGTTCATGAGAGACCTGAGGCAGCTTGGTCATACGCTGACTTCGACGGTCCTCAGCTTTTTCAAACGCTTAAGATCCTCGATGCTTGCGAGATACGTCTTGATGGCGTCTTTGATGTTCTCCACGGCTTCTTCCTCGGTATCGCCCTGTGAGACGCAACCCTTTAAGGTGGGGCAATACACCACGTATCCTCCAGCTTCCAGGTCTTGTTCCAGAATGATGGGATATTCCATGTGTACCTCATAGGTCCGATAATCGGACAGATTATAGCATGGTGACCTTGGCAAACCGCGAGGAAGTATCTGGACAAGCCGTCGGCGAATTTATTGCGGTGATCCGATCAAACGGTCATTGTCTTAATCCTAAACGAGACTTTCAAAATCCGGAGGAATGCTTTACCACGGAATCGGTTTACGATCTCGGATGAATAGGCCGGTCATCGACTGAGGCGCCTCGGTAGCCAGCCAGACGATCGTATCCGCGCCCTGCTCGACTGAACGTGGCGCTTCGCTCCCACCCATCTCAGTCCGTACCCAGCCGGGGTCCACGGCATTCACCGCTATGCCGGCGCTTTTCAGCGCCGCCGCGAATTTGCCCGTTACGCCGTTGAGCGCCGTTTTGGAAATGCCATAGGCTGGAACTGCTGAACCCATGTCGGTCAACCGTCCGACTCCACTCGTGATGTTGATGATTCGAGCGGCGGCACTCTTGCGGAGCAGAGGGACGAAAGCCTGAGTGACGAGCAGGGGACCGATGGTGTTGGTTTCAAACATTCGTCGGAGCCGATCAACAGGTAAATTGAGGACCGAATCATCGTTGTCGTCCAAGATGCCGGCATTGTTCACGAGAATGTCGAGATGATCGACGGTCTGGGCGATGGCCTTCACAGCCCGGTCGATACTTTCTTGATCAGTGACATCGAGGACGACGGGAGTGACGGATGAGGCGGAGAGGGAGACAGCGGCTCGTTCGATAGAATCGAGGGATCGCCCGCTCAGGAACACCCGCCACTGTTTCGCCGCCAGTTGCCGGGCTACCTCAAGGCCGATGCCTCTATTTGCGCCGGTTACGAGAGCAATGCCAGGCATGCAACGCCTCCACCTATTCAAGAGCTTCCTTACACCAATCCCATGCATCTGTGTAAACTTTCTTCCGCTCTGCTCAGACCTGTAATCCCAAAATGATAATGT
>JAFEBM010000045.1:281-8876 GCA_018242685.1 Nitrospira sp. | reverse complement strand
ACACTTAAATCAAAACTGCTCTAGGTAGATCTATCCCGGCAACAGGTGGGATACGATCGGCGACATTGTTGAATCGGTCGCTCGATGAATGGTGGATTGTCCGGGGCTATGTCTTGAGAGCCTGGTGCGCGATGTCCGTTCGGAAATGACAACCATCAAAGGAGATCGTCTTCACGACGCGATAGGCTTCGCGTTGTGCCTCGGATAACGTTCGCCCTCGACCGAGAACGCCGAGGACGCGGCCTCCGGCTGTCACGATCTCATTGCCCTTCTGTGCAGTTCCAGCATGAAAGACCATTGAGGAGTCCGACGAAATGGTTGTCGGATGGAGTCCAGAGAGCGGTATCCCCTGTTGATAAGAACCGGGATAGCCTCCCGATGCCATCACCACGCAGACCGTCGCGTCCGGATGCCACTCAACGGGAAGTTGATCGAGTCGATGTTCGACCACCGATTCGATGACGTCGAGAAAATCGGTCTTGAGCAAGGGCAGCACGACTTGTGTTTCAGGATCTCCCATACGAGCGTTGAATTCGAGCACGAACGGCGTTCCATTCACCAGCATCAGTCCTGCGTACAACACACCTTGGAACGGCGAACCGAGCCGTGCCATGGCGTCCACCATCGGCTGTAAGACCTCGAGACGGACCCGATCTTGGAGTTCGGGTGTTCCCAACGGTGCAGGACAATAGGCGCCCATTCCGCCAGTATTCAGGCCCGTGTCACCGTTACCGACCCGCTTATGATCCTGCGCCGGCGGCATCGGTACCACCGTCTTGCCGTCGGTAAACGCCATAATCGTCAATTCCTCGCCGTCGAGAAACTGTTCGACCAGCACCTGTGTACCAGCTTGACCAAACACGGCCTTTTCCATCGAATCCACGATCGCCTGTTGTGCCTGCTGACGCGTGATGGCAATGACGACGCCTTTCCCCTGGGCCAGTCCGTCCGCTTTGATCACGATCGGTAACTCCTGCCGTTCGACATAGGCCAGGGCGTCCGCGATCTTTTTGAAACTCTTGGCGTGAGCCGTCCGAATCTTCGATTGTGCCATGACTTCCTTCGAGAAGATCTTACTGGCTTCCAAACGAGCGGCGTTCCTGGTCGGCCCAAACACTCTGAGCCGAGCTTTGCGGAATTCGTCGACGATGCCCAACGCGAGAGGCGCTTCAGGCCCGATCACCGTCACATCAATCTTTTCTCGAAGCGCAAAGTCTTTTAGACCGGCAACGTCGTCCGACTTAATGGGGATGCATATTGCCGATGAAGCAATGCCTGCATTACCGGGGGCGCAGTAAAGTGCCGGTTTGCGGGGACTCTGTGTGAGTTTCCAAACCATCGCATGCTCACGTCCTCCGCTGCCGACCACGAGTATTTTCATAGATTCTCTTTAAGTAGGAAAGATGAAGAGGCTGCTCAAAATGGCCTGTCGCAAGGCCGCAGGAAGCTCGGACATCAATGCGTACGCTTTCTGATACGTTGAGGTGGACGGGCGACCGAGAACGCAGCGAGAGGCAATTTCAGCTGCCGATCAATGGCGGAAATGGCGCATGCCGGTGAGAATCATCGCCATCCCATGTTCATCTGCGGCCTTGACGACCTCTGCGTCTCGGATCGATCCGCCTGGTTGAATGACGGCTGTAATACCGACTTCGGCTGCGGCATCGAGCCCATCGCGGAACGGAAAGAACGCGTCGGAAGCCATGATGCAGCCTTTAACCGGCATTTGCGCTTTCATGGCCGCCAACTTCACGGAATCCACACGACTCATTTGACCTGCCCCGATACCGACGGTCTGGCCAGGCTTGGCATAAATGATGGCGTTGGACTTGACGTGTTTGCAGACTTTCCACGCAAACGCACAAGCGGCATATTCTTCATCCGTCGGCTTACGGATGGTCGGCACGGCAAGCGTCCGAAGATCCGACAAGGCACCGAGATCGCGATCCTGTACGATGAGCCCGCCGACAAGTTTCTTCAGGTCGAACCCCTCCTGCTTCACCTTCGTCAAGGGACCTACGTCCAATAAACGCAGATCCTTCTTCCGCTTCAATTCGATCAATGCATCTTCAGCAAATCCTGGAGCGATCACGACCTCGACAAATGTGGAGGTAATTTCCTTGGCAGCCGCCATATCCACCGGTCGGTTGAAGGCAATCACGCCGCCGAAGGCAGACACGGGATCTGTCTCCCTCGCCTTGACATATGCTTCCACCGGTGTCTCACCGAGCGCCACACCACAGGGATTGTTGTGCTTGATGATCGCGACGGCCGTCTCCTCATATTCCTTCACCAGCTCGAGCGCGGAATTCGCATCGAGGAAGTTATTGTAGGACATCGCTTTGCCGTGCAAGATCTTCCCACGAGAAACCGATGGCTCCTTGCTGTCCAATTCGCGATAGAACGCACCTTGTTGGTGAGGATTTTCTCCGTAGCGGAGGGATTCCGCCAACTCAAACTGAAGCGACAAGACTTTTGGGAACTTAACCTCCCCGCCTTTCGCATGCTTCTCCAAATAACCCGCGATCAATCCGTCATAGCGCGATGTATGCTGGAAGACCTTCATCGCCAACTCACGGCGCAGCGCGGATGTCACCGTATTGCCGGTCACGGCATCCAGCACGCGCGAATAATCGGCCGGATCGACCACGACCAACACATCGTCATGATTCTTAGCCGCCGACCGCAACATGGACGGGCCGCCGATATCGATATTTTCAATGGCATCCTCGAAACGGCAGTCGGGTTTGGCGATCGTGGCTTCAAAAGGGTAGAGATTGACCACGACCACATCAATCGAACCGATCCCATGTTGAGTCATCTGCTCGACATGCGTCGGAAGCGACCGGCGCCCCAGCAAGCCGCCATGGATTTTGGGATGCAACGTTTTGACCCGGCCATCGAGAATCTCCGGCGATCCCGTATAGGCCGCGACATCCGTAACTTTCACCCCTGCGTCGCGCAACGCTTTGGCCGTTCCTCCCGTGGACAAAATTTCCGCGCCGAGCGCTTCCAGCCCCTTCGCCATCTCGATGACTCCGGTCTTATCCGAAACACTAATCAACGCCCGCTTGATGCCGGCCATGTGAGTACTCCTTAGAATCGTGTGTGATGTGGAAGAGATACGTCGACTACGAAAAGCATGCGAAGAATAGCAAATGGGTGAGGGAAGTTCAAGGCGACATGGGTCCCCTGCTCTATCCGAATAAAGCTGCGTTTGTCTGCGACGAGATCAGTGGAAACGGTTGAATGCAGCACTCCCAAACTGAGCCTGTTTCGTACATCGATGCGGAAGTACGGCATTTACCAGGATAGAGGAGTACGGCATTTACCAGTCCAGCCCCGACAAACGTGTCATTGACGTTGGAGCTACCATTCAAGTAATGTTTCCTCGGTGAGGAGGGGGCCCCATGCATTCCCCTACATAACATAACCGCTCACGATGGAGGTGCGCTATGCTGGCTGGCCGGTTGGTGAAACTGATCGAGAAAAACTCCGAACAGCTTGCCCAAGAGCTCAGCGAGAAAGTATGGAATTCTCCACGCTGCAGCGACCTGCGCAAGGTCCCACCAAACGAACTCCAAGCCCGCACCCGTGAGATCTACCAGAACTTGAACAATTGGTTGATGGATATGACGGAGGCCGAGATCGAGCGCCGCTACACGGAGCTGGGGGCACGGCGAGCTTCGCAAGGTGTCGCCTATAGCCATTTCCTCTGGGCGATCACCGCGACCAGAGACCATATGGTGGCTTTTGTCCAGCGAGAAGGGTTGTCCGATAGTGCCGTCGAGCTCCACGGTGAGTTGGAACTCATGCATGTCCTCGGTAAATTTTTTGACCGCGCGTTGTACTATACGGCCCTTGGGTATGAAGGCGAGCGGACTCGCATCGGAACGAACCTCCGCAGGCGGAGAGACGATCATCAGAAAGTGCACGCTTAAGATTCTGCGCGAGCGAAATTTGTGCTATTCATAATGCCTATGGGCTCACCGCATGAAGGGTGAGCCCATGCTCACTGCAACTGAGCTGTTCTCCCAGTAATGCCGACCACATCTAGCCCGTAATTGCCATTGATACAGACAGCTGTCGATCTCGCTTGAGGCGCTTCACCACTCGGCGCCGAACCGATCGATGACGATGTGGTGCACCACAGCATACTTCCCCAGCGTCGAGAGATACACAGCCGCTTCAGCCACATCATACGGATCGATCTTTTCGCTGCGCTCGATGTCCGCCGGAGATGCGTCGACCAACTCGTCTGCAACGCCCCCTGGACAGATGGCACTGACTTTGATGTGGTGGGCTCGACCTTCATCGGCCAATGATTTGGTGAGCGCCATGATGCCATGTTTTGATGCGCTGTAGGTTCCAGTGCCCGCCCAGGCTTGCAGCCCGGCCACGCTTGACATGTTGATAATCACGCCGCAGCCCTGCTGCTGCATCTGTCGAAAGCCTGCCCGGCAGCAGAAGAATGTGCCGCGCAAATTGACGTTCATCACCTGATCGAAGGCCTCGGTGCTTGTGTCAGCCAAACGCCTCCCACCGCCGATACCGGCATTATTGACGAGAATATCGATCCGGCCATAGTGGGCCACTGTGTCAGCAATCAATCGTTCCACCTGGCGCTCGTCGGCGACATCGGTCTGGATCGGCCATGCTTCCCCACCCTGCATCCTGATTTGCGAAACAGTCTGTTCACATAACTGCAACCGCCTTGCGGCGACGATCACCTTCGCTCCTTCCTGACCAAACCGAAGGGCAATCGCCTTGCCGATTCCGCTGTTGCTGCCGGTAACAATTACAACTTTGTCCTTGAGCCGTGGCATAATGATTCTCTTGTTCTAACCAAGTGGAACTGGCCGTAATAGCCCTCGGCACAGAAACTTAGAGGTAAATCATCCCTGGCCGTTGCGAGGCGGCCCAGGCCATAGGCCGCTTCTTGCTGATCGCCGACCAGACCATCGGTGCGATCGAGTAGACGAGGCCTATGAAGACGGCGGAGATTTACACATGGACGTTCTTCACAATACCGTTTCGTTCGATCTTCCAGCTCTGAATCCCGTTGTAATGGTAGCTCGAATGAGTCCCGCGTACTTTGATGAGCGATTCGCGGGTCGGCTGCCGGTATCCTGTGTCATCGGTGCAGCGACTTTGAATGATGGTCTCTTGACCATCCCATCTCCATGGGAGACGAAAGCGCGTATGACACTTGGGTAACACAGGCTCTTGTAGTCGTGCTGCTTGCCAGGTTCGACCTGCGTCTACCGTGACGTCCACGGTCGTGATGCACCCGCGCCCGCTCCAGGCAAGTCCCTGAATCTCGTGGAAACCCGGGTGAAGTCGTTGTTTCCCGGAAGGTCTCATGATAACCGACTTGGCCTCCATGACGAGACTGAATTGATAGGCTTTCCCGTCCGGCATGAGATCGGTGTACGTCGCGGTCTCCCATCTTGTCATGAACGGCGCCGATCCCAGCTTCAACCGCCTCAGCCACTTCACATTGATATTGCCCTCGAAGCCGGGCAACAGCAGCCGCAGCGGGTAGCCCTGCTCAGGCCGCAACGCTTCGCCGTTCTGTCCATAACACACCATCGCTTCGTTCAGGACGTCATCGGTCAACGGGACACTGCGGGTTAGTGCGGCTGCATCTCCTCCTTCAGCCAACATCCATGTCGCCTGTCGCCTGATCTCTGCCGCTTCCAACAATGTCGAGAGTTTGATGCCGGTCCACTCACTGGTGCTCGTCAGACCATGCAGGTGCCGGACAGTCAAATCCTGCGCTTTATCCCACCCATCTCGGCTGTTGCCCGAACATTCAAGGAACGCAACGCGGGAGACCGATGGAAATCGCTTCAGCTCCTCGACCGTGAAGATCATCGGCCGATCGACCAGTCCGTGGATCAGCAAGCGATGGCGGGCTGGGTCGATCGCGGGCACACCGTTGTGGTGTCGTTCAAAGTGGAGAGCGGAAGGAGTGATGATTCCTTGCAGGTCTTGGAGCGGAGTGGTCGAAGAGGCGTTGGCGACTAATCGCGTCTGTTTTTCAAAAGGCGAACGCTCACCATAGGAGCGCGGCGAAGCACCGGGCACGCGCGTGGGATCGATCGCGTCACTTCGTTCTTCGGCCTGCACACCGGCCAGCGCCGGCGATGCGCTGATTGCCAGGAGCGAGGCGCCGCCGGCCAAGAACTGTCGCCGGTTTAACGGTGAAGCGGCCGGTGCGTGATGCGCGCTCTCGCTGTCAACTCGCCTGTCCTCGTTCATCAACCATTGCTCCCTGATCTCTCAACACAAGGTATCAACGTCGCTGCTAGACCAGCTCCAACAAGAACGCCAACACATCGGAATCGAACCGGGCGGCCACCATGCTCAACGCTCCAGCTTGGCATCCATCGTAATCGTTGTGTTCAAGAGCCGAGAGATGGGGCAACCGGTTTTGGCCGCTTGTGTGGCCTTGTTCCAGGCTGCTTCATCGGCTTTGGGGACTTTGCCTTTCACATCGAGGTGCACGCTGGTCACGGTCCATCCGATCGCTGTCTTATCGAAGGTGACAGCGGCCGTCGTTTCCAGTTTTTCCGCAGCCAGGCCATCCTCGCCCAACTGAGCCGAGAGCGCCATCGAAAAACAACCGGCATGGGCGGCAGCGACGAGTTCTTCGGGATTTGTCCCTTTACCCTTCTCGAACCTGGTTGAAAACGAGTATTGGGTTTGTGACAAAACCCCGCTCTCCGTAGAAACGGTCCCCTTACCGGTCTTCAGATCGCCTTGCCATATGGCAGATCCAGTGCGTTTCATAATACCTCCATGCGGGAATTTAGATGATGACGATAAGTAGCCATATCACCCACCATACAGATCCTAAGCAGATGAAGGTTCTGTATCGGCGATCCGACATTATCTGTTGCCGATAAGGTCAACTGAGCTAGGGGTTACCCGAGTCCAAAGTTGAGATTCCCGAAGTGTTAAGGGAAAACGAGGTGCGCGAGGGACTGCACTTCTATCGACCTCTTTCTTGCTCAATCGATGTGCTTCTTGAGCAAAAGCAGCAGATCTTACGCAGCCACCTGGGCAGGATGGGAATGATCGCGCGCTTGACGGGTTCGTAAGCGCCAACTCAGGGCGACCATCAGGATGCCGAATACAACAGCATACGCGCCAAGATACCAGACCAACCCGATCGCGCCTGCTTCAGGAAGGAAGACAAGGAGGAAGCCGAGGACTATCGACAGGAGACCGGAAAGGGCCAACAACCATTCACCCTCTATTTCTTTGCGCAGTTTCACCGCAGCTGCAATTTGTAACCCTCCGGTAATAAGCGCCCAGGCCGAAACCACATACACCAACGCAAGTGCGGTGAGGCCGGGCCAGACAAAACTGATTGCAGCCGCACCGATTCCAGCGATGCCTGACAACAGCAGAGCCCACCAAGGCTTCTGCCCATTGGTGTGTCGCCATGCAGCCATGAGGTTGAAGACTCCGTCGAAGAAGACATAGGCTCCGAACAGATAGACGAGCGCGAGCAAGGTGGCAACCGGCATGAAGAACGCCACGATGCCGAGGAGAATCCCGAGTAATCCCCGGAGCATGATCGCCCACCAGCGCATAGGAAGTCTGCCCGGTTCATTTTTGTGTAGGATGGCAGGGGGTAACATAAGCAAAGCATACTGTTTCTACTTCCGTGATGAGACTGGTGAATTCCCCAGATGTTCTGCGCTTCCTATGCCATCCCTTCACCGGGCCCGTACAGCCGCTTACTTGAGTGGTAAATCTTAGCCTAGTACATTTATTATCAAATGTGGTACCGTGGCGTCTCGCACCCCGGTAGTCACATCATCCACAGCGAGCTGAGCTCATGAGGCGTGCGGGGGTTCTCACCGGCGGTGTCGTGGCGTTGATACTTCTCGATGTGGTGTACATCCCACCTCCCGCCGAAACTATTAAGCTGTCCATGACCAGTCACCGGTTCACGAATTCGTTGATCACAATGAGCGAGGGCTTGACACGTCCCCCTTATGAGGGACCTCAAACAAGCCTTCAACGGAACCACCGCCTCGAATTGCTGATGTAAGGACGGAATACACCATGAGCACATTAGGCAGATGGTTGCAGCCTCCCCCAAAAGATTCTCTCGAGCAACAATACCAGGAGCTTGCCAATCTACTGCGGGTCAAGGAACGGGCGTTGGAGACGACGTCGCACGATTTGAAGGTGAAGACCGCGGCGATGCAGCTTCTTGAACAGAAGGTTATGTCGTCCGAGACGCAGTTCTCCTCGGCCCAACGAGAGCTGACCGCCCGCGGCGAGCAACTGAAGACGCTCGAAGCAGAATTGGCTCAACGGTCGAAACGGCTGACGGATGTGGAAGCTGAAGGGGTTGCGGCACGCCAACGCGTGAGCGAGCTCAATTCGACTATTGCTGCGCTGGTCAACGAACTTCGCGGGGCGCAACAGGCTTGTCAGGCTGCCGAACAGACGCACGAGGTTTTGAAGGAAGAAATCCGGGTCCTGCGCGAGCATATCGCCCAACTCAACGAGGGGCTCGCCGACCGAGACCGACTCCGCGCCCAGGCTGAGAAGTTGGCGTCGATGCAAGAC
>JAFEBM010000045.1:0-206 GCA_018242685.1 Nitrospira sp. | reverse complement strand
CTGCCGAACAGACGCACGAGGTCTTGAAGGAAGAAATTCGCGTTCTGCGCGAGCATATTACCCAACTTAACGAAGACCTCGCCGATCGAGATCGCCTCCGTGCTCACCTGGAGAAACTAGAGTCAGTGCAAGGCCGTGTTCATCAGCTGGAGGTGGAGCTGAGTGATCGGGAAGCCGCCCATCGGGGCACGCTCCAGCAGTTCGAA
>JAFEBM010000044.1 GCA_018242685.1 Nitrospira sp. | reverse complement strand
ATGTGATCTCCGGACACTACTGTTGTAAAATATCGAATTCATCGACCGTCGTGTTATCACGGAAGGCGCCGGGGGATCCATTGAGAAAGCCACGCGCGTCCTGACCTTCAAAGAAGAATCTCAACGGACCATTCCCGCCAAGCCCGAAACGGAGCCTCGACCGCATAAGAATTTGTGCATCCGTCCGTCCGTCTCCAATCGCCTGGCTCGACCGCCAAGGGTGGTCATACGACTCGAATCGTGTGCGTTGCTCGAGCCCCAGGTCGATCCAGTCAGGAAGGTGCAGCCCGGTTTTGAGGTATCGATTCCATTCGATCTGCCGTCGTCGATTGAGGAGCGCATCGGCCGGCTCGATCCAGTTCTGTCCGGTGCGTTCCGAAACTTGGAAATATTGCTCATTTGTAATCCACCCAGTATTTCGCATGAGCTTAAAGACTGGGTCTTCCGTGCTCTTGAACGCCCATTTCCCGTCCTTCTGTACCAGTTCTCCATACTCGACGGCCTTCGCCCTGTCTGACCCTATAAGAAGCGACACAGTCAGCAAGACACACCAAAAAACCTTCTTCGACATGGACTCTCCTCTTGTCCTGATTCAAGTAGTGCGGGGCAGTTCCAAGTGCAAGAGGTGAATTATGGCGCACGTGCGCATAGACTTCCAGGACATCGCAAAGTTGAGACACTTGTGAGGGCATGTGTTCAGCCGATAGGCAATGGCGGTCAACTTTCATTAAGTGAAGCCCGACAGTCCGGTGTCCTTCGACAAATACTGACCGAACGGGGTTAGGTGCGTGATGTGGCAACGGTGGATCGATTACCTGGACTCGAATGATAGTCGAGACGTTGCGTGCGCCGGACTTGTCGATAGCATAGGATCGTGTTGTCCGAAAACACGCCTGCTATTCCACCAGTTCTTCATTCAGCGCCACGGCTTTGATATGCGCGAAGACTCGATGTCCTGGTTTCAGTCCAAGATTTACGAGCGATTTCCTGGTGATGCTGGCAACCAGTGGCGCTCCGATATCCAAGAGCACGTCTACCGATGACTGATCCGTTTCCTGGATTTCCAGAATCGTCGCCTCAAGAATGTTCAACACGCTTGTCGGCGAATGAGTCCGCCCTACAACCAGACTGACATCGTTCGAAAAGATATGGATGCGTACGGACTGCCCGACAGATACCGGCTGAAGCGGTACAAACAAGGATTGGCCCTTGAATTCCAGCTGAGTCAGACGGTACTGAGAATCATGGCCGATCACATGAGTCTCCAGGACGCCGCCGACTCGATGCGATCCAAAGCTCCCTCGAAATCGAAGCGAGGTCAGCATCTCATTGAGCGTGCCGACCCCGACGACCGTTCCCTCCTTCAAAAGCACGACACAGTCGGCGAGTTGGAGGATTTCATTGGTCGCATGACTCACGTATATCACCGGAATACGCAGTTCCTCATGAAGACGGCGGATGAAGGGAAGGAGTTCTTGCTTGCGTTGAATATCGAGCGAGGCGAGCGGCTCATCCAACAATAAGAGCTCAGGGCTGGTCAGCAGCGCCCGACCGATCGCCACCCGTTGTTGCTCGCCGCCGGATAAATGGTGGATGCGCCGATCGAGCAAATGTCCGATTCCTAGGATATCAACGACCTGCTCAAGCGCAATGCGGCGTGCTTCCGAAGGGATACGCGTGTATCCGTACAGAAGATTTGCGCGTACGTTGTAATGGGGGAACAAGCGAGGTTCTTGGAAGACATACCCGACCGGGCGTTTATAGAGCGGCAGGCATAGGCTTCTCTTCTCATCCTGCCAGACGTCGTTGCCGAACTGTATGAAGCCATGTGGAACCCGTTCAAGCCCAGCCAAGCACCTTAAAAGAGTGGTTTTCCCAGACCCAGATGGTCCGAAAATAGCGGTTATGCCCGACAGGGGAACATCCAGATCAACGTCCAGATGAAAGGCCGGAAATCGCACAGCAAAGCGTGCCAGCAAACGGCTCATGACACATGGATGGGAAATCGGCGGTTCACGATGTACACCGCCAACAACACCAGGAAAGAAAAGATCAGCATGAAAGCGGAAATCGTATGCGCCTGACTGTATTCCATAACTTCCACATGCTCAAAGACCGTCGTCGAGAGGACACGGGTTTGTCCCGGGATCGACCCTCCGACCATCAGCACCACTCCGAACTCTCCCATCGTGTGCGCAAACCCAAGGACGATCGCGCTGATATAGCCTCGCAGCGCGATCGGGGAGATGACCGTCAGAAACGCATCCCACTGTGAGGCGCGGAGCGACCAGGCTGCTTCCAGCGGAGCCTTGCCGACGGCTTCAAACGCGCTTTGCAGCGGCTGGATCACGAACGGCATTGAATAAAAGACCGAGGCGATGACCAGCCCGGTGAAGGTAAATGCAAGCGACAGGTTGGCAAACCGGCCGAGCGGCCCGTAGGGGCCCAGCGCGACGAGGATGTAGAATCCCAGGACAGTCGGGGGAAGCACGATCGGGAGCGCGACCGCTGCTTCCACGACAGGTCTGAACCGGGATCGAGTATGGGCCAGCCACCAGGCGAGGGGAGTCCCCACAATCAACAGCACGAGCACGGTCATCGTGGCCAGGCGCACACTGACCCACAGCGCGTTAAGATCCAGGTCTGTCAAGACTCCCACATGTACTCCTGATGCTGGTCTGGCTCCGCTTGCCTACTTCAGTTCATAACCATAGCGTTCGATAATGGCTTTTGCCTCCGGACCCTTCATGTACTCCATGAGGGCTTTTGCCGCTTGGTTATCCTTTGCTTTCGTCAGCAAGATCACGTCTTGCTGGATCGGTTCGTGCAAATTGGTAGGAACGTGCCAGTGACTTCCCTTCCCCTTGACCTTCGGATCCATGATTTGGGACAAGGCCACGAAGCCCAACTGGGCATTGCCGGACTCCATAAACCCGATGGTCTGACCAAGATTCTCTCCCATGACAATATGGGGCTGTAAGCTCTCCCAGAGTTCCAGCTTTTGCATGGCCTGCATCGCCGCAACTCCGTACGGCGCGGTCTTGGGGTTCGCCATGGCCAGGCGTTTGAAAGTTTTCGAGCGCAACGTCTCTTCTCCCTTCACCAAGTCGGCAGTCGGACTCCACAGCACGACACGGCCGATGGCATAGGTGAAGCGTGAGTTCTTGACCCCAAATCCTTCCTCTTCCAACTTCTTGGGTCGTTCATTATCGGCGGAGAAGAACACGTCGAACGGCGCCCCGTTCTTGATCTGCGCAAAGAAATTCCCGGAAGAACCTGCTGCGACCCGGAGGTTATGGCTCGTCGCCTTTTCAAACTCCATTGCCACCTCGCGGAACGGGGGAACGAAATTGGCGGCGACGGCGACGAGGGCCTGTTCGGCGAACGCCGGGGTCACCGCTGTGCACGCTATGATCACCAGACACCAGGCAAGAATCCGCTGTTTCATGATCATTCCTTCCTTTCTAGATCCTGATTCGCATTTGAAAATAGAAGTAATCACTATCTTTGTTCCCGCCGGTCGGCATTTGGGCCAAGATCACGGGACTGTCGAAATAGGAGCCCTTGAACCAATGGATATAGCCGGCGTCAAAGTCCAGGTTCTTGCTGACCGCCCACCTGGCGCGAAGTTGCATATCCTGCCCCAGCGAAGTGCCGGCGCTCCCGGTCGGGTCTCGGAGTCCGGAACTGCCGAAGAAATCCCTGCTCTGCGCGAGATACCAGACGCGATGTTTGACTTCCAAAATCCAATTGGGTGTGGGGTTGACGATCAGCCGCCAACCCGGTGTAATGAGGTTGGTTCGGTAAAACGGCCCCCACATGCTGGTCATGTTGTATTCAAAGTTGCGCGCTCCATATAACGTATCGAACCCTCCGTCCTGACTATCGCCCGGCTTGCGATCGCCGCTGACGTAATCGAATTGAAACATCAGTCTGGGCGTCCAGGGGAGGTTGAACATATAGCCGAGATCCAGATGCTGAAAATAGGCGAAGTGTTTGGTCGCGCCTCGGTGGCCGATCTGCCAGGTGGTCTCGATTTCATAGTCCATTTCGCCCGGCTTGGGGTCTTTGTACAGACGGCCGCCAAACGTGGAATAGGTGCGACGGTTGGTTACATTCGCAGGCAGCTTATCGTTCAACCCCAGGTAGTAAGCGTCCAGGTTAAACCAGCGGAAATGCTGGCTCTCAAAATAGGTGCCCCAAAAGAGCGACTTGCTGTTTTGTTCGTCGAGCTGCTCAAGGAATCGGATGACCGGCTCTGTGACGAATGCCCTGAGCTTCCAGGTTTTGGCCCGACTGATTTGCCATTGAAACCCATCGAAGGCGTTGGTGGTGTTTCGATAGTCGTTTCTCGCAATCAGCCGTCGGTTGCCGACATCCATGGTAAACCGTCCAAAGAGAACATCGGTCCGCAACCCGGTTCCCAGGACATTATCCAATTTCAAGGCGCCAAACAACTGGTTCACGTCGAATTCATTGATCATGGTCGAGTCCCGGAAAGATCCAGGCTCTCCATTATCAAACGAACGCGAATCTTGACCCTCGAACAGGAATCGCAAGGGTCCGTTGCCGCCCAATCCAATACGAAGCCGCGACCGCATAGGAATTTGCGAATCCGTCGCTCCATTCCCAATTTTTTGGCTCGCCCGCCAGGGATGGTCATACGATTCAAATCTGGTCCGGTTTTCAAGCCCGAGATCGATCCAGTCGGGGAGGTGCAGCCCAGTTTTGAGGTAGCGATTCCAGTCGATGTCCTTCCGGCGATTGAGGATCGCATCGGCCGGCTCGATCCAGTTTTTCCCGGTCTGTTCTGAGACGGCAAAATATCGCTCATTGGTAATCCATCCGGTATCCCGCATGAACTTGAACACCGGATCTTCCGTGCTCTTAAAAGTCCAGGTTCCGCACGGGATTTCGGGGGATCGCTTCTCACTGATCCCGGGGGCGGTTGATCCGCATGCGTACGGGTTTTCCTGGACCACTTCGCCATATTCGACGGCTGCTGCCGTGTTCATTTCAAAAAGCAGGAGCGGCACCGTGAGTAAAACTCTCCACAACGATTTCTTCGACATAGCTTCCTCTTAATTCCTGCGGTTGTTGAAAGTGTGTTGTTAAGCTGGCGAGAAAGTAGTTAAACGACTCGCAAGGCGTGGACTTTCCCAGTTTCGCTGGTGTCGTATCCTCCCAAAGCTTCGATTTCGTTTCGAAACGGACCACTGACGATGGTCTCAAACAAATGGGTTAACGTCGGATGGGACTTCAGATGAGACTTGGGCACGACAAGATCGTAGCGCGCGGTTTGTAGTGGGACGAAGTCGAGCCCAAAGAGTTGCGCGGCGGATCGAACCCCGATTCCGACATCTGCCCGACGGCCCGCGATGGCTCGGGCCACTTCAAAATGAGAAAGCACGATCATTTCGTACCCTTGAACTTGCGTCGGTTCTATTCCGGATGCTCGCACTCGTTGATCAAGCAGCAGTCGTGCCCCAGAGCCTTCTTCCCGATTGACCAGAATTACCGACGGTTCAACAAGATCGGCAACGGTATGAATGGACAAGGGATTGCCCTGGCGAACTAAAAATCCCTCTTCCCACGTGGCGAAGGTCACGACCTCATAGCCAGATCCTTTCAGGTATCGTCGAAGGAACGGCATGTTCGATTCGCCGGTGGTCGGATCAAAAAGATGCAGTCCGGCAACATGGACTTCACCGCGCTGCAAAGCCTTCAGCGCGGCCATGCTTCCCATCGACCACCCGACGATCGTGGTCTGATCTTTTTGTCGTCGTAAATGTTCGCCGGCCAGAAAAATAGCTGGATCGCATCCTGCCACGGAGATTTCTTGTTGGATGGCTTTTCGATCGCGCGAGAGTTTTACGCGGACCGTAGCGCGAGACAGCTTGCCGGAGGTGTCGGTGATATATCCATCGGCGGGAACTGCAAAGACAAGTTGTTCTCCCAAGTCGGCGACAGGCCGCACGACTGTCCGTTTTCCAACGGTCGAAACTTTGACGCGGATCGGTTGAGTCTGCGTCTCCGCTTGGGGGAGCCGGCCGATAAGAATGCCTTCAATACTATCTTCTGTTTGAGCAAGGCTGAACAGATCTTCGACGCGACAAGCCAGAACCGAGGCCAACCGGAGGGCGACTGCTGTCGTCGGCAAGTACAGATTCGACTCAATGGAAGAGACAGCCTGTCTTGTAATACCCGCTCGATCGGCGAGTTCGCTCTGAGAGAAACCCTTCTTTGTGCGAACGGACTTAAGGTGATTGAAAAACTGAACGGGGGTTTCGTGCTGTTTGATCCGCTTTCTCATGGAGACGGTTTGTAGCAAATATAATTGTCATATGTCAATTATAATTTACTCATTCTTGTATGTTTGGCTTGAAGTAGTTGAATGATAACTTCATTTATTTAGGCGCGTAAGTTTTATTATTGATATTATTGACAAATAAACTTTAGTTTTATTATAAACAGTACTACTAATCATTATCGGTAATATAAAGATTAATTAAGCCGTCACGAAAAGAAAAGTTATAAACGTGTCTGGAACAGATCAAGACATCGCGAATCCATACTCAGCCAGAACTGTCGAGCAGGCAATCCTGCTGGCCTTGAAAGGGATTCGGTTTGGGTCCGTCGAGATCATCGTTCACGACTCCAAAGTGGTGCAGATCGAACGAAAAGAGAAGACGCGCTTTGATCGTCCTTAATCTGATGATCGAACAATGACTAATCGACGCTGTTTATAGAAAGAGAGGTCGCACGGCAGATCGGCCATCCACATAACTGGAAGCCGATGCTGCAGCAGTGAATATTCTAATCGGTGGATTGACCGGACAACCGGAGATTCCCTTCATGAGAAGGAGATTCTCAGATGAGGAAGTCATGGTTGTTCGGGAGAGTCGTGATAGTCACGAGCATTGCCCTCGGATTGGGAGTGCAGGCTAACGCAGAAGAGGCGGGACAGACCCCGAAATCTATAGAACAGCGGTTTGAGGAATTGGATCAGGAGATCCGCATTCTGAAGCGGAAGCGAGAGCTGGAACAGGAAGCCGCAGAAACAGCCAAGAAAGCGAGACCGGTCGTGAAGTTTAGCAGCGCGGGATATTCGAGTCGGACGGGCGGATTTTCGTTGGAATCCGCCGATGGGAACCATGTCATTAGGTTCCGCGGCATCATACAGGCCGATCATCGGCTTTATTTTGACGGCGCCAATGATATTCGCAACCGCAACGATCAGCGTGCCGGTGATTTAAATGCCGACGGATTCCATGAGGCGAGTGACTCATGGTACTTGCGTCGCCTTCGCCCAATTATGGAAGGGACCTTGTTTGGAAAGTATGATTTTCGCTTTCGCCCCGAATTTGGGATGGGTTCCGCGACAGTGGTCGATGCCTACCTAGATGCTAGGTTCAGTCCCGCATTTAAGGTCCGCGCCGGTAAATTCAAAAGCTTTGTCGGGTTGGAGCGTTTACAAAGCGCCTCCGACATCAAATTCATCGAAAGAAGTTACGTGACGAATACTGTTTTGCCCAATCGTGATCTGGGTATCGCAATACATGGCGATGTTTTTGGGGATAGATTGAATTACGCATTCGGCTTGGTGAACGGAGTCAGCGATGGAGGCAATATCAGTACAGGCCCTGAGTTCAATAGTCGGAAAGAGTTCACAGGACGGCTCTTTGCTACGCCATTCGTGAATGACGATTCGGCATTGAGCGGTTTGGGTATTGGGGCGGCCGCCACATACACGGATGTGAGCGGCGAGAGAAACCTGAACTTTACCGACACGACCGCGGCAGATTCCACAAGAAACGGCCTACCCAGCTATCTATCGGAAGGCCAGAATACGTTCTTTCGGTATAGCAGCGCAGCGGTAGCCGACGGAGTCCGTATCCGTGTTTCACCGCAGGCCTACTATTTCATCGGATCGTTCAGCATCCTCAGCGAATATGCGCAAGTCATCCAAGATGTCAGTTTGACGACCGGCGGTTCACCTCCTGCGGGTGGGGTAGGGTCCAATACAGTTTTCACGCCGAACAGCGGAAAAACGCTGCATCACCAAGCATGGAATGTCACCGTATCCTATTTCTTGACTGGTGAACAGGCTTCATTTAGAGGCGTCAAGCCGATCGAAAGTTTTGATTTTGGCAAAGGATGGGGTGCCTGGGAGGTCGTGGGGCGGTATAACGAACTCGCTCTAGACGCAGACACCTTCAAGAACCCGGCAGGCACGGCATTCACCGGAGGTTATGCGGATCTTTCTGCAAGCGCAAAACGCGCTCGCTCCTGGGCGGTCGGTCTGAACTGGTATCTGAACACGAATGTGAGGGTCGCATTGAATTATTTAGAAACGAGATTTGATGGTGGCGCAGGGATCGACAGTACCCCGATCAATGCCGCCGGAACCAATGTGCAAGACCGTCCGGATGAACGGGCGTTCTTTACCCGGTTACAGCTCGCGTTTTGATGGCCAGAATAGTCGTCCAATTAGGAATAAAGGAAAGGAACAGAAAATGACGATCCTCTCAAAAATGTTCATTGCGCTGGGGGCTTGGCTCATTGCGGCACACCCGCTCGTCGTGCACGCAGGGGACATCACTTTGTTAAATGCTTCGTACGATCCGACACGCGAGCTGTATCAGGAATTCAATGCGGCGTTCGTGAAATATTGGCAGAAAGAAAAAGGCCAAGCGGTCGTCATCAAGCAGTCGCATGGAGGCTCGGGCAAGCAGGCGCGGGCCGTGGTCGACGGCCTTGACGCGGACATCGTGACACTGGCGTTGGCGTATGACGTGGATGCCATCGCCAAAGCGCGGCTGTTACCGGCTAATTGGCAGACACGGTTGCCGCATAACAGTTCACCCTATACCTCCACCATCGTATTTCTGGTGCGGAAGGGAAACCCCAAAGCCATTCGCGATTGGGACGACCTCGTCAAGCCCGGGGTCGCAATCATTCCTGCGAATCCAAAAACATCGGGGGCTGCACGTTGGGCCTACCTGTCCGCGTGGGGATACGCATTGAAAAAATCTGACAATGAGGAGGCGAAGGCCAAGGATTTCATCGGGAAATTTTACGCCAATGTGTCGGTATTTGACACCGGCGCGAGGGGCGCAACCACCACATTCGTCGAGCGAGGAATCGGGGATGTGCTGGTTGGATGGGAAAACGAGGCATATTTAGCGCTCAAGGAATTTGGCGCAGGAAAGTTCGAGATCGTAACGCCGTCGATCAGTATCCTCGCTGAGCCGACCGTCTCGCTCGTAGACCATGTGGCTAAGAGAAAAGGCACTGAAGTCGTGGCGCAGGCCTACTTACAGTATCTCTATTCAGATGAAGGTCAGGAGCTTGCAGCCAAGCATTTCTACCGTCCTCGTTCCGAGGCGGCATCTGCTAAGTACGGTAGTCAATTTGCGAAATTGAACCTCTTTACCATCGACGAAGTCTTTGGAGGATGGCAAAAGGCACATCAGATGCATTTTGCGGACGGCGGGATTTTCGATGAAATCTACAAGCTGAATAAATAGTTTGCGAGTGCGAACGGATCGGTTGACGAGCATTGGATGATCATGAGCTGAGTTTATCGGGTACAGATGCCACCCACAGCTTGATACGGACAAGGACTTCATGAGCTTCATCTTGAAACAGCCGAGTGTACTTCCCGGATTCGCTTTGACCCTGGGATTCACCCTCTTCTATCTCGGCGTCATCGTGTTGATTCCTCTCAGCGGACTCTTTGTGAAAACCAGTACTTTGCCGTGGGAACAGTTTTGGGGGATCACCACGACCCCGCGAGCGATCGCCTCCTACCAATTGACATTTGGAGCCTCGTTCGTCGGAGCGATCATCAACGGTCTTTTCGGATCGATCATTGCTTGGGTTTTAGTCCGGTACCAGTTTCCGGGCCGTTCTGCCATTGATGCCCTCGTAGACCTTCCCTTTGCATTGCCGACAGCGGTGTCCGGCATCACACTTGCCGCGATCTATTCGTCGAACGGATGGATTGGGCGTTTTCTTGAACCATTGGGCATTAAGGTGGCTTTCACCCCGCTGGGTATCCTTGTTGCGTTGACGTTCATCGGTCTGCCTTTCGTAGTCCGCACTGTACAGCCGGTGCTGCAGGATTTGGATAAGGAAGTCGAAGAAGCGGCCGCTACACTGGGGGCCAACCGATGGCAAACGTTTCGAGCGGTCATCGTGCCGGAACTGTGGCCGGCTCTCCTCACGGGGATCGCGATGGCATTCGCTCGTTCCGTCGGAGAATATGGGTCGGTCATTTTCATTGCGGGCAATATGCCGCTTAAATCGGAGATCACACCGTTACTCATCATGACCAAATTGGAACAGTACGACTATGCGGGCGCCACTGCACTGGGCGTTGTGATGCTTGTGGTCTCGTTCGTCCTGGCCTTGGCGATCAATCTCCTTCAGTGGTGGAGCAGTACTCGCCACATGAATCAATAGGAACGTATGAACGCTGTCACTATTATCGCCGATAAGGATTTACAGTGGAAAGAATCGCTCACAACTGAAAGCGTGTTTGTTCGCCGATCGCTTATCGCCGCCGCCTTCCTGTACCTCACACTATTCCTCTTCATTCCGCTTGCCGCAGTCTTTGCTGAAGCGTTGAAGGGCGGTATCCTCGCGTATGTCGGATCATTTCTCAATGAAGATGCCTTGGCGGCCATTCGCTTAACACTTCTGGTGGCATCCGTGGTCGTACCGTTGAACGCTCTGTTCGGAGTGGCTGCGGCCTGGGTCATTGCAAAATTCGATTTCGTCGGCAAACAGATTCTGATTACCCTGATTGATATGCCCTTGGCTGTCTCGCCGGTGATCTCCGGACTCATCTATGTCTTACTATTTGGCCTTCAAGGCTGGTTTGGGCCTTGGCTGGCGGACCACGACATCAAGATCTTGTTTGCGTTGCCCGGCATCGTACTGGCGACAATCTTCGTCACCGTCCCGTTTGTCGTGCGCGAGTTAATTCCGTTGATGCAATCGCAAGGACGGGAGGAAGAGGAAGCGGCTATCACGTTGGGAGCCTCGGGCTGGCAGATGTTTACGCGCGTCACATTGCCGAATATCAAATGGAGTCTCCTCTATGGGGTGATTCTGTGCAATGCGCGCGCGATGGGGGAGTTCGGCGCCGTGTCGGTGGTCTCCGGCCATATTCGAGGACTGACGAATACGATGCCGCTGCATGTCGAAATTCTCTACAACGAATACAACGCCGTATCGGCGTTCGCCGTGGCCTCATTGCTGACGCTGTTGGCCGTCGTCACGCTTGCCGTCAAGGCCATTGTCGAGCGGAAAGCGCACTTTCCAACAATCGTTGCCGATCCGATATCAAATGTTCAGACAGGGAGCATTCGATGAGCATTCAGGTAGACCATGTCACGAAGCGCTTTGGGGCATTTGCGGTATTGAATGATGTCAGCCTTCATGTACAGGACGGCGAACTCGTGGCCCTCCTCGGCCCGTCCGGTTGCGGCAAGACGACGTTGCTGAGAATTCTTGCCGGACTGGAAAGACCTGATCAAGGGCGTATCTTTCTACACGGTACGGAGGTGACGGATCGGCGAATCACCGAACGTCGCGTGGGATTCGTTTTCCAACATTACGCACTGTTCCGGCATATGACGGTGGCGGAGAATGTAGCCTTTGGGCTTACGGTGCAGCCTCGGGTTCAGCGGCCTTCTGCAGCTCGCATACAGGAGAAGGTCTGTGAACTGCTCACACTCGTGCAGTTGCAGGCGATGGCTGGTCGTTATCCCAGTCAGCTCTCCGGAGGGCAGCGACAACGTGTGGCATTGGCCAGAGCACTGGCCGTGGAACCGAAGCTTCTGTTGTTGGATGAGCCTTTTGGAGCCTTGGACGCCAAGGTCCGTAAAGAGCTCCGCCGCTGGCTCCGGCGGCTTCATGATGAGGTACACATTACGGGCATTCTCGTCACTCATGACCAGGAAGAGGCGTTAGAAGTGGCCGATCGTGTCGTGGTGATGCATCAGGGGAATGTCGAGCAGATCGGGACGCCTGATGAGGTGTATGAGCGTCCTGCGTCCCCGTTCGTATGCCAATTTCTCGGCGATGTCAACGTGTTTCATGGGCGTGCCGTGCAAGAACGAAATGTCGCAGACCTGCCGCCGCTGCCGGATGAGAAACGAGTAACAACGGTCGGTGTGGTAGGTGAACACGAGGTTACGTTTGTTCGACCTCATGACTTGGAAGTCCATCGAAGCCGCACACATCCATCACAGCTTGAGGCTACTGTGCGGTATGTTCTCACGGCCGGATCACGCGTGTGGATTGAATTGAGCACTCAAGACTCGATGCAAGCCATCGAAGTCGAACTGACCAAGGAGCGATATCGCGAGCTGGATCTTCGTGAAGGAGAAATCGTGTTTGTGCATCCTCGGCACCGTCAGGTTTTCAAAATACCGCAATCGTAACCGACGTCGTCGTCGAGAGGGGGCTCACGCCGCTACTCATTATGGTTGGAGGAAGGCGATGCCGATGGCATGTCTGCAGTGATGCAGGATTGCATGAGTTCAACCTTACATTGCCACGATACGGCCGCATCGTTGACCCGGTTGATCACATCCGCCGGTTTCACGGTGCCGGTGGTAATATCCACGAGCACATGGTCCGGAATGCGGTTGAAGTAGACGCCGGTCACGCCTGGAATGGCTTGCAAGACGTTATTCATCTCAGCTTCCTTGCTGTCGCAGCCGGATCCGCTGAGCATCAGGGGAAGCCGTTCTTTGGCGGGTGGGTTTGCTGAAACCGGTAGGGAAACGGACAGGCTTGCGATCAAGAGTACGGTCGAGACAATTCGCCGGCGCAGGAATGTATGCATGAGATGAACTCCCAGACAAGAACATGGATCTGCCTTCCTAAAATACATGATACAGGATCACATTGTCGATCGTTACTGAGCCTGCACCAAAAAAGCCTTTGAGCGGGCAGTGCCGCCGCCGGCGACGACATCAATGAATGACATGCCGGGCCGGACATCAGGAACTGTCGCTTCGATGGTCGTGTCGTTCACGAACTTGTAGTCGATCTGGGTGTGGCCCGCCGCACTGAATGCCACGCCGCGGAAACAGTCCCTCGTTCCGAAATGCTCTCCCTTGATGGTGATCGTGTGTCCCGGCTTAGCTTCATCCGGCTCCACGCTCAAGATCTTTGGTTTTCTGCTGCTATCGCAGACGGGGTCTTTCGACAGGTGCTGTTCGTCGTGGCCCTTGATCGATTCTGCATCGTGGAGTGTGTAGCCCGCTCCGTCGACGATCACTCCCTCTTCAGCAATCGAGTGTAAGGGAAAGCAGGTGAGTCCAAACAATGAGACCATGAGGACGGGTGACAGAAATTGGAGAGACATCGGGACCTCCTTCGATGGAGAACTACTTGTTCGGCATCGGAATATAGATTTCTCCGATAATCGTTTGTCCTGGATGAGAGAGCGCAAATTTTTCAAACGCATCAACCAGAGTGTTCGATTCTTTTTTCGAAAGCAGCAACAGAGGGCGACGAAGGCTGTAGCGCCCGTCCTTCACGGTCGGCACTTCCGGTTCAACCTTATCCACCGGCAACAAGCGGACGGCGACGCCGCCTGAAACGACGGAGAGGCCGGTACTCAATGAAATATAGGCAGCTGCGGAGAGAGGCGGCAGGGTGCCGACGACGGTCTTCACGACGACTTCATCGGCGCCGATCATTTTGGCGGAATCAGGAATTTTGTCCGCTATCCCCAGTTGGGTTTCGAAGGCTTCCCGAACGTTCTGGTTACGCGGCCGATCGATCAGAAGAATCTTGGTCTCCGGTCCGCCCAGTTCCGACCAATCCTTGATCTTCCCCGAAAAAATGTCGGCGACTTGCTGCTTCGTCACCTCTTTGGTGAAGTTTGATAAATGGACCAAAATGCCGATTCCATCCCAACCGATCTGAGTCGCCGCTAAAGCCGGATCTTCGGCCCCAGTGACGGCAATTTGGGCCTGACCGGTCTTGACCAATTGCGATGGGTTGGAATCCTCGTCCCACAGGATGTCGACATAGGCACGGGGATTGGCTTTTTCAAAGGCTCGGGCCAAGGCCTCGATGATCGTTTGCTCCGGCCCATTGCCGACGATGATCAGGTTTCCGGCTGCTTGAGCGAAGGTGTCGATGTGTGACACACAGAGAGCCACTCCGACGAGCAGCCCGGTTACGAACTGTCCCACGGTCATCGAGTGGCCTGTTCCCACAGGAGGTGACGACCGTGTCGAGATTGGGTGTTCAAGAGGTCGATCCTTCTGTTGACAGAGGGTCTGATTCGGATATGCCGTTTGGCGGCGGCATGATGGGTCTGGGATTCAGCGGGGGCAACTTTGCGAAGCGCTGCATCCGTTCCTCGGTCATGGCCTTGGCTTTCAGCTCAGAAAAGCCGGGCTTACGATCACCGACGATATTGGACGAAAACGAAGACATGAGTCGAGTTGCCTGGCGGGCCCGGCAAAATGGACATTCCGTGTCTTCGACCCTGGCATATACGGACTGGTTAGCTTCGAATTGTTTCTCGCACTGTTCACAACGGTACTCGTAGAGGGGCATGGAATTGGATCCTTTCTGTGTCTCTATTGCAGAGATATCGGTTTAGGACTTGACAAGGCGACCTCTCCCAAGCGATCTTGACCGGCTTGCAACGATACGTTTATTCTAGCAATAGACGCGACTAAACTACCAGCTTCATAGGAGGGTTTCGATGCCAGTGTTGATTCGACGGTACAAAGGCAATAACGGCATGATGCAGGAAGAACGAATCGATGACGACAATCGGATCGAGCGCTACATGAAGCTCTTCGAAAAGGACGACGTCAAGAAGTTAGGGACCGGCGTGAAGGTCTTTATTGAAAAGGATGAGTGGCAACTCCTCCCATGAATCGGTAAAGGGGTAACAAGTGAAGGGAAGCGGGTGACCTACAAGCGTTTCCCATAGCCCCGTTACGACCGATCCGTTCACCCCTGATCGATCTGCCATGATTTACTGGATTCACATTGCGCGCGGGATTGACCGTGTGACCCTCCACCGGGATCGGTGTTCAGAGGTTCCGTCCACCGCGACCTCTAGTGATTTCTGGGAGGGAGGGTGGTTTGACTATCCGGACAAGGAACGGGCGCTCCGTGCCATGGAGCAGGCCGGAACCAATGACCAGCGGCGGTGTCCTCTGTGTAAACCCTAGAAGTAGGAAGTGTTGAGGCTTTAGGTTTGGTTCACTCAGAACTCAACGCTCAGCACCCAGTACTTTTTCCCCATGCCACGACTCGCACTCCTCCTGACGACTGTCATTTGGGGTGCCACCTTTCCCGCTACCAAAGCGGCGCTTGAGCAGATCCCTCCGCTCTCTTTCTTATTGCTCCGATTCCTCCTAGGCACTCTGTTGGTGCTGCTGTGGTTTGTGATGTGCCGCCGTCAACTGCACCGTGATCGTGCCGTATTGGGAGCGAGCGCGCTCACGACCGCCTTCCTCTTTATCGGGTACCTGCTGCAAACGGTCGGGCTCCGTCATACGACTGCCTCCAATTCAGCTTTTCTGACGGCGTTGTACGTGATCTTTGTGCCGATGATTCTCATGCGGATCGACCGCCGGGTGGTGTCGGCGACCGCGATTGCGGTGGTCGGACTCTGGCTGTTGGTCAAGCCGGACAGCTCCATGAATCTGGGAGATCTCATGACGCTGGGGTGCGCCCTTGCATTTGCCGGGCATATCATCTGTCTTGAACGGTTCACCAGACAGGTCGATGCTCCGTCACTATTTGTATGGCAGATGATGGCGATGACGGTGCTGTTCCTTCCGGCTCCATGGTGGGAAGAGACGACACAGAGCGTCTTTTCGCCGACGGCCGTCTTACTGACCGGCCTTGGCGTCACGGGTGTTCTGGCTACGTTGGCGTTTGCCGTCCAGATATGGGCGCAGCGACTGGTGCCTGCTCAGCAGGTGGCGTTATTGTTTGCGTCGGAACCTGTCTACGCGGCCTGGTTGTCCTGGTACTTTCTTGGGGAGACGTTGGATGTGCAAGGATGGATTGGGAGCGCGCTGATCCTATTGGCAGTGGTGATCGGGGCGTTCGGCGCCTAACCATTTTCATGAAGGAGGAATTATATGGCGCAGAAATTCGGTAATGGGCGGTGGGTTCACGAAGGTTTTTTTGATAACCGCGTCGATGGCACGGTTGTGGGCCAGGTTGTCTTTGCCGTGATCGGGCCTGTGGATTTTTATTTACGCGGCAATTTCAAGCCGGATATCGCAGGAGAGGTGATTCGATTCCGCAACAGCCGGTTTGAGGATGACGATATGGCCGGACAAGTCATCGGCGACATGGCAAATCCACAGCTCGGAACCGTAAATTTGATTTCGCTGGACCCGCACCCCAATCTGGAGCCGCACCCTTACGTCGAGTGGTTCACGTTCAGAAAGGATCACTACCGTTTCGAATTGAGTCCTGGGGATGCCTGGGTGTTGTCCGATGAGGAGCGGAAGGCGATCGATAGGGAAAGCCGACGCATTCGGGAGACCCTGGCCGATCGGATAATCGACCGACCAAGGTCCGAAGACGAGAGCGACTGGATTTAAGGAGCTGTCAAGTTCAGTTCGGGTTGAGGGGCCGACAGTTCCGCTGCTTTTACAGCTGCGTCAATCTTCTTTTTGAGCACACTGCGGTCTGAATCCTGCTTGGTTTTTCCCTCACGCACATACCCTGGGACACCACGGATATCCCATACCAACCCCATCCACTCAAGTCCCTTCAGGCAGTAATAGGTCATATCGATTTCCCACCAATAGAAGCCTTGTCTTGTCGCGGCAGGATAGTAGTGATGGTTATTGTGCCAGCCTTCTCCCATGGTAATCAGGGCCAGGAAAAAGTTGTTTCGGCTGTCGTCACCGGTCTCGTACCGCTGTGAGCCATAGACATGGGACAAGGAATTAATGGTGCAGGTTCCATGAAACAGCGCCACGGTCGAGATGAAAAACCCCCAAATCAGCATCTGGGGGCCGTTGGTGCCGAGTTCGGGCGCGTAGGCTTCCAATAGTTTGCCGAATTCGAACATTCCGAAGCCGGTCATAGTGGGAACAAGGACATCAAATCGGTCGAGAAATCGCAGCTCCGGAAACTTCGCGAAATCGGCAATCCCTTTGAGGCGCGGAGCATAATGGGTCTGCGACATGATCCAGCCCATGTGCGACCAAAGAAACCCTCCCTGACGAGGCGAATGTACATCGTCCGGCGTGTCGGATGCGATGTGGTGATGACGATGATGGCCGGCCCACCACAAGGGACCACGTTGTGTACAAGTGCCGCCTAAGAGTGCAAAGAGAAACTGGACGGTGCGCGAGGTCTTGAACGTGCGATGGGAGAAGTAGCGGTGGTACCATCCGGTGATCGCAAACATGCGGATGTAATAGAAGGCGACGGCGATGGCGACGGCGGTCCAGCTCCATCCTACCCACAATACTCCCAAACACATCAAATGCAGCACAATGAACGGAACACTACGAACCCAATCTACCTTGGGTGGCCCTTCTACTTTTGTGTGTTCAAGGCCTGCCCAGGAGTCAAACCAGCGAAGAAATGAATACCAAAAGTCCTGAACTTTATTCGGGCTGATCGTTTGCACGTCGGACATACAATTCTCCTCCAGGGTCGAGGGATCGGCAACGTCACTGTGGTGGGAGACAGGGAGCCGTGGTCCCGATTAAGCTGATTAATCGTGCAGGATAGGTTAGGTCACCATTATACAGAGAATGTCAGGAAAGTGAAACCAGAGTTTTTTCGTGGCCCCCGTAGCCCCGATTGTACTGGAATGGCGCCCTGTGTCTATACATTCCTTGTCTGCTGAGGGGGATGAAATGCTGTTGACCGGGTTTGACAGCTTTGCCTACGCCTCTCTAAAATGCCGCCACTATGAACGACCGATTTCTCAAAGCCTGTCGCCGCGAACCAGTCGATTGTACGCCCGTGTGGTTTATGCGTCAGGCCGGACGCTACATGTCCGAGTATCGGACGTTGCGTGCGAAACATTCGATCCTCGACATGTGCAAGACACCTGAGCTTGCAGCTCAAGTGACTCTCCAGCCGATCGACCGATTTTCGTTGGATGCCGCCATTATTTTTGCCGACATCCTGTTGCCGTTGGAACCGATGGGGATCAGTCTCGAGTTTGCGGCGGGAGAAGGACCCGTCATTCACAACCCGGTTCGTGACCGAGCGGCGGTGGATCGACTTAATATGATTGACGGCGATGAACTGGAGTACGTGGCCGAGGCCATCCGCCAAGCACGACGCGCCCTTGACGGGCGAGTCCCGTTGATCGGGTTTGCCGGTGCGCCATTCACGCTTGCGAGCTACGCCATTGAAGGCGGAGGGTCCCGCAACTATCTGCACACCAAGCAGATGATGTATGGCGATCCCACTGCATGGCATCGCCTCATGGACAAGTTTACGCACGTGCTCACCGGGTATCTCCGACGGCAGATCAAGGCGGGAGCTCAGGCGATTCAGCTCTTTGATAGTTGGGTCGGCTGTCTTTCGGCTGGCGACTATGCCGAATATGTTCTACCGCACGTCCAGCGGATCTTTGATGGGCTCAAGCGGGAGGGTGTGCCGATGATTCATTTCGGCACCGGCACCACGGCCATTCTGCGGCAGATGCGTGAGGCAGGCGGCGATGTCATCGGCGTCGACTGGCGGGTTCACCTGGACGAGGCCTGGACCATGATCGGACATGATCGCGCGGTGCAGGGCAATCTGGATCCGCTCGTGCTATTTGCGCCGCTTCATGAAATCGAGCGCCGTGTGGAAGATATCCTGCGACGAGCCGGGGGGCGTCCCGGGCACATCTTCAACCTCGGTCACGGCATCCTACCTACGACGCCGGTCGAACACGTGGCCGCGACGATCGACATGGTGCACAAGCTCAGCCAGCGGTAGGGGAGTCGGTCGTCACTGGTGAGTGTTCATTTAGCGTAGCGTAAGGTTTCGTTCTTCACGTGACCAATGACGGTGAATGACATGTCCGCATCTCAACGTCGCCATACTGCCGTCATGCTGATGGCCATGGGTGGGCCCGATTGTCTGGAGAACGTCGAGCCGTTTTTGCATGACGTTCGAGGGGGCCGACCGACATCTCCGGCGCTCGTGGAGGAGATTCGTGAACGATACCGTGTCACCGGCGGGAAATCACCGGCTGTCTCGATTACGCAGGAGGTCGCGAAAAAACTCGAGCGGCGACTGAACGCAGAGGATAACAGTCGCTACAAGGTATATGTCGGTTTGCGGCATTGGCATCCCTTCATCAAAGAAACCTATGCCGATCTGCTGAAAGAATCGCCGGAACAGATCATCGGGGTCTGTATGGCCCCGCAACAGTCCTCCTTGAGTACCGGAGCCTATCGGAGGAAAGTCGAAGAGGCGCGTGCCGAGTTTGCGGATCGGACCGACGTGACCTATGTCGGTAGTTGGAACCGACATCCTTGGCTGATTGCTGCGATCGTCGACAACATTCGGAAGGGACTGTTCGCCTTTCCTGTCGATGTGCGGGCATCCGTGCCCGTGTTGTTTACTGCGCATAGTCTGCCGGACCGGATCGTCACCATGAAGGATCCCTATCCGGACGAAGTGAAGGGTACGGTCGAAGCGGTGACACAGTTTTTAGGTAATCAACCGACCTACTTTGCCTATCAAAGTCAGGGGCGATCAAGCGAACCGTGGCTGGGACCCACCGTGGAATCGATGTTGGAAACTATTCGGATGGCGGGCCACCGGTATGTGTTGGTGGCGCCCATCGGGTTCATTTGCGACCACGTGGAAACCCTCTTTGATATCGATATTGAATTGAAGCAGTCGGCGACCGACAAGGGGCTACACCTTGAGCGTATCGCCATGCTGAATGACTCGCCCGCACTCATCGAGACGTTACGCGACGTCTTGACGACACACGAATCCTCTTTCTGCATCCAGCCGTGACTCGACCACGCACAGTCGTGATTGTAGGCGGCGGCATTTCCGGCCTGGCGACCGCATTTTCGTTGCATGAGAAGGCGACTCAAGCAGGCCTTCCCATCCGCTGCACCATCCTCGAATCCGAATCGTCCTGGGGAGGAAAGATCGTCACGCACCGGGTCGGCGAGATGGTGACTGAAGCCGGACCGGACTCTTTCCTTTCCCAAAAACAGGCGGGTCTCGATCTCTGCGTGAAGCTTGGCCTTGCCGATCAACTCATCAATACGAATGAGATGGGTAAGAAGGCCTCGGTGTTCTATGGTGGACGGCTGCATGACTTACCCGAAGGACTGCTCTCTTTTGTTCCGAACCAACTGGGGTCTTTCTTTCGGAGCGGCCTGCTCACCTGGACAGGGTTGGCGCGTATGGGACTGGAGATCGCTGTTCCACCAGGCCCCTCAACAGGCGATGAATCGTTAGCCGCCTTTCTTCGCCGTCGGTTTGGGGCGCAAGCGTTTGAGCGAGTTTTGGAACCGCTGATGGCCGGAATTTACGCGGGAGATGCCGAGCACATGAGCCTGCGAGCCACGTTCCCGCGCTTTTTTGAACTGGAGCAACAGCATGGCAGCATCGTTCGTGGCATGATGGCCGCCAAGAAAGCCGTCTCGCTGGCTTCGACTGTCCAACCAAGACGGACGATGTTTGTCAGCTTGAAGAATGGTCTCAGCGAATTGGTGACTGCCCTGACGAGTCGGTTGACGCAGCAGGGGGTCGAGCTGCGTGTGGGGGCTCGTGTCGAGGCTCTGAGGGTAAGGTCGCATGAGCTCGGACGCTGGATGTACGATCTCATCCTTGAGGATGGATCGGCTCATTCTGCGGAAAGCGTGGTCCTTGCCACACCTGCCTATGTTTCAGCGGAACTCTTGCGCCCATTGACGCCGATCGCCGGTGGTTTGCTGGATATGATTCCTTATGCTTCGACTGCCACCATTGCGATGACGTTTCCACGAACTTTGACGAGTGCCATCGAAGGGTTTGGATTTATCGTGCCGCGAACGGAGCAGCGTCATGTCATTGCCGCAACGTGGACTTCGCTGAAGTGGCCGTATCGCGCTCCGGCGGATCAGCTGTTGGTGCGCTGTTATGTCGGTGGAGTAGGGCGGGAAGACATTCTTCAGCTGGATGACGATGCGCTGACGACAAGAGTCAGGGAAGAACTCGCGGCTGTATGCGGCATCAGCGTGGAACCAAATTATACCGAAGTGAATCGATGGTGGAAGGCGATGCCGCAGTATATGCTCGGCCATCTGGACCGATTGGCACAACTGGAGGCGGCAGTGAGCCGCTATCCCGGACTTGTTCTTACCGGGGCCGGTTATCGCGGAGTCGGCATCCCCGATTGCATCCGCGACGGAGCTGTGGCAAGCGAGCAGGTCGTGCAGGATCTTTTAGGGAAAACCAATGTGGTTAGACGATCAACCACGAAAATAGGGTGAGCCTTAGGTTCAAGGTCGAGACTGGCGATTGTCGATGCCTTAGGGAAGAATAATGGCCTGCTCTGGGTAGCCGAGTTCCTTGAGCGTGGTTTCCAGGTTGTCAACCATCGGCGGCGGACCGCAGAGAAAAACACAGGTGTCGGAGTCTGGAGCAGGAAGATGGCGCCGAAGAATTTCAGGGGTGATGCGACCTGTGCTACCTTCCCACCCGAGAGGCGGCTGTTCTAAGAGGTGATGGCAATGAAAGTTCGGATATTCCCGGATATTTCGTTCCCACTCCTGCCGGAAGATAATGTCCGCCTCTGTCTTGTTGGCGAAGAGAAGGAATAACTCCGCATCGATCTTCTTGGCGAGAATCCAACGAATAATGGAGATCATCGGCGTGATGCCGGTGCCTCCCGCCACAAATCCAACTCGCTTCGCCATTCCCTCGACCCAATGCCCGCCGGTGTTCGGGCCGCTCATCAATATCGTCTCTCCGATCCGTTGATCATGCAGATACTTCGAGACGGAGCCGGCGTCATAGCGCTTGACCGTCAGTTCAAAGAACCCCGTGGTGCCGACAAGCGACGAGGGAGTGTAGGGCCGCTTGACTTGCTTGCCACCGATCGTCGCATGGATGTAGAGAAAATCACCGGGCAACATATCCAGCGTTGCGTCGATAGGCAGTTCGAAACGGAACGTCTTCGTGTCATGCGTGGCCACCTCGATGTGAGTCAGCTTGTACGGAGTAGGCGTTTTGGTTTTGATGCGGGTGGCAGTGTTCATGGTGAGGCGCATCATACGAGGTCACATGGAGAGGTGCAATAGAACTCTTCCCGGTATTTCCGCCTGTGCCTCTTGCATCTGTCTTGTATCTCGTTCCATACTTTTACCTCATGACATCTCCTCCATCGAGCCGTTCCACACCCCTCCAGGACCTTGAAACCGACACCGCCTTGCGCGCGATCCTTGAAGGCACAGCAACGGAAACCGGACAACAGTTTTTTGCGGCGCTGGTCCAGAATCTCACCAAGGCCCTCAGGACCCACGGAGCCTGGGTGACGGAATACTTCCCCGAGAAGCGCCGTCTTCGCGCCCTCGCGTTCTGGATGGATGATCAGTGGGTCACGAATTATGAAGTGGACATCGCGGGAACGCCATGTGAGCGCGTGATTGATACGGCAAAGCTGGTACATTTCCCGGATCGGATTCTAGAGATTTATCCCCATGAGGAGGAGTTGAAAGCAGCTGGGGCCGTCAGCTATATGGGCGTGCCGCTTCAGGGCACCGACGGCCAGATACTCGGGCATATGGCGGTGATCGACCGTCGGCCGATTCCTGAAGAATCGCGAGTTCATGCGATCTTTCAGATCTTCGCGGCGCGCGCGGCAGCCGAACTCCAGCGGATGCGTGCGGAGGCCGAGGCCCGCGAGCGAGAAGAAAAAGTCGGTCGGCTTCTGTCCAGCGCAATGGACGCGATTATTGAGTTGGACGATCAGCTCCACATCACACGCACGAATCCTGCAACTGAAAAGATCTTTCAATGCTGTGCGGAGAAGATGATCGGTCAGGATTTTCGATCCTTCATACGCTCTGATGATGCCGATCGGCTGCTCGCACTGACAGACGAATTGGACGAGCGCCCCGAGGGGCAGCGATCAATGTGGATTCCTGGAGGGCTCACCGCTCGTTGCCTAGGAGGCCAATCGTTTCCTGCGGAGGCGACCCTGTCCCGCTTTGAGCTGCATCGCCAAAAATTCACGACTCTTATTCTTCGTAATATCCAGGATCGGATAAAAGCAGAAGAAAAAATCCACTCACTGACGACTGAAACCGAACTGCTCCGGGAGGAATTGCGGTCACGCTCTCAGTACGGTGCGTTGCTCGGTGAGAGTCCGGCGTTTCGGCTGGTGCTCCAGGACATTTCACAAGTTGCGAAGACTGATGCGACCGTGCTGATCACGGGAGAAACCGGAACCGGCAAGGAACTCGTGGCCCGCGCCGTCCATGCGGCTAGCGCTCGTCATGAACGGCCGTTGATCACTGTCAATTGCGCCGCGATCCCGACCACATTGATCGAGAGCGAATTGTTTGGTCATGAAGCGGGCGCCTTCACTGGCGCGACCAAGAAGAGAGAGGGCCGCTTTGCCTTAGCCGACAAGGGCACCCTCTTTCTCGATGAGATCGGGGACCTTGCCATTGATCTACAGGTTAAGCTGCTTCGGGTGCTCCAAGAAGGCGAGTTCGATCCTATCGGCAGTTCCTCAACCAGGAAAGTAAATGCGCGAGTGTTGGCCGCGACCAACCGTGATTTGCCCAAGTTCGTCAGGGAGGGAAAGTTCCGGGAGGACCTGTTCTATCGGCTCAACGTCTTTCCGCTCCGTCTGCCGCCTTTGCGCGAGCGTGGCGAAGATGTAGTGCGCCTGGCTTCCGTCTTTGCTCAACGGTTCGCGGCGAAGATGGGACGGACACTTGCGTCACTGACTGCCAGTGATGCTCGTAGGCTTCAAGCCTATCATTGGCCGGGGAATGTGCGGGAGCTCCAAAACGTGATCGAACGAGCCGTGATTACGGCAGAGGCCGGCAAGCTTAATCTCGATCGGGCTTTGCCGGAAGTACCCCAATCAGATGTCTCGAACAATGACAGAGTTCCTTCAAAGTTTGACCGTATCTTGTCGGCCAAGGAGCTGGAGGAATTGGAACGTGCCAATATCTTGCGCGCTCTCGATGCCGCCAATTGGAAAGTATCAGGCGAGAAGGGTGCAGCAGCACTACTCGAGCTCAATGCCTCCACACTCTCATCGCGGATGAAAGTGTTGAAGATTCAGAAGGCTCGCTAGCGACCGGATTATTCAGACCTTCCGTCGGCGTTCGTTTTCAGTCCCGATCTCCGTACTCGCGAAATCTCGCAAATCTTCTCGTGAGATTTCACGACTTGCGAGATCCCGTGCGTCGCCCCTTTCGGCTTCTCCGTTCAACTCCGATGATATTCCACTGATTTCATCGATGCGGCCGTCCTGGCACCAATGCTGCTGTACGCACCGGCATGGTTCGAGAGGCCGAAAAGAGGCAGGCAATGGCGGCACTACGCGATTTCGGCGTCCGCGACCCGTGAGGCGCCGTGTTTTGACGGATGTCGCTTGAACAGGTGTCACAATGAATTGGGAATACATCTGCCGGAATGCCGACCGGTTCCTATTCCGGCACTATTTCAACAATCAAAACCAAAGTGGGAGGGTATGTATGTTACAGGCAACGATGAACGGAGTGATCAATGGTGTTGATATGGAGCGCATGGGAGCGACCCTGCAAGCGGTTCAACAGAATTCAAGTCTCGCTTCCTATCAGTTCCGCGCGGCGAATCGTTGGATCGACGGCGGGCACAATCGTTCGACCATTCAGAGCTTCTATGGAACCGGGCAGGAGGATTCGATTCGCACAAAACCTTTCGTGCTCGATGCCGACGAACCGCCTGCCTTGCTCGGGAAGGATCAGGGCGCAAACCCGGTGGAATATGTGCTGCATGCACTGGCAGCCTGTTTGACGACATCGCTGGTTTACCATGCCGCTGCGCGGGGTATTAAGGTCGAATCCGTTGAATCAAAACTGGAAGAGGATCTCGACCTTCGCGGATTTCTTGGGATCTCGGACCAGGTCCGGAAGGGTTATCAATCGGTGCGCGTGAATTTCACAATCAAGTCCGATGCATCAGCGGAGCAGTTGGAGGAGTTGACGAAGTTTTCGCCGATCTATGACATTCTGTCGAATCCGGTGCCGGTGTCGATCCAGATCGCGTCCCGCTAAGGGGATGAAGGGGCTGGATGTGCGCTGCTTGCCCAGACTTGAATTGACAATGCGGTATTTCAAGGTCCAAATTTCACACAAGCAGCAGGGCGCAGTATCGAGTTTTTCGGTCAGGGCACGTCGGCCAACTTTGGCAAGAATGAATGGAAACAATTGTATAGGGTTCGATTACGTGCGAGCTGCCGGAAGGTTGAATTAATCACGAATCGGAGACTCAATATCATGAAACTCACACAGATTCGCAACGCAACACTCAAAGTTGAATATGCCGGGAAAAAATTCTTGATCGATCCTATGTTATCCCCGAAAGATGGCTTTCCGGGATTTCCAGGTACGCTCAATAGTCATGTCGCCAATCCCACAGTTGATCTCCCATTGCCTCTGAGCGAGATTCTTGCCGTCGATGCCGTGATTCTTACCCACACCCATCAGGATCACTGGGATGACACCGCCAAAACGGTCATTTCCAAAGATATGCTGATCTTCACGCAAAATAGTAGAGATCAGTGGGATATCCAGATGTCATGGTTTCGCAACACGCGGGCACTCGATGAGCGTAACGAATATGATGGCATTACCTTGATCAAGACCCCTGGCCAACATGGCCGAGGTGAGATTCTTGAAGGACTCATGGGAGATATCCTGGGCAATGTTTGCGGCCTCGTTTTCAAACATCCAAACGAGAAAACGCTCTACATTGCCGGCGACACCGTTTGGTATAAGGGCGTTGAACAGACCCTGAAGCAGTACAAACCTGATGTCATTGTCCTCAATAGTGGCGACGCCAGAGTTCTTCCTAATGAACCGATCATCATGGGGAAGAAGGATGTGTACGAGGTATATAAGGCCGCTCCTTCAGCAACCATTATCTCGAGTCACATGGAGGCGGTCAACCATGCCACGCTGTCACGAAAGGCTCTACGAGCGTTTCTTCTCGAACAAGGAATGACTTCACGTGTGCTGGTTCCTGAGGACGGTGAATCTTACAACTTCTGAAAGGTTTGCGATGAGTAACTCTCTTGAACATGATTACGCTCCGGTTTGCGACCTGTATGAACAGCACCTTGGGTCGGCCTTGTTCGAGCCTTACGCTATAGATCTTGCGCGATGTGTGGCTGATTGCGCAGAAGGTGTGGTTCTTGAGATGGCCTGTGGGACCGGCATTCTCACTCAACAGTTACGAGCGATGCTGAAGCCTGCCGTGTCTCTGACGGCAACCGACATCAACCCTGGTATGCTGAATTACGCGCAGAAGAAATTGAAAAATGTGAAGGGAATCAACTGGCGGCATGCAGATATTGCCGACCTGCCGTTTTCTGACGCTTCATTTAATGCTGCACTGTGTCAGTTCGGGCTGATGTTTGTGCCGGATAAAGACCGCGCGTTTCAGGAAATGCGTCGTGTCCTGGTTAACGGTGGATTACTTGCATTTAACGTATGGGATCGTATGGAGGCCAATCCATGGGGTATCATCGCACACGAAACCGTTGAAAGTCTTTTTCCTGATGATCCGCCGCAGTTTTTTAAAGCACCGTGCGGTTTCCATGATGTTGACACCTTGAATAGTTTGCTGACCGCGAATGGGTTTGATCGAATCGAGGTTCAGACCGTCCCAAAAGTATGCCGCAGCAGTACAGCCAAATCGTTGGCGATCGGGTTGATCGAAGGCGCGCCGATTCTCGCTGAAATTCAGGAACGCGGTGGGTCCTCTGGCCCCATCGTTGAAGCAGTGAAGGCAACCCTTGTCCAAACTGGTGGAGACAACCCGTACCGCTCAACTATGCAAGCCATTGTGGTGACGGCACGAGCGAGTGGATGACCGCGCACAATGCTCATATTGATATACTGACTTTCAGAATACGGAGGTTGTATGAAAGCCAAACTCATTAGTCCAACTCACGCTTTCGTCGTGTTCACGCTTCTCCTCGCGCCGGCCGGAACGTATGCGATGTCAGGCATGGAGATGCCACATAGCGGACACGCAAATATGAGTTCTTCGCTATCGAAGAGTATGGGTGAGCCCATTAACTCATCAGACTCGGAGATCGAGATGACCTACAGTGCCGACGGAAAAACGGCCATCTTCGTCTCCGGGCGCCAAGGCAGCATCCCGTCGCCAGAGGTTCCCTATAACTTCGATATCTGGATGGCGCACAATGTGAACGGTGTGTGGCAAGTCCCGATTCATTTGGGGCCGGACATCGATCCCACCGTGGGACCGAACATCAATACATCCGCATGGGAGCTGGAGCCGAGCCTCTCGGACGACGGCAATGTCATTTATTTCACGAGATACGAACCGGGTAATCTCTCCACCGGCGATCTCTATGTAACACAGAAAATTAACGGCGTCTGGCAACCGGCCAGAAACTGGAACGATGTCCCGGAGCTTCCCCACATCAATACGCCCACCGGTGAGGAACACTGCCCGATTATTGCTTCCGACAGCTTAATCTATTTCAACTACCAGCAGCCGGGAGTCACCCATGACAGCGACGTCTGGAAAGTCGAGAAGAAGGATGGCGTGTGGCAGAAACCTGAGAGCCTTGGACCGAGGATCAATTCGCCCTATCGAGATCATATGCATTGGACCGGCCTGTCAAAGGACGGGAAAAGCCTCATTATTACCAGTACACGTCCGGACATGGGCTCGCGGGGAGGACATGATATGTGGATTGCCTACCAGAATCCAAAGGGTGAGTGGCAAGAGCCATTGAATCTCGGCGATACGATCAACACGGCCGGCGAAGATATGTGCTGGACCTTTACCCCCGACGGCAAGACGTTCACGGGTAGTTTGGGCCCTCGTGATTCGTATAATCACGACATGATGTGGGTTCAGAAAGACAATGTCCCGTTGCTGAAAAACTTTGATCCGATTGGGCCGCCTCCCAATCTGCTTATCAACAGCAAGACGAAGTCAAGCGTGACACAGTAATTGTGTGGTTATTTTCTAACGCAGTAGGCTTAGGTATGTGTCGTAAGCTTACGGCTTCATTATGCGCATCAACCGTAGGAGGAGAGTTAGGTGCAAGATCGAATGACACAGCTTGTGACTTCGCTACTCGATACACGGCCGCTTGGTGCAGCCAGAGTCGCTCAATTTTTTGCTGCTGGTGGCTCGCTTACAATCAATGGAGGCACCCCGTCGGTGGGCCGAAGCGCGATCACCCAAGCTGCACAGGGGTTCATGACTGCCTTTTCAGATCTTAGGATTCGAAGCGTGGAGGATTGGTGATGACGGCTTAATCGCTGAGTCACTCGGCAACTTCGATGCTGCTGACCTGGAACGTCAAGTCGAGCATGGAGTAGATCGCAAGTGACCCAGTAAAGCCATGCTATGTTCCTCGACGGGTCACCAACACATAGACCACTGCGGCATGAGGATGGTGTCTGAATGATTGTGCTCCTCGTGTTGCGAGACTGGAATTGTGAAAAGCCATGTTCAGCTCGGCCATACCGAGTGATTTGGCTATCATCTCTTGTCCTGCGCACTCGCCTGCGATTTTGGATCGGCATTATGGTTTTCTCCTAAACTTGCGAGAACCGGCTGAGCTGCTGAGATCTTCTGTTCCACGGCTTGCGCCAACCAGTGCCGCGCTTGCTTCGTATCCCTGGTCACTCCGCGCCCATAGGCATACATGACTCCGAGGACGTACATCGCTTGTCCATTGCCGGTCCCAGCCAGGCGGTGCAGACCGTGAGAAGCTTTCTTGTACCAGCTTACGGACTCCGGCGTCCGTGGTCCGTCACGCTGTGCGTAATAACGTCCGAGGCGATACTGAGCAAATGCATCGCCTTGTTCGGCAAGGCGAACGTCGCCATTTGGATGTTTCGCGGGTTTTGCGGCGGGTGGACTTGATGCTGATTTCTCGTCACCTGATGGCGCCACATTGTGAGTAGACGGACGGTCGGTTGGACTGAAGGATTTGGGCTGTGGGTCTTGCTCTCGATTGTTCTGGGTTGCGGACCGATCGAGGTCAGGGGGGAGCGAAGACGGGGGATGCTGAGACTCGCCCAGGCCTTCAGCCTGTGAGAGCGGCGTAAGGCTGAACTCGCTCTGGTCTGGTGGCGGCTCCGTGACCCGTTGCAGTTGGCCACAGTTTTCAGCGGAACCGTTCGAGCTTTCCTGCCCGACACCGGGTTGACAGTTCTCTCTATCATCGGAGGCGGGAGGCCACAGGGGCAGTGTTGATGCACACCAGATCAGCGCGATGATGAACAAAGCCCAACGAAGTAGCCGGCGTCTCAGGATCGTTCGATCGCTGGGCGGCACCAAGACGAGCCCAGGATAGCCTTTCTTGGCCATGCCTTCTCCCGAAGGAACCCTTGGTCGGAGTATATCAGTGTGTTAAAAAGCTGTCTCGTGTTCTGGATCTCCACGGCTGCCCTAGCGATGGGAGAATCGCGGAGCTCTGAATATTGAGCAAACAGTCGCCCCCATCCGTCTGGTATCCGTTGCGCTGCCATTATAAATATCCTCTTGTCCCTCCCAACTTCAAGCTCTTATAGTAGGTTGAGTAGGTCGGGCGCCATTGTCACCCAGGAAAGCGAGCCAACCATGCCATCGATTGAGAACACCTTCGCGATCGTACGCGTCGACGGTCCATTTCGTGAGCCGCGAGAGCAGGTCTTCTCCTACGACTATTCGATTCAACGGTCCACCTGGGCAACGCCACATGGGGTGCGCATGAAGGTCTCGATACCGGATGAACTGGAGGTACTGAAACGTCGTCTCTTCGGAGTGGTGGTTGGCTCGCCAGGCCGGCAATTGATGCTGAGCAACATTCTCTCCAAAGCGATTGCCGGCTGGAAGATGCGGGTAGCTGAAGAGGAGGGCATGTTGACGGAACGACGTGATGTGATGGTGCCGCCGTTTGTAGGGTCCTTGGCCCATCTGTTCCCGAAGCTCGAGGCGTTGTTTGAAGCGGATCAATCGGCGATTCGAGAAGAAGTGAAGAGACGTGTAGGCATCTGACTCTCAGTGGGGATAAAGACGCGAGCCGGATCCGTCAAAAGATTCTTCGGTAGTGCTTCGAGTGGACACCTGATTCGTCCGCGAAACCAAGGGATCCCTTGTCCGGGCTGCCGGTATCGTTTAAGTCGATACGGTAGTGCCCCCGAACGTGTTCCATGGCTACCTCAAAGGGAACGGCATTCGGGTACAGCGTCCCAGGCACATGAGCTCCTTGCGCCAGCGTACGGATCGTATCCGCTTCCGCGTAGGGGCTGTCTGAAAAGATGAAGATGTCGGCGATCGCGTGATCGCCGAGTTTGTGGCCTGGTGTGGTCGCTGGGAGCTGTTCACCGAGTGTGCCGTCCAGGCGCGCTTGTTTGAGGCGTTTCAAGAGGGCGACGACCTGACTATCCGTCGCTTGAGAGGGAACAACCAACCCCAGTGTGTTCATATCCAGAATGGTCGTCTGGACCTTGAACATGACAGGCGCGGCTTCCGGATCCTCGATAACCGAAACATTGGGGCCTTCAGTACCGGTTGCCTGTTTGTTCCTCGAACTGGGGACGATCAGGGCGACGAATAGCCACAGTCCGACGAGGATACCCAATACCACCAACAGCGGATGGGCCCCGGCACGTTTGCCCTCTTCGTAGGGCTCTTGGTTCTTCGTCATGGAATGCGATCTCCGACGTGCGGTGTGATGTCCAGCTGTGGTCTCTGTAACTGCCGCTTGGCTTCGTCCCACAGCTCGTCCATTTCGCCCAAGGTCATGTCTCTCAATGACCGGCCTTTCTCTAAAGCTTGTGCCTCCACCAGGTGAAACCGATCGGTGAAACGGTTCGTGGATCGACGCAGCGCATCTTCAGGATTGGCCTTCAGAAAGCGAGCGAGGTTGACCAGGGAGAACAGAAGATCACCCAACTCGTTCTCAATCTCCTCATTGGTATCAGTCCGGTTGGACTCGGACTCCGTCCTTGTCCGACTTAGCGCCAGCGCCTCACGCAGTTCACCGATTTCTTCGGCCACCTTTCCAAGGACCTGTTCCAAGCTTGCCTCGCTCTGTGGCCAATCAAAACCGACTCGGGCCGCCCTCGCTTGAATCTGATAGGCTCGCAGCAACGCCGGTAACGTTTTCGGCACTCCTTCGAGTGCGGACTGCTTCGTCCCCGCAGTTTCCCGTTCGGCACGCTTGATCTCCTCCCATTGACTCAAGACCTGTTCGCTGGTCGAAGCATTCCTCGATTGGTCGCCGTTGCCGAATACATGAGGGTGTCTGCGGATCAGTTTTGTGGCGAGCGTATCGAGCACATCCTCGATGGTAAACGATCCAGTTTCCGAGGCAATCTGGCTGTGAAAAATGACTTGTAAGAGAACGTCTCCGAGTTCTTCCCGCAATTTCTGCCTATCGCGTTGGTCGATCGTCTCGAGGACTTCATAGGCTTCTTCCAGCAAGTATGGTTTCAGCGATTCGTGCGTCTGCTTCCGATCCCACGGACATCCGTTCTGCGCACGAAGCGCCGCCATGATCTCAACCACTTTGGTAAATCGCGTCGACATCGGCTGTGGACCTGTCCAAACGTCTGGGGAAAGATGAAGGTTCTTGCCACTCTATACTGAGAACGGCTGCCGCTTCAATGGCGGCTATCTACAGGAAGACTTGACCGTGGACATGAGTGGGCTAAAAATATGCGCGAGTTGTTCTTGTGCCTTTTGCGTCAGGGTGGGAGTATGAGCCCATTCAAGAATGGGTGGTATGCCGTTCCGCATAAGAACTCGTGATAAATAGCCGATAGGGTGTAGCCCATTGCAATGACAATGGCGCTCTCGTTATTTTCAGAAAATTCGATGGCGTGTTACATGGACAAAATGGACGAATCCGGCTCTGATGCGGATCGGCCTAAACATAGTTAGGTGGAACGAGGCGATCCATGAAACTATACCGGGGCGACTCCATCCCCGCTGGCATGATAAGCATCGCTCGCGAAGACAGGGGGCACACTTTCGCCAATCACTTTTGCGGCAATGGACTTATGGCGAAGTTCGCCGACAACGGTTCGAGCACGCTCCTGCGCGGGAAGGACCTTCTGGACATGGTGTTGAGCCACGTTGGCTACGAACGTGGCGAACCAGAGCAAGGATTCTCCTACCGCAGCCCCTTCCTCTCATTCAGCCAGTATGAAGCAGCGGCCTTCTCTTTCGCTGAGCGTACAGGAAGGAAGGCTCTGGAGCCGTGCCCGTTGGAGGACGCGTCGTATTTCGTGTGGGAGCTCGACGCAGATCTCCCTTCCGAGGCGGAAGTAGGACGCTACGAGTTAGTGTACAGGGCGAGTTCGATAAACTGCAGGCAGCTGGTCGCGGATCAAATCAGGCGGGGACTTGAGCGTGAAGCTGCCACACGGGACGGCCACGATTTGATGATGGGCCTCATGAATCTCGCGGCCCTGAGCCACGCAGATGCTGATCCACGGGACCATCGGGCCGAGCTAATCGATGTCGTGAAGTACATACAGAAATACGGTGCCACGGGTCATGACCAACGCCTCTTCCGTAACAGTCTGGAGCGTGCGGGCCGCTCCCACGAATGGCTCCTCTATCCGACAGATCCGATGGAAGACGGACCGGGAGTTTCTTCCCGATTCGCGATGAATCAACATCTTCGAGTTCACCGATGTTACAGGGTTCGCTGAGGGACAACCCACTTATGAGCAGAATGGTTCGGCGTTTCGAGGTTCTCCTGCCGCTGCGCTTCAACGACAGCACTGCAGTTCCAGACAACAGGGGATAGTGGCCACAAGCCCTCTAGTAAGGAAGTGCAACCTCTTTGTCGGCCTCGGTCAGTTCCATTGCCGGATCGGTCACGGCTTGCGACTGAATAGACCCTATGGTAGGGTACGGCGACATTTGAGGATGTGGAGGAGAGGGGGAAATGGCAGAAGAAGAGCAAGGGTTTGTCATTCGCGATCGGCGGGCCGGCGGGGCGACTGAGTCCGCTCCGGCAGCCTCCTCGACTGTAAAAGAGGCAAAGCCGCCCGCCGCTTCATCGCCAGAATCATCCCAAACACCTCCGTCACCTCCGGTCACGTTTTCGTCCTTTGTCATCTCACTGGGCTCGTCGTCGCTCATGCTCATGGGCGAGCAACTGGACCCTCATCAGGCATCGATACCTGTCAACCTGCCACAAGCCAAGGAAATCATCGATCTGTTGTCTGTCCTGGAAGCCAAGACGAAAGGCAACCTGACCCCGGATGAGCAGACGGTCCTGCGCGACATGTTGTATGCCCTTCGCATGAAGTATGTCACGCTGGCCCCGCCAAAGTAGCATCCTATCGTTTGATTCTCCGTCCCGCGAGCTCTCTGACGGCTGCAAATTGTGCAGCAGGCTTTGAGACTGCCTTGCAAGTCGGTTATAGTGCTAAACACCTCTGTTTTCTTGTGCCGATGGTGCCCAGAGGACGAGTGAATGCCTGAGCTGAACCATCCCATACCTGCGGAAAGATCTGCTTCCGAAGGAAGTGCCGAGGGTCACCTCATTCCAGTCGGCAGTCAGCGGCGTCGTGCTTCGGACGGCCAACTCAAGCAGCCTGACCGGAAACCACGCCATCTTCGCCCTGTCTGGATCGTGCTGATCCTCCTGGTTCCCTGTGTGGCCCTCACGCTCTATTACTCACAAATTGTTGCGCCTGGCTCTGAAGAGAGCGGTTTCTTCCTGCCGACGACCAGCTACGCACTGGTTCTCCTCCTGGTCAATTTGGATCTGATCGGATTCGTAGTGTTGGTACTTCTCTTGTCCAGGAATTTGATCAAAGCGTATTTCGAACGCAGGCACCGTCTCGTTGGATCAGGATTTCGCACCAAACTCATCGCGGCGTTTATCGGGTTCTCACTGATCCCGACGCTGCTCCTGGCGTTCGTCGCGAGCGGGCTAGTCAATAAGGCCGTCGATGTGTGGTTCAGCGAGCACATCGAGAAGGTCATGAAGGACTCCTATGAAGTAGCTCGCATGCAACATGCGGGGCATGTCGCGCTGGCGGTCAACAGCGCACGGGCCATTGCTCAGGAACTGTTCCGGGAGGACATGCTGACCCCGGTACAGCGCGATCTCTTGATCGCCGCGATGGCTCGAAAACGGATGGAATACGGCGTCGCCGGGATTGAGGTGTTTTCGAGCAAGATGGAGACCCTCACGAAATCCCTTGATAGTGAAATACCGTCCGGGGTGTTGGATCTGCCGATCAGTCAGCTGGTCCTACAAGTCATTAACGGCAAGCAAGAGTTTACCTCCGTTCAGGAGGCTCAGACGGGACGGTTGGTGCGCGCCGCCATTCCGGTGGCCTCCGGAAGCCGACGCGGTGAGTTGGAGGGGGTCGTGGTTGTGGAAACCTACGTCCCTGAATCCCTGTTGACCAAGATGGAGGGGATCGGTCGTCAATACACGGCGTACAAGCAGATCAAGGCGATGAAAAACCCCATCAAGGCCGGGGCATATCTTTTTGTTGCCGTCGTGGCGGTGTTGATCCTCTTCAGTGCGACGTGGTTCGGGTTCTATGTGGCGCGCGGGATCACTGTTCCGATTCAGCGATTGGCGGAAGCGACAGAAGCGGTCGCCCAGGGCGATCTGTCGGTGCAGATCGATGCCAAAGCTACCGATGAAATCGGGACGCTGATCGAGTCGTTCAATCGGATGACGCAAGATCTGCAGGGGAGTAAATCGAAGCTGGAGGAAGCCAACCTGACTCTGTGGAACACCAATGTCGAGCTGGATCGCCGCCGCGCCTATATCGAAACGGTCGTTGATACGATTGCCGCCGGTCTTTTGTCGATCGATCGGAGCGGAATGATTACCACGTTCAATCCATCGGCCGAGCGCATCCTTGGGTTGGATGCGGACCGGTTTAGAGGACGGTCGGCCAATGAGGTGTTCAAGGAGTTCGGTCTCGACTCGTTCCAGACCGCCTATGACCGTATGCTGGCCGATGAGCGAGACGATTTGGACCTGGAAGGACAGTTGGATATCCAAGGGAAGCTGATTACGATTGGTCTGAAAGGGTCTCGCATGCGAGATGAGGCGAATAAAGACTTAGGATTTGTGTTGGTTTTTGAAGATCTGACGGAGTTGATCAAGGCGCAGAAAGTTGCGGCTTGGCAAGAGGTCGCGAAGCGTGTCGCCCATGAAATCAAGAATCCACTGACTCCTATTCAACTATCGGCTCAGCGATTGCGCAAGAAGTTCTTCGAGAAATCTCCTGATCTCGATCGGGTCTTCGATGATGCGACCAACGTGATCATCAACGAAGTCGGGAGTCTGAAAGAGATGTTGGACGAGTTTTCAAAATTCGCCCGTCTCCCCGCTCCACAAATGACACGGCAATCTTTACACGACGTGCTGCGAGAAGTAGTCACGTTGTATCGTGAGGCGCAGAAGGATATTGAGCTGATTGTGGATCTGGATGAAGATCTGCCGTCCATCAATTTCGACCGGGAACAACTGAGACGCGTGTTCGTCAATCTCTTCGACAATGCGGTTCAAGCGATGAATCAGAAAGGACGGCTGTGGGTCGGTACGAAGTATGATACGAAACGCCGTCGCGTGGTCGTCACTGTGACGGATGAGGGGCCCGGCATCACTCCGGAAGATCAGGAACGGTTGTTTGTGCCGTATTTTACCCGGAAGAAGACCGGAACCGGGTTGGGGTTGGCGATCGTCCGTCGGATTATCACCGATCACGAGGGACAGATCCATGTGGGGAACAATCACCCGAAGGGAGCCGTCTTTACGTTCGATTTGCCGGTGTAGGGTAGCCCGGTGAAGGGTACGTGGTAAGGAGAGAGAGGTTATGTCGGCATCGATTCTAGTGGTGGACGACGAAGAAGCGATTCGAACGTCCCTGCGAAGCATCCTCGAAGATGAAGGGTATGATGTGTCGATAGCCGCCAATGGGCTTGAGGCGCTGAAAATATATGGGACTGACCCGCCGGATCTCATGATCTTGGATATCTGGATGCCGGAGATGGACGGGCTGGAGACCTTACGGCGGGTGAAAGAATTTGTGCCCACGACACAGGTCATGATGATCTCCGGGCATGGATCCATCGAAACGGCCGTGAAAGCCATCAAGCTGGGCGCGTACGACTACATTGAGAAGCCGTTGTCGCTGGAAAATGTCACGCTCCGCGTCAAGCACGCGTTGGAACAGTTCCGATTGGCGCAAGAGAATCGGTCGCTGCGGACCAAGGTCCAGCAAAAGTTCGAGTTGGTCGGGCAGTCTCCGGCCATGCAGCGACTACGGGAGCTCATCAAAACGGCAGGTCCCACGAACAGTCGAGTGTTGATCGGGGGCGAAAACGGAACGGGGAAGGAGTTGGTCGCTCGAGCCATCCATATGTACAGCACCAGATCGGACCATCCGTTCGTAGCCGTCAATTGTGCGGCCATCCCCGAGACATTGATCGAGAGCGAATTGTTCGGTCACGAAAAAGGCTCCTTTACCGGCGCCACATCCATGAAGCGCGGTCAGTTCGAGCAGGCTGATGGAGGGACGTTGTTTCTGGATGAAATCGGCGACATGAGCCTCAGTACGCAGGCCAAAGTATTGCGGGCGTTGCAGGAACAGCAGTTCACGCGCGTCGGTGGGACCAAATTGATGAAGGTTGATGTGCGGGTGCTGGCGGCTTCCAATAAGGACTTGGAAAAAGAAATCGGTAAGGGACAATTTCGGGAGGATCTGTACTACCGCCTCAACGTGGTTCCGATTGTCGTGCCTCCGCTACGGGAGAGGCGTGAAGATATCCCGGCTCTTGTGCGATATTTCATGAAGACGCATGTCGAGGAGCAAGGGTTGCGGACGAAGGAAGTCTCGCCGGAGGCGATGGCCGTGTTTCAGCAATACGAATGGCCTGGGAATATTCGGGAATTGAGGAATTTGATCGAGCGGCTCATGATCATGGTGCCGGGGTTTGTGATCGACGCCTCTCAGGCCGCTCTGTCGCTACAGGGACGAACCGTCGGCGCGGTGCCGGCTAGCAGTCAGACACCTCACTCCCTTCTTACAAAACCCTACGACTCGCTTCGAGATGCCAGGAATGCCTTTGAAAAAGAATACATCAGTCGCAAACTTCGTGAGCACCACTGGAATATTTCACGGACTGCCGAAGATCTCAAGATCGAGCGAAGTCATCTTCACCGGAAGATCAAGTTGCTTGATGTGGAGATGCGGCCGGAGAGTTAAACAAGACCATGGCGAGGTCAACGTCCTGCACAGGCGGAGCAGACGAGATCCTGAAACTTCGTTTCAGGATGAGCTTGCACGTACTCGTTCAAGGCGGCCTCGGACATATGCGCGGGATGAGATTTTTTACAGGATGGGCATACTGGGATCAGTTGTTGTAATGTGGCGATGTCGCGCAATGTGCGGTCGAGTTCGGTGATGGTTTTTGTGACCTCTTGTTCCCAACTCCTTCTCGCGTCCGTTTCTTGCTTGAGTTTGAACGCAGATTTCACTCGTGCGAGAAGCTCTACCTGCTCGACCGGTTTTCTGATGTAGTCCGTTGCCCCGGCGTCGAATGCCGCTTGGAGCCAGTCCTTTTGGTTCCTGGCCGTCACGATGATGATTGGAATCCCTGCCAACGCATCGATGGCTTTGATGCGACGACAGGCCTGGATCCCATCCATGCCCGGCATCTTGATATCCAGTAAAATGACATCGGGCTTGATCCCATTGGCGCCGGCATGCTCCAGATTCAATTGTGTGAAGGCGTCGCCGGCAGAAGAGACCGTGGTCAGATCTCGAAACCCGGCATTCTTGAGAATATGATGTAGAAGCAGGCGCTCGTCGGGAGAGTCGTCGACTATTAAAATCGCCACCAACTCCTCCTGGATGGTTCGTTGGCCCGAAGCCCGTCCAACGATGTCACAAGGCTAGTATAGGGCGTATTCCTAGGGCGGCAAGGAAAAACAGGAAGGCTTTGAGAAAAGGAGTGCCGTCGAAACGATTCCGGTGGATGCGTTGACCTCCGTCGTACCCTCCGTTAAGATGCGCCCTCCTCAATCTTAACCTATCCGGGACATTCTCCGATGACGACCTATCGTGATGCAGGTGTAGATATCGATGCGGGCGATGAGCTTGTCGAGCGCATCAAGCCGCTTGTTCGATCGACGTTTCGTCCCGAGGTCCTGACCGACTTAGGAGGCTTTGGCGGCCTCTTCGGCCTCCAAGCAGGCAAATACAAAGAACCCGTGCTCGTCTCTGGAACCGACGGGGTCGGAACCAAACTGAAGATCGCCTTCATGATGGATAAGCATGACACGGTCGGGGTCGATCTGGTGGCGATGTGTGTCAATGATATTGCAGTGAACGGAGCGGAACCGTTGTTTTTCCTGGACTACTTTGCGACCGGGAAGTTGTCTGTGTCGAAGGCTCAGGATGTGGTTGCCGGTATCGCCGAAGGCTGCCGTCAAGCTGGATGTGCGCTGATCGGCGGTGAAACCGCCGAGATGCCGTCATTCTATCCCGATGGGGAATATGACCTGGCCGGTTTCGCCGTTGGTGTCGTCGATCGCCAGAAGATCATCGATGGTCGGCACATTGTCCCCGGCGATGCGGTCATCGGTTTGGCTTCCTCAGGCCTCCATAGTAACGGTTACTCACTGGCCCGGCGAGTATTGTTTGAACAAGCCAAGCTGACAGTTGCCAGCCGTCTATCTGAGCTTGAGGGGTCCCTCGGCGAGGTTCTCCTGACACCCACCAGAATTTATGCGAAACAGATTTTGGCGCTCGTCGAGCAATTTCCGATCAAGGGCATCGCACACATTACCGGAGGCGGCATTACGGAGAATTTGCCACGCGTGTTTCCTAAGGGTGTGCGGGCGAGGATCGCTCGATCAGCCTGGTCAGTGCCTCCGATCTTCGACGTGATCAGCCGTCTTGGGCAGGTCGATCGGGAAGAGATGTGCCGGGTTTTTAATATGGGCATTGGGTTGATTCTCGTGGTACCGCCTGATTCAGTGTCCGGAGTGCTGGCCCGCGCCACAGCGTTGGGCGACCGAGGCTGGCAGATCGGTGAAATCGTTTCCTCCACCGGGGAGGAACCGGAGGTCGAGTATGTCGATTAGCCGAACGACTCCATTGCGGGTGGCGGTACTGGCATCCGGTCGGGGCTCAAATCTACAGTCCATCATCGATGCGATCGAAGCGGGGCAGGTGCAAGCTCAGATTGTGGCTGTCATCAGCAATAAAAAGGACGCGGTCGCACTGGAGCGGGCTCGGAAGCACGGGCTCAAGGATTTGTTCGTCGATCCGAAGCCCTTTACTGGACGACCGGACAGTCGTGAAGCGTACGACCGGTCATTATTGGAAATACTTCAGCAGCATGAAGTCGAACTCGTCTTGCTCGCCGGCTACATGAAAATCGTCACGGCGGTGCTGGTCAATGCCTATGCCAATCGTATGATGAACATCCATCCCTCACTGCTGCCGTCATTTCCTGGATTGGATGTGCAGAAGAAAGCGATTGATTGGGGCTGCAAGTTGGCCGGCTGCACCGTGCATTTCGTAACGGAAGGAGTGGATGAAGGGCCGATCATCATCCAAGCCGCCGTGCCGATCCTCGACGATGACACGCCTGAAACCCTTGCCGCCAGAATCCTTGTCCAAGAACACAAAATCTATCTCCGCGCCGTGCAACTCTTTGCCGAAGGACGACTGCGTGTCGATGGCCGCCGCGTTTTCATTGATGACGCCAAACCTGGTAGAGAAACGCTTATCAGTCTGACATAATGGACTCACATTACCGTTCTTCCTCATGGCGTAGATAACTTAGGAGTGCTTGCACCGTCAACGGCGCATTGCCTTCCGATCGATTGTTCACCAGTACATAGATTCGACGATTGTCTCCCACGGCCTGCTTGATGAGGGTCACGGTCTCTTTTCGCATTTGGGGTAATGCTTCCACAATCTTGTTATAAGGCGCGGCTCGCTTTTTCGCGACTTCGTACGGCATGTTGAGCGGTGTGAGTAGGCGGATCACGGTGAACGGTGCAGTGAAGCGCTCTTGCATCTGCCGATGCTGCTCCAGCAAAGGCGGCATATAGGACCAGTGGTTGTAGACGTGTGCCACGCCATGGTTCTCTAACACCTTCCAATAGTCAGGCCCGAGCACTCCCGCATTGCGGATCTCGACCGCATACCGGAAATCGTTCGGTAGTTGGCCGAAGAACTGATCGAGCCGTGAGCAAAACTCGCCAGTGCCGAGCCCGTGCCGTTGGAACTCAAAAATGAATGGCCCCATGTGCGGCTCAAACTTAGCTTCGCGATATGGTGTCAGGACCAGTTCGTTGAATAGGTTCGCATCGAGAAATCGCGGATTCGGTTGTCCGGCCTTTGAACCGTAACGGGCTTGCCGCGCAAAGTGTGGAATGGTGATCTCTTCCCAGACCTTACAGCACATCTCGAAGTCTTCGGGGATCTGTTTCAGATAGTGGCGAAGTTGGCTCGCCGTGGGTGGGCGATAGAACGTGGAATCGTTCCCGACCGTGCGAAAGAGTGGTTCGCCGTTGTAGAGGTATTGACAATATTCTCCTAGGCATTCCTTTGCAAACATCGTTTTGGCATACTGTCGCTGATAAATCTGACCTTGCCAGCCTTCATAGGTCCATGTTGAAGTCCCGAATCGAATGAGAAGGGAGAGCGACATATGGGGTCTGCATTGTACAGCGAACGATTCAGAGGTGGAAGACTGGTTGTCGAAGTCTGTGGGAAGCAATAACTGCCGCTGGAGCAAGCGAGAGGCACGGTCACTGTGTCAAAGGAGAAGTACAAGTCGAGAAATTCATGAGACAGCCTATGGGTGGTGTTTATCCGCGCGCAATCATGGCGATAAAGTGATGAGGAGCGCGCGGCACGAGCGAGCTTGGTTTGGTGGAGGGCAGGGGAGTTGAACCCCCGACCCCTACGTTGCGAACGTAGTGCTCTCCCAACTGAGCTAGCCCCCCACCCGTGGGATATTTGGGACCGTGACCTTGAATCCCGCAGGGCTTGCTGCATACAAGCATGCAGTCTTATTGCTGCGGTCGAAGAACGAGGAGGAATACCGAGTCCCGCTTCCCGTGGTGCATTATACACAACCCGTTGCTGAGACTCTACCATTAGCTTGATCACACACGAACGCATGGTAACGATCCTGGAGCCTGTCCGACATTAATCCTCGCGCGCTTGCGTGCAGCCTCTGACTCCTATAAAAGCATCGCTACGTAGTGAGAAGCGAGGAGATTGCGCCATGCCCACCCGAACCTTTCTCTCCTATGACCCTGAGGCACCGTGGCTGTTGCCGCTCCGCTCGCTCCTCTACTCGAAGGCGCAGCGTAACTTCACCGATCTTGTTGCGCGGGATGCGACAGGTGCGTGGAGGATAAGTGCTCATCTGCACCACACGTAATGTCCTGAAGCTCTGGCGGGTCCTCGCTCATCGGCCCCGAGTTCTTGGATACTCCCTGCTAGGGAAGGACATCGTCGTCTTGATGTGTCTCCTTGGCGAGCGCACCGTCTGTGATCGTGTGCTTGCCTTGCTGGTGGTGCTGGTTTGGGGAAGGCATGTGCACGAGCACGTGTATGCTCTGGACTACAGTACTTCTATCAAGGTAGACATTTCGCTATTGAATGGAGTAGGTAACATCCTTAACGTGATAGCATCTAGCTCAATGTTTCATTATGGTTGAGAGCAAGGAACATGGATGCGAGTTACGGTATGAGCTGCGTATGCCAGCGGCATGCTTCATGCTCTGATTCCATTCTGTGATAATCGTTCTCAGTGGGTTGCGAATCAAGAATTTTTGAGCGAAAGGTTTTTCTACCCCCAAACATTCCATGAAAGGGGCGAAAGTGCTACCACAAATTCCTCAGCTTTATCATCAGCTCCGGATTCTTCTTCACAAGAACCGATGGATGCTTCGGTTTATGCAAATGGTCCGTGGATGGCTGATACTCGGTCCATTCAGACAACACGCAATCCGCTATTATCAACGGCGTAATCATGTCCGACCCATGCGAGTTGAGCGACATGATTTATTCCCAAAGCTTGAAGTCGATCCCGTGGTCAATTCGCTGAATGAGCGAGGATATGCAAACGGATGGAAGATTCCGGAAGAGTATGTAGCGCGGATTATTCAGTATACGAAGGACACTAAGTTCTTGAAATACTGGGATCCGCATCGAGAATGTGAGGCCATAGATCAGATCGCCAGGAACGAGAAGCTTGTGGAGGTCGCGAGGAAGTACTTGGGCGCTGAACCGATTTTGTGGTTGACGCAATTGAAATGGTCTTTCGGTAACAAGGCGGACAAAGAACGACAAGGTTTACTATCGAGTAGTAACGTGCCGGTACAGTATGACGGGGATGCATTTCACTATGACACATTAGATTTCAAGTCTTTGACCGTTTTTATCTATCTTACCGACGTGGACGCTTCTTGCGGTCCGCATATTCTCATTGAGAATACGCATAAAACAAAAAGCTTTGGAGAAATTTGTCGGATTATTCTGAATGATACGGTCGCTCAGCAAAGGTTCGGCGATCGCATTAAGCCGATGCTAGGCGAAAAGGGGACCATGGTGTTCGAGGAAACCAGCGCTTTTCATAAGGCCAGTCGATGTCAGACTAAGCGATTGATGCTTTCGATCGACTATGTGTTGCAGCGATCACCTCCTCCGGAACGTCCGGTTATGGCTTGATGATGAGGAGCCATTTTTCTCTAACGGTAGACAACGGTCACGCGTTTGAGGAAGTCTTCCAGTTGTCTGATGTGCTGTTCGATTGTTAAGCAGTCCTCCAGTTTCGCCGCGCGTTCCATCGCCGCTCCGATTTCGGTAATTCGATCGAACCCAAAACCGCCTCCATCGCCCTTCATGCGATGGCCTAGCGTCTGAACGGTCCTGAAGTTTCGCTTGACCAAAGCCTCTCGAAGTATCCGAGCATCTTTCTTTCGGTTACCTAAGAAGATCGGCACAATCCCTTCAAGATCGCGACAGATCTCCACAGTGAGTTGATCTGTCGGTTCCGGATGTGAGGCGTGCATCGCTAGACGACGTGTTCCTTGTATGCCCGAAGAACTTCCAATAACGTGGATTTCTTGACGGGCTTCGTGAGGTGTGTGTCGCAGCCAGCTTCAAAGATGCGTGCCCCTTCCTCCTTGAGGGCCAATGCCGTGAGGGCGACGATCGGTATGGGAGGAAGATCATGATCCCGTTCCCACGAGCGGATGGCCTTTGTCGCGACATAGCCGTCCATCACAGGCATTTGTACGTCCATCAAGATGACGTCGTAATGCGCGGACTTGAATTTGTCCAGTGCGACGGCGCCGTGTTCTGCCACGTCGAGAACATACTCGGTCTGCTTCAGGTATGCCCGGACCAGCAGTTGGTTGTCAGGGGAATCTTCAACCAGTAATACGCGCAAGGCCCGCGTCGAAACGGTCGACCCGGACGCTACGACTTTCACACCTGTCTGCGGCATTTTTTTTGTCCGACCGAGGGCGATCCCGATTGTTTGCGAAAGGTCGGACCGCCGGATGGGTTTAATCAGATACCCACCGAGGCCAAGATCATACGTCCGTGCGATATCATCCGCCCAATGATCGGAGGTCAGCATGATGATGGTCGGAGAACACCTGTTGGGCGAGGATTTCAGCTGTTCCACAACGCGGAAGCCGCTCATCTCAGGCATGCGGCAATCGAGGAGCAGAAGCTCGTACGCCTGTCCTCGTTCAGATGCCTGGCGAAGGTCGTCTAATGCGGTCATCCCGTCGCTTGCTTCCGTAACCTGAGCCCCCCATGCACTTAATAGTTCACGGAGTATGAGGCGGTTGGTGGGATGGTCGTCCACGACCAGGACTCTGACTCCGGCAAGGTTGATCGGCGTTGTGGATTTCTGATGAGACGATTCGGTTTGAGCCTCAAGCAAGACGGAACAGTAGAAGGTGCTCCCCGTTCCCACTATACTCTCGGCCCAGATCCGCCCGTTCATACCTTCGACGAGGCGTTTGGTGATCGCAAGGCCGAGTCCTGTCCCTCCATACTGTCTGGTCGTTGAGGCATGTGCCTGCGTAAAACGTTCGAAAATCGAGATGAGGTGGTCGGAAGGAATGCCGATTCCTGTGTCACTGATGGAAAACCGAACGGCACCGGCGATATTTCGATCGGGATCGTTCGTGACACGAACGACAATGGAACCTTCATCGGTAAATTTGAGGGCATTGCCCATCAGATTGATTAATATCTGTGTCAGCCGCGTCGGGTCACCGACCAAATGACAGGGCACATTCCGATCCACATGACATGCAAGTTCCAGACCCTTCTCGTTGGCACGCATCGCCATGATATCGATGGCCTTGTCGATGACTTCATTCAGGTCGAATCCGATGGATTCCAACTCCAAGCGACCGGCTTCGACTTTAGAAAGATCCAAAATATCGTTGATGAGATTCAAGAGTGTGCCGCCCGCACGTCTGAAAATACGTAAGTACTTTCTTTGGTCAGGTGAGAGCGGGGTATCCCAGAGAAGATCGGCCATGCCGATGATGGCATTCATGGGGGTGCGGATTTCGTGGCTCATGCTGGCGAGAAATTCGCTCTTCGCACGGTTGGCCACTTCAGCGGCTTCTTTGGCGACACGAAGGGCTTGTTCCACTTCACGCCGTTCGGCTGCTTCTAAAGCAAGGGTTGCCATAGTTGCCAGTAGGCGGGCCAGGTATTCTTCATGTCGGCTCCACCGTCGAGGGGCGCTGACCGACTCCGCACAGAGTGCGCCCACGAGCCTTCTATTCTGCTTGATCGGCGCACTCAATACGGCCTCAACGTGGAAGTGCGAGGCGTACGACGGTGCCAACTCCTTGAATCGTGAATCTCGGACAGCATGGTGGACTGCAATGGGACGATGTTTATGAGTCAGCGATCGAAGATAAGCAAGCCAATGTGAGGACTGGAACACGAAGGTAGGGGTGGAATGTCGTCGGCCGGATGTGCATACGTCAATCAGTTCGATGGCAGTTCGCTCCTTAGTAAGCAGCCAGACGCTAGCGCGTTTGACTTGTAACAAGCTGCAGCATGCCTCTGAAATGGCCCGAAAGACGCGGGAAGTGTTGCCGCTGTTCAACGCCTCACTTTGCGCCAGTTTGAGGAGCGTGTTTTGATACTGCTTGAGCCGTGTGGCCGCACTCTGCTCGAATGGGAGGGCAGTTCGTTCGGAGGGCTTCCGCTTGAGGGAAGTGGTGATTCGCCTGGTTGACGAGCGGGAGGGGCGAGAGGAGGTCATGGTGCCCGCGACGCGATCTTGAGGTCCTCCATGTGGATGGCGTGACCGTGACATGGGGAATCAATACTCGGCGAATAGTTCTGAACGCCTGCTAGTCTTCGTGTGAGTTTCGGACCAGCGACAAAATACTGGCCGATTTGGTCCGATTGCGTCCCTCTTGTTTCGCTTGATAGAGGGCCTGATCTGCAGTTTTGATGAGATCCGTGGGAGATGCGTTTCTGTTGGGAACGATGCTGGCATATCCGACGCTGATCGTGACGAGTTCTCCATCTGCGTGTTTCATCCCGAGGGATTCGACTCGGCGACGGAGGCTCTCCGCTACCTGTGCCGCGCCGTCGATACCAGTGCCGGGCAGTACCGTGACAAACTCGTCTCCTCCATAGCGGGCGACCAAATCACCGGGGCGATTCACGGAGCTGGAGATTGCCGCAGCGACCTGTTTGAGGCACTCATCGCCGGCTGTATGACCTTTGGCGTCGTTATAGGTCTTAAATCGGTCGATATCGAACATAATCAGCGACAAAGGAGTCGACTCGCGCGCCGCTCTCCGCCATTCCTGGTCCAAAAAGTCGTCGAACTGGCGTCGATTGGTGATACCCGTCAATCCATCCAAGCAGGAAAGACGGAGCAACATCTGATTGGCTTCTTGGAGCTGACGCATGACCTCAAGGAGTTCCTGCTCCCGGGCGCGGCGGCGGTCGATTTCGTGGACAAGCCTGAGCACTGACCGCACTCTGGTCAGGAGCTCGACCTTGTTGACCGGTTTGGCGACGTAATCCATGGCTCCGGCGGCAAACGCGAGTTGAAGATCGACCGGATCTGTTTTGACGGTGACCATAATAATCGGGGTATCTCGGAACCGATCGGCGGCCTTTATCTGTCGACAGGCTTCGATGCCGTTCATCTGCGGCATGAGAATATCCATCAGGATCAGATCGACCCGCGCAGCGCCTTGCTTGCCTCCGTCCAGGCCGAGATGCCTGAACGCGGCGGCGGCGGAATCCGCCGTCAGAATGTTTTCATAGCCGGCAGCCGACAGAATGGCTTGCAACAGTAGCCGATCGTCTGCGGAGTCGTCGACGATGAGAATGCTCATACATTCACACGGCCTTGAGAAGGAAAGCTTGGGGAATCGTAACAGCTAGTCTTGATAAACGCTAGGATAAAGCTTTTTGAGACAGGGTTGGCAGAGTCCGTGGCTGAACTCGGCTTCGGAATGCTCGCCGATATACTCTTCAAGTTGTTGCCAGAATCCGCCATCATTACGGATTTTCTTGCATGAGGCGCAGATCGGAATCAGGCCCCGAAGTACTTTGACCTCGCGGAGAGCGCGTTGGAGTTCCTCATTGCTGCGGCAAAGCTCCGCTTCCCGTTCCTTCCGGCAATCCATTTCGTTCTTCAATGTGAGCGCCGAGGATACGCGGGCCAGTAACTCCACTCCATTCACGGGTTTGTTGATGTAATCCATCGCGCCGGCCGAGAATGCTTCTCGAAGATTGTTGAGATCATTTTGAGCGGTCACCATGATGATCGGAATGTCGCGGAGGTGGGCCTGCTGTTTGATTCGTCGGCAGGCCACTACCCCGTCGATGTTAGGCATGAGTACATCCATCAGAATCAGATCGACATTGCTTGAAACTTGCCTTCCGTCAAGGTTCAAGGTCGTAAAAGCCGCCGAGGCCGAATCAGCCACGAGAATCTCATCATGGCCGGCCTTGCTCAGGATAGACCGAAGTAAGAGATGTTGGTCTGGAGAGTCATCGACTATGAGGATCGCCATACCACCTTAACGGCTAAGGATGAACGAAACTGAAGCCGACAGGAGCGTAGGATTTGGTTTGGCAAAGGATTCTAGAGACGAATCAGGTGAGCTTGTTTTTTACCAGGTCACTGACGTGCTTGCCGTCAATGGATTGTCCTGCAAGGCGAGCCATAACTGCCTTCATGACCGTTCCCATATCCTTGAGTGAGTGGGAATCGGTCTCCACGACAGCCGATGCGACAATGGCCTCGATCTCTTGAGGGGAAAGCGGTTTGGGGAGGTAGGATTCGATAATTTCGATTTCCTTCCGTTCTTTGGCAGCCAGTTCCGTCCGTTGAGCCTTTTCAAATTGCTCGACGGATTCCCGACGCTGTTTTACGAGGGTCGTCATCACGCGGCTCATTTCAGCATCATCAAGGTCCCGCTTCAGCTCGACTTCTTTGTTCAGGACGGCGGCTTTGATCATACGGATGACATCCATGCGAAGTTGATCGCGTGATTTCATCGCGAGCTTGAGATCTTCGGTCAGGCGGTCGGACAACGACATAGAAAGTCTCACGGGTTAGGCGCTGAGCCGGGTTAAGAGCATACCCTCTTGCTTTCGACGAGTCAACGAGACGAACTGGAAAGTGTCAACCCAATTTAGAAATGTC
>JAFEBM010000043.1 GCA_018242685.1 Nitrospira sp. | reverse complement strand
TGAAAATCTCCGGACACCACTGTTTCGTTGTAGTAATTCGGTGTGCATCGGGCCGCTCCTTCTATTAACGGTTCATGCTGATGGTCACGCGATTGATGCATGTTTAAACAATGACATGTTCATACACACGCTCCCCACTCCTCGCCAGAGAATAGTCCATCCGATCCGGAGTGATTCCCTATATGTCGGTACCATTCGAGAAATCCTTCTGTGAAGACGCGCGTTCGTACATCAACTCATGAATATCAAAATCAGCGTTTCTTCTTTGGCGCCTTTCCGGCGCCGGCCTTGGTGCGGCTGGATGCGCCTTGGTCGATTCGTGCGGCTTGTTTCAATCGCTTGGTCTGCTGACCTTTTGGGGTGCTCGTTTCGCGAGATGTGAGTTCCTGCACTCGTTCCTGATATCCCTCGGAAGAGGCGGGATTCAGTTCCCAACGCTGCGCGTCGCGATCGGCCACTTTATCGCCGAACCGTAAAGGCTCGTTATCCTCGTATGTGACGCCTGCCGCCTTCCCTAATTCATCGACCACGTCCTGATCCGGGGTAGGAGTCGAACCACCCACCGCCTCTTCCCCGTCGTCCGTCCCGCTCCACGTCGCATCGATATCGCCGCCGGACAGCGTTACGTCGGGCGTCATCTCATCGGACGAAGGGGGATCGACACGCGGGACGGATTCCAGAGTATCTTCCGGAAAAGCCCCTTGCTGTCCCATGTCCTCTCCTTCGTAATACTGACGGATAAGGTGATCGGCATCTATGCGTTTCGGTTTTGACATGGTGTTTCCCTCAATCAATGTGTGACCTGCGCCTAATGTACCCAGGCTCTTCAGACGGCTGTACTCGGTCATCCCCTAGAGTTGCCACTGTGACCTGAAACGCATGAGGAACGGCGTCCACCCGAGTCCCGTCACCACGAAAATCCCGGCATACATTCTTGTGTTCATCCAGAAGCTCATGGCTAAGCCTCGCGTACCCATTGAAGCCATCGTGGCCTGACAAATTCCTCGATCAGAATTTTGAAACAGGCCACGACCGGAATAGCAAAGATCAGTCCGAAGAGCCCGCCGACGGCGCCGCCCAGGAAGACGACAATGAGGATGGTGGCCGCACTCATGTCCGTGGAGTGGCGTTGCAACCAGGGAGTCAGGATCCAGCTTTCAATGAAGTGCACGGCCAGGTAGGCCACGCTCGGCCACAGCATGATCGTCATCCACTCAGCCTGGGGGGATTGGCCGGCGGTGACGGCATCGGCATATTTCAGTATGACGGCTAAGGGCCATCCGATGACGGAGAGATAAGGCACCAAGGAGGTGAAACCGGTGGCCACTCCCAGCAGGAACCAATAGGGCACTTCGGTCAAGGCCCAACTCGTTGCATACAAGACACCGGTGATCACCGCAATGAGGAGGCGCTCGAAAAAGAAGCCGCGCACGGCTGTATCCATCCGGCGGAAAACGTGGAGGGTGTGACGTCGATGCGCGACAGGAATCAGGGGAACGACGGTCAAACGCATGCTTTCAAAATGCCAGGCGAAGAAGAAAAAATAGACCGGGACCAGGATCGTATAGAGGGCCGCATTGACGGTGATCCCGAGCAGCTGTCCCAGCAGGCCGAAGGCGTGACCCGTCCCCATGAGAAGCGGCTGGAGCGTCGCGAACGGATCGTCGTACATACGGCCAAGGAGATCGTGCAGGTTGAAGGATGAGCCGCCGAGGAACGCGTCATAGCGTTGTGAAAGACTCCGTACATACACCGGAATTTTCTGTATCAATGTCTGAGCTTGCTCGATCAAGAGGGGGATGAGCCACAATCCGAGGCCGATGAAGGTGAGGGTCAAGAGCAACATGAGTATGCCGACCGTCAAGGGGCGAGGTATCGACCAATGTGTGGACGCGTAGTCGACCAACGGATTGACCAGATAGGCGAAGAGAAGGGCGATAAACACGGGCAAGAAGACAGTATGCAGTTCGTAGAGAGACCACAGCAGGCCGGCGATGACGCAGAAGATGAACAGGTCTCGAATGGGCCGGATCTCCCATAGGTGCCGGTCAACTCCTGGCTTGTCATGCATGGTTTCGTCCGATGGTGAAGACGCCGGCATCGACTTGTTTCCGGACGTCGGCGCAGGACTCAGTGAACTCATCGAATCACGAAATCACGGCATTATTCAAGCGAGGTTGTAACGCCGGGTCGTATCCTCTGGTGTCCATGGGAACGGCCGACACCAGAGCCAGCAAACACAACGACGGTAAAGCAGGAGGGACTCCCGGTCACGCGTTACCAGCGAATGCGAGGCGCCTCGTAAGTAGTAGCGGGCATTTACTGACAGGGCTTCACTGATCGCAGCTTTGAGCCGGAGCTTTCTTGGAAGACTTGTCTCAGAGTAGACACCTTGTCTCAGTATGTACCAGTTGACTCCTTCTGTTTTAGTCCGTGCTCTTTTTCTCTCCATGATTATCGGCGAGGTACCCAACGTAGATGGGACGATGATATAGCTTTGGCAGCAGGAGAAAGGAGCAAGAAAGAAGTGGATGGCCACAAGCGGCTCATGTTTTGCATGTGTGTTGTTATGCTGAGTTGTGTACATCGAGAGTCATCGCCTAAAAATCAGAGATGGAGCGAGCGAATGACAAAGCGTTGTCTTGAGCAAGCGGTAATCACTATGTGAGCGATACAACCTCCCGTTCCCAGTGGGCTCTGATTTTAATGGATCGGTCGCGCAGCCGTTTAAATAGACAGCCGGTCTGTTGTTGAAACCTGCAGGAGGCGGAATAACTGACAGAAGCACAGACAAGGAGGCGTCGACATGAGGACGGTACAAATTGCACTGTTGATATTCGGCATTGCAGCGTTGACGTCGATATTCGCTTTGAAGGGAGAATTCGTCCATGTGGATAAGCTGATGAGAGTAACAAAGGCAAGTAACCTGATCGGAAAGCAAGTGACGAATCTGGAGGGGAAAAATATCGGCGAGATTAAGGACTTGGTCATCAATTGGCGAAGCGGAGGCTATATTGAATATGCCGTCCTTTCCTTCGGCGGGTTTCTCGGTCAGGGTGGCAAGTACTTTGCCGTGCCGTGGGAGGCCATGGTACTGAGCGGCGATAAAGGGCAATTCATTCTGAATGTGAAGGAAGAGCATTTGAAAAATGCGCCAGGGTTCGACAAAGATCATTGGCCAGATACGTCGCATCCTGAATGGGCCGTGGGGCTCTATCAGTTCTACGAGTTGGATCTGAATACTTCGAGATCCGCGTCCCGTTCCTCCTAGGTCGGAGTATTTCAGACGAGGAAGCGAGAGGCCTGCATGGATATTTCAAAAAACGATAAAGGAACTTGAGCAAGGCGTCTGTACAGGCACCCCCGCCATATTGCCGTATGAGGAGGTGTTCTATGAAAGCCAATGCTGGGTTTTGGGTCGGATGTGCGCTCATCTCGATTATCCTTAGCGGATGTAACCGGTATCAGGTCATCCCGGATCATCTGGCGAAGCAAGTCAACGAAAAGTTGTCGTATGAGCAGGTCAAAGATTCACCGGAACCCTATCGAGGGCAGATCGTTGTGTGGGGCGGAGAAGTGCTCAATGCCACACGAGATGCTGAGAGCACGACAGTCGAAGTGCTTGAGATACCGTTAAACAAGGACCATATTCCGCTAAATGGCTGGGCATCTTCACTAGGGCGGTTCTTAGCGATAGCCAGCCGTGGTGAAATAATTGACCCCGCAATCTTTAAGGAAGGATCGAGGATTACGGTTATTGGCGAGATTCTTGATTCTCGGACAGAAACGCACGATAAGGCGACTTATGATTTTCCGGTCCTGGCGATTCGTGACATGACCATGTGGGAGGATCGTACCAGAGCAAACTATCCGTTTGCCGGCTATTCCAGTTATTATGGGTATGGCTACTATGGATACCGACCGTATAGCTTTCGGGGAACGCGCGTGGCGGAAAGTGAATCCTGATAGTGGAATCTAGCGACATATGGTCGGGTCCAACGCCGAAGTGACTGATTGCACCGCGTAGGGCGACGGTGCGTCAGTATTTTCTAGAAACATCAAGAGATTGCTGGCGGTGAAACATATTCGGTGTCCCAGGCGATTCAGATGAGATACGTTGCCGTCGCGACGGATTACAAGAGCACGCTAGCCATTGATGGCCGGGGTGAATACAAAACGATTGCCGCCCTTGAACGTCTCATTCAATCCGATCGGAAAATCATGCTGATCACAGGACGTCTGCTAGCGGATATCCTGAGGGAAACGGCTGCGGTGATGGAAAAGTTGTTTGGGGAAATCGGCGGGAAAGCGTTTCATCCGCCGGTACGGCAACAAAGAGCGTCCGTAATACGCCATCATAGAATGGTCTCCAGTCGAAATACATCTACCTCGTATCCGGCTAAAGAGGTCAGCAAAGAACGTCCACCGACCTAGGATCGTGATGGGTCCAATTCCTGTGGATTGGAGATTGCGGGAGCGGGCTCGCGTTGAGTCGGCGTAGACAAGATGTCCGGAGACAGATACCTTGTCCGCTGCGCATTGGCAAGGCCGTATTGCCGTAGTTTCCGCAACAACGTCTTTCGGTGGATCCCCAAAACCGCGGCGGACCGACTCAGATCGTGGTGATGGTGCTTCACGACCTGTACGATATGTTCTCGTTCTAATTCTTCCAAGGTGACCCATCCTTGCGCTTGAGCCGGAGTCTGCATCGTGGCTGTGTGCACGGCATGGGGAAGGTCTTCGGGATAAATAATGGGATGCGGAGTAAGGGCGACCGCCCGCTCAATGGCGTGTTCGAGCTCCCGCACGTTTCCGGGCCACCAGTAGCGGGTCAGAGCGGCGATGGCTTCAGTCGACATCCCTGTGACCGGCTTTGGTTTGGATGGACCATAGGTCTGCACAAAATGTTGCGCCAAGAGCGGCACGTCTTCCATGCGCTCCCGCAACGGCGGGATACGTATCGTCACCACATTCAACCGATAATACAGATCTTCGCGAAACGTTCCCGCCTGCACGAGTGAGCGCAAGTCTTTTTTCGACGCGGCAATAATGCGTACGTCGATGGTCGTGGTCATGGTGCTGCCGACGCGTCGAAATTCTTTCTCTTGAATGACACGAAGCAATTTCCCTTGCAGCGCCGGCGACAGATCGGCCACTTCGTCGAGGAAACACGTGCCGAGATGGGCTTTCTCCAAGAGACCCTTTTTGGAGCCTACGGCGCCGGTGAAAGCTCCCCGTTCGTGCCCGAACAGCTCGGATTCGAGCAGAGTTTCGGTCAACGCTCCGCCATCGACTGTCATGAAGGGGCCGACACTCCGTGCGCTGTTGGTATGAATGGCCCTGGCGATGAGTTCTTTACCGGTTCCACTTTCACCTTCCAGCAAAACCGTGCTGTCTGTCTGCGCAACCCGAGCGATGGATTTGTAAACGGAAACGACGGCCGGACTGCTGCCGACGAGATTGTCGAACCGGTAACGATCGCGAAGCTGTTCTTTGAGCTGCTGGTTTTGTCTGGAGAGTTGAGTATGTTCGAGCGCTCGATGAATCACCAACCGCACATCGTCCATGATGAACGGTTTACTGAGATAATCGAATGCCCCTCCTCGGATGCCATCCACCGCCGTTTTCAGGCTGCCGTAGGCCGTCATGAGAATGACGGGCACGTCGTGTCCGCGAGCACGCAACTCTTCGAGGAGAGCGAGGCCGTCGAGTCCGGGCATATTGATGTCGGATATCACGAGGTCCGGCCCCAGCCGAGTGACCATATCCAGCGCGGTCTTTCCGTCGGACACCGTGTCGACACCGTACTCTTCTTTCGACAAAGCCTCTCGGAGCAAGGTCTGTGTTTCGGCGTCATCATCCACGATCAAAATAGTGGGACGGTGCATGTCATCACTCCGTTATGGCCATGGCCTGCAAGTCCTCGATCTTCGCACCGATTGATCCATGAGCACCGTTCGGACACACCCGACGAAGGCCGTGCACAGCGTCAACGATGTGCTGATCGCGATGGCTTGTGACACGTTGTCGGTGAACAGGGACAAGTTGTCTCATCCGACGGTACCGGCCTGCAGCCATGTAAAATGCTCGGAACGCTGAATTGTCAATAACTTCCTTCGACACGTTGGTGTGGCAGTATTCGTGCTTAGTCCATCGCAACAGATACATGCTTGACTCAATCACGAGGCGGGCCGTTTCACATTCAACAAAGGGAGTGCTGCCATGGTTTGTGAACGATGCGGTGGACTTAAAGTACATGACTATTTCTGCGGTGCCTCCGATTACTTTGTGTGGCAATGTTTGGGCTCTCGTTGTGTGAATTGCGGAGCAATCAGTAGCATTCAACCCGTCGATTCAGGTAAACAAAGCTCCAGGCGCGACATGAATCATTTACGAAGGCGACAAGCAGCTGTAGCCCGGTGACGTTCGTGAACACGTCCGAGCGTATGTAGCCAGATGTCATTCACCGTCATCACCCTCTTACGTCTGGTGGGGCGGTGACGGCACCTGGCGGCCACAACGTCGGCCTTGAGTAACCGTGAGCACGAATTGTCACGACTGGACGTGTCATGCATGACTTCGTTACCGCTCTTGTAGACGATAGTGTGCTCTAAGACGCAATGGGTGCCCACTGGCGATATCCCTGGTGCCGACTTCGTGTTGAAGATCTGGCTGACTTGCGACGGTACACATCGAGCCTGTGGCGATGCCTAAGTGAAAATCTCCTCTCCACAGCGCGAGCACGGTCGTCAACCGACAAAGCCTCTTCACGAGTCGTTCTTCGAGGGTGACCCACCACTTCATCTCCGCCACTGCGGCGGTCATCAGTGTATCGGGGTGCACAGCCTCACGAACCAGACCGAATTCGCCGACAAGGCAGTCAAGCGTGGTGAGTCCATAGCTTTATAAGTAGGGGAGCTCAGCAAGTTGTTCCAGGCCAGCATAGATGGGGCTTCCACATCCAACGGTGGACCGTGTATCAGGGAGCTGATCGAAAGCATTCCGGATGAACTCGGCATCGACACCGACAAGGAGTTATCGAAAACCGATCTCGGTAATTCTGCATTCTTTGAGATGGTCCGGCCGGACTTATTCAGCTGGAGTTATGGTCCTCGCTCAAGGTGCTTGATCTCTTGCACCTTGGTGATAGGTGTCCTCGGCCGATTCAGATTCGGAGCCTGATCGCTGGTGGATCGTATTGAGGCGGGCCTCGAGTCTCTGAGCTTCGCGTTCTCGATGGGTTGTCCACATGAGCCGGACCATCATTGCTAGGCTCTGAGCAGTTTCCGGGTGGCGTTCGCCCAACGTGTTTTCAAAGATGGCGATCGATTGTTCTGCAAAGCGTTCAGCCTCCTCATACTTATCTTCCAGAGCATAGACCGTGGCCAGTGTCCGGCAGGTAGATCCAATTCGGGGATGGTACATTTCAAATAGGTGAAGACATATTTCTAAACTTTCGCGCGCTGCCTTGTGCGCTTTGGAGAACTTATTCCGCGAGGCGTAAATCACGCTGAGATTTTGCAACCCCAAAACGACTGAAGGATGCTGTCGTCCGAATGCCTTTTCATTAATGACCAATGCCCGCTCAAAGAGCGGCTCGGCTTCAATGTCTCGATTTTGCATCCCATACAACACGCCTAAGCCGTTGAGCGTATTGGCCAGGCGAGGATCGTCAGGACTGACGCGCTCTATGTGTTTGGCTGCGGCGAGCAGCAACCGTTCGGCATCGGCGACATGCCGATCTTCTATGGCTTGGCGCCCTGCCGACTGATACGTCTCCCACAATGTTACCTGTGCCCTGCGCGGCATATGGTCAAACAGCAGAAGCAGTGCGATCAGTATCGGTGCCAATATAATGACAAGTTTCATGCTGATGCCCTATCGTTCTGGGTCTACGTCCGATACTCGGAGGTTTCCTTGGTAAAGACGTGGTCAGAGATAGACGTGAAGATCGATACCGAACCATCGCGTATGTAGGTAGTCAGCGGAACCATTCGTAAGACAGCATCATGTCCATTTCTTCGTAACTGAGATTGATGCGCTGGATCGGTGGATTACCCAGGAGAAATTCATCCCCGAAGTGAGAACGGCGATGGTGAAAGCCCAAGAAACCGGAGAAGCTGCTGGAGCGGTATGCGGTCAGCACTCCCACATTGAAGTCCGCATTCACGAGGTCGAGCGAAGCGGCGCTCAGGTCAAATAGGCTGATGCCCCTTGTGATGTCGCCAAGATGGTAATTGTCACAGTGAAGTTGAAAAGGTTCCTGAACATTTCACGAGGATGCACATGATCGAGCCGGTTGAAAAGACATTGATACGTCGTCGCTGTTGGTTTGCCGCGATCGGCGGGACCCAAAAGAAGAGCCGGCGAGGTTTGGTGCGCCCGACAGGACTTGAACCTGTAACCTTCTGATCCGTAGTCAGATGCTCTATCCATTGAGCTACGGGCGCATGTCGAACCAGTGCTGCGGTGTGAGTGCTGAGTTAAAGGGCTAGCTTGAAGACGATAGGTGAGGAGGGAGTTTCGTCTCAGGACTTAGCACTTTCGTCTCAGCACTTCCCAGAGTCAGTGGTTATACAGTTCCGGGAGAGAGGGGGTCAAGAGACGAGTGCTGGAAAAGTCAGGAGTCGACGAAGGCTGGTTAGAGGATGGTCTTGCTCACTTCGTTTGAGAAGGAACTTTCGGCGCCACTGGAATTGTACGCCGTGATCGCGAAGAAATAGGTGGTGCCGGTTTCGAGACCAGTCACGGTGTAGCTGGTGACATCCATCGGCAACGTGGCAATCGGTGCACCATACCCCCCTGAGGTCGTTGCCAGATAGATTTTGTATCCCTGAAGGTCTTGCTCGCTATTGGCATCCCACGTAAGAGTGGCCGTTTCACTGGTTGGCGTGGGGCCGGTCGACGAGCACGCCATGGTAACCAGCAGAAACAAACAGACCAGAAACCAACGAAAATAACCGGTCATGATCTCGATAACTCCATATCACACTCTTACCGCGTGACGGTCCATTTGGAATCTATACACGAGCAAAGTTTGTTCCGATGTCAGTGCGGGGGACATTCTCGCAGAAATCCGTGGAAAGATAAAGAATGAGAGGGGCATAGGCAGTGATCAGAAAAGTGAGGCTCTGGTGGGCTGTCACCCGAATCGTACGATTTGGCCAGAATTTGTTACTTTTTATCGCTGTAAGCGGGACCACGTTGAGGAGAGGTGGTTCTACTCCAAGGAAACAAAAATGCCGAGGGGGCTTCCTACTGTGTAGAAAGCCCCCTCGGTTAAGTCTCGCCAAGCTGACTCTTACTTGCCGCCCTTTTCGTCCTTCTTCTCGCCGAAGGTATCGGCATGGCCGCCCTTCTTCTCTTTCTTCTCTTCGCCGTACACCACGACGTGGCCACTCTTCTTCTCTTCCTTCTTCTCACCGGCGAAGGCTGGAGCGCTGAAAGTCACTGCCACTGCCACTGCCATGACTGCCATCAACATGCTCTTCATTATGAGATCCCCCTATAAATAAAAATTATAAAAGTATGTGTGCCACTCACTTGGCACTTACCCAGATGCTCAGCAAAGGTAGTGCCGTTCTGCCCTATTCACAAGATGAACCGCAGACCATTGAGTAATCAGCAGGTTACGAAATTCTTCTCATGAAACTGCGAATGATTTATCCTACAGACTGCTGTAGCGCAATGGTAGGGATACGGCTAAACTGCCTCATTCCAGTAGTTGGCATGGGTGGCTGGGAGATACGTTGCGAACGCGCTCCCTGCTGCTGCTTATTTCATTCTGATGGGGGAGAGATATATCTTGATGCTATTGCAAGATCGGTCGATAGATCGCAATCATGGGCATTCGTGTTCCTACCTTTCAAGATCGAGTCGGTTTGACCCACCGGAAATCACTGGGCGAATTTCGATCTGATCCTTATCGGAGAGCATCTCGTCTTCGGTCACTAATTCGTCGTCCCGAATCACCAAGTGTGCTTCGGCCAGAAGATTCAATTCGCGCAGCAGGTCTTTAGCTCGCTTCGGCCCCTTGATCTCGATCGATCGCGATGGGTGGTTTAATTGTACGCGCATGGGGGGATATTACGCGTTCCATCGGCCAAGGGGCAAGGGTGTTAAGGAGCGACGAGTGAGCCTGTGCAAGGCCGGAGAGGAAGCTGATCAGCAGGGAGCCGAGAGTCGACTCTTTACATAGGTGAGGCCGTCCTCAAGCGTTCCAAAGTCTCCATCAAGTTGAGCCTCATAACAGTCGTCAAGGAGTCGCCCCATGTCAGGACCGGGCTGTATTCCCAATTCCAATAGGTGACGGCCCATGATAATGGGAAGAGGAGCACGGCGGTCCACTGCCAGCTGTTGGGCTCGAAACAACAGCCACTCGCCGGCGGGAAATCCATCGAATTGTTTCGGTGGGCGGCCTGCGTGATCGGCCCGCGCTACGCGCACCAATCGATCGATGCGGTGGACTTGCTTTGCCAACCGGCGGACTGCGCTGTCTGAAGCGTTGGACTCATGGAGGGCGCGAGGACGAAGATGGCAACACACCAGCGGGACCACCTCATCGATGAGGTTCTGCTGGTTGGTCAGTCGTTCCAGAAAATGTCTCGTTGGGCCTTCTCCTTCCGATTCATGTCCACGTGAGGTGACGTGCCCATATTCCGCTCTGGTCGTGGCCGGTTTGCCGAAGTCATGGCAGAGTATGCCCAACCCGACGACAAGGTCGTCCGGCTCATCCTCGGTTCGCTCCGCAGCGAACCAGTCCAAGCAGTGGAGTGTGTGAATCCAGACGTCGCCTTCCGGGTGCCAGATGGGATCTTGTGGGCAGCCTTCAAGGGCCGCGAGCTCCGGATAGAAATGGAGCCAGCCGCAGTGATGTAAGAACTGCAAACCCATCGACGGCTTGCTTCCTTGAAGGAGCAGCTTCTTCCATTCTTCCCACAGACGCTCACTTGACAGACCTTCCTGGGATAATGTTCGGCACAGGGCCACTGTTTCCGGCGCAACGGTGAGCTCAAAGCGGGCAGACAGCTGCATGCCGCGCAAGACGCGCAGAGGATCTTCGACAAATCGGGTCGATGCGTGGCGCAATATCCGTGCATCAAGATCGCTGCGACCGTTGAAGGGATCGCGAAGCTCCATGGTGTCCGGATCCCAAGCCATCGCGTTTATGGTGAAATCTCGCCGCGCAAGCGCCTCGTCGATCGACATGCCGGGATCGGCTTGTCTCAGCGCGCCGGGGAGGGATGTGTCGTCAGCGAGCCTGCGGGAGGGAATAGAAAGATCGACCGGCAGACCTTGCAGCTTAAAGACCTCGAACGCTTTTCCGACGAATTGCACGGAGAACTGCTTAGCCAGCAGTGCGTGGACTTGACCGGGCGGGAGCCCAACGACTTCGATATCCAGATCCCGAGGCTGTCGACCGAGCGCGAGATCGCGGACCGAGCCGCCGACGAGCCAGACTCTTCCACCCCCACGACGAATGGTCTGTTCAACGCGGCGAAGGGTCTCTCTGAGGTTGGGATCTTCAAGACGAAAGCGGGTCGGCACTTAGATCACCGCTTCGCGGAGAAACGTCGCGGCTTCTTCCGGTGACACCGGATTGATGTAGAAACCGGTGCCCCATTCGAAGCCGGCGACTTGCGTCAATTTGGGGATGACCTCCAGATGCCAATGGTAGTAATCGCCGGTCTTCTCGTGAAGAGGAGAGCTGTGAAGGATGAAATTGTACGGGGGGCGGGACAGCACTTTGTCCATGCGGCGCAACGACTCGGAAAGGATGGGGGCCAGAAATTCGAACTGGGACTTCTGACTTTCTTCGAAATACGCCGCATGACGCTTGGGAAGAATCCACATTTCGAACGGAAATCGCGGCGCGAACGGCGTCATACAGAGAAACTCCGGATTCTCGGCGACGATTCGATCGCCATCCGAGAGATCCTGCCTGAGGATGTCGCAGTAGATGCAACGCTCCTTCTGCTGATAATGATTGCGGCATCCGTCAAGCTCCTCTTGCACGCTGGTCGGGACGATCGGAAGGGCGATAAGCTGGGAATGGCTGTGTTCCAGCGTAGCGCCGGCGGACGCGCCGTGGTTCTTGAAAATGAGAATGTAGCGGAACCGAAGATCCTTTCTGAGATCGATCATGCGGTCCCGATAAGCCCACAGCATGTCCTCAATCTTCTTGGTCGGGAGATCAACGAGACCTTCGACATGGTTGGGGGTTTCAATGATGACTTCGTGGGCGCCCACGCCGTTCATGCGGTCGTAGAGTCCGATACCCTCGCGCCCCATGTCACCTTCGACATGCAGGGCAGGAAATTTGTTCGGCACGACACGCACGGTCCAGTTGGGAGAATTGGGTCCGCTGGGCTGCGGACGATAGGCCATGATTTCTTTCGGCGTGAGCCGTTCCTGTCCCGGACAAAACGGACAGAGGGCCGTCGAAACGGGTGGGCCCGACTGAGGTTTGACGAAATCATGTGGGCGGCCTCTTCGTTCGGTAGAAATGATCACCCAGCGGCCGACAATGGGGTCACGTCTTAGATCAGGCATGTGCTTCCTCTATTTCGAAGTTGTGAGTGCGAGTGCTCAGTGTCCCAGAGGGGGGAAATTCACAACTCAAAACTCAGCACTCAACTCTCAGCACTTCCTCTTAGACTCTTTAGACTCTCCACAGTCCGGCCTCAAATTCCGGCCCTGGTACGGTGAGGACAGCTGGACCATGGCCGGGATAGCGTGCCACTTCGAGGCCGTGTTCCCTCACGATGATGGACATCTGGACCATGTTTCCTTGTTCAAGGCGCAACTCTTTCCAAGGAACGGCCAATTCCAGAATGGCGCGGGCATTAATCGACTCATAGGAGCCGATCTCCTGCCAGGTGTCCGTCTGATTCTGGCGAAACAAGAGAAATGCTCCTGGGCCGGATGAAGAAAGCGAAAACGTAAGCCGAAACGTGAATTGAGGCCCTTGCAAAGTGATGTCGATGCCGAGGCCCCGTCGAGTGGTGCTCGACTCGTCGGGGTCGAATCTCATCACGAGATGATCCAGGTTCCATCCGAATCGGATCGCGGTGAAGAGCCCGTCGGCTTTCCACATGGCGCCCAGCGGGGGCCGGGTATTGATGTTCCCGGCGCCGCGCCATTCGAAAAAGTCGGTCACCATGCCGTCGATCGTGGGATTCAACAAGACGAGCGGCTGTTGGACCGACTCGAACTCGGAGCCAATGCTTCTGGTACAGATCGGACTGTTCAGTTGATCGGGAGGCGGGACGCCCATATGCGTCCACACATTGCGGAGATGAGTTCGAAAGAGCCGGTCGAATTCCGGTTTGAAATCGGTATCAAAATCATCGCCGTACCACCAGAACCAGTCGCTGCCTTCGGCGGCGTACAGTTCTTGCCAGGCCGCTTGCGCGCGATCAGACGGAAGACTCGGCGCCACATCCATCAGTCGGGTGCGGGTGTGACCGAGGAGATCCCATCCGCGATTATCTTCATGGTGTCCGATCCAGATCTTGTAGTCGGAATTGATCCAAGAGCCTGAATGGAGACAGGGCAGATGCTGCGTGGGCTGAACGGACGCGATCGCATCGGAAATCGTCGATGCTTGGACCACGATCTGTCCGGCTTGATCCAGTTCGTGGTGAGTAAAGGCTTCGTATAGGAGGGAAAGGAATCGTTCGCCGCCGTTGTGATAGTGTTCCCACGGGTTTTCACCGTCCAAAATGATGGCGATGACGATCTTTTCTTGCGGTGCGTCGTGGAGGATGCTCCGCAAACGCCGCAGGACATCCTCAGCGGCGGATTCAGGCGTCGTCTTATGGTAGGTGAATCCAAATGCGTCGGAGATCTCGCGGTCGCGGAACAGGACAGTCAACGCATGCTCGGCTTCACCGATGCGATAGGGTTGATAGAGCGAGGACTGGCGATGCCATGGGCGGCCACACATGCCCAGAGAGCGTGCGAGGATGCCTTCGTCCGTGGCAAACCAGCGAAGACGGGCTTGATGGATAAGAGGAAGCATCTCGGGACACACCGATCCCTCTGATGGCCACAGGCCGGTCGGAGGCCGGCCGAATATGTGATGATGAAAAGCGACGGCCTGTTGAAGTTGGGCTGCAGCATCATCCGGGGCATGGAAACGAGCGGGCAAGGGGAGGTCCGGCCTGGCCCGCCGGTTTATATCGGTGTCGATGACCAACGGCAGAATCGGATGATAGAAGGGAGTCGTCGTCAGTTCGATTTGATCCCGCTCCATGAGTCGTCGGTACAGGGGAAAGATTTCTCTCACCGCCAACCGTTGCAGTTCCAGTACTTCCTGCTTGTCATCCTCGGTGAAGCCACGATTTTTCTGGCGCAGCGCGGCCAGACGGGGATATTGTTGAGCAGTGCCGTATCCGAACCATGCAAGGTTGTGCCAAATTTGAAGGTCCAGCAGCTCTTGTGTGGAAAACTGACGGGCGATGCGGTGAAGATCATGCTCCGGTATGTTCAATCCCCGTTTCACCAGCAACTCATGGTATCGTGGATAAGGCCGCACCATCGTCGCCCAGTTGGCCGAAAAGAAATGACGGACCAGAAAGGCCTTCTCTTCAAGCGTCAGATTGGCCGCCGGGCGTTGTGCATGTTCCAGAAAAAGATCGTGGATCTTCCCGGCGCCGATTTCCTGCAGTTGCAAGAGCAGGGATGGCGTAAAATTAAATGTGGCCCGGACCACGGGAAATTTTTCCAACAGATAGGCCATATCATAATAGGCCTTGGTCGCATGCAGTCGTACCCACGGCATACTGGCCGATCCGGCGACCGGATCGGTGTAATAGGGTTGGTGCATGTGCCAGAGGAAACACACGTGGACAGACTTCATGGATGCGGTTCCCTTTTTCTTTCGCCGAGTATGTCATAGGGGGTATGAGCATGCAATCCGCTGGTGAATTTATGATCGAACGTTGCGTGAGGAATTGAGATGACGACATTGTTTCGGTACTGGGGGCCGGTGTGCGGATATGCCGGGCTCATTTTCTATTTATCCGCGCAATCACATCCTGAAACCCATGTGCCGTTCGTCACGTATTTCAGTGATAAGGTCTTGCATGCCGTCGAATATGCGGTATTAGGCGCGTTGTGCTACCGGGCAATTCGTGGAAGCGGACATGATTCCTGGAAGCGGCAAGCGATTCCCGCAGCTATTCTCCTGGCCTCGTTGTACGGGATGAGCGACGAGATCCACCAAGCGTTCGTTCCGTTTCGAGATTCGAGTTGGCTCGATTGGTTGGCGGATACGGTCGGCGCCGCGCTCGGAGTGACCGCCATGCATCGGGTGTTGAATCTCAGACCTGTGGGCTCGATTCCGGAAGCGCTGCAGTAGCACCGATCGAATACGTGGTCTTCGTGACAAGTCGCGGGACGCTCGCTATAATTCGCCGAGTATGTTGCCGGCCAACACAACTCCTTCCAAGGCTCCGCTCTCTCCACCCGATCAAACACTCATCGCTCAGACAGTCGAGACTCGTCTTTCTCCCGGTCTCGTCTTGAGGACGCTGACGCCATTGGCGGGAGATGCTTCCAATCGTCGCTACTATCGAGCCGCCGTTGCGGGTGGACCACCACATTCCGTGATCGTGATGCAGCTGGCTGAGCCGGAAGGATTCAAACAGTCCGAAGAGGCGGTGAGCGGGGGGATCCATCAGATCTCCGAACTGCCGTTCATCAACATCATGTCGCATTTGGCCAACTCGAATGTGCCGGTGCCTATACTCCACTACTATGATCAATCCGCAGGGCTGCTCTACCTGGAAGATTTCGGAGATGTGACGTTGGCGGAGGCCGTCAGTCAGGCGGAGGCGCCGGTCTTGGAGTCGCGGTACAAGCAGGCGGTCAACGTCTTGGTCCGGATGCAGATTTGTGCCACGACGCCGGCGGATCCCGGGTGCGTGGCGTTTCATCGCAATTTCGACGCGCCGTTGTTGCTGTGGGAGTTCGATCACTTCTTGGAGTATGGCATCGTGGCGCGCAACGGCAAACCGTTGCCTGATGAGGACGCCACGGCAATCAGGCGGGAGTTCGCACTGATTGCGGAATTACTTGCCGGGCAGCCACGTGTCTTTACGCATCGTGATTACCACTCTCGCAATTTGATGGTCGACGGGTTGCGGCTCGGCGTCATCGACTTTCAGGATGCGTTGATGGGACCGGCGAGCTACGATCTTGCCTCACTGCTGCGGGACGCCTACATTCAACTCGACGAAGCTCTCGTTGACGATTTGGTGGAATACTACCTCGACCAGCTGGCTGAACGGCGTTTCGTCTGGACCAATCGTGCCGTGTTCCGACGACTGTTTGATTTGACGAGTATTCAACGCAATCTGAAGGCGGCCGGCAGGTTTGTCTACATCGATCGGATCAAAGGTAATCCGAAGTTCTTAGCCGATATTCCTCGTGTCTTGAGCTACGTCAAACGCAATCTTAAAAAATATCCGGAACTGGATACTCTTCGGAAGCACCTCAGCCCACACGTGCCGGAATTGCAGTAGAGGACTGAGGGGTGAGGCTGAGGACTGAACGTCGGATCATCGACTCAGCGCTCAGCACTCACTCCTCAGCATTGATCGTGTGAAAGCCATGATTCTTGCGGCTGGTCTCGGCACCCGCCTGAGACCGTTGACGAACACCATTCCTAAACCGTTGCTGCCGGTCGGCGGAACGCCGCTCATCGTCTGGAACGTACTGCTGCTGAAACGGCACGGGTTCCGTCAAGTTGTCATCAACCTCCATCATCTGGCTCCGATGATCGAACAGGCGTTGGGCACAGGCTCAAAGTTCGGGGTTCGGATTATTTACTCTCATGAACCGGTCATCCTGGGGACAGGCGGTGGGATTAAGCAGGCCGAGCCTCACTTTTCGGGAGAGCCGGTTCTGATTCTCAACGGGGATACGCTGGTGGAATTGGATCTTGAGGCGCTCTGTGATTTCCACCGTACGCGCAATGCGGCGGCAACGTTGGTACTCAGGGAAGACGTTGACGCTGCTCGCTGGGGATTGGTTGAGGTGGGAGACGAGGGGCATATCCTGCGTATCACTGGAAAAGGGCTGGCGGGCTCCGTTTCAGCGGCGTCGCGCATGTTCGCCGGGATTCACATCCTGCACCCTCGGTTGCTCCGGGATGTGCCGAAAGGGGCAGCCTCTTCGATTATTGATCCCTATGTCAGGGCCATTGCGCAAGGAGAACCGGTGCTTGGGTATGACTTGCAGGGGTATTGGTCGGACATCGGCACGGCCGAGCGCTATGCGCAGGCGGAACGGGATGTCCGAGCGGGACTGATTCGTTTGGAAGACCGGCAGCCTCTCGAACCGCGCGTCCCGTTCAAGTAAGCCGCAGGTGATCTCGACCACCGCCGTTGGCCGGCCGGCCAGATTCCATCATGCCTATTCCTTTTGCTGTTTGAGTAACCGAGCCAGGTAGGTTCGCTGGAGCCTGAGCGATTCGGCGGCTTTCGTCTGATTGCCTTCTGCCTGCTCCATCGCGCGCGCGATGATGTAGCGGCTGTGTTGCTCCATCGATTCATGGTAGGGCAGGTTCAGATACGGCGGTGGAGCATCGTCGCCTCGACGGAGGATGGCGGCATCTGCCAACAGTGCCAACATCTCCGGTTCGATGATGTCTTTCGGGCTCAGGACGACGGCGCGCGCGATCACATTATCCAATTCTCGAATGTTTCCCGGCCATGGGTAGCGGATCAACGTATCGAATGCGGTTGTACTCAGAGTCATGCCTGGTCGTTTCGCATCTCTCGTATGCCGATCTAAAAAGAACCGAGCGAGGGCCACGACATCCCCCGATCGTTCGCGAAGCGGCGGCAGGGTCAGACTCACAACGTTGAGCCGAAAATAGAGATCTTCACGGAATTGGCCTGTTCTCACAGCTTGCCGAAGGTCTTTGTTCGTGGCCGCAATAATGCGGATGTTCACCGAGACGGTCTTGGAACCGCCGACGCGGTGGAACTCCCGGTCTTGCAAGACACGTAACAGTTTAGCCTGCAAAGGAAGAGACATATCCCCGATCTCATCGAGAAAAACGGTCCCACCGTCGGCCATTTCCAGCTTGCCCTTCTGTTGCCGGTCGGCCCCGGTGAACGCCCCACGTTCGTGTCCGAATAGTTCGTTTTCCAACAGCGTCTCCGTCAAGGCCACACAGTTGATGACGATGAGCGGCATGGCGCACCGATGGCTCCACTGATGGACCGACCGGGCGAAGAGTTCCTTGCCGGTCCCGCTTTCACCGAGGAGCAACACGCTCGCATCGGATTTGGCGGCCCGTTGTGCCGATTCCACGACGGACCTGACGGATGGACTGTTGCCGACGATGGAAGCGTAGCGGCCGTCGACCTCGGAACGGAGATACGCGACCTGTCGTCGCAGCGCATCCCGTTCCAAGGCTTTGCGGATGACGATGAGCAGATGGTCTTTGTCGAGGGGCTTGGTCAGAAAGTCGTAGGCTCCTTCTTTCATGGCGTCGACTGCGGCTTCAATGGATGCATGCGCGGTCATGACGATGACGGGAATATTCTCCGACGGCTTCATCTGAGCCAGACGCTTGAGGACATCAAGCCCAGACATTTTGGGCAATGTGAGGTCCAGGAGAATAAGCTGCGGAGATTCGTGAACGATTTGGTCAAGCGCCTGTTGCCCCTCGGTGGCTACCACGGTCTCATATCTGGAGGCTTGCAGCCGGTCCTCGAGCATCATGACGATGTCGGGATCATCGTCGACAATAAGAATTTTGGCGTTCATCGGGAAAACCCTCTGCCTCTGGTCACCATGGCCGTTATGGACGGTTCAGCCGGAGAGTCGTGTTGCGGTTGATACGCGGCGATTTACAAAACGTCTCCACCTAACCGTTCATCACATTGACGACAAGTCCCGTCAACGGCTTCGGGTAAAAATACGTTGATTTGTGCGGCATCCGCTCTCCGGCTGCCGCGACGGCTTGAACTTCACTGACTTTTGTGGCGTTGAGGAGGAATGCGCCCGTCCCTGTTCCATCGGCCACCCAGTCCAGGGCTTCGTGATCATCTTTGGTGTAGAGAATGGCCTCTTGCTCCTGTTGCGTGGGACAGAGCTTGGTCACGATCAATTGTTGCAGCAGGGAGACGTCGAGTTTGGCTCGAGGTGAGGCCTGGGCGGAGGGACGATGGGCCGGCTTCAGCGTGAGCGTGACGTATCGGTCGTCGCCTTGTCGCGTCAGTCCGAACACCGGGGCATGCTTCCCTTCCATCCGCAAGCTGGTCAGAAACTGTGACCGCGCGCGCTGTTGTGTGGATGCGCTGAAGGGGAATTCTTGAAACTCGAACGCGTGCCCCAGTACCGTCTTGATCTGCTCTAAAGCAGGCAAGGGGGTGGTCGCCACTCGGTGTGTCGGCAGTACGGTCAATCCTGGATCTTCAAGCGGGGTGAGCAGCATGAGCACGGAATCGTAGGGGTGCAGCCCGGCTTGAGGGCCGGCCTGCTGTCGCCGGAGCTTCTGATAGTTCAACGCCGTTTCATAGCGATGGTGCCCGTCCGCGATGAACAGCGGCTTGCTCTGCATCGCGTCGGTCACTTGTTGAATGACCGTCTCATCGGTCACAGACCACAGGCATTCGCGACAACCGGCATCGTCTTGAAAGTCGTAGCGCGCCGGCTTGCCTTTTACCGCAGTTTCCAGAAGTTGGAGGATGGCGCCGAGCGGGTCGGAGTAAAGGGACCAGATCGGGCTGAAGTTTGAGCGACAGGCTTCAATCAGATTCAGACGATCAGTCTTGGCCGCGGCGCGTGTATTCTCGTGAGGGTAAATATGTCCGGAGTCGAGCGCTTCAAGCTTTGCCAGTGCCAAAAATCCCCGAAGCACCTTCTTGGGAGCGTCGAGGGTTGCGTACGGAGGAGTGTATTCAATCGTATGAACGTAGACGGCCGGCTGTGCTTCACGCTTGAAAATACCCTCCTTGAGCCACGTCTGCAGCGTGGCTGCTGCGCGGGTATATCGGTTCTGGATAGGGCTGTCACCGGTCTGGTCGAGCCCCAATTCCATTCGGATAATATTGTGGGGATGGCGGTCGTGAAGTCGTTTCTGTCCAGCCGTATCAATGATATCGTACGGTGGGGCGACCACGTCCTTGATGGACCCCACGAGCGTTTGGTCGTACAGCATGCCCTGAAACGGAATGATCTGTGACATGAACAACCCCTCGGCAATGTCGTGACAGCAACGACGGTTTGATAGTTAGAGGAGAGAGATAGGATCCTTTCGCCCTACGCCGCGCCTTTCCTATGGCTCAGCGTCCTTCCAGCCGGTGGGAAGACGGCTAGCGGTCGCGGGTAATCATATAATCAGCGGCGACCGACAGCGCGCGCCGTGCAGTACTGTCGTCAAAGTGTTCGAGTTCATGTTTGGCGGCGGTGATATAGGCGCTCGCGCGATCCATCGCATAGGTGATGGATCCGAAATCGGCCATCAGAAACAGGATACGTTCAAGATCGGCGGTGCTGAGCGTCCGAGTTTCCATTCGATCCTTGATCATCTGGCGATCTTGCTCCGAGCAATGCTGTAACAGATGCAGCAGGGGCAACGTCGCTTTCCCTTGCCGGAGATCTTGCCCGATCGTTTTTCCAAGTGACTCGCCGTTGGCGATGTAATCTAAGGCATCGTCGGCGACTTGAAAGGCGATACCGAGGTATTGACCGAAGCGGAACAGCGCCTCCTGTTGCGTCTCCGAAGCCTCGGCCAGAATGGCGCCCATGCGGCAGGCCGCCGCAATCAAGCTGGCGGTTTTGTGCTCGACGATTTTGATGTAATCGATTTCGGGCATGGCGGGATTGCCGTTGTAATACAACTGGAGGACTTCACCTTCGGCCATTTTGTTACAAGCCTCGGCGAGGACTTCATTGATCCCCTGGCTCTGAAACTCAACGACTTTGCACATGGCTTTTGTATAGAGATAATCACCTACAAGGATGCTGATCTGGTTTCCCCACACCTTGCGCGCGGTTCTTCTGCCTCTCCGAAGATCGGCGTCATCCACGACGTCATCGTGTAACAGGGTGGCGGTATGGATGAATTCCACGATGCTGCCGAGCTGATGGTGCTCGGTTCCAGAATAACCGCAGAGGCGGGCCGACAAGAGGAGGAGCAGGGGTCTGATGCGTTTGCCGCCACCGCTCAAGATGTGGGCGGCGACTGTATTGACCAAGGTCACGCTGGAGTCGAGGTTCTTCCTGACTCGATTCTCCACTCCGTCCAGTTCATCACGGTAGGCGTCCCATACATCCGACATGCTGTGCAGGGCTGCGATCGCTGGACCTTGTGCCATGCGGCGGATGGTATGGCAGCCGAGGAAATAAAGTCAAGCAATTGAAAAGAGGTATAAGTCTCGTAACCTTGACAGAAGAATGACCCATCCAGTAAGGTCCCATCCTAACAATCGGGTGAGGTTCACCCTGAGCGTCATGGGGGCAATTCACCCAATGTTGCCCACTGGTTCTCTTCTCCATACCCAGGGAAAACGCTCATTATTTGAACGAGATAGATACATGACTATTCCTGGATTTCCCCGCCGACAAGGGCTCTACGACCCTCGGTACGAGAAGGACTCCTGTGGGATCGGCTTCGTCGTCAACATCAAAGGGAAGAAATCCCATGACATTGTCCGCAAAGGACTTCAAGTATTGGAGAATCTTACCCATCGAGGTGCGCAGGGCTGTGATCCCTGCACGGGAGATGGAGCCGGAATTCTTTTGCAGGTCCCGCACACGTTCCTGAAGCGAGTCGCAGGGGATGTCGGCGTGTCATTGCCGGAAGTCGGCGAGTACGGAGTGGGGCAGTTGTTTCTCCCCCCCAACGCAGACTCCCGACGGCTGTGCGAGATGCTGTTCACCGAGATCCTTGTGGAAGAAGGCCTGCGTCTGCTCGGTTGGCGCGACGTGCCGGTGAAAAGCGACCAGATCGGCGCCCAGGCACAAACGACCGAGCCGTTCATGCGGCAAATCTTCATCGCGCGCGATGCCTTGAATGAGGCCCAGTTCGAGCGAAAGCTGTATGTGGTCCGCAAGCGGACTGAAAAGGCCGTGGCTGAGTCGGCCATTCAAGGACGAGAACACTTCTACGTCTCCAGCCTGTCGGCACACACCATCGTCTATAAGGGGCTGCTGTTGCCGCATCAAATGGCGGCCTATTACCAGGACCTCACCGATGAACGGATGGTGAGTGCATTGGCCTTGGTACACTCACGCTTCAGTACAAATACGTTTCCCACCTGGCCGCGGGCCCATCCCTATCGGTATGTGTGTCACAACGGAGAGATCAATACGCTGAAGGGGAATGTCAATTGGATGAAGGCCCGCCAAGGCCGTCTTCATTCCGAGCTGTTCGGAAAGGACATGGAGAAGCTGTTTCCGATCGTCTCCGAGAATCAAAGTGACTCGGCCTGTCTGGACAATACGCTCGAATTTCTGCTGCTCGGGGGCCGTTCGCTGCCGCATGCCATGATGATGTTGATTCCCGAGCCGTGGGTGGCGAATGCGCAGATGGATTTGGATCGTCGGGGCTTCTATCAGTATCATGCGGCGATGATGGAGCCATGGGACGGGCCGGCCGCCGTCTGTTTCACCGACGGGAAGATGATCGGTGCGACGTTGGACCGAAATGGACTGCGTCCATGTCGCTATCAGGTGACGACTGATGGTCTCGTGGTCCTGGCATCCGAGGCGGGTGTCTTGCCGGCTGAAGCAAAAGATATCCGTATGAAAGGCCGGCTCGAACCGGGTCGAATGTTCCTCGTCGACACGGTGCAGGGTCGTATCATCGATGACGAGGAGATCAAGGCCGATATCGTCGGCCGGAAACCGTATCGCAGTTGGGTGACGCAGTACGGTGTCTCGTTGGACGAGTTGCCGGAGCCGTTGAACGTGCCGCAGCCCGACCATCCGACGATCCGCCAGCGGCAACAGGCCTTCGGGTACACGGTCGAAGAACTCAAGATGGTCATCACGCCGATGATCGTGACGGGCGAAGAAGCCATCTCCTCAATGGGTACGGATACTCCATTGGCGGTGCTGTCCAATCGGCCTCAGCTCCTGTTCAAGTATTTCAAGCAACTCTTTGCGCAGGTGACGAATCCCCCCATCGACCCGATCCGCGAACAGCTTGTGATGTCGCTTGTGACCAACATCGGCCCGAAGCCGAACTTGATGGATGAATCGCCGGAGTCTTGTCGCCGCATCAAAGTGCAGCAACCGATTCTCACGAACGCCGATTTGCAAAAGATCCGCGGCATATCCGATCCGCATTTCAAGAGCAAGACGCTCCGTATGTTGTTCCGCGTCGCCGAAGGTCCGGATGGGCTTGGCGAAGCGGTCGATGAACTGTGTCGGCAGGCCTCGCAAGCGATCAAGGAAGGTTACAAATTCCTCATTTTGAGCGATCGTGGCGTCGATGAACAGTGGGCTCCGATCCCAAGTTTGATCGGGATCTCCGCCGTCCACCACCATCTGGTTCGTGAATGCACAAGGACTGAAGTGGGTTTGATCCTCGAAACCGGCGAGCCGCGCGATGTGCATCAGTTCGCCTGTTTGATCGGTTACGGCGCCGGGACGATCAACCCATATCTGGTTTTCGAGTCGCTCGTCGATATGGAACGCGACAACTATCTGCCGGAAGGACTCGACGCCCAGACGGCGGAAGGGAAATTCGTCAAGGCCATCAATAAGGGCCTACTCAAGATTTTCTCGAAAATGGGGATCTCCACGGTGCAGTCTTACTGTGGCGCGCAGATCTTCGAGGCGATCGGATTGAATCGCGAACTGATCGACCGCTACTTCACCGAGACCCCGTCGCGCGTGGAAGGAGTCAGTATCCGCGACATTGGTGAAGAAACACTACGCCGACACCGCACGGCTTACGAACCGGCGGCGATCCGCCAACTCGATTTCGGCGGCGAGATCCACTACCGCATCCAGGGTGAGCACCACAATTGGAATCCAGAGACGATCTACAAATTGCAGCACGCCAGCCGCTCGAACGATCCGAAGACCTATGCCGAATTCGCACGACTCGTGAATGACGAGAGCAGGCGGCGGTCGAATCTGCGTGGTCTGCTGGAGTTGAAGTTCGCTCCCCAGCCGATTCCCATCGAAGAAGTGGAGCCGGCCAAAGAAATCGTCAAGCGTTTCAACACCGGCGCGATGTCGTTCGGGTCGATCAGCAAGGAAGCGCATGAAACGCTGGCGATCGCGATGAACCGACTCGGCGGCAAGAGCAATACGGGTGAAGGTGGAGAAGATCCTGAGCGATTCAAGCCCTTGCCGAACGGTGATTCGAAGAACAGCTACATCAAGCAAGTAGCCTCGGCCCGATTCGGAGTTACGGCGTATTACCTCGTGAATGCGCGGGAATTGCAGATTAAGATGGCGCAGGGAGCCAAGCCGGGCGAAGGCGGCCAGTTACCAGGACATAAGGTGGACGAGAATATTGCAAAATTTCGTTATGCGACGCCTGGTGTACAGTTGATCTCGCCGCCACCGCATCACGATATCTATTCGATCGAGGATTTGGCTCAGCTCATCTTCGACCTGAAGAACTCCAATCCGGATGCCGGCATCTCGGTGAAACTGGTGGCGGAGGTCGGCGTCGGCACGGTCGCAGCCGGTGTCGCCAAGGCTCATGCGGACAAGGTGCTCATCAGCGGCGATTCGGGCGGCACGGGTGCGTCACCGTTGTCGTCGATTAAATACGCCGGGATTCCTTGGGAGCTGGGGCTCGCGGAGACGCACCAGACGCTGGTCCTCAACGATCTACGCGGGCGCATCCGTGTTGAAACGGACGGCCAGATGAAGACCGGTCGCGATGTGGTCATCGCCACCTTGCTGGGGGCCGAGGAATATGGGTTTGCGACAGCGCCGCTGATCGTCGAAGGCTGCATCATGATGCGCAAGTGTCATCTGAATACCTGCCCCGTCGGCATTGCGACACAGGATCCGGAATTACGCAAGAAATTCGACGGCAAACCGGAACACATCGTGAATTATCTCTTCTTCGTGGCCGAAGAAGCACGGCAGTTGATGGCGAAGCTCGGTTTTCGGACGATCAACGAGATGGTCGGCCATGTCGACAAGCTCAAGATCACCAAGGCCGTCGACCATTGGAAAGCCAAGGGGCTGGATCTTACCCCGTTGCTGACGGCTCCTGATGTTCCGGAGGATGTGCCGCGCTATTGTGTGCAGAAGCAGGACCATGGTCTTGCCGGCATTCTCGATAACAAGCTCGTCGAGCTTTGCAAAAATGCGATCGAGCAGGGTGAGAAGGTCACGCTCGAGCTTCCGATCAGAAACATCAACCGGACGACGGGCACCGTACTCTCCAGCAAGATTGCGAAGAAGTACGGGCCTGATGGGTTACCGGAAGACACGATCTCGATTAAATTCGTCGGCTCGGCCGGTCAGTCGTTCGGGGCGTTCCTTGCGAAAGGCATTACGCTGACATTGGAAGGTGAGTCCAACGACTATATCGGCAAGGGATTATCCGGCGGCAAGATCATCGTCTTCCCCCCGAAGAACATTCTGTATAATCCCGAGGAGACAATTTTGATCGGCAATACCTCGCTCTATGGCGCCACGCAAGGGGAGGCTTATTTCTATGGGATGGCGGGTGAGCGGTTTGCTGTGCGGAACAGTGGGGCGCAGGCCGTTGTTGAAGGAACGGGCGATCACGGTTGTGAGTATATGACCGGTGGTGTGGTCGTGGTGCTCGGCAGGACCGGCCGTAATTTCGCGGCCGGCATGTCTGGGGGAACGGCGTTCGTGCTGGACGACGGTGGGACATTCCAGAGCCGTTGCAACACCGGGATGGTCGAACTGGAGCCGGTGACGATGAAGGAAGACAAGCGACTGCTCCACGGGTTGATCGCCAAGCATTTTATGTACACGGGTAGCCGTAAGGCGAAGCAAGTGCTCGATGCGTTCGAGGCCACCTTGCCGAAATTTGTGAAGGTGATGCCGGTGGATTACAAGCGAGTCTTGGAAGAACGGAAACGTAAGGCGAGCGCAGTTCATTAAAAAGGTTGAGGTTAAGGGCTCAGCGCGGAAAGAAGTTCTTCCTCAACCTTAGCCTTGACCTCAATCTAGAGTGGTAAGGGATGGGTGATCCAAAGGGGTTCATGAAATATGCCCGCGAGGGCCCGACGCGCAAGCCGATCGAGTTGCGTGTGCTCGATTGGAAGGAGATGTACGAGCCGATCTCCGAGGACAAGCTGAAGATCCAGGGTGCGCGATGCATGGACTGTGGTGTGCCGTTTTGCCAAGGCCACACCGGTTGCCCCGTGGTCAATCTGATCCCGGAGTGGAACGATCTCGTCTATCGCGGTCGGTGGCAAGATGCACTGAAAGCGCTGCACACGACGAACAACTTTCCCGAGTTCACCGGTCGGCTCTGTCCGGCTCCTTGCGAAGGGGCCTGTGTGCTGGGTATCAATGAAGATCCCGTCTCCATCCGTATCATCGAATGGAACATCGTCGACCGTGGCTTCAACGAAGGCTTCGTGACGCCGATTCTACCGGTCGTGAAGACCGGCAAGACCGTGGCGATAGTCGGTTCCGGCCCGGCGGGTTTGGCTGCTGCGCAGCAACTGGCTCGAGTCGGCCATGAGGTGACGCTCTTCGAAAAGTCCGATCGGATCGGGGGCCTGCTTCGTTACGGCATTCCTGACTTCAAAATGGAGAAGTGGGTTATCGACAGACGGCTGGAACAAATGAAGGTTGAAGGGGTGAAATTCCAAACCGGTGTTGCGGTCGGCAAAGACATCACCGGCGAACAGTTGCGCCGACAGTTCGACGCGGTGGGACTGACGATGGGGGCTGAACAGGCGCGCGAGCTGCCGATTCCAGGACGTGAGTTGAAGGGCGTGCATTTTGCGATGGAATATCTCACCCAGCAGAATAAGCGGACGGCCGGCATCCCGTTCACCGACGAGCCGATCACCGCGAAGGGCAAACGGGTTGTCATTATAGGCGGCGGTGACACGGGGTCCGACTGTCTCGGCACCTCGCACCGTCAAGGCTGTCTCGAAGCGCATCAATTTGAATTGCTGCCGGAACCACCGCCGGAGCGGGCCGAATCGACCCCCTGGCCGCTCTGGCCGATGCAACTCCGCACATCGCACGCTCACGAGGAGGGCTGCGATCGGCAGTGGAACGTCTCCACCACGAAGTTGACCGGCCACGATGGTCATGTCACCAAATTGCATGCGCATCGCGTGCAGTTCAGTAACGGCAAATTCACTCCTGTTCCCAACACCGACTTCGAGATGAATGTCGATCTGGTTTTGCTGGCCATGGGATTCACCGGACCGGTGAAGAATGGTCTGCTCGACGACCTGGGCGTAAAGTATGATGCGCGCGGGGCCGTGTCAGTGGACGAGAACTTCATGACCAACCGTGATGGCGTCTTCGCCGGCGGGGACACCAAACGCGGGGCCTCACTTATTGTCTGGGCCATCGCCGAAGGGCGCAAAATGGCGGCGGGGATCGATAAGTACCTGCATGCTGGGAAATCCGCAAAAACAGTCACCTAAAAAGCCTCGCAACATAAAATCCAAGTTTCTTTTTTCCAGTGTTTCCTGCTTTCTTCTCACCCGCCCACCCCGTCTCGCTAAAAACGCGACTTTCATCAGACTGGATCTCGCCTCGCGCAAACCCATAACGGTGGATTCAGCGGGAGGTAAAGTGCCGTATCAGTTAGTCGTTGATTGAAGCGAGCGGCACAAGCAAGCGTGGAATGTACCTTCTTGGGCTCTCGCGTGCTATGGCGTTGTTGGAAGACTGTTAGGAGCGGCCTGCGTCAATCAAGGCTCCTGGAACCATTGATTGCTTTTCATGATCTGAGACGATTGCTGCAGATAGTATTCCTGATTGGTGAGGGAACCAGCAGCTTCGCGGTCAAGCACAACGACGACGTTGGGATGCAACTGAATGGACGAGGCGGGTATGAAAGCGCTCAGCGGTCCTTCTAAAGCTTTGGCGATGCTCTCGGCCTTGTGTGCTCCAAAGGCCAAGAGCAAGAGAGTTCGCGCCTCACGAATGGTGCCGAGGCCCATGGTTACAGACCATTCAGGGATCAGCTCGCTATCGAAGGCTTGAGCAAGATTGTGTTTGGTCGACGCGCTTAGGAAACAGCGCCCCGTCCGGGAATTGAGACTGGAACCTGGTTCATTGAACCCTAGGTGGCCGTTTTGCCCGATCCCTAGGATCTGCAGATCGATGCCGCCTTGGTTTTGAATGAGCCGCTCATATGAAACACAGTAGGCGTCGATGTCCTCGGCCTGTCCGTGCAATAGATAGAGATGAGCCTGGTTGATATTGACATGGTCGAGAAGATGCTGATGAAAGAAGATGCGATAGCTGTTTGGGCTGTCGTCAGGCAACCCGATGAACTCGTCGAGACTGAAAAGCCGAACGTGAGAGAAATCGAGACGCGTCGTGCGGTGCAGATCCACCAGGTTCCGGTACAATCCGAGCGGCGTGTTCCCCGCAGCGAGTCCGAGCCGCAACGCCGGAGTCCCCTTGATCGCCTGGGCGACGAGGCTTCCCGCCATCCTGCTGCCTGCCTCCGGTGTTTCTGTGATCAGTACTAGCATCACTCATCCGAAGAAAAGGATTCGTTCATCGACGCTTCTTGGATCGTTCGTTCATATAGTTGGACATACTCTTTCGCCATGCGCTCGGCCATGAATCGTTCTTCGAATGTTTTGCGGCATCGGCGTCGATCGATCTCGCCGACACGGCGGGCGGCTTGCACCATCTCTTGCTCATCTCGACAGAGAAATCCCGTCGCTTCATGGTCGATGAGCTCCGGATACGACCCGTGTCGATAGGTCACCACAGGAGTGCCGCAGGCCAACGCTTCGATCAACACCAAACCGAACGATTCCGGCCGATGGGGGCACAGCACTGCGCTGGCATTCCCCAGAAATTCTCCCTTTTCGCGATCGCTGATCTCTCCGATGAACTGGATCAGTGGATCGGCGAGCAGAGGCGCGATCTCGGTCTCAAAGTAGTCACGATCGATCGGGTCAACCTTGGCGGCCATCCGCAACGGCATGCCCAATTGTTGAGCGATCCGGATCGCCACCTCCGGCGATTTCTCCGGCGACATCCTGCCCATGAACGCAAAGTATCCCTGAGGTTTTGAGTGAAACGGATACAGATCAACCGGCATTCCATGGTACACGTTCGCTTTCCAGTTGTTGGAGCGGAAGGGGGCCCGTTGCGCATACGAAACGGAGACCACAGGAATCTCCCAGAATTCGCGATAGACCTTCGCCAGTTCCGGCGCTCCCAGGTGTCCATGGACCGTGGTAATGACAGGAATCTCGGACCGGCGGGCAAGAGGAAACCCCACGAAGTCCAGATGAGAATGGATGATGTCGAACTGATGAGACAGGTTCCACACCTGTTCCAGCATCTGCGTCATGATCGCGTCTCTATTGATGAACAGCGTATGGGTGAGTGCGCGCTCGCACATGGGGACGAGCTTCGCGCTCGTGGTCGAATCACCACTGGCAAACAGCGTGACGTCATGACCAAGCCGGACCAGCTCTTCCACGAGGTGGAAGACTACTCGTTCTGTCCCCCCATACTTTTCGGGAGGCACACTCACACTTAAATGGACCAATTGAGCGATCTTCATGCCAGGCCTCTCCAGATAGGGCCGTTACGGACGATCTGCACCATACTGCCCTCGACATGCGATTACTGCGGGCGGGGCGATGCGTCTTGTCGAAACCGTGCATGGACATTTGTTATGATCTGTTGAACTCTCGCATTGAGACTCGATTGCCGCAGATTCGGCACGTTGAAATCGTCAAGCCCTCAACTCCATTGAATGGTACCAGTCGCTGCCACGTCCAATATTCATCATGCCCGACGGAGAGCCAGCCCTTATGGCGGTCTAGGATCCGGGCGTTCGTGGGGCTGTCAACGCTTGTGCTATAGGTGATGTCGTAACTCTCCCTTTCCAGCCATCGTACCACGTTGTATTCCCATCCAGAAGGCGAGGAGGCATCCGTCGGGGGCACGGCATTGTTGGTCAGAGAGTCGCCTATCCTATTGCCATAGGCGGCGGCAGCATTGCTGCTGACGGCATAGAGCTGATTAAACGATACCTTGTGGGTACGCCGACCTGCTGTGCCGAGCCGCGCATTCTCTCGTTGAACCGGATTGGTTTCCGCCAGTGCCTCTGTCTGCATGAGAGCGTTAGGTCAGGTTACCATCAATAGGAGACCAACCAGTCGGAAGCATGGATGCACGACACCTCCTACCGATGAATCAGATCGGGGTGTCGCTGTCCCTCATTGCAGTGAGCATTAGGGAATTCGATCATGGCTTGTCCATGGCATATTTGTGGGGTGATTTGGCTCAGCAAATGAATAGGGTAATGGTGACGAAGGATTTGAAGAACGATTCAATGGGAAAGACGCTTACGCGGCGACGGGGCTGAGAGTCAATTCTGCTTCAACAGGTTGGTTCGAAACAACAGGGGCTTCTCGACCTTCGACCAGATCGGTGACTCGCTCACGGACTCCTTGGGCATACCGAAGAAACTCGATGCCGAATTGGTTGTCTTTGTGCCATCGCACGATGGAGACTTCGACGGCTAGCGGAGATTCTGTTTCAGACGCCTCGATGTGCAGTGCGAGATAGCTCCCTGGAGTGAGGGCCACGTTGCTTTGCATTCTGCAGCCTGTTGCAGAGAGATTGAAGAGAGTTCCTTCACCAGCGCCGTTGTCGGTCTGGACGCTGGCTGGATATCGTACGTACATTCTTGGGCTGCACCGGAGCTGCATATCAACCTCACTGCTAGTGCCTGTATCGGTAGTGCCGAGAAAAACTTGACAGGCGAGCCAGGTTGCCTTTCTCGCTTCGGCTCCTCTACACTTCATCGGTTTCCTGTTTGTATCGTGCGTTGAATCTTCACAGAGGAGAACTGAACCGTGTCACAACCACTCTATCCTCGCAGTCCAAAAGTCTTACTCGGTGGCATTGCCCACCTCGGACGGTTTATCGATAAGATTCGACTACGCGATGCCGGGCAGATTCAGGATTACAACTACATCACAGTCGGATTCGATAAATATCTGGCCGATTTCCTGGGCATTGATGCGAAGGCCTTTGAGCAGCGAGTACTCGCCGGTGAGACCGATGAAGAATTGCTGACCTGGGTGAAGGCCAACGGTCGCAAGCCGTCCGACCAGGAAATCACGCAATGGTCGCAAGGGCTGCTTGTCTCAGGTCCAAAAGATGAGGCAGGTCGTCAGAGGTTCCACGGTCGTTTGAAGGATATTGCAATCAAACGTGGAGTGGCCGTGAGTTCCCTGCCGTCTGTTACAACCTGGGCGGATGTGATTGAGTTGGATGAAGGGCGAATGTAAAGGCGCAAGGGATGAGCCGGGCCGGCGTCATCTGCTGCTTCCTTTCGCTGGTGCTTGGGCTGCCGCTTCTCGGCGTGCTGTGGTCCGGTCAGCCGCTCGGACGCTATCTTGAATTTCCTCCGCGTACCCATTATGTGCAACATGAACCGTTCTCCTGGCCGGTATTCATCGTTCTGACACTCTTGATCGCTCTGGTTATTGGATCAATTCTTTTACGGATAACCAGCGCAAACCTTCGCCCGTCATCTTCCCTAACTCAGTACTCAGCACTCAACACCCAGCACTATTGCCCATCATTTCCCTGGTGGGGTTGGCTCGGGGTTGGATGGACGTGCTTCTGGTGGGTGGTGGCCTGGACCAGGTTTCCTGGGCTGGCGGCAGTTCAGGAGCATACATTTACGCCGCTGTGGCTCGGCTACATCGTGACCGTGAACGCCGTCACATTCGCCCGCACCGGCCGGTGCATGATGCTCCATCTCCCTCGCTATTTTTTGTCGCTGTTCCCCTTGAGCGCCGCCTTCTGGTGGCTGTTCGAGTACCTGAATCGTTTTGTGCAGAACTGGTATTACGTCGGCGTTGCAGAGCGGTCGGCACTTGAGTACGTCTTTCAAGCCACAATTCCATTTGCGACGGTGCTGCCGGCCGTTCTCGGCACAGCGGAACTGTTGACCTCGTATCCGGCTGTCAGTGCGGGTATGGATCAGTTCAGACCGATACACCTCTACAATACGAGGCAAGTCAGCTGGCCGCTTCTTCTTTTGTCATGTCTAGGATTGTTTGCCATTGGGCGCTGGCCCGATTACCTGTTTTCACTTGTCTGGGTTGGACCGCTGTTGCTGGTGGTCTCGCTTCAGGAATTGGCCGGGAGACAGACTGTCCTATCATCATTCGCGCGGGGCGATTGGCGGGGTGTGTGGATACCGGCGCTGGCGGCTCTGGTCTGTGGATTCTTTTGGGAGCTCTGGAACTGGAAGAGCCTTGCCCATTGGGAGTACGCCATTCCGTTCGTGCATCGGTTCCAGCTGTTCGAGATGCCGTTGCTCGGCTACGCGGGGTATCTACCGTTCGGTCTCGAATGTGTGGCAGTTGCCGATCTCTGTTTGAGTCGCCGGCTTTCTGGAGGAGTGGAAACGGAATGATTGCCACTTACGGCACATTAAAGAGCGAGCAAGGGTAGGTTCTACACTGAGGGCAGCGTCAGCAGCTTCTTCATTTCGCAGTGCGCGAGAACGACGTCGGGGGCGCGCTGCAGGGCCTCATAATAACTCCGCTCGTACCCATCGCCCAGCTCGGATGGTCGAATGAGCGTCCGCACCTCGGTCAACAGTACCGCCACATCATCGACGGTCAATTGATCGTTCCCATCAAGCAGTTCGTCGATGCGGACCACCATATTGGAAAGGGGATGCAGCCAGGTAAACCACGGATCGTTCATCACCAACTGTAGAAGTTGGCCCGTGGAGTCCACTCGACCGTAAATCCGCTCATAAGTCAGCTGTTCGGCGACGATCAGGGCCTTATGCAACCCTAAGAGTCCATGCCGGACATCCGTGAGGGTTCGACGGAGCGGGTTGGTTTCTCGAACATGTGTTTGTCTTGATGAGATAGCCATAGAGATGATCTTACCAGGTCAATGGAAGAATTGGAGCTCAGTGCTGCTCCTCAATATGGGTGACGCCACGATATGTTCTTTATCGGATGTCATGGCCTTGTTCTGTAGTGGCGATAACGATCATTGTGATGGTGGGTTCAGTTACCAAGCTCCAAGCTTTCCCCTCTTCGGGGTTGGACCGCCATGTGGCGGACTGACGTCAGCGGTATCATTCATGTGCGGCTGCGGATGGAGAGACGGACTCCCGCTGTCGGCTTTGATCGCTGGAAATGTGTCGTCCGAGAAAATGCTTTTCTGACGGTCTAAAAGGTTTCCATAGAAGGAAAAGAGCTCGCCGGTCAGTCTGGCCGTGTGATCGGAATCTGCTGGATGTTTCCGCCGTATGTAGTCGTTGAGCACCAGGCCTTGGGCGGTCTTATGGACATGCGGCTGGTCCAAATTCATGCGGTAACGCTCGACTGCATTGGCGACGCGGCTGATGAAGATCACAGTGCCGTCTGGTTCCAACCGTTCGACGACCCCCACGTGGGTCAGGGGATCGTTCAGCTTGCCGTCTCCGTTGAAATCCCACGTGTTATCAAAAAATACGAGATCGCCTGGACTGACGATCGATCCTCGATGAAGCGAGCCGTGCCGGCGTACGTGGTTGTGGATGAGCCGGACGCCGTTTCCCTTCGGATCATTAAGATCTCCACGATACAAATCGATGCCGTGCTCCAAGAAGATGGCACGGGTGACCCCTGCACAGTCATAAGCGATACGTTTGCCCTGGCTTGTAATCGTCCGTGCTCCGACGAGCCTTGCTGCGGACTCAACGATGGCTGATCGGCTGGGAAGAGATGTCATGAAGGAAGTCGGGTGATCGACTGTGACCGACGGAGAAGAAAGCTTCGGCAGTGCAGGTGATTCACGAGGATTCGTCTTCTCCGCTGAGATTGTTGGAGTCACGGTTTCCTTATTCAGCTTCTGAGCCGGCTTGGTGCAGCCCATGAGAGTTGCGCTTGCAAGAAAGGCGATGATCAGGGGAAATGACATCGGTGGTTACCGCACGTTCACAAATCGGCCTTCGGCTGCCTGTCGGAGTGCATCGATGTCTTCACGGCGCGCGACGGAGAGCGGCACCGTGTGGGTCAATTCTTCGATGAGCAGGTCGGTCGTGAGTAGAGTTCTTTGGTGCAGCGCTCGATAGAGGGCCGCTACCACCGCCTGTTCGATCTCTGACCCGCTGAAGCCGTCGCTTGCACTGACGATCTTGCCGAGATCGAACTTCTTGCTGTCCTGTTTCCGGAGGCCCAGGTGAATCTTCCAGATGGCTTCACGTTCAACATCGTCCGGCAGATCGACGAAAAAGATTTCATCGAACCGTCCTTTGCGCAGGAGTTCGGGGGGCAGTGAGGACAGATCGTTGGCCGTGGCGACGACGAACACATCCTGCTGTTTTTCCTGCAGCCACGTGAGGAATGCGCCGAAGAGCCGTCGACTCAACCCCGCATCGGCGTTGCCGCTTCCTCCGTCGGCGACCATCGCTTTCTCGATTTCATCGATCCAGAGGACGATCGGGGATAGGGATTCCGCCATCTCGATCGCCTTGCGAAAATTCTTTTCCGACTCGCCGACGAACTTATCGAATAACCGGCCGGCATCGAGTTTCAGGAGCGGGAGTTTCCATTCCCGCGCGATGGCCTTCGCCGCGAGCGATTTTCCGCAGCCCGGCACACCGACCAACATGATGCCACGAGGCGGGGTGAGATTGAGTGATTTGGCTTCGGCGGTAAACCCGACTTGAGCCCGCTCCAGCCAGGACTTCAAATTGGTGAAGCCTCCCAACTCAAACCGATTATCCTCCAAGGGATAGTATTCCAAGAGGCCGCCGTCTTTGATTGCCTGCACCTTGCGTTTCAAGATTGTTTGGACATCCTCGGCAGAGAGCGTGCCGCGTTCCACGATGCATTGTGCGATGACCTGGCGGGCTTGATGGAGCGTCAATCCCTGTAGAGCACGAAGAATTGCGTCGGACTCCTGGGACCAGGGTCCGTTTGCGACTGGCTTGGTCTCGTTTATCGAACTGAGAATGCTTTGTACGAGCGTCGTGGACCGTGGACGAGTGGTTGTTCGCGATCCCAACGATTGGAGTAAGCCGCCCAACATCGACCGCAGCTCGTCTCGATCCGGCAGTTTTAGATCGAGTCGCACCGCAATTTTATCGAGATCCAGCGACAGCGTGATCGGCTGACCGGTCAACAGGCAGGTGGCCCGTGATCGGCTGTAGACTGCGGCTACCTCCCGAAGCTGTCGGCAGACAACGGGATCTTGCAGATGTGGCCCCAGATCCTTGAGCCAAAACACCGCTTCTACCGTCAGGCCATGAAGATGTTGAAGGACAGCCAAGGGGGTCGCGGTCATTTTACTGAGGGTAGCGTCTTCGTCGGCGCGGGTGAGCCCTCTGGTGACGGACCACTCGAAGAGCGGCATGCGCTCCTGTGCGGTCACCGACTGTAGTAAGGCCAGAACTCGCTCCTCCTCCACCGTTTCAATGACGACGAGAGGATGGGAAGAGCGGATCAGAGTGCGGAGATCGTGCACGCTGGTCGAGAGAGCCATCGGAGGGAAATGCTAGCACGAGGCCTCGACCGGACCAAGAAAACCGGTGATTGTGACCGTCGCGTGCTGAAGATTTACGTCTTGGCTGGATTGGCAAGCGCCTTGTTGATTTCGTTGATCAGGCGGTGCTCGATTTCGCTGGTTTCTTCGCGGCTGACGCTTAAGATGCGGCCTCCCTGTGCGACCCGTTCGAATTCAGCTTTCACGCCGACTTTCGTCAGGCTGTCCGGAAGGGCTTGAAGGGAAATGAGGTATTGATTCCTCGACCCCGTTACTTCGAGCGACGTCGGGTTGGAGATCTTGCGCTCTGTCACATAGACCGCCCGTTGATCGGTCTTGACGCTGACCTTCATCTGATAACCGTTGCGTGCCAGCGCATCTTCAACGACCTTGGCCACGGTCGGCATAGGCCGAGGGAGTGTATCGGACTGCGCACCTTTCTCCTCGACTTTGAGGGATTCCGTCATTTGGGATGCAACCATTCGTTTGGTCTCAGCCAGCTGAAGTTCCAGTTCCTCGGTCTGGCGTTTGGCGTCCGCCTTTGTGGCTTCCGTGGTGCTCTTTGCGTCACGAAGTTCTTGATTGAGCAGATCGATCTGCTGCTGCATCACCTTATTCCCGTCCAACAAGGAACTCAGGAGAATTTCCTGTTTGGCGACTTGCTTCTTGAGGGCTTCATTCTCGACGCGAATGGAATTGTCGTCAGGAACGCAGCCGACGGTAACTGCTACCAGAACGGCCCAGACGCCGAGTGACCATGGATCAACGATCGTTTCGTTGCGCACGCGATAGTCCTCCCAAGAGAGTTGTGAGATTATCTACGCTTCAGCTCAACTTGTCCACGTGGTATTCAACCGTATCTTGCTGCGGCTTTCAGTTGGGGCAATGGCCGGTACGATCGAATCGTAAAAAACAGCCATTCGCTGTAAAGAGTTAAAGAATGAGATGAGGGAGGCCCTCGCTTGCGCTCCCGGCTCATTGGACTGTAGCATGCTCGTATCATGACTGCCTTGATTCGGAAGACCTTTTCAGTTCCACCCCTTGGGTGTAACTGCTCGATCATCGGCGATCCTGTCACGAAGCAGGCGGTCGTTATCGATCCTGGCGGTGCACCGGAGCGAATTCTCCAGGAGGTGCAGCGACTAGGCTTCACCGTCAGCCGCATCCTGCATACGCATGCCCATCTCGATCACTTCCTGGCTTCCAGCGAAATCAAAAAAGCGACCGGGGCGGCGATTTGCTTGCATCAGGACGATCTCGAACTTTGGAAGAACCTCGAACTCCAATGTCGGGTTTTTGGGGTCTCGTTTGTGCCGGCCTTGCCTCCTGACCATTGGCTTGCCGATGAGGAAACGGTGATGGTGGGGCAGGTGCCGATCGTGGCGCTTCATACCCCTGGTCACACGCCTGGGTCGATGAGTTTTCACGTGCCGAATGAGAAGCTCCTGTTGGCCGGGGACACGCTCTTCCGGGGAAGTATCGGCCGGACCGACTTATGGGGCGGTAATTTCGAAGCCATTGAGGAGTCTATTCGCGAACGACTGTATACACTCGACGAGGCGACGACTGTCGTGACGGGTCATGGGCCGGACACTGAAATCGGTCTTGAAAAGGAATCGAATCAGTTTGTTCGCGTGTGACGGCATGAGGAGGGACTATGGCTTCATGCAAGGTGGTGACACTCGTTGCGCTGCTCTGGTTAGTACCGGTTTATTCTATCGTCCAGGCCGAGGAACCCTTCCGTTCTCATTCTGACCTCGTGAAAATTGCAGAGGTGACGGTCCGTATGTCGGACCATGGTCCGGTCGTGCTATTACAGGCCGAAGGTCGGACGATCCCGATTTTTGTCGACCTCACAGTGGCCATCTCGATACAGAGTGCCCTGAGCGGGGAGAAACTGCCTCGTCCGATGACGCATGACCTCATGCACACGATCCTGGATGTCTATGGTGGAAAGGTGACGCAGACGGTCATCACCTTGAAGAGCGGTACATACTATGGGGCGTTGACTGTGGCGTTCAAGGATCAAGTTAAAGTGTTCGACAGCCGATCGTCCGACTCCATCGCGTTGGCCGTGCATTTCAAGGCACCGATTCTCGTGGGGCGTGACTTGTTGGAATCAATCGGAAAAACCCCTGAAAAAGAGAAAGGCGCGGAACTGTAGCGACTACTCCTTGGCCATCCGCTCGTTGAGCCGTTCGATCCGCTTTTCAGTCGATTGTTTGATGAAGGTCATGTTCTCGGCAAGATGTTGCCTGGCATTGATCTTTCCTTCTTCGCGCCGTTTTTGTTGATCGAGCCCAAACTGCGCGATAACCGGCCCGTCTTCCTGGTTGAGATCCTTCCAGATCTCGGTACAGCGTGATTGCTTGGCCGGTGGATACTTGTCGCAGGGCGGATCGGCGGCGAACGAAACCGATGATGTGATGCTCAGGCAGAAGACCAGAGCTGACCAGTATCGCCAAGACTGAATCATACGTTCTCCATCGGAATGTCCATCTGCCGATTGCAGCACCATAGCACAAGTCGCAATGTCGCGGAGACCATCCTCGTCTATGAGAAAGTCGCTGTGTGTTTGGGGTAAAATCGTACGGGCTTAGACAACTTCGATGACCCTCGCTATAATGACCTCATAATGCGTATGCGCTCAAGAAGACGTTCCACTCGTCACTCGTCTTCCCGTAGGCCCAAGAGAATCCTGCAGAAAGCGGTGTGGCAAGAAGTGCTTCGGATCGCCAAGATGATTCCGGAGTCTGATCTCCACAAACTTCCAACTGATTTGGCTGAGAAACACGATCATTATCTTTACGGCAGGCAGCGCGGGTGAAGCGCTGCTTTGCGGACACCGTCTATTGGCTTGCGCTGACGAACCGGCACGACCAGCATCACGGGAAAGCTCCTGAGGTTTCAACCAAACTAGGTCAATGCCGCCTCGTCACTACTGACGCAGTGTTGACGGAATTTCTCAACGCTCTGGCAGAAGGCGGACTGCACATTCGTGCTGCTGGGATCGCAACGGTTGAAGCCATTCGGCGTAACCCTCTCGTCACTGTCATTTCTCAAAGCCGGCAGCTGTTCAACAAAAGTCTGGCGCTTTATAAGGCTCGCCCAGACAAGGGTTATAGTATGACGGACTGTACATTGATGGTGGTCATGAGAGATCGCCGTTTGACAGAGGCACTGACAGCGGATCATCATTTCGTGCAGGAAGGCTTTATCGCTCTTTTACAGACTGCTCACTGAGACGCCGAAGTACTTTCTCTTTTGCAGTCAATAAAAAACTGAAGAGGCTCTCGGTACAGTTTTTAGCACCGTCTTTTATTCTGCCTGTTCCCATTTCTTGCCTCGCTACTGTCTCCTCTCAAGTTGTGTAATTGCTTCAGCCATTATGGCGCTGGTCCCCTGATCCGTTTCACGCCGATAGGCCGTTTTCAATTTTTCCAGGGATTGGCGAGTACCATTTGTAATCAGGGTTCCAGCGGCACCACTTCGGACCGATGGCCATTCATCTTCGAGCAGCCGTTCAATCCGTCGAACAATGTGTGCGCCATGATCCCCTAGCCAGATGGTCACAAAAGATCGTACTGCTGCTCTACGCACGCCGAGATCGGGGTCCATCAACATGAGGCCAAGTGGTTCCACGATCCTGGCATCTGTAGAAACATATAAATAGTGAACGACAGATTCTCGAACCCTCGGGTGTGGATCCGATGCCAATCCAATCACAACGTTTAGGACCCCATTCCACTCCTCTTGGGTCCATAGGCAGTCGTACTCGTCATCTGCAAAAAAACACCCGTGCATTTCTTTCGACTCAAGAGTCTTGAGTTTACCCTTCACATTGGGCGACTTGAGACTTACCAGCACATTACTCGCACTGGCGAGCGCTTGGTCACAGATAATGAAACTAGCGACGAGTACACAGGTCTGCGTGACCATCGGCAAAACCCATCTATTGCCCAAGAAATATGTGCTGTTCATTCTTGCACTTCTGCTCCATGGAAAGAAGTCAGCCAAGAACTGGACTAAAAATGGTAAGACTCTTTTCCCCTGACATGCGAAGCATGATCCCGCTGGTAGGGGTGTGCTACTGACTAGATTGACCAGGAAGCGGCGTAGCGTCTGCTTTCTGTTCCAGCGTCACGTAAATCTTGTCGTCGAAGGTGTAGTAGCCGCCGTTGTCTTTGTCGGTGGAAATGCACGCGGATGAGAAGATGATGGCACAGCCGAAGATATCGCCAATTACCCACCAGGACCAGGTTCTCGTCAGCGTCATGGTCTTTGGTTCATAACTGTCTTTAGTGATGACGGCCTGGTGGTCCTCTTTTCGGTTGAGCGAGACGGTGCCCGGCGCCAGCAAATGGACGCGGTCATCGACCACGACCTGCGCATTGAGTGGGGTGGTGAAGATCGTGACGGACTGATGGTCCCCGTGCCACCAGGTCCCGCAGCCGGAGAGCGAGACAAGTTCTAAGAGTAGAGCGATACTTCCAAATCGCAATTGGTTGGTCCAGTGCGTCATAGCGGCTTCTCCTCGCTGATAGATATGCTGCGAGGCATTTTTTCACTGACTTGGTCGTTCTTCTAGCGGATTCGCAAATCTTGCAGGAAAGATTCAGTGGGGAGAGAGGCGGGCTAGATCTTCATAGCTTCGCTCACTTCTCGAAGAGTCGCGCCGGCGACTGCAGCTGCTCGTTTGCTGCCGGCCTCCACGATTTCTTCAACGCGGGATGGCTCTTGCGTGAGCTTCGCACGTTTGTCCCAGATCGGCGTCAACTGTTCCACCATGCGGTCTGCTACGAGCTTCTTGCAGTCGATACAGCCGATGGCGGCGGTTCGGCAGTCCTTATTGACCTGGTCCTTAATCGCCTGTGGAGAATAGATCTTATGGAATTCGTAGACGGGACAGAGATCGGGGTTGCCCGGATCGGTCCGTCTGACGCGCGCCGGGTCGGTGACCATGGTTTTGAGCTTTTGCCGGACGACCGGCTCGGTGTCCGACAGGTTGATCGTATTATTGTAACTCTTGCTCATTTTTCTGCCGTCGGTACCGACCACCTTGGGAAACTTGGTCAAGTGTTCCTTCGGCTCAGGGAATACAGTTGTTTTGTAAATGTCATTGAATCGCCTGGCGATCTCTCTCGTCAGCTCCAGATGTGGTAGTTGATCTTTTCCCACCGGGACAAAATCAGGCTTATACAAGAGGATGTCGGCGGCCTGCAGGACCGGGTAACCGAGAAAGCCGTAGGTCGTGAGATCTTTCTCTTTGATTTCTTCTTGTTTCTCCTTGTAGGTCGGGTTGCGTTCGAGCCACGTGATGGGTGTCATCATTGAGAGCAGGAGATGCAGGATGGCATGTTCCGGAATCCGGGACTGGATGAAGATGGTGGATCGTTCCGGATCGATACCGCCGGCCAGCCAATCGATCAGCATCTCACGCACGAATGTACGGATGCGGCTGGTGTCGGCATAATTCGTCGACAACGCGTGCCAATCGGCGACGAAGAAGTAGCAGTCATACTGTTCTTGCAATGTCTTCCAGTTTTCTAAGGCGCCGAGGTAGTTTCCAAGGTGCATAAGGCCGCTGGGCTGCATGCCGCTGAGTACTCGTCTGCGTGCTGTGGTCATTCTGCGACTCCTGGACGGAGGCTGAGCGCGGTCGACAAGATCGTACCGGATAGACCCTTGGCGAAGGTTCCGGTGATCGTATGGATGATGCCCAGTTCTTTGTCGAACACGATGAGTCCCACCAGGATGAGCATGCCATAAGGCTCCAACCGCGCTAAGGCCATAGCCGATTTCGGCGGCAGCAACGACGTCAGGATCCGTCCGCCGTCGAGCGGTGGGATCGGAAGTAGGTTGAACAGGGCGAGAAACACATTGATCATCACGGAATACAGCGCCATGATGGCGATCGGACGGAGAAACATGGTCACAAAGAGGCTTGACGAAGCATCAGCTTCAGCCGAACTTTTGAATGATAAGGTCGGTTCGAATGTCAAGAGTAGTGCTAAGAGCAAGGCACTCGCAACGGCGAGCAAGAGATTCATCCCAGGTCCGGCAGCCGCTGTGAGCGCCATGTCACGACGAGGCTGGTACATGTTCCGAGGGTCAATTGGAACCGGCTTGGCCCATCCGAACAGAAAGCTTCCGGGCAACATCAAACAGATCAGCGGCAAGATGACCGTGCCGAACGGATCGATATGGGCCAATGGATTGATGGTGAGCCGTCCTTCGTGTTTGGCGGTCGAATCGCCGCACTTCTCCGCCATCCATCCATGCGCATATTCATGGAGCACCATCGCGAACAACAGGGGGAGCCCCATATATGAGATCGTGTGCAGGATCTGTGAGAGGGAATTCATGAGTGATCAATCCAACTGCACAAACTTACCCTGTTTGACTTGTAGAAGAAAGAGCGGTCGCTGCAGGGTCCCGTCCGGTCCGAAACCGGCAGGTCCGGCGAGTGTCGGCAAGTTGCGCTGCGTCATGAGGAAGTCGTGGAGCGCTTCGCCGGAGGTCGCCCCCTGACGAATTCCTTCGATGACCACTCTGGCTGCATCATAGCCCTGCATGGTGAAGAGCGACGGGGTTGATTGAAAGCGCTTGTGGTACCGCTGCACGAACTCCTGCACGGCGGGGTTCGGGCTGTCGACGAAAAAGCCGTCCACGAATGTGGCGCCGTCGATGGTTCGATCGGCGGTGCGGGCAAAGTCCTGTGAGTTCCAGCCGTTGGTGCCCAGCAACGGGGCTTTAATGTCATGAAACGCCAGCTGCGCGGCGAGGAGGCCGACCTCGTGTGAACGACTGGGGATGAAGATTGCGTCGAACCCGGGAGTATACAGGACGCGTTTTTCGTTTCGGCCGAGAGGTTTGCCTGGTTGTCGTGGCACGTCGACCGGAACCGCCAGTCCATACTTTTTCAGGTCTTCGGCCTTGAGCCGTTGGATCTGCGGACCAAAATCGGTTTCCCCTTCCTTGAACATTTCGATGGAGATGATTTCACCGTCCAGTCGGCGCACCTCCTGCGCGAAGAGCCGGGCAAGTTCTCGCCCATAGACGGTATCAGGGTGGAGAATACAGAAACGTCGATAGCCCTGCTCTTTCGCCGCATAGGTCGCGATGCGTTCGGCTTGCATGGCATAGGTCAACGATGTGCTGAAAAGATAGTTGCCCAACCGGCGGACGTTGGGAAGTGTCGCCGTCGGTGTAATCAGCGGGATCCTGGTTTTTTGCGCCATTTCTGCCATGACCGGAAGATTTTTTGACAGCATCGGCCCAATGACGGCGAGTGGACGATCATCATTGAGCAGTGTCGAGAGATCGTCTAAAAAGCCCTGCCGGTCGGCATCATGATCCTTCACGATCAACCCAATGGATGAGGTTCCCGGTTGTTCACGAGCCCGTTCTACCGCCAACTGAATTCCCTCCAGGACGTCATTCGCGAAGGCGGACAAGTGTCCCGACAACGGAAGAACGGCCGCGATAACATATTGGTTGGCCTTCAACCTCGATTTGATGAGTTCCAGCGATTCGCTTGCCCTCGGGACAGAGGGATGAGCAGGAAACGCAGCGAGAAAATGCCGGACCTCCCGTTCTGCCAAGTGGTCTTCGCCCCGTCCGATGTAGTAATCGATCAGTCGTAGAGACGCGAGGTCGCCAGGGTATGAACGAGGATAGGCATCCCGCACGCGGATCAACCCTTTTTTGTCCAGCTTTTCCGTGATGAATTGACGAATCTGCTCCCGTGTCTCCGCCACCTGTGCGTCGGAGCCGCCGGCCATTCCCTCCACCAAGGTATGGATGGCTCGGACATAGTCCTTTTTCTGAGCCAATGCCTCGGCAGTCAACTGCTGCGCCTCACGTTTGGTTGCGTCGTCGAGTGCCGTTGTCCGCACTTGCGTCAGCAACGGTAGCGCCAGGTCGAAATTCCCCATGGCGGCATGGATGCGGGCCGACATGAGCTTGCCTCGGTCTACGAGGTCGGATTCGGGAAACTCCGTCTGAAGTTGGTTCAGATAGCGGAGGGCCTCTCCATAGTCCTTCATCCCGTAGAGGGCGGCGCCCAGCAGTAGATAGGTATCATCCAAGTGTTCCGGTGCTGGAGTTGTGGCTAAGAATCGACGCAGGATCGTAGCGGCGGATTCCGGATCGCCTTTTTCGATCAGCTGTTTGGCCTGATTCAAGACCGGAGGATTCGGAGGAAAGATCTTTACGGGATCCGCCGCCTTTACCTCGCCTGATTGAGTCGGAATAAGGACGACACCGAGCACCAGTGCAAAAGCAATGGCGATCATCAGCGGCGGCCATACAGAGATGGAAGAAGGGTTATGAGCGTGGGCGAGCATGACGTTCGACCGGTGGTAGGCCGTAGGCAGACTAGTATCGGAAAGGTTGCGACCTGTCAAGGAGAACTATGCTGATATCATTTGTACGGATGAAGGGAGTTCGCTATAGTCGTCATCCTACGGCCATGGCTGAACCAACGGAACCGTTGCTGGACCCTCTTCTCGAACGCTATCTCAGTGAGCTGCGGATTGAAGGTGGACTGGCGATCAATACGCTTGAGTCCTACCGGCGCGACCTCTTTCGTCTGCAGCGATACTTGAGGCAGCATCAGCTCAGCATAGGAGGCTCCGTTCCACCGCACACGATACGGTCGTTTCTTGCATCGCTTAAACAGGAGGCTCTCGCGCCTTCATCGATTGCCCGCCTACTCTCGGCGATGCGAGGGTGGTATCGCTTTCTGGTTCGGGAAAATCTCGTCGAGATACATCCTCTCCGTGATATGACGACGGTGCGGAGGCCGGTCCGATTGCCGAAGACCCTGACTTCGCAGGAAGTGACGGCGTTGCTGGAGCTGCCGGTTCGCAACCGTGCCGAGGATCAACGCGACCGCGCGATGCTGGAATTGCTCTATGCGGCGGGTCTTCGTGTGTCGGAGCTTGTCGGGCTCAACGTATCGCAGATCGACGTGAATCGAGGTTGCGTGCGAGTCATGGGGAAAGGTGCTAAGGAGCGAGTCGTCCCGATCGGACAGCCTGCATGCCTGATGGTGGTTGAGTATTTAGAACGTATAAGACCCACTCTACTCAAAGGGCGATCATCCCGCGTTCTGTTCATCAGTCGGCGAGGACGAGGACTGACGAGGCAGGCATTTTGGAAGCTGCTTTTACAGCGAGCACGCCGCGCCGGTATTTCCAAACCGATCTCGCCGCACATGCTGCGGCATTCCTTTGCCACCCATCTATTGGAAGGTGGAGCTGATCTACGAGTCGTGCAATCCATGTTGGGACATGTAGATATCGCGACGACGCAAATCTATACACACGTGGAAAGCAGCCGGTTGAGACATGTCCATCGCCGATATTTCCCACGCCAACCTGGTCGGCGGCGGACAGGCGCAGAAAATTCGATGAAGCGGTCATAGTGAGGAATCGGGATATTGCGAAACCGGACAAACAGTACGCTGACCGTTGACAAGGAAGTATGGACTTGATACCCTCCGCGCAGGTTGCTAAGAAAATCGGGCGGATAGCTCAGTTGGAAGAGCGCTGCCCTTACAAGGCAGAGGTCACAGGTTCAATCCCTGTTCCGCCTACCATTCGGAACTTTTGGTACGCGGAGGACGGGAAATGTGTTTGCCGCGTGGAGGGTCTGTTCCTACACGAAGGAATTGATCGGCGACCAACGATTTCATCTTGTCGTGCCGCTGTTCTGCCAGAGATAGATTTTGCGGGGCCGTCGTTCAGCCTGGTTAGGACGCCAGATTGTCAATCTGGAGGTCGCGGGTTCAAATCCCGTCGGCCCCGCCATTTTCTTCAGAGTTTGGTACAATTCCACTTTGCCAAGAAATCATGAACGCTGAGTGAGGGAGAGTAGAGACTCGTATGTTTCAAACCGGCCCACTGGGAGTCGTTCTGTCGCTCGGGATTGTGTCCAAGGTGGTTCTCTTGCTCCTGGTCTGCTTTTCGATCACATCATGGGCCATCATCTTCTACAAATTGGCCGTATTTCGAACCGCTGATGCAAAAGATCGTCATTTTATGGCCGTCTTGTTGCGGGCCAGGGATGTGGAGGAAGTCACTCGGCATGCACAACAGACGATAGGGAGTCCCTGCGCGAAGATTTTTCATGCCGTGATTCAACGGATCGGCTACATTCCCACCGAGGTGAATGAAAACGGTTCCGTCGCGTACGATCGACATGTGATGGAACGCACAGCAGCCCATCTTGCTCAGGGACAAATCGCCAAGTTGGAGTCGTTTCTCCCGTTTCTTGCGACAACCGGAAATATCTGCCCGTTCGTGGGCCTCTTGGGAACGGTGATGGGTATTATCGACTCATTCCGTGAAATCGGCACACAAGGCACAGCCAGCATTGCGGCGGTGGCTCCCGGCGTCTCCGAAGCCTTGATTGCGACTGCGGCCGGATTGTTTGCCGCGATTCCCGCCGTCGTCGCCTATAATTATTTTCTCATACGTATCAGACGTGCGGCCATGCACATGGATTCGGTCGTGGTGGAGCTCCTGGCCTTGATTCCAGACCAAACGAGGCCTGTCGCTCCGGTTCCCGTGGGAGCGAAGGGATGATGTTTGAGACGAGGCAGCGGCGATTCTTGGCGGAGATCAACGTGATTCCGCTCGTGGACGTTGTGCTGGTGCTTCTCGTGATCTTTATGGTCACGGCGCCGATGCTCTATCGAGGCATGGACATCAAGTTGCCGACTTCAGCGTCTAACACGATCAAGCCGGAGATCCGAGCGGTGCTGACGATCGAAAAGGATCAACGTCTGTATCTCGACAAAGATCAAGTGAGTGTGGCTCAGCTGGAGCGGAAGTTGCGCGTGATGAAAGAAGAGCATGCCGATGTCTCATTGTATTTACGCGCCGACCGCGATGTGCCATATGGAATTGTGGTTCAGGTGATGGATGGAGTCAAAAAAGCCGGTATCGAAAAACTCGGCATGGTGACCGATCCCACCGGACCCGAACGTGTCAGTGAGGGTACGCCATCCCAACACAACCAGTAGGATAAGGTCCACAGTGCAGGCTTGGGCATCGGCCGGCATGGTCTCGGATGATGAATGGCAAGCGACACTGACTCGTCGCTTAGGCATTGCCGTCGTCGTTTCTCTGGTACTGCATATCGGCATACTGGCGATGGTGGCCTGGGTTCGACTGCCGCGACATGGTGAACGGCCCCTGACGTCCGTTGAGATTTCTCTCGCAAGCCTGCCGACTCTTCCCGAGAAGGCTGTTGAACCGCCGAAAAGTCAGCCGATTAACAAAGAGGTACAATCACCCAAGCCGATACAGCAGACGAAGCCTATCGAACAATCCAAAGCCGTTGCCAAAACCATCGAGCAACCCAAGCCCATTGAGCAACCTAAACCTGTTGAGCCACTCAAACCTATTGAACAGCCCAAATCTGTTTCTCCCGTGAAAGCGGCGCCTGTGCCTCTTCCCCCTGCGACGGACGTCCCCGTCCCTCCGGTCGCTCCGGCAAAATCGTCCAATGATCTCATGCGCGATATCATGAAAGATATTGAGTTGCCTCCGGATGCTCCGAAACGCGGCGACATCAGCCCGGAAGACAAGCCGAGGAAATCACCGGTGATCAAGTTACCCGATGTACCGGTCCTCACGGAAACCAAGGAAACAACGCAAAAAAGGCTGGTTGCCTCCGCTCAGTCCTCCTCCTTAACGGAAGATTTGGCGAAGGAATTGGATGAAGAACTGAAGAAGATCAAAAGACTTGAGGTGCCCAAAGCAGCGCCCCCGGTGGAAGTACCGTCAAAACCTGCCCCGCAAGTTGAGGCAAAGGTCCAGAACGTCAAGGCGGTCGATACCACATTGAAGATTCCAGGGATGACTCAGGGGTCCAATGCGTATCTTGGGCTTGTGCGACAGCGAATCAGTAACTCTTGGAACGCCCCACCCCTGGATCTGACCAGCCACGCCTACGTCGTTGTCATACAGTTCAGGCTTCACAAAAACGGAACGGTCACCGGTGTGACGATCGAACAATCTTCAGGAAACGAGTATTATGATTTAGCAGGGAAACGGGCGGTTCTCAGTGCAAACCCATTACCCGTGTTTCCGCCTGATATCTCTGATCCGTATTTTGACGCCCACTTCACTTTTACCGTCGGAGAGCCACAAGGATAAGCCATGACGTTTCGAGCCGTTGTCTTTGTCAGCCTATGTGTATCGATCGGCGTCGCTTGGATCATTGAATCCGGTGCCGCCGACGTCTTTCTTGAAGCCACCAGACCGGATTTTCAAAAGATTCCACTTGGGATAGCCGGGATTGAAAACATGGGTGGATCGGAGACACCCGAGGGACGCGTCAAGCTGGGTGCGCGTATCGAGGAAGTACTCAAGGCGGACGCGCGACGCTCGTTGGTCTTCGCGCTTGTCGATTTGCCGAGTCTTGGCATCAAGGTCAGTCATCTCGGAGCGGAGCCTGATGCTTCCTTCAAACAAGCCTCTGAGAACGGGGTGTCGGTTATTGTCTGGGGTAAGGCGGGAATCAAGAATGGGAGCAAGGATGCCGATCTCAGCATGGATGGGTATGTGTATGATGCCGGCAGCAATGAAGTCGTGGGCGGGAAACGATATATCGGCTCGACATCGGTGGCCCGTCTCATGGCCCATCGTTTTGCGGATGAGTTGGTCTTTCGCTATACGGGAGAACCAGGCATCGCACGGACGAAGATCGCCTATGTCTCGGAGCTGGGGACGGCTCGTGAATTATTCGTGATGGATTACGATGGATACGATCCGCGACAGTTGACGGCCGACGGGTTCTTGAACCTGATGCCTCGTTGGTCGCCGGATCGTCGTTTTTTGGTCTTCACGACGTACCGCAATCGGAACACGCAGGATATCGACATGATCGAACTCGCGACGGGGAAACGCTGGACCCTGGTCTCACAGGGCGGACTCAATATCACCCCGACGCTCTCTCCTGATGGGAGTTTTCTCGCCTATTCGTCGAGCCATGAAGGCAATGCTGAGCTGTATCGTATGGATACCCACAAAAAAGCCGTCCAACGGCTGACCACACATGCGGCCGGGGATTTGTCTCCCTCGTGGTCTCCATCGGGTCGGGAGCTCGCATTTACGTCCGATCGAAACGGCGGACCACAAATTTTCCTGATGAGTGCGGATGGATCCAACGTGCGTCGATTGACATTTGATGGAGACTATAATGCGGCGCCGGCCTGGTCGCCTCGTGGAAATTGGATCGCCTATGTGTGCCGGACTCCCAAGAAAGAGTACAAACTGTGCGTGATTACCCCCGATGGTCAGAAACATCTGCAGTTAACGACTGGACTGGGTGTGGATGATTCTCCGTCCTGGTCTCCGGATGGACGTCATCTTGTCTTCAGCTCGACGGTGGATGGGAAGAGTCAGATCTACATGATCAATGTGGACGGTAAAGATCTCGAACGTATTACGTTTACCGGGACTCACAATAGCGCACCGTCCTGGTCCCCGGCATCGTAAATTTCCAGGAAGGCATTGACGGCAATCGTCCTTCGCTGTAAGAAAAAGAGACGATCTTTCACAGGAGGGAAGGGATCCAATGAAAACGCTACCAGCCAGCTACTTGCCGTTGATTCTCGGTGTCATCGTACTGGGAATTCCAGCGTGCTCGAAGAAGGCGGTTCGCTCAGGAGGGGATAGTCAAGCGTTACAAGAAGAGATGGCTAGAGGAGAGATGGCCAAGGGAGGAGCGGCGAAAGATGGGGCGCATCCAAGTTTTCCCGATACGTCGTTCTCGGGAGGGGATGATTCGAACAGCTTACGAGGATTGGATCGCAATCCTTCAGAAGAGCGGCTGGGCGGAAATACCGGCAATGCCGGTGCTCCGGGTGGCGGCCACGGCAACGCGTTGATCGCAAAAGCAGATTCCGGCGCGGCTGCTCGCCAGTTGGCTGAAATTCGTGCGGAGCAAGTGGCTTCAGTGGCAGCCGGACTTCGGGATGTCTTTTTCACATACGACAGTTTTTCGATTACCGACGAAGGACGTCATGCCCTTTCCGGCAATGCGGAATGGGCCAGATCGAACCCCTACGCACAGCTGAAAATCGAAGGACATTGTGACGAGCGCGGCACATCAGCCTATAATTTGGTGCTGGGTGAAAAGCGTGCGAAGGCCGTTCGGAATTATCTTGTCGAGCTGGGAGTGGCCCCCGCTCATTTGTCGGTCGTCTCCTACGGTAAAGAACGGCCGTTCTGTACGGAACATACGGAATCGTGTTACTCGCAGAATCGCCGTGGGCATCTCGCCGTCAAGACAGGGAAGTAGCGTGCCGGTCGCCCGAACGAGACCTGATTGTCGGCGGTCGTTTGGAGCTCAGGACATATTATGACGTCTCAACTACGCACCGCGTATGGCATGCTCCTCGGTATCGCCGTTGGCACTCTCCTTCTGCCAGGGTGTGTCGCCCAACAGTCCGACCTGAAAAAAGCCGAAAAAGATCTTCAGCAACAGCTGTCCCAGACTCGAGCCAGGCAGAGCCAGGAAATTTCGACTTTACGCGAACATGAACTACCGCAGCTGCGAGGAGAGCTGGAAAAGGCTCTGCACCAGGCTCGAGAGCTCCAGAACAAACAGGAAGATTTTAAACATCGGTCGGCCCAGCTGGAGCAGCAGACAAAAAAACTGGAACAGTTGGCGACTAAGCTGGAAACCGACAGCAGCACACGTTATTTATGGATGCAGAAGAGCTTCGAGACGCAGGATGCGAAGGTGTCGGCCCGGCTCGACGAGCTCTCGAAGGCTATGGAGGCTTTGAAAAAAGAGGTTATTGACGTCGTCCAACGCACCAACGAAGGGTTGGCAAAACGCGTCGATGTCAAGCTGGACGGGCATCAAAAGGAGTTGATGGAGCATCAGAATAAAATCGAGCAGATCTCTCAAAAGTTCACTCAATTCAATCAGGCACTGACGGGGTTTCGGGAAGCGCTGACCGGTCTGAATGATCGTGTGGGTGAACATGAGCAAACCGCCAAACAGCTCACCTCGAGAATCGAGGCCGATTCAAAAACGACGACGACTCATGCGGAAGATGTCAACCGAAGCGTGATCTCCATCACGAAGGCACTTGAAGCGGTCGGGAAAAAAGTCACGGTTCGCCTTGACGAGCAAGACAACCGAATCGATGCCTTGGCGAAAACCCTTGAACAAGTATCAAATAGACCGGCTCCTCTGCAACAGGTGCACAAACCGACGCAACACTCCCTGCCGGGGCCGGATGAGCCCACATTGGGAGGAGTGGACACGGCAAAGTTGTCCCCTGGGTCGGAAGCGACGGGAAGTGCGACAACGATTGTTCCTCCTCAAGAATCGCTGAAATTTGAACCGGTTCAGGCCAGCGCCGATCCTCCTGATCGGATTCGTTATGAGCGAGTGTTAGGCCAGTTTCGGGACGGGGATTTGGAAGGCGCTCGGCAAGGATTTACAGGATTTCTCGATGACTATCCAAACTCAAACCTCGCGCCGAATGCGCGTTTTTGGCTGGGAGAGTCGTACTTCGGCAAGAAAGAATTTCAGCGAGCGATCGATGCCTACGATAAAGTGGAGATCGACTATCCCGGCAGCGAAAAAGTCCCTGCTGCAATCCTAAAGAAAGGGTATGCGTATTTGGCTCTAAAAGATAGGAAGCGAGCCTCGTCCGCCTTTAAGCAAGTGGTCACGCTCTACCCGAAAACTACCGAGGCGGGAAAAGCGTCGGACAAGCTGGCTCAACTCAAGGAGGTGCGGTAACAACATGTGTGTCCGTACACTCGTGTCCGGTTCTGCGGCATGGGGATTGTTGGCGTCGACGCTCGTGTTCGTCGGCTGTGCCAAGCATGCCGATTTTCTGGAAATGCGCAACCAACTCTCGACCATCTCGCGAACGCAGGACCAGGATCATCAACGGGTGGATGCTGTGATGCGCCGATTGGAGGCCGTCGAGAGGAGTAAGGATATGGATTCGGGAAAACCACGATCCGATGACATGGGGGCACGCTTTCAAAAGCTTGAAAGTCGATTGGCAAAACTGGAAGAGGCCGGCCAGGCATCCGCCAAGTCGGATGTTTCGGCCGAACCGCGTGCATCCAGGCCGGTCAAACAGACGCAATCTGCCGAACCGACGGTGCCGATGACAGGAATCACGCCGACGTCCGCCTTCAATCTGGCCTATAATGATTATCTCAACGGGAAATACGAACTTGCCGTCGCGGGGTTCCAACGGTTCATTAAAGATTTTCCCGGTACGTCTCTTACTCCCAATGCTCAATATTGGTTAGGAGAGTCGTATTACAACTTGAAAGACTATGGGCGAGCCATTCAAACGTTCGACTACCTTGTGGCAGAATATCCAGGGAATGAAAAGGTTCCCGCGGCGCTGTATAAGCTTGGTTTGGCGACGGCCGAGACCGGCGATCTCGGCAGGTCGAGAAAGACGCTGAAGCGTGTGCTTGAAGAGTTCCCCTCATCGGACGAATCGAAATTGGCAAAGAATAAGTTGGCCGAAATCCGATGATCGTCGCCGTAGCGCGACGCCTCGCTCCATCACTGTCTCATCGCTCATGAGGAGCATCGTGCCGTGCTGAGAACCGACGGCAGTGGTAAGATCTGCATTCTTTCGGAAGAGGTCATCGGTCGTATTGCAGCGGGAGAGGTGGTCGAACGCCCGGCGGCGGTTGTCAAAGAGCTCCTTGAGAACAGTCTCGATGCGGGGAGTCGGTCCATCACGATCGACGTGAGGGACGGAGGTCTCGCCTTGATTCGAGTGAGCGACGACGGGGAGGGCATGAGTCGAGAAGATGCCCCGCGAGCGTTTCATCGGCATGCCACGAGCAAGCTGCAGTCCGATCTGGATCTCTGGTCCATCCGAACGATGGGTTTTCGGGGCGAAGCCCTGCCGAGCATCGCCGCGGTTGCCCATGTTCGGCTGATGACGGCGACTCGTTCTGCCGACGTAGGGACCGAGTTGGAAGTTGTGGGGGGAGCGATCGGGAGAATCGCCGAAGCTCCTCCGATCACGGGAACACGCATCGAAGTTGCAGAGCTGTTTCACAATCAGCCCGCCCGAAAGAAGTTCCTGAAGTCGACCCTCACGGAGTTCTTGCATGTCAGCCGGGTCGTACAGCAGGCATCGCTGGCCTGGCCGTCCGTCCATTTCCGTTTGACTCACAACGGTGGGGAGATCTTCAATTACCCGTCTGCGTCGTCAGATGATGATCGGATCGCCCAGGTCTATCGACGCGCCTTTCTTGACCAGTGTCTTCGGATCAAGGCCTCGCTCCCTGGAGCCTGTGTCAGCGGGTACATCGTGGATGCGGTTCATGCAAAGCCCGCTCGCATACCGCAAGAGTTGTTCGTGAACCGTCGTCCCATACGCAATGCTGCGATCTCTCATGCCGTTGGGGAAGGGTATGGTTCATTCCTCGCCAAGGGGAGCCAACCGCGATTCGTGCTGTTTCTGGGCATTGATCCGGACCGCCTTGATGTCAATGTCCATCCGACCAAGCGGGAAGTGAGATTTTCGGACAATGAGTTGATCCACCAACTCGTACGGCGAGCGGTCCGGCAAGCCCTGAGTGGCGGAAAGGCGGATGAGTTTGGGAAGGCGCCGTTTGTAGAGTCCTCCGTGCGACGGAACTCGGGTTCCATCATGACAACGCTCCCCACATCCGAATCCGCTGAAACGGAATCGATGACTTTGCAGCCCGGCCCTAAAACTCAATTGCCGTTGGTGAGCGAAGCGGCGGAGCCCTATGTTCAAGTGCCTTCAGCTGAGGTGACCGCGCTGGGGCAGATCAATAGGACATTCCTCATCGTTCAAGTCGGGGGCGATTTGACGGTGATTGATCAACACACGGCTCATGAGCGGGTTCTGTTTGAGCGGCTGTGTCGCGCGTGGACGGCCCGCGGTATCCAGACCCAGCCTCTGTTAATCCCCGATCCGGTGGAACTGTCGCCATCTCAGGCGGTATTGCTTCAACGTTACCAAGGTGACCTGGAGCAATTGGGGGTGGACATTGAACCATTTGGTTCCTCCACCGTCTTGATCCGGGCAATGCCGGTCGGTCTGGGCAAGATCGATTCGACGACGTTTCTACAGGACCTCATGGATGATCTTACGCAGTGGGACAGTGCCTCTAGCCTGGAGGCACGAGTGAGATCGGTCCTGGCATCGTTGGCGTGCCATGGCGCGGTTCGGGCCGGTCGCTCGATGAAACCGGAGGAAATCAAAGTTCTGGTTGAGGACTGGCGTACCGAAGGAGAGATCACGACCTGTCCACATGGACGGAGAACGTCGTTCCGACTCAGCATCACAGACTTGGAGAAAATGTTCGGACGAGCCGGCTGGTAGCGCGCAAGGTCAAGGTTTAGGCTGAGGCCATATCGATTAGATTCGAATGGCTTTCTTTACGCTTTCCTCAGTCGCACTCTTTCAGAAGTCACATCATCGCAGTTGGAATATGACAAAGTTATCGGAAATCATATGCGGACGCCGTCCCCTTGTCGTGCTGCTCGGTCCGACGGCCGTCGGTAAGAGTCGAGTTGCAACACAAGTAGCCAAATACTTTGAGACGGACGTGCTGGCGGCGGACTCTCGTCAAGTGTATCGCGGGATGGACATTGGAACGGATAAGCCGACCGCCGAGGAGCGTCAGACGGTGCCGCACCGACTCATCGATTTGGTCGATCCCAACGAAATGTTCAACGTCGGTTGGTATCGGCGAGTCGCGATGGTAGAAATCGAACGCTTATACGGTACGGGACGGTTGCCCTTCGTGGTGGGAGGGACGGGATTGTATATTCGAACCTTGGTGAAGGGGTTATGTCCAGCGCCCCAAGCAGATCCGCATGTGAGGGCAGGCCTGAAGAAATTGAGAGACGACCGTGGACGAGATGGTCTCTATGCAGAGCTGAGGCGCATCGACCCTGAAACAGCGGCACGGTTGCATCCCAACGATGAACCCAAGGTCATGCGGGCGTTGGAAGTCTATCGGCTATCGGGGCGCCCACTGTCGGCCATGCAAACGGAACACGGATTTCACGAGACTCCGTTTTCCTCGCTTCTGATAGGTCTTGAGCGAAGGAAAGAGACCCTGTATCGAAGAATTGAGGAACGAATCGATTGGCAGCTGACTCATGGAATGGTAGAAGAGACTCGATTATTGCTCGGGCAGGGATACGAGCGCGAGCTTGGGGCGATGAAAGGTCTCGGCTATCGCCAAGTCGGGGCCTATTTGGCAAATGAGTGCGATTACGCCGAAATGGTGCGTCGGTTCAAGCGCGACACGAGACGTTTTGCGAAACGGCAGATGACCTGGTTTCGAAGCGAAGCGGGAGTAACATGGCTGTCGATCGAGGATAACGAGCGGTATGAACGGACGGCGGAACGGGTGATCGCACGCATCGAGGAATTTATGGGAGCCCTTGGACAACAGAAACAGCCTGCTGCGTTGCAGCAAGCCTTTTAAGAAAAGGATCTCTATGAAGAGAAAAAGACAGGATAAGCGGGTGGCCGTCGGGGTGATTGGAGGAAGCGGCCTGTATGACATTGACGGGCTCACCTCTACTCGGTCAATCCGAGTCCGGACGCCCTTCGGGGCTCCTTCCGATGCGATTACCGTGGGCTCGTTGGAGGGAATTCGAGTCGCGTTTTTGTCCCGGCATGGGCGGGGGCATGTGTTGAATCCGAGCGCGATCAACTACCGCGCGAACATTTTCGCGCTCAAGTCTCTGGGGGTGTCCCATGTGATTTCAATCAGCGCGGTCGGCAGCATGAAAGAGTCGATCCACCCGGGCGACGTCGTTGTGCCTGACCAGTTCATCGACCTCACGAAACGGCGCGCCTCGACATTCTTTGACAATGGAGTCGTGGCGCATGTCGCCTTCGGCGAGCCGATTTGTGCCGAACTGGGACAGGCTCTCCTAGCGGCTGGAGAACGGGTCGGCGCCAAGTTGCATCGCAGTGGGACTTATCTCTGCATGGAAGGGCCGCAGTTTTCGACGAAGGCGGAATCACGACTCTATCGGCAATGGGGCGTCGATGTGATCGGCATGACCAATATGCCGGAAGCGAAACTGGCCCGTGAGGCGGAGCTCTGTTACGCGACTTTGGCGCTCGTGACTGATTATGACTGTTGGCATGAGACGGAAGAAGCGGTCACGGTGGAAGCGGTGTTGGGCACGCTTCATCGCAATGTCGCCTTGGCTAAACACATACTCCGCTCGGCCATGCCGTCCTTTGCCGATCCAATAGACTGCCCCTGTCATCGGGCTTTGGACAATGCCATTCTGACTGCGCCGAAACGAATCCCTACTGCTGTTCGGAAGAAACTTGCCGTGCTCATTGACCGTGCTCTGACACCAAAGAAAGGAGTCCGTTAGCCATGGGGAAACTGCTAGTCGTGGGATCGGTCGCACTTGATACGATCAAGACCCCTTTCGGTGAAGGAACCGAGATTCTTGGAGGGTCGGCTACCTATTTTTCAACAGCGGCCAGCTTCTTTACCTCTGTGGCGCTCATTGCCGTGGTGGGAGAGGATTTCCCTCAAGAGCATATTGCGTTTCTCAAAAGCCGTGGGATCGATCTCACCGGCTTGGAACGGCGTCCAGGAGCGACCTTTCGCTGGAAGGGTGAATACACGCATCAGTTGAACGAAGCCCACACCTTGGATACCCAGCTCAACGTGTTCGAGACGTTTCGTCCGCAGATTCCTGAAGCCTATCGCGCTCCGGATGTGTTGTTCCTGGGAAATATCCATCCGGAGCTTCAGCTCGATGTTCTGCACAAAGTGAAACGTCCCGCATTGGTGGCCTGCGACACGATGAATTTCTGGATCAACGGCCAGCGCGAGGCGCTCTGGAAGGTGTTGGAGAAGGTGGATATTCTGATCATCAACGACGGCGAGGCGCGTGCACTCGGACAGGATTCCAACCTGGTGAAAGTCGCGAAGCTCGTACTTTCGCGAGGGCCTAAGCATCTCATTGTCAAGCGTGGCGAGTATGGTGTGCTCATGTTCAACGAAAAACACATTTTCGGCGCGCCGGCGTTTCCACTCGAAGACGTACGCGATCCCACCGGTGCCGGAGATACCTTCGCCGGCGGTTTTCTGGGCTACTTGGCGGCGACGGGAAACCGGTCTCCGGAGGCCATGAAACAAGCCATCATCTTCGGCAGCGTGATGGCGTCATTTACCGTAGAATCCTTTAGTCTTGACCGATTGCGCATCCTGGATTACAAAGAGATTCAGGCTCGGTTCGCCGAGTTCAAGCGGCTCACGCATTTTGAGGATGTTCAATGATCAGATGCGATCGGCGGTTCCATCGGCAGCGAGCGTATCGTCTACTGGTCTGCGTAGGACTCATAAGCATCTGCGAAGGGTGTGTAAACGACAAGGAAGTGCTGCAAAAATCGCAAGGGCATTATCAAGAGGGTATCGCCAGCCTTCCGAGCGATCGTCAAAAGGCATTCGTCTCGTTCCAGAAGTCCGTCCAGTTGAATCCGGCCAATAAGGAGGCGCGGTACGCACTGGGGCATGTGTACGCGCTGCAGGGCAAGCTGTCCTACGCAGAAGAGGAATTCCGCGCGGCGATCAAGATCGATGACACCTACTCCGAAGCGCATACGTATCTGGGACAAGTTTTGGCCAATCAGGATCGATGGGACGAGGCGATCCAATCCTATCGACGGGCCCTGGCAAATCCCCTCTATCCGACGCCGGACTTAGCTCGATTTCATCTCGGTCGTGCACTGGCACACCAAGGCGATCTTCAGGGTTCGATGGAGGCGTTGGAAGATGCGGCATTGGCGAGTCCTCCAACTGTCCCGCCCGCGATGACCCATCTTGAGCTCGGCCGGGTGTACTATAAATTAGGTTATACGACGAGAGCCCGAGAGATTTTGAAGAAAGTGGCGACCTGGGATAAGGGTGGGGAGCTGGCGGCGGCGGCATCGGAACTCTTGACGCGATTGAAGTAGGAGACTTATGGAGTCGGTGGGCGAATTCTTCAGACAGGTCCGAGAGACGAAAGGATTAACCGTTGATGAGGTGGCATCGAAAACCCGTATTCGCACGGATTTCGTCAAGGCGCTCGAGGACGGTAACTTCGCCAAGCTGCCCGACCAAGTCTTTGCCAAGGGGTTTGTGCGTTCCTACGCCCGATCGCTGGGCTTGGATGAAGAAGATGCAATTCACCGCTTTATTCAATCGGCCGGCTCCTTTTACGAGAAACAGGATGAGCGCGAACGGCTCAAGGTGCGACAGATTGAAGAAGACCGGAAGCGTCAGTCCAATCGGAAAGCAGTGGCGATTGCGATCAGTATTGCCGTGCTGACGCTCATCTTTCTCCTGAGTCGAGAGCAAACGTCGGTCTTTCGTCGTGGGGCTCCTGAGCAAGGCACGGCGACGAAACGTACGACTCAAGCAGCAAAAGAGGTTCCGTCCTCGGCGGCCCGTGAGCCCGAACGTACGGCGGAGGTTCCTAAATCGACCGATACGCCTGTCGGAACGTCAAAGACAGCGACCGAAGCCACGCCGCGACAGGAACCTGTTCCGCTTGCCGGCACAGCCGCTCGATCAGAGCCCGAAACGGTTTCGACGGCGTCGACGGCACCGTCCGGCAGTGATGGCCCGTTAGCTGGAATCGCTCTGAACGCAACGGAAGGTTCTGGGGATGGTCAACTGGTGTTGGACTTGGAAGCGACAGAGTTAAGTTGGGTTGTCGTGCAGATCGATAACGGGAGTCCGCAGGAGTCGTTACTACGACCAGGTGAAAAAGCCCATTGGAAGGGGCAGGACCAATTCATCTTGACCCTTGGGAATGCCGGAGGAGTGAAGGCCGAGTTAAACGGCAAACCTCAAAAGCCATTCGGACCAAGCGGGAAAGTTGCCCGGGATATTGTGTTGAAACGATAGGATCGCGCCTCTCCGATCGCATTCAGTCAATCCGTCCGTGCTTGCCTTCCGGCCGTAATCTCCTAACAATCCGATCAAGCGTCTCCTTGTCGGCTGCTGGGTTTTAGATGGATTTTCATAGCCATATTTCAAGCTGCCGCAGTTAGCGACGTTGTATCGTCGTCAATGAGGCGTGGATGGTGTCGGTGAGGCGCAAAGGTGTCACGAATAGCTGAAAATATGGAATGGGCTTGCGACGGACCACATAAATGCCGACATTTTCTTGCGTCTTTTTGAGTTGATGTTGGCATGAGGTTTGATCTCTCTTTACGTAACAAGAAAATGGATGAGTAGATGAGTAATGGAGAGAGGGATGCTTTCTTGACAGGAATTCAAGGGCATTGGTATAGTTCGATCGTTTTGCCTGGCCTTGAAAATCATGAAGACGAGTCGGCGGCCTGGAGTATTACCCAGGTTCGGTAGGTTTAACACAAAGGAGGACGTGTGATGGGGTATCTGTCCAAGTTTTTAGGAGTCACTGCCGCAGTTGTGTTTCTCTCTGTCTCGGTGGTTGGGGCGGAGGAAAGAGATCCTTTGAAGCCTCGCGTCCCGCCTGATCAAGCAGCGGACGCAAAAGCTCTGAAAAATCCGGTCGCGTCCAGTCCGGAGAGCATCGCCAAAGGCAAGGCGCTCTACGAAGGGAAGGGCACTTGTTTCAATTGCCATGGTAAGGCCGGAGACGGCCAGGGCGAAGCCGGGAAGATCCTCAACCCAAGCCCACGGGATTTCACCAATTGTAAGTTCCATAAGAAACGGAAAGATGGCGAACTCTTCTGGGTCATTAAGAACGGCAGCGCCGGAACAGGGATGGTTTCCTTGATCCCTGCCGCGATCACGGAAGAAGAAGCCTGGGCGATCATCAACTATGAACGGAGCTTCTGTAAGGCCGAGTAGTCGTTGAGAAGCTTCCGGTGAGTCGCAAGAATAAGGGTGGGGAGGCAACTCTCCACCCTCTTTTTTTGCTGTCAGCATGTCAGAATGATCTCTTGTTTGCTTGGCTAATCCCCTACATCTCCCTCCACATCGAGGAAAATAAGGCTTAGGGCCTTCTCTCCCCCCCAGTGGGGGGGATCTACAGATAATTGTTTAAAAGGGTGTCTAGGGGGATTGCGCCACAGATATAAAAAAGGGTAGAGTCCGCGCGTCAACCCAGCGTCCCGAGACAACCTCAAACGAGGTGGCAACCACCAAGAGCCGTCGGTTTTTATAAGAGGAGGGCGACTATGGACAGCCTATGGTCGTGGGTGAAGTGCCGAGTAGGAGTAGCAACAATCACGCTTGTACTTGGCTCAGCAGGACTTATTTCCAGTATTGCCAGTGACAGGAGTTATGCCGGAGATACTGCCCTACCGCCAGGCGTCGTGGCAGCGGATATCGAATACAATGGTCATATCACCGCCGGAGGGGAGCCTGTGACGGTAAGGATCGCCACTCCGAACAAGAACGGTGCGATGACCTTCGAGGGCAAGGCCGGTCAAAGAATCAATCTCGGCTTTAGCGGCGTCACGCTCACTCAGTTCCAAGTCTCAGTTCATGGGCCGGATGGCGGGATGATAGCCAGACAGCCCTCCGCAGTGACGAACTATTATGCGACCATGGGCAATCGGCCACTCTCTTCCCAGACGCAGGTCCTGACCTCCACGACAGCCTACCAGTTTGGTGCCGATTCAGGGGCGACGATCTCATCCAGCGAGATGAACGGCGCAAGCGTCGACCTCGTGGAATTGCCGGTAAACGGCACCTATACGATTTTCTTCGACCCGCTCAGTACGTATACCGGGAGTTTCACGATCACGGTTTCCAGCGAGCTGAGTGGAGAAATCGTCCCTCAGGGATCGGCGGTACCTATTGCCATCACCCGCGCCGGGCAGAACGCTCGCTATACCTTCTCGGGTACCGGTGGGCAAGCGGTCAGCTTGCAATTGAGTGATGTAACGATCCGGAGCGGGTACGTCTCAATCCTCAAATCGGATGGAACCCCCTTAGGCAAACCGGCCTCCTTTGCGTACACGGGCGCCGTGGTTGACGCGCAAGTCCTTCCAGCTTCCGGGACCTATGACGTGCTGATCGATCCGGAGCTGAGTTACACCGGTAGTGCGAAACTCGCGGTCTACAATGCGCCGGACCTTACCGGCACCATTATGATCGACCAAGTGGCTGCGACCCCGACCTTGACTGTGCCGGGTCAACGCGCTCTCTACACGTTCAATGGGACGGCGGGTCAATGGGTCAATCTCGGTCTCACGGGGGTGTCGATCGCTTCCAGTACATTGTCCCTGCTGAAGCCTGACGGCAGCCCCTTGGCGTCGTCGACGATCGGTCCCAGCGGCGGCAGTCTCGATCCAATCACGGCATTGCCTGAAACCGGAACATACACAGTCGTGGTGGATCCGGTGGGCAATCACACCGGTAGTATGACGCTCGCCTTGACTTCTCCGGTCACCGGCATGATCGCTCTCGACGGAACGCCGGTGTCGGTCAGTCTCAACAAACCGGGCAAGACGGCACGGTATACGTTCAACGGCAATGCTGGACAATGGGTGAGTCTCGGACTCACGTCTGTGGGGTTGACATCGACGAGCGTTTCGCTGCTAACCCAAGACGGAACTCCCCTCGCTTCCACTGCCGTGGGTACCGCGGGTGGCGCGCTCGAAATCCCCAACCCGTTGCCAACGACCGGTCCTTATACCATCCTTGTCCGTCCAGGAGGACCCTACACCGGCAACATGACGTTGACACTCTCAACGGAGGTGTCAGATTCGCTCAAGATGAATGCCGCCCCCAGACAGATTATGATCAGCCGAGCTGGCCAGAATGGTCGCTATACGGTTTCAGGTATGGCGAACCAACAGGTCACGATCAAGGTCACCAACAACAAGCTCGGCAGCGTGACGGTGAACCTCTACACGCCGAGTGGTATCTTGCAGGCTGGGGCGACGAGTTCAGCGGCGAGCTTCAACCTGAATCCCGTGACATTGGCTACAACGGATACCTATACGATCACGATCAATCCTGCCATGACTGATACGGGTAGCGTTCACCTACAGGTGACGAACCCATAGGGGCAGAGCTTCTGCAGGGGCGAGTCGTCGCATCTGCTGAGACCGTGACGGATCAGAAGAGGGTGGGGAGGCGACTCTTCACCCTCTTTTTTTGGGCATGAAACGACGATGTTCGAATGAAGATGGTCAAGAGATCAGGCACAGTGTGAACCGTACGGATGCTGCAGGAGGAGAGATTTGAGGCAGGGCAGCTGCTGGGGGCGAAGCCTGTTCCTCAATTCTTATGTCTTATGCGGCTTTTAAGATCGCCTTGCGGAGCGAAGCCGAAACTGTGATGGGTAAGAAAAGGCTCTTGGGATAGAGGTAGTCTTCTCCAGACACATCGACCACGCGAACGTGGCCGTGCTTGAGTGCTTCCGTATCGGGAATAGAGGTATAGACTTTGCGCTTTTCAAGGGAAGCCTTGTACCCTTTATTCTCGACGCAAATCAAAAACCGTGAAGTAGTAAGCGTGGTCTTCGGCATAATGGTGTCCTCAGCGTAACCTCTTGATCTTGTATTCCTTCCGGCCTATTCCCGTGGCCTCATACCAGTGAATTTCTGTGAGATGGATGGAGCCATCAGAAAGGCGAACTTTGGCAATGCCATTTCTCTTGCGCCAATGTCCTCTGCCATGAGCTTACGAAGCCTGGAGGTCTCACGGACTTGAGACCCAACCGCGAACGTTTCTATCTGCGTGATCGGGCTGAGTAACTCGAAATGCACGAGGCCATCGTCCTAAAGTCATGTGGTATCCGTCAACGGGAAAAGATCTGAAGGAGGGAAATGTTAGGATCCAGGGTCGGAGACGTGGCATCTACTGGGATGGCAAAGCTGAACTGTATTTCTGCGTCATGTACGATTCAAGATCCGACCCCAGATGATATAGCTAAGCCTATAGTTATTGA
>JAFEBM010000042.1 GCA_018242685.1 Nitrospira sp. | reverse complement strand
CATATTGTCCGAATTTCCGGAGCCTCCTCTCTGGCGGCAGTACGGGATCAGTTCTACCCCCACGGCGGGCGGAGGCCTTGGGATGTGAAGTGGCTAAAGGACCTGGAACACGAGAATAGTCGGCGAAACGGATGTATATCGCCCTGTCCTTTGAGAATGCCGCGCTGAAGAACGTCATCGCAAAAAGCTGTAAATTCGCTGAACGATGGGAGATCGCCCCCTATAACCGATCTGGCGCAAAGTTTTGAGCGGCCACCAACCCCAAGGCTAAAGAGGGGGTCTGGTGGGCCTTGAACGAAAGGCGAGGATACCGCGGAAATCCATTCGCTTATTTTCGGAGAAACCTGCTCAAACAATGAGAGGAAGCTCAACTACGGGTGAGGATAGGTTATATCTTAAGTTGGTTCTGACCGCCTTCGTCGTGCGAAGATCGAGCTCACAGAGCAAAGGATCCACGACACACGAGTCTCAACCGAATTCGATCAGGGCTGTCAAAATAGGTTCAGCTTTCCGACTCTTTCCTGAAGGCGTGTTTCATAAAAGGAGGTGTCTGCACGCACAAATCCGCTCTCTACAAGATTCTGCCTCAGAAGCAATTGATCACGGCTATCTATAGAACGCCGTTATTGCCTCAACCACTTCGGCCTGTTGTTCAGCTGTCAGCTCGGGATAAATAGGAATTGCGACAGTCTCCTTGGCTGCACGCTCCGACTCAGGGAAGTCTCCTTCCCGATAGCCTAAGTAGAGAAAACACTCTTGCAGGTGGAATGGGACCGGATAATAGATCTCGGCACCAATTCCTTTCTGCTTTAAATGAGCCATGAGCGCATCTCGCTGCTCGACCCTGAGCACAAACTGGTTATAAATGTGATAGTGTTTAGCGCCAGAGCTGCGGTATACAGGCTCCGGCAATTTCACTTTCCCAGTCTGCGTGAGGCCGCTCTGCTTGAACAGAGTCTCGTATCGAGTAGCATTCTCCTGCCGTCTTTTGGTCCATCCATCGAGATAATTGAGCTTTACGTTCAGAACCGCGGCCTGAATCGTATCGAGACGGAAGTTCCCTCCAATCCGCCTGTGATAGTACTTCGGCTTGCTTCCGTGAACTCGCAGGACCCGCATGCGCTCTGCAAGGTCAGCATCGTTAGTCACAGCCATCCCACCATCGCCTAAACAACCGAGATTCTTACTGGGAAAGAACGATAGGCAACCGATGGTCCCGATACTACAGGCTCGCCGTCCATCATGGTATTCCGAACCAATAGCTTGGGCCGCATCCTCGATAACGCTTAAATTGTGCCGTTTGGCGAAATCCATAATGGAGACCATGTCGGCGCATTGCCCGTAGAGATGGACTGGAAGAATAGCCTTGGTTTTGGCCGTCAGCACCGACTTAATTTTGGCGGGATCGATGTTATAGGTGACGGGATCGATGTCTACAAGCACCGGCTTGGCCCCCAGTCTCGCGACTGCCCCGGCAGTGGCAAAGAACGAATAAGGCGTCGTGATGACCTCATCGCCGGAACCGATACCGAGAGCCATGAGGGCGACCAGAAGGGCATCGGTCCCAGAACTTACGCCGATGCCGTACTTGGCCTGGCAATAGGTGGCCACACGCTCTTCTAATTTACCCACATCCGGGCCGAGGATAAAGGCCTGACTTCGGAAAGTCTGTTCCAGCGCAGCCATGACTTCCTGATGGAGTGGCTCGTGATGTGCTTTCAAATCAAGTAATGGAACACTCATGAAGTTCTCCCTTCCTAGACCGCCGCCATTCCTGTACGATCGGCCCGATACTGCTGCCCACAGGCTGGACAGGCTGCCTTCTCACCTTCAATGTGGAGCTTAACTCCACACAAACACATCCAGCCAGTAACCCGGCCGGGATTGCCGACTACCAGCGCATGATCCGGCACATCTTTAGTCACGACCGTTCCCGCACCAATCAACGCATATCGTCCGATCGTAATCCCACACAGTATGGTCGAATTAGCTCCCAGTGTGGCTCCTTGCTTTACAAGCGTTCGCTTGAGCTCACTCATACGAGGAATCTCGCTCCGGGGATTAAAGACATTTGTAAAAACCATCGAAGGACCACAGAAAACATAGTCTTCAAGCGTTACACCTTCGTATACGGATACGTTGTTCTGAATTTTGACTCCATTGCCAACTGTAACATTGGGGCCAACGACAACGTTCTGCCCGATTTTACAATTCTTCCCGATGCGCGACCCTTTCAGAATGTGTGACGTGTGCCAAATGCTCGTTCCCGCACCGACGTCCACGCCTTCATCGACGAAGGCTGATTCGTGAGCAAAGTAAGACTTGTGCGCCTTAGAAGCTGGAGGCGTCATGCGCGGACCAGCCTGTTCCAACGCCTCTTGACACCGCTGCAACACGGATAGCACACGCAACCCTTCCTCCCCGTCCGTTCTTGGCCTGGTCCGCGTTGCCACACACTCGAGGAAGTGTTGGCATTCGGCTCGCAGTGGCTCTCCTTGCTCCAGTTCAACCCTTTGAGCATCTGCTTTGTTCGCGATTGGAAGATTGTCCTTCCAGTCGATGGAATGCGGGTACAAGAGCAGCTTGTCCTTCTTCTCCAGATCATCGAATACAGCCATCTTACGATCACCCACCACTATCAATTTTTGCTCTTTGTAGGGGTGTAACCAAGAGACGAAAATGTGGGCTTTCACACCGCTTGGGAACGACAGAAGACTGATAGTGACATCGGCGATGCGCTGGTGAAGATAATTCCCCCCCTGCGCTCGGACTCCATCGGGATTCTCATTGAGCAGACCCAAAATCACGGAGATATCGTGGGGTGCAAAACTCCAAAGAATGTTTTCCTCCCGCCGGATCTTACCCAGATTCAACCGGTTCGAATAAATGTACTGGATCCGGCCCAGTTCGCCCGCCCGGATCAATTCTTTGAGCTTCAGCACCGCCGGGTGATACCAGAGCAGATGCCCTACCATGAGAATAAGGTCTCGTTTCTTGGCAAGGGAGACGAGCTCTTCTCCCTCCTTGACAGAAAGGCAGAGCGGCTTTTCCACAAACACATCTTTGCCGGCCAGCAAGGCCTCTCGTACTGCATCAGCATGACCCTCGGCCGGCGTGGCAATGGCCACAGCCCGAATCGTCTCGTCGCGTAACACTTCGGCATAGGACACGAATGTCCGACAAAGGGAATACTGTTCACCGAGCGTTCGCAGTGTATCAGTATTACTGTCACACACGGCTGATAAAGCGCCAAGGCCGGAAAAATTCCGCACCAGGTTTTTCCCCCAATATCCGGCGCCAATTACCGCAATCTTCAGGGCTGTCTCTTGACTATCTCCTGATATACCAGCCATGACGTTCCCCCTATGATTCCATTTCAATGGATCCAAATCCTCATACGAGGCAATCCATCATCGGCAAGATACGGCGCTTCAAGGTACAATGGATGAGTCAAATTGTTCGGCGACTTAAGCTCTCTCTGCAAGCTTGTCGCAGTAAAGCGTCATGAGCTCGGGCTATGGACATGTCTCTTCGAGAAGGCGATTGGCTCAATGATTCAAGCTGCAGAGCTGAAACTCCTGCCATGGCTGGGAGGAAAGCATAGCATACATGGGTTGTCCGCCAAAGCATCTGACGAAAGCCCGGAAGCGCTGTTCAAACCATCTTCGCCCTGCACCTTGGTAAAATTGAACCGTGAGCGGGACACGGACCGGAATCTCCCTGAATTCGTAGACATCAAATTCATAAGGATGGCAGTAAAACACGAACGGGGCATCGGTCATAATCCGCCGAGCACAGTACCGACTCGCAAAGCCGGGCAACAAGCGATGATACCCACCTCCTCCTACAGGCAAATTTCTCCCGAGGGCTTGAAAGGTGGCCAAAGGAGCTTCCAGAATACTGCCGCCCTGGTTTAGACGAACCCGAGTCGGTAGGACGGGCCAGCCCGCAATTCCATAACGTGGAAGGCGAGCCGGTACGATGCTGGAGTCGTACTCAAAACCAGCTTCTGCAAGCACATCGAGAGCCCAAAGCGTATCTTGGACAATCGAGAAATCAGGCGCACGATATCCCGTTATCGGCGTTCCGAGGATCTGTTCGAGAAGATCCTTAGATCGACGGACATCGGCGAGAAATTCCTCGGGTGACTGTCGGCCAATTTCCAGATGTCCGTGTCCGTGGCATGCCACTTCATGCCCATCAGCTTGGATCTCCTTGACGACCTGAGGAAAACGTTCGGCGAACTTGCCGAGCACAAACATGGTGGCCCGCACCTCGGTTTCCCGTAGAAGCTGCAACACGCGCCGCGTATTTTCAGCGGCCCGCTCCGTGATGGGAAGACTCCGATCCCACGTGGATTGAGGCCAGTCTTCAACGTCGATGGAAATGACGGGCGGACCGTAGCTCATGGCCGTAAACTTACGTGAAAATCCATACCGGCTCCCGGAATTTTCTGGATTCGGATATCTGAAAAACCTGTCTGTTCACAGAGTTTACGAATGCTGGTGTCTGTATAAAAGTAGACAGGACAGTGCCTCAATTGATAGCGGAATTTTCGAAAGGGGGTCCTGAACCAATGTGTACTGGGAAATGACACAACGGCAAGACGTTGGACTGCAGGCCGCAGGGCTTTCAGAAAAGCCGACGCATCCTCGACATAATCCATCACTCCCATCACGATCGCATAGTCGTGAAGACCCACCGGTGTTTCCGGAAACAGCCCTGTCACTAATTCGTACTGCCTCTCAGTCACTCCCGCCTGGGCCAGCCGTTGACGCACCAAGGCCAGCATGTTCGGCGCAGGATCCAGTCCCGTCACTCGCTCCGCACCGCGCTTGAAGGCCTCCGCAATGTACGGCCCTGAGCCACAACCCACATCCAGCACTGTCCGTCCAGTCAGCGGTTCCAGCGCTTCGAAGGTCAAGGCGTAGCGCAGGAACATATCACTCCGAAACTTGCCGTCCACCCAGCGCATGAATGGATTGCGCTTCTGGTCGTAAATGGTGTCAAAGGCTTCGGCAAAACTATTGAAAAAGGTTGCCGCGTTAGGTTCCTGACTCATGACATGCTCCTTTGTTGCTCTGCGCCACTACTCTGCACTATACGATCAGTACCCTTCTTCATGATCCCGAGTACAAATCCCATCGCATAGGCTACATGCATGATGGCCACTGCGACGGGAAACAGAATTGCTACTCGCCACCCAGTCTTATGACTCTGCACCACTCCAACAGCCAGTAATGTCACCCCATAAAGCACCGGTATCGCGGCAGCAGTGAGTCGCCACCAGCCAGGTAGCGATAGTCCCACTATGACACTCGACAACATAACGGCCATAAACAGGGGCGGCACAATCTGTCGAAAGGAAGCCGGAATCCGATGTTTTCTTAATACCGCCACACGCCAATAGCCGTACTCGAAATACTGCCGGAAAAGTCTGGACGGTGTCTCTCGGATGAAATAAGAATATCGGGCACGTGGTGAAATAAAAACCTTTTCTCCGTGTTTGGCAAGTCGGTAGTTGAGCTCATCATCTTGATTGCGGACCAACATTTCATCATAGAATCCGATCTTGTCAAACACTTCTTTTCGAAACACTGGATAGCAAGCTCCTTCCGCATAGCCTTCATACGTCGGATATCGATGTTTGGCATTGCCAATTCCGACGGGGTGGGACATCGCTGCCGCAACTGCTTGACCGAAAAGACCATTTCCTATGCTCACAGCCGGTCCCCCAACACAACACACCTCAGGATGCTCTTGAAGAAGAACCGCACATGTCGTTAGGTAATCCGATGCATACTGACAATGGGCGCCAAGAATGGCGATATACCGACCACGGGCCTCACGAATCCCTATGTTCATCGCGCAGGGCGTGATACGTTTTGGGTTGTCGACAACCCGCAGTTCGAGATGCTCTTTGGCGAGACGGTCTAAAATCTCTCGCGTACCATCGTCTGAAACTCCATCAACGACGATAACTTCAATGCCCTCTGGAGGACGTTCCTGGTCCAGAATCGATCGCACACAAGCCTCAATATGACGGCGCTCGTTACGACAAAGCATGACGACAGAAAGCATAGAACTCCCCTTGCCGACAAACACCATGCCCGGCCTAAAACTGGTTTCGCATGTGATCGCGTGGTCGCGGAGTCCGCACGATGCGATAGGTGTCCATACCTTGCGCCATGGTTCGATGCATGGGATCTTTCCCCATCAGACGCATGACCAAACCCATTGGTGTGATAAGAAGATAATAAATGATCCCCAGTATGATTCTCGTATTGATGGAGCCGAGAATATGGCCTAGCTTCATCCATCCACTGTAGACCTGCTTCAAGCTCTGCGGGGCAATCGCACCCAGAGCAATGAGCAGGCTCCCGAGCATCATCGCCCACAAACGGGGAGATTCACTTCGGAACACAACAGGCCACAATCCGATTACCGCGAATACGCCTCCGACTAGGAAACCAAACTGCCGCAAATCCTTCGTGCTAGGCTGTTGACTCGTTCGATCCATCACATAATCTCCTAATCAAGCTCGAATTCTTTTTGCCAGTTTGTATCGTTCTCCAGCGGTTTTTGTCGCGTTTTATACAGGACGCAGTTTTCCAGCACGAGCACATCCATTTCAGTCCGCATAAAACATCGGTGGGCATCCTCCGGTGTGGATACTATCGGCTCCCCTCGAACATTGAAAGATGTATTGACTAGAACAGGATAGCCGGTTTGTGTCTCGAACGACTTAAGCAACCGGTAATACCTCGGATTGGTCTCCTCATGAACGGTTTGTATTCGGGCCGAGTAATCCAAATGCGTGACCGCGGGAATATCGGACCGGGGAACATTCAACAAATCGATCCCCCATAGATCGGATTGATTGGCCGGCAAGGACAACCTTCGTTTTTCCATTACAGGCGCCACCAGCAACATGTAGGGACTGTCCGTATTCATCTCAAAGAAATCAGACACTCGTTCCCGCAGGACCGATGGCGCAAAGGGACGAAACGACTCGCGATACTTGATCTTCAGATTCATCACCGACTGCATCTTCGTATTTCTGGCGTCGCCAAGGATACTTCGACCACCAAGCGCACGTGGACCGAACTCCATCCGACCCTGCAACCAGCCGACAACCTTCCCTTCGGCAAGATCTTTTGCCACCCGATCATAGAGGTGATCGTCGTCCAGCAATTCATACGGCGCCTCTGCCCGCTTGAGGAACTCCTCGATTTCGGCATTGGTATGTCGTGGTCCCAGGTAACTGCCTCGCATTCGATCAACGCCGGTCGATACCCTGGGCTGGTCATCATAACGATACCAGGCACTCAACGCAGCACCGATCGCCCCTCCCGCATCGCCAGCTGCCGGCTGAATCCAGATCCCCTTGAACGGGCCTTCCCGTAGAATTCGCCCATTCCCCACACAATTGAGCGCGACACCACCAGCCATACAGAGATACTCAATCCCGGTTTCACGGTGTAGAGTTCTCGTGACACGGAGCATGACTTCTTCGGTCACTTCTTGGACTGAACGGGCCAAATCCATCTCACGTTGCGTCAACTTACTCTCTGGCTTCCGCGGAGGCCCACCGAACAAATCATCGAACTTGTCCCCGGTCATGGTCAACCCAGTGCAGTAGTTGAAGTAATCCATGTTCAAGCGGAATGTCCCGTCCGGTTTGAGATCAAGGAGATGGTCATAGATGGCCTTGACATACTTCGGCTCTCCATATGGAGCTAAACCCATTACTTTATACTCGCCGGAATTGACCTTGAAACCGGTGTAGTAAGTGAAGGCGGAATAAAGGAGTCCCAGAGAATGGGGGAACGAAATTTCCCAAAGCGGCGTCAATGCATGCCCATCGCCAAGCCAGGCAGACGTCGTGGCCCATTCCCCGACACCATCCATACACAGAACGACCGCCTTGTCATAGGGCGACGGATAAAATGCAGAAGCGGCATGCGATTCATGGTGCTCACCGAACAACAAAGGGGGAAGCGCCGATTGGTTCATCTCCGGCGCCAACGCAACGAACTCCTTCGCAAGCAGATTTCGGAGTAAGAGTTTTTCCTTGAGCCACACCGGCATAGCCGCCACAAACGACTGGAGCCCCTTTGGAGCGAAGGCCAGGTAAGTCTCGAGTAACCGCTCAAATTTCACGAGCGGTTTATCATAAAAGACAATGTATCGGAGATCACCCAGAGTAATTCCTCCTTCCTTCAAACAGTAGGTCACTGCATGAGAAGGAAAACCCGGATCATGCTTCTTTCGAGTAAACCGTTCTTCCTGAGCAGCCGCTATGATATCTCCATCACGGATAAGGCACGCCGCACTGTCGTGGTAGAAGGCTGAAATCCCCAATATATGGCTCATACTCAACTCCACCAAAGGTTCATACACCGCTTTCAGGTGATGCAAATTACGGAATCGGATTCGCTTGATCAGGCAATCGCCATCCTAGCGCTACAAGCATAAGAGATTCTCAAACAGAAAAGCGCACCAGAAGGCTTCTCACACAAAGCACATCAGTAAGAACACCAGGAAATGAAAAGCCTTAAGACATCGTGATGTGTACGCACGATTCTGCCCACCTCTGCCAGGAACAATTGAATCACATTGCAGGGCGTGAGAGGAGGCTATCGATGCTCCTAAACAATAGACGCATCAACTTTCCTATGAAACAGATATGCTAATCTCGTTCAAAGAAAAGCCCAATACACCGTATCAGAGATTATGTGTTCAAAACACACCCACCGGCAGCCGCCCCGCTCATTGCTATCAGTAGCCGACATCCTAAATTGTGGCGGCCGACATGTCTATACCGCACACGAGGGGAATAAGGACTTTCTCGTAATCGCTATACCAGCCTGCAATTGAGTTTGTCCTCCAGAAGACCCTTAGATCTCAAGTCTCCTTCGTGCTCAACACCTACGGGGCATCGCAATGATACTACTTCCAGCGTGAAGGGAGAGCTTCGGTCATTAGAACAGGGTATAGATAAATGGAGCGACCGTGGAGCTTTGCGTCAACACAATCAATGTCCCAAACAACAGCAGAACCACCAGAATTGGCAATAGCCAAAATTTCTTGCGCTCCTTCATAACGGCCCACAGTTTCATGACAAAGCCACTCATGACACCCCTCCTTTGCTTCAAACGTAGTTGAAAGTAGCTTCATTCAAAGTATGCACTCTTAAATACCGCAACGATTCTGCCATCGACGTTCGCTACGAACAGGACGATGCCCCAGCGCCTGATGACCTCTCGATTCTGAAGCCAGATACTCTTTGATTGATGAAACAATTTCTTGAACAACTCTTCCATCTCACGATGGGATGGGTTTCCCCTCCTATATCGACGTCAAGAATGCCTCGTATGGCCTGCCTAATAAAAGTCTCAAGAAGCATCTCGCGTCGACACTACTGTTGAAACTGCCCTGAAATCAGGCTTTCAGAGGAGAACCATCTTATTGATCAATTCATGGACCAACAATAGCGACACCAATGCCTGGCCAGCCCAGACTTGCGCGATCTTTTAACTGGGCAAGGTAGCCCACAATATCCTCGGCCATGTGCTCCGCCATTACGCGATGACCCTCCGCATTGGGATGGCCGTCTACTTTGGAGTTCACTATGGAAGATACACGGAGCCCGCCATACCATTGTCCCATATCTTTTATCGGCACCCCCTGGGCATGCTGAACGACGGCATCAAACAATGGCTTGTTCTCGCTGGAATCCAACCGATGGAAGAATACAATGAGCGGAATGTGCCGTTCTTCGCACATCACCACCAGCTCATGTAACGCCGCCATGGACTGACGCCACCCCGTTCCTTCATGCAAAGAAGTCGTTGCTGACCCTCCCTGAGGCTCAGGCAAAGCATAGTGATAGGTATGATAGATCAATCGATAGAGCCAGAACTTTCCCACCATCGTTATCACCATATTCGGGAAAGACTTTCCCCACAGAGAACTTTGAGCCCATGGATCAAAAGGCCCTTTGTTCACTTCGATATCATTCTTCACATAGGTCAACATCACGAGATCCGGCTGCAGGGCGATCCCTTCCTGTTTGAAATAAGTCACCTCCTGCACGGTGTTGTACCCCCCGACCCCACTATTGATCGTCCGCACCGGCCGATGCAGCCGTCCCTGCAGTAACGACTCGAGCCGGGCTACGAACGTCTTGTCCTGGTCCACACCCCATCCAAAGGTTACCGAGTCTCCTAGTGCGAGAATCCGATATTCTCCGGCAGCTTTCGGCAAGATAGGCCGATCGCGTAACCCACGTTCGTTATAGGTCACGCGCACGTCGCCGTAGCGGGTCTCCCATGACGGTTTGTGCCGGAAGACGAGCTGGTCATCCGGCAGCTTGTCACGCACATAATCTCCAGCCTGCTCATAGTAGGAGAGCCCGAGCGGATCGACCAGACGAAGAGCCAGTTCGAACGCTCCAAGTGACAGGAGCAGGGAGACTCCGCTGATGACGAGACCGGCTCGGGCCTGGTAGAGGGGCTGATACCACGTCAATCTCGCCAGCGAAAGCGTCATGGCGACCCCGACAAGAATGCCCAGCAGCACGACATACCCCCAGCTATACCGATCGAACACCACCGGGGTGTGGGACCGGTAGGTGGCTGCCAGCAAGACACCACCCCACGCGATGATCACGGCGCTGAGTTTCATATATCGAAGATGTGTGTTCATCTCTGGTCCCCCTAAACTCTGGACAGTGACTGCCACCTACGACTCTTTCAAGACACTAGCGTTTGCATATACACATTGCACAAAGCATGACGCGGCAAGGGTTATCGACGACTCGCAGTTCAGAATGTTATTTGGAGTGGTTTCCCAAGCTCTCACCCGTGCCATCGCCTGAGAGTCCATCAACCATGACAACATCAATTCCTCCGTAAAGACCGCTCCTTCCCAAGATCGATCGTACGCAAGTCTCAATATGGCGACGCTCGTTACGGCAGGGAATGCTCGCGTAAAGGACTGGTTTCTCCAAGACATCAGACATGAACTCTTGGTTCATAGAAAAACTAGCGAGAGCGTTGTGCACGGGATATGATTACAATCCGCTTGATTCCGGCAGGGGACGACGACAACCTCTCATATCATGAGTGCTCAGAATACCATAAGAGCCGACTCAAACCCAGAGATCCTCGCCCAGTTGAATGGGCCTCGAAACGCACATCCATTGCAATCTATTTCCTGGTCTGCAGGTATCATTAAGTAGATGAGCTGATCGAGATTCCGACACTCCCCTGCTTATTTCTCATGCTCCACCCACGTTGAGTCAATCTGTTTCGCACCCTGCCACGAATCATCTACAACTCCCGGCAAGAGATGAACGACATCAGGCCGGTCATTTGGTTACAATGAGAAACTCGTCAGAACAGAGTATCCCCCTACCTCCACCTGTATACGTGTTCATACTCTTTTACACATCTGAACAAGACATCACAGTCTTTTCTTCAAATATAATCAACAATTTAAACAAATATATATTGGCATGGAATGTGCTTGCGTGATTGCTCGACTTACAATTGTGTAATTGAAGGCATCAAATACTTTTACTAGAGGAGCTCATAATGACGAACTGTCTGATCAGGTCCCCTCGCTTTGTGGTGCTCTCTGGAGTTTCTACTCTGCTCATTCTGCTTGGGACCGTTACGGCACAAGGCGCCACATACTACGTAGCAACGACAGGTAGTGACTCCAACGCAGGTACCTCGGCCAGTCCCTGGCGAAATCCTCAAAAATGCGCCTTCTCGCCCATCAAAGCAGGCGATACCTGCATCGTGCGCACCGGCACCTACACAGATTCGAATGGAGACGGGTATGTAGTTTTCGTTTATGCCAACCGCTCGCCTTCCGGTACAGCCTCGTTACCGATTACCATCAAGAGTGAGAAGCCGCTCGGAGCCGCGATCATCGCACCAAGTAACAGGAATGGATTTGGATTCATTGTCCAGCGCCCTTACTACATCATCGAAGGATTTGATATTTCTGGGGCAAACAACAGCAGCAGTTCAGGCGCCGGTATTGGGATCAGTCTTCAATCAACTGCAACCGGAACCATCGTCCGTTCCAACTCTATCCACCACATCGGCCGGGCATCATGCACGAACTCCTCGTCCACTTTTTCAGGCGTACAAATTAGGGGCGCTTCCGGAGCAATGATTGAGCGTAACCGGATCTACGCTATCGGAAGGCGAATAAAGGGTGAAAGTGGTTGTTCGGCAACCAACACTCGACACGATCATGGAATCTATATTGCCGGCGGTTCAAACATCACCGTGCGACGAAACGTCATTTATGATTCATATCGAGGATACCCCATCCATGTATACGGCGGAACAGCCACGAATCTAAACATCTATCACAATACACTTTCCGGCCGTAATCCTACCGGAAGCCCGGTAGCCCAGATTTTATTGGCCTCAACAATCAGAACCGCGAACATCAAGAATAATATGTCAAATGATGCCCCATATGGGATGGTCTGGGCCGTTGGGGTGAGCGCTGCCGGGGTGACTGTCAGTTACAACATGAGCAATACCGTTACCAATGCCATGGCCCCATTGGGAAAGAGCGCCTCAGGAGTAGCCTTCTCGAACAATTTCGACAAGACAAGCAACCTTGGCCTTGTCAGCAAGTCGACAAACGACTTTCGGCTTGCGTCTGGAAGTGCTGCAATCAACCGCGGCACCACATCTGGGGTTCCACCAGTCAGTGATGGAGCTCCAGACATTGCAGCCTATGAGTACTCGGTACAGAATAACCTGTCATCTCCCCTTACCCCAACAGGACTGCGTTCATTGTGATCTCCAGCTCGGGAGAGGTGAGACCCATTTTGGTTCATCTCTCCCTCTCAATAGCCTGCGGATATTTATGTGTGCTTTTTTCATTACATTTTATCTTCCCAATACTCCTTGAGGGTGCTCCGGCCAGAAGCAACCAGCTCTAGGGTGGACGTAACCGTTAACAGCGTCTGTGCCTCTGGTTTGGTGCATCGATCAAGTCGCTTCATAACCTCAGGAAAGAGAAGATACTCCTTGATCACGTCGCAACCAACGACCTGTTTCTTCATGCACTCTTTATATGTTTCTCTTGGGATGCTGATTTGGCTTATCTGCCCTTTCAGAAATCTCTTCAATGGCCTGGGAGTCAAGCTTCGCAGATATTGCGTAACCACCGTCCAGTAGTATTTCTTGGAGGTGATCGGGAACCCCCAATGTTCATTCTGAATATCAGCAACTTGGGGAGACAGCCTGACAAGCAATTCTTTATACAGTCTGTGATTGGCTTTTTGCTCATCCGGGCAGTTCATGGCATACCGAAAAAACTGGATGCCGTAGAAGGGCGCGAGGTGCCAAAAGAAATTCCTATTTCTGTCTTCCCCCTCAAACAACCAGCGCCTCCCCCGCTCAAATATGACAAAATGTACAAGCTTGTGATCGAAATCTTGTTCCGGGTATGAGTCGACATGTTCGCTGATCCCGCGGATAATATCGTCCTCAGATAATCCGGTCATGCGAGAAACATCTTGAAGTGAGTTTCCCTGATGCCGACTCACAATATGCTGCACTAAGTCTGACAGACTTCCCAGAGAGCTCGTCGGTCTCAGATCCACAAGCACCTTATCGCCGCCATCCCCTGTGATATAAGTCATACCGGTGCCATGAGTACTTCGAAGCGCGTCAAGGTATTGGATGATCCAATTCATGGCAAGATAATTCAGACCAGCTTTCATGCGCAGCAGTCTGTATGCATCCTTCCCTCTTGCTACTTGCAGTTTATACAGTTTCCAGTCGATGCCCAGCGCTTGGGCAATCTGCTCAGCGATTCTCGCATCAGCCTTAAAAACCCCTTCCGTATCAAGCATGGTTGTAGCAGCCAAAGAGATGCCTGAGTTCCGAATGCATGCGGCAATTGTCCTTGAATCCAAACCTCCACTGAGCGACACCACATTACAGCGTCTTGAATTGGTACGACTCAAGCATGCTTGGGACAATAGGCGCACGAGTTCCGTAGCGTTCGTTTCCACGCTCTTGTTGCAATGAAGTTTTTCTGAGAAGGAGAAGGTGCTTACACGTTGAATGTCAATGAGAGACGAACGAGGATCGATCGTAATCGCACTACACGGCTCAAGACCATGTACATCCTGGACAAGGGTGGTGCTACCTAGAGAATATCCAAACATTAGATATTGGGCGATCGCCAGGCGATTAAATGCTTTGCGTTCTTGAACCGCTATGACCAAATCCATGTGCCTGGATATCATGATTGACTGGTCGTCTCTGGAGTAATAGATGGGCAAACGACCGAGTGCATCCGTAACAACGAACACCAGTCCTGTCAGTTTGTGATGAATCACCACAATGAATTCGCCGTCAGCCTCTACCAGCCATAATCTGATGCGTTCACGTGCAGCGGCATCAGGACTTGCCAAGTTTTCCGCGAGCGTTGTCAAAGCAGTCCTGACGGTGCCAGTGCTTTCACTATAGATACAGCCTTCGAGCGCGATGTGAAATTCGTCGGTCTCAAAGGAAAGAAACGGGTATCCCTCGTAACCTGTACACGTAAGAACAGAATGTTTGTCGTCGATCAGAATCGTACTTTTGCAGTTTTGATCATTCGGCTCAGACCCATGATTCAAGATCCTCGTTCTCTTGGACTGCGAAACCACAGCGAAGGTGTAATAGAGATTTATCCCTGGCATTATGTTGCTGCTCCTTAGCTCAACCAAGACTTGTCTATCGTGCGAGTTTTCCCTTCACGCACCATATTATACCTTTCTTGAAGTGGCTCCGTTTGTTTGAACAGTTTTTTTCAGTTCGTAAGTGGCATCTGGCGGTTTGCCCCTACTCGGTGATGGGCCCTGCAGGCTGGTATTCCCAGTACACGCGATTGGGCGTGCATCCGTCAAGCGCACGATGCAGCCTGATCTGATTGTAGAAAGTCACGTAGCGCGACGCCCTCTGGTGGGCATCGCAGACGGGCTCATAGGCATGGAGATAGACCTCTTCATACTTGAGGCTCCACCGCAACCGTTCCACGAACACATTGTCCCGCCAACGCCCGGACCCATCCATACTGATCGGAATGTCGTGAGTTTGCGGGAGCCCCATAAATTCCTGGCTGGTGAACCGGCAGCCTTGATCCGTGTTGAAGATCTCAGGTTTGCCATACCGGGCGAACGCCTCCTACACGGCTTCCACACAGAAGTCCGTGGTTAACGTACGGGACAGCCGCCACGCCAGCACTCGCCGACTCGCCCGGTCCAGGATCGCACAGAGATAGACGACACCGCGCTGCATTGGACTATAGGTGATATCGGCCGCCCACACGTGATTCGCTCGTGTGATCGTCAGCTGGCGCAGCAAGTAGGGATAGATTCGGTGGGTCGGATGTCGCTGGCTGGTGCGGGGCTTGCCGTACAACGTGGTGATGCCCATCCGCCGAATCAGGGGGCCACCTGCCGCCACCCAATGACGTGGCCCTTTTGCTGTAACAGATCGCGCAGGATCCGAGCCTCGGCAAACGGATACTGCCGATGCAGTTCGTCAATCCGGCGCATGAGCACCATCGTGGTGTCGGAGACCAGCCCCGACTGATAGGAGGCCCTCGACCGAGACGACCCCAGGAGGTAACACTGCCGTACGACGGGCGCTGTGTGCGGGTATCCATCATCGCATTACGCTCAACCAGCCCGCCTTGCTGTGCGCCCCCTCTCAATAACCATGATCCAACGCAATTGCCAATCTTCACGTGCCGCGCCTTGAGGTCCTGAGCCTCCAACGGAGGAGGCTCCCCGCCAAACACGTCGGCCGCCGGGGCCAGCAGATGGTGCTTCCATTCAATGATCTGTGTGCAATGGACACTGAAGAGCTCGGCTGGTTCGGCCAGTGGACTGCCGCCTTTTACCTCGGCTAGGGGGCTACCTACAGCCTAACTGTGGTTCTGTAATTTGGCTTTGGTTCGCTTCATTGCGTCATTCCATCAATTTGCCATCACCTGATGGCTTCGCTGAAGTCGGACTACCACTTAACACACTATCCGCATCGCCCTCTTCATCATCCTGGGGAATCGGAATCAATTTGGATCCTTCCTTGATTTCATTGACTCGTAAAAAGAAAAGTTGCGTAGCTAAAGTTTTAAGTAAATATGATCTGCTAGGTTCATTTTCAGGCGAAGCTTTGAACGCGTCGAGTTTGGAGGAGGAGATGAATTGCGAAAACGCAAGGGATGAATGATTGAGGAGATCAAGGTACCCCATGCGTTTAATTTCGTTGATGTCGATTGAAACGTTAACTGCGTGACCGCTTGAACCTAACAGCAATGTTCTAAATTTTCGCCAAGCCGTACCTAAATACCGGCGCCCCCTCAATATTCGCAACCAACTGTGAAGACCTACCGGTGGAACAGACGGCAAGCCGGTATCTGTCAAAGTCCAAGCGATCTCAGGACGCAAACTCTGTATTATTGAAAACTGCAAAATGTTTCTCTTTCGGATCTCAGGCGGCAGATCTACGGCAAATTGTACGTTCTCTCCGTCCAACATGGGATGGTAAACATCTAGAAACTGTGTTGTTAATGAAAATGCCGGCCCAGAAAATGTTGGAACTTTAAGGTCAAAGAATACAAAATCTAATTTCTGGTTATTGGTGCCTGAGATCTGAGATGACCAGCGACGAAATAGTTCGGTCATGTTGCGCAATATTTCATCGTCATACCCAATAAAATAATCGTCTTCTATCACCTGAGGCACACCTGAAAATCTAGCTATCCGGTCCCACTGTGGCTCTCTGTTAAGTCCCACACGGTTAAACTCGAATAGCCAGAAATGATCTTTAAACAGCGGCCCCCCCCCCCCGCCGGTTATGAAATTGAACCGGCTCGCCTTTTCCTCATAATAAGCCGATTGCCTCGCGAGACGAATTGGGCACATGTTGCCATCTGCCAGTTCAACTGCTCTATCAAGCTGTGATTGAACAAGCCCCCTTGGGACAGGATCGTACCAATAATGCTCAAGTCTGAGCTTAGATGCAATTTTACGGGCCACTTGGACGTCAATAAAATCATTATCCCCGCTAGTTGTCGTGACTGGGTTCGAACATTTCTCCATTAGGCAAGAGAGCACTGTACGAGAATCTGTACCGCCGGTAAGGTCTGCCGCAACTTTTTGACCATCGACGTTAGATAGAAAAGTGAAATTATTCGAAAAGGACCGGATGAGAACATCTCTAGCGTTTTGGCAGGACATGTGAGGGTCGGGCGGCGCTACTGTTAAGCGCCACAAACGAGATTCTGACCACCGATTGTTTGCATGTCGATGGAAAGACGCGGGTAAAACTTGATTTACGTGAGCAAATAGGGTTTTTCGCTCAAATATTGCCCCAAGATGGATGAATTCACGAACACCTTCAGGCGACGGCTCTCCTCCAGTTAGCGCTGCAAGTAAAAGCAAGTTGGTACTGAATGCTTTCCCACTGTTTCTCGTACTGACGTAGCAGTGTTTAAGCCCTTCGCGAGAGTTAAGCACACACACTTGCTTTGTTACACGATCAATCAAAACGAGCGTATACGGCCCACGAAATTCAGGGAAAAGCTGTTCCAGCGTTTGGCCTGATAGTAAACAGTGAAGTATTTTTTCAACTGCGGCATTGCCATGAAAATGTCTGAATATTATCGTTCCGGAAACGGCGATCAGAAAACGTTGATCTGATCGGCAGTAGTTATTCGGCCAAGTATTTCGAAAAAAATGCACATGGATATCACCGATTGATTCGGTGTTTAGATAGGAAAACGTCCGCAGTACGCAACAAGCAGCCATCGCATTAGCTGCCGGGAATATTCTGTTATCATGTAACAAAAACCCTATCATTCACATCTCCTGATCAAAAGATTGAGGAGAAAGTAGTAGGTCATATAACCTAGACAAGAACAAGTGATATCTTTCACTATTCAGGCGGGGAGGGGGGATTATAGCGTTCTACGTAGATGCTGTCAATAAGAAGTTCGTTGCAACTATCCAGGATTCCGGGCACTGGTAAAATTTGTCTTATTCGTGGCGAACATTGATGCAGAAAACATTCAAACTTTACCAGTGCCGGATTCCGCAGTTGCAAGGTATGTCGAAATACTCAGGATCCAACCGAGTGGATTCCTGTACAGCCAGGAATGCCGAATTTCACCAGATTGAAAACTGAAGTTATTGAATATCCAAATGTTTCTTAGTTGGCTTTATTGATGCACCGGCTACTGTGGAAACCAGACTGGGATCTATCTCAAAATTATTTGAGAAGCATGGTAATGCAGGCAAGCTGCACAAACCTCAGAAAGTTCGTGGCGTCGTATTCCCAACGAATGAGTACGCGCCGCTTCCATTGCAACCAGGCAAAGAACCGTTCAACGGGCCAGCGGCGTTGGTAGCGCCCAGATGGCGACCGTCCTGAGTTTTAAGCTTACAGGTGGAGCGATGGGGAGCAATTTTTGTGAGACCCACCGCGTCACCGCCATGGGCTTATGCCTCGGCCGGGTATCCGGAATATGCTCTTCGGGAAAATGCGCTCGAATCCGTTTCCATTGGTCATCGCGCAAGCGGAGCATGACCGGACTTTAGGGATGAATGTTCAGGCCGTCAACTATTTTGAGATAGGTTTCAGCGTGGCAGCCTCTACAAGTTCGCTCGATGCCCGACTTCATCAAATGAATTTTGGCGGAAGAATCCATTGTGGTCCAGTGGACTTAGGATCTCGTGATATAACCGCAATAGCTTAACGCGTTCTACGCCCCAGTTAAATCGTTCACGCACAGCGCGCTTTCCCGCTTCCCCCATCCGCCGGGCGAGATTCGGGTTGCGGACCAAGGTTTCAATCGCATCAGCGATCTGCTCAGGCACCGTAGGATCCACCATGATCCCTGCGCCTGCCGTCTCAGCAATTTCACGATAATTCTGAAAATTTGAATACACGACAGGGACTCCGAGTGACATACATTCCAGAAGCTTATTCGGCAAGGAGTTCATACAATAGAGCAAGGGTTGATAGGTCACCAAACCGATATCCGCCTTTTTCTGAAACAGTAACGCCTGCTCCGTCGAGAGAATTCCATGATATTCCACTTGCTGCCGAACGCCCAGACCTTCAGCTTCGTTCCACAAGGAGAGCAGATAGTCATCGGATGCGCCACCGGCCAGGTTCAGCCTGACATTAAGACCACGTTGCTTCAGTAGAGCCAAGGCTCGGAAGATCATTGGGAGTCCTCGGCTAGGGGAGAGTGTCCCAGCCATGACGCATGTCGCGCCATCTCGTTGAACAAAAGACAGCTCGTCCATACGTTGCCAATCAGGAAAGTTCGCCACCACGCATACGCGCTTATTCAAGCTCGTGTACCGTTTCGCGATCGTCCCAGTCACCGTCACCACCGCTGCACAACGTCGGACGAGCCGACGTTCCCATTGATCCCAAGCAATTCTCGACAACGGTTTTATCCAGGTCGGCATCCAACTATTTTCGCTCAAGATATCCAGATACGATTCGTGGACATCATAGATAACCGGCCGAGAGCCTGCTCTTGAAAGGACGGCTCCGAGAAGATCCGGCTCATGAACATGAAACAGGTCCGGCCTGAGGTCTGCCGCCAATTGGGCTACGCGAGATGCGCGTGTGTGCCGTTGCCATCTACTCTCGGGTTCAGGCAGTGGGTGAATGACAACTCCCTTTTCCTCATAGGCCTTTGTCCCCTTCCCCTGCGCGAGAAGATGCACCTCATAACCGGCTCCGGCCAATTCACAACAGGCGCGGCGAAACACCCTGACATCATCTACGAAATGACCGTTACACACATGACAAATTCTCACAGCGCCCCTACACTTTTTTGGTTTGACTCAGCCGTATGTCCCAGATAGTGAGCTCGTCTTGAGGATTGATTATCCCAGAGCGGTTGAATTGGTGCTAATGGTTTCACCGATCAGGATCAAGAAGTCGGTCTGCCGTCCTTTCAATATAGAGAATGGCAATAACATTGATCCAGAAGCCAGCCCTTTCATCATACACGTTGGCTCATCGCACACGAGGAGTAGTGAGAAGATCACGATACAGTCCGACTAGGCGATTCGCTGTCTTTCGCGCATCAAGATGTTCGCGGGCGAACGCATAGGCTGCTTGGCCCATGCGTTCTCGTTGACCGGAGTCCTGGAGCAAAGAAGTCAGAGCCTCCGCTAGTTTCTGAACATTCTCTTTCTGCACTAATATGCCGGTCCGGTTGGAGTCGACAATATCGGGAATCCCCCCGACGTCCGTGGCAACAACAGGGAGTCCACAAGCCATCGCCTCCATGACACAATTTGGTGTTCCTTCTCCGTGACTCGGCAAACAGAGAACCTGAGCCTGCCGCATCAGGTCCGCCACATTATTCGAAGGTTGCGGTCCGAGCATCTTGACCGTATTGTCATGTCCACGAGACCGTATCTCCTGAGCAAAACGACCATTCGTATAATCAGGTCCCACAACCCATAGCTCAGCATGTGCACAGTTAGCAACGATATGTGTCCAAGCCTCAAGAAGATCGAATGCGCCTTTGGTTGTTCTTACCGCGCCGACAAATAGAACGGCCGGTTGCCTCATCTCTCCCGTCTTCGGTGGGGAAAATGTCTTCAAATCCACTCCTCTTATCAAAACCTCGCATCGCCCCTCAGGCTGGGCACAAGCCCTGAGGGGACGTTCGAGCGAGCGACTGACCAAGATATTGAGATCGGCAAGGCGAAAACAATCACGACAGAGTTTCCAAGCGTTTTGCCGGTTGACCAAATCGGTGTGCACCTCGGTGCCCTGATACGTAACCACGCAGGGAAGCCCATATTGCCTGGCGACCTGAATCGCCGCCCAAGAATTCACGCCGCCCCTATTCGCATGGATTAAGGAAATCGGCCCCGTTTCAAGAAGATCTCCCACCGTCTTGGAAACAATCCGACGCCCCTGAACGGTGGTCCACCACAGACAAGCATATCCCGGCGCTTTCACATATCGAGGGAATAGGACCTCACAGCGATCTTTCACGAATTCATAGCGTGCCGGCAAGGAGGCCTGCCTTGCACCTCGACTTAGCTTTACGAATCGAGGAACGTATGTTGTCGGAGACAGCACCGTGATCCGCTCGACATGATCCAGCAGACGCTTCACCTGCTCGCCGATGAACGTGCCACGATAGGGATATGCGGGCGAAGGAAAACTGTCCGCAACCATGAGTATATGCATCGTAAAAAGACTCAAGCTGAATCGTTTGATACGTAACAACTATGCCGACATTTCTGCCGCGTTGCAACATTTAGAACTGTTCTGCCTCTGCTGTGCAGAGTCTTACAAAAATGGCGGCTAAATGCGTTGTCGCTGAATGAGAGGCATACGACGCTCCTCCTACACCACCGTCCTTCACTTTGTTGACTCTAGAACATAGACTCTCTACAATACCTCCCCTCACATTATGGTTTTATCACCTATGTCTCACGGCCTTATCGGCGTTCCTTGTTAACGCAACCGGGCACCGAGCTATCCACTCAACAAGCCACTGAGATAAAGCCCGCCATAGGACACATCATCAATACGCGACTCTTCATAGTCATTATTGCCCCTCCTAGTTATTGGATGGGGCATTGCGACATTCGCGCACAGATGGTTATGCCGGGATTGTGTGATGGGGATGCAGGGAAGAGTACGGGATAGAAACCTTGGGATGAACGATGAGACACAAGAAACGCTAAACGGCTATGTCCAAGAACGCATGAAGACCTTATACATAGTGAGAGAGCGCAGCGAGTGCCTGTTCTGCATGGAGTAATTAACTCAGGTTGAAACGCCGCATGTGAGAGAATGAACGATGACACCCTACTATATCGATCTAGGCTTACAGGATGTGCGAGCCGGGATGTATGATGCGTTCGTTTTCGACGAAGACGGCATCCCTCGCTATCCGTATCCAGCTGGTCTCTTTTATAACGTCACATTCATTTGTCATTTCGCGCTCCATCACCATATGCTTTTTCTCAAGTTCAAGCGCCAAGAGGATCTTGACAGGTTTTGGGGTGTAACCAATTGGCTTCTCAAGGCTGGACATGAGACCCGCGCGGGTTTTGTGTTTCCATTTTTGTTTTCACTTAATGGTTTGCCCACCCCATGGATTTCCGCTCTGACGCAAGGACGGGTTCTCTCTGTACTTGCAAGAGCCTATGAATTATCCAACGACAAGCAGCATCTCGTGATAGCGCAAAAAGTGATGACGCCGTTCAAGATTCCCGTTAAGGAGGGTGGCGTCCAAGCCTCATTTCCTAATGGAGACATCGCTTTTGAGGAATATCCTTTTTCGAAGCCGAATATTGTTCTTAACGGCTTGATCACTGCTTTGGTTGGACTCCACGATCTGGCAGAAATAGGGAGAGATTGTGATGCAGCCGACCTATTTGGGCGGGGGGTTCAGGGTCTAGAGAGAAATCTTCAGCGTTATGATCTTGGATTTTGGACCACCTATGATTTAGCACAACCTTTTCGAACAGTGGCGAGTGAAAAATATCACCGATACCACATCGCGCAATTGTGGGGGTTGTACGAAATGACCGGTAGTGAGACCTTTAAGGGCTACGGCTTGAAATGGCAAGGTTATCTAAAAGGTCTCCGCCCGCTTGCCATTCGAACTCTTTCGCGAAGTTACAAACTAGCTAAGCCTGTGATAGCCAAAACCAAAGCTGCGTTAACCGGACGAGGCTAGCGGAAGGATGTCTCGGAGAAGACTGAACTGCAACCCAGCAAATTTCGCGAACAGTGAAGCCAATGTTGTGGGACATAGCACGGTGACCCGATCGACATGATCCAGCAAGCGTTACACCGGCTCACCGATGAACGTGCCGCGATAGGAATACTGGGGCGAAGGGAAAGCGTCTGTAATCGTGAGAACACGCATCGTGGAATAGAAAGTTGAACAGAACGCTCAGATGCGCCACTTGCCGAAAAATGATTATGTAGGCCTTTGCCGTCGCGTTGAAACCCTTCCAGACTCCGCGTTGATGGCTTCAGAAAACGAGGCTGCTGTTCCTGCCCCCTGACCCGCAACATCAATCGAATCTGAAAATTGAACGGGTACTTGTTGAGCCGCCTCGCGGAACGACCTGGCGCTCGCCAGCACATAGGCTGCCGTCAACCAGAACAATTTGCGATTTTGCCACGTTCCGGACAAGTTAAAGATCAAAAGACAAGTGAGCATCGCCATCGGCAATGATCCTTCTATCCGGACACGTGCCAGCCAGGCCGCTCTTACCAAAAGCCCGAGACCACCGAAAAACAGAATAGATCCAAGCAAACCGGTTTCTGTCAGCACCATCAGATACAAACTGTGAGTGTCTTTCAGTGTCTTTCCAAGGCGCGAACCCAGCTCGACCATGTTGTACACCGGCCCCCATCCAAGCATGGGCTTTTGAAAGAACATCCCCCAAGCATGATCGTGAATCTTGTCTCTACCAGCCGTCTCCCCTTTGTACCAGGAGCGCTCCAATCTGGTTCTCATTGCATCATCTGACAGTGCGGTCAAAGCCAGGAAACCAATGGCCAATACGGCAATCGAAGCCATCTTCAGTTTAGTCCCCCAAGATCCATCTCGAATGATCAGAATGGCGATCCCCAACATGAGAGCTAACAGAGCGCCTCTTGATCCCGTCATGATGATTGACGTCCCGATGATGGGGAATACTGCCCATGCGAGCAGAGTCATCCTTCTCTCGACGGCGGTTCGACCATAGGTGATGCCGACTAAGACGATCAGACCAAGCGCTAACGTGGCACCCAGCGTGTTGGCATTATCACCGAACATGGACGACCTTCCCTGTCCCACACTCACAGTCCCCACACCGAGTATCTGGAGCACTGAAAGGATCGTACAGGCAGCGACAAACATCAGAAGGGCATTCCTGCAAATCTCCGGATACCTAAAAAGATTGAAGCAAATCCACATCAGCACGAGCAGCTGGCCAAGGGTAAACAGCTTCGTGAGCACTGGACGTATATAGTCAAGATTCTGGGTTAAACCGAGTGCGAGACAGACCACGAAGTAGCCGACAAAGCACCAAAATGCGCCAGGAGGAGGGTTGAAACAGACTCGCGGTTGTAACAGCGCAGCTCCGGTCAGTACCATTCCAAGTATCATGGGAATGCTCCCGATCGCTGAAACTGTTCCCGTACTCGCAGTTTCAAACGGTATGGCAAATACGAACAGATAAAACGCATACCGTATGCTGGGGAGCACGTTCTCCGGCACGTTGGTCCTGTCCGAATCTTGGCGGTTCGGCATTGGCTCTACCCGAACATAAAAGACTTCAACCGGGAGGTTCAAACCACTGTCAAGCGAGAGGGTATGGTTTTGTATCTGCCTGACTCCGCTCGAATCGCATCCATAACTCAAGAGCCAGCATGTACCACAATTGGAGAGACGCCTCGCCCTGCTTTAATGCGGATTGAAACAATTCCGATGAGGATCGGGGTCGGATCCAGCCTTCTTTTTCCAAAATCGATTCCCGTAGTGATTCTTCCACAAGTGGACGCCAAGAACCGACGATCCAACGATGTACGGGAATACCGAACCCCCGTTTCCTTCCTTGGGCGAGGCGTGGGCTAATTCTTCGTCGAGCAACCTCGCGCAAGATAGATTTAAGCTGCCAACGATGCAATCTTAGCGTATATGGCAATGAGGAGGCAAATTCCCACAAATCTTGATCCAGGAACGGTGATCGCGCTTCAAGTCCGTAATACATCGTCGAGCCATCTATCTTTGTCAAATATTCTCCGACGAAGCGATTTCGATACTCGTAGTCCAGAAAACGACTGACCAACGAACCGGTCGTTGATGATTCCCGGGTATCGCAACTGACGGCAACGCTCTTCAGACGATCACCGAGAAGCTCCGACCTCACTACCGAACGTCCGTGAATCGTCGGGCTTTCAGCGACATAGTCCAAGAATGTCGCCACTCGGCGAAACGGTCCAACCTTCGGGAATGATGAGCCGTCTCTGCGCCAGTAATTCCGCAGTGCAGAGGGAATGGCACGAGAAAGTGTGTCAGCTATCAACACGTGGCGATGGCGATGATAGCCTAGAAATACATCATCTCCTCCATCGCCCGTCAAGAGCACCTTGGAGGATGTGGTAACGTATTTTGAAACCTTGAGCATTCCCAGCGCCGATGAGCAAGCAAAAGGCTCAGCAAAGGCTGAGACTAAGTCATTGATGTCATATTGATCATTCAAACCCATGTCCAGTACACGGTGATCCAGTCCTAAGGCTTCTGCTGTGCTTCTTGCTGCAGCGGTCTCGTCCCAAGGATCTCCAGGTGTGCCGATCGTGTATGCAGTAATCCTCCTACCGAGTTTCGTCGCAGCCCAGCAGATCAACGCCGAATCGATACCTCCGCTGAGCAGAATGCCGATCGGAACATCCGCATGTAACCGCATCTCCACCGCCTTGAGGAGCTGCTCTTCAGCCACTTCGACGGATTCCTCAAATGACAGGGACGATGGAGTCACAGGAGGCGATGACCAGTATCTGCGGATCGCAACCTTTCCATCATTCCACTCCAGAATCGATGCAGGAGGTAATTTTCTGGCCTCCCGGTAGATCGAGTACTCATCGGGAATAAACCCAAGCTGCAGATATTCTACAATAGCGTGTTCATCGATCTCCTGGACGAACCCGGCTTGCCTGAGTGCACGAACTGTTGAAGCAAAGGCGATCACGCCACCACGGACAATGAAGATGAGCGGCTTGACTCCAAGCCGATCTCGCACGAGATATAGTTTCCGTAATGCGTTGTCCCAGATTCCAAAAGCAAACATCCCCCGGAGTTTTGTCACGAGCTTGTCAATTCCCCAACTACGATAGCCTTGAATCAACACTTCCGTGTCCGTATTGCTCATGAAAGCATACCCGTCGGACTCAAGCTCTTTCCGCAATTCAAGAAAGTTGTAGATAGCGCCGTTGAAGACCACGCCGATTTTTCCATCGGATGAGAGCATCGGCTGTCTGCCCGCGTCGCTCAGATCGAAGATCGCGAGGCGACGATGAGATAAGACCGCCTTATCCCAGACTTCGACTCTTCCACCATCGGGCCCTCTTCGCACAAGGGATTGCGCCATCTGGCTGGCTGCCTCTTTAGCAAAGGCCCGATCACAACTTCCGACTACACCGGCGATTCCGCACATAAATACCTACGTTGTTCGGACACTTGCCTGAAGATCAGGTTCAAACCGGACGCCTTGTCTGTCAGAATGTCATGCCCCTCATTCGTGCGTCAGGCATGCGCTGTACCTGAAATTGCTTTCCGCAACACAGCGTCAAGTTCCTTCGCGATGTTTGCCCACGAAAACATCTCCACATTTTTTCGATCAGGAACCTTTCCGCGAACCACATCCTTGAGAAACGATGCCATACCGTGAATGTCGGTTCCCACAAAGCTTTTCACCAAGCCAGTGGTTTCGGTAGTTGTTGTCGCATCGCTCCCCTTAGGAGCAATCAAAAGAACAGGCGTTCCGACCCCAAGCGCCTCAAATATCTTGCCTGTCATAATTCCCTTATCCTCTAATGTGCCTTCGTCCTCGATTGAAGTGATAACGACGGCAAGACTTGCGCCCTTGACCGCCGATAAAACTTCTCGCTGCGAGACTCTTCCATGCAGCACGATCCGGTCGCCTAGGCCTAACCGATCTGCCTCTTCGCGAACGTGGTTTTCGTGCGTTCCATAGTAGTGAAAATACCAATTCCTACTGCTTTCACTACAACTCCCTTTCAGGAGTTTGAGCGCATCCAGAAAAGGTAAAATAACACGCTTCGGTGGATAGAAGATTCCTGTATAGACAAAGGCACAATGTCCAAAGTCGTATGGTTGAACGGATACCATCTCGTTAGGATCATACCCATTGGTAACCACATGAAGCTTAGCCCCAACGTGATGAGCTCGATCTAAGGCAATCCCCCAGGAGGGCGAGACGATGGTGACCGCGGCACAGCCTTTGATCAAACTCGCCTCTTCTTGGATGGTGGCAAGCCGTGAGGGGTAAATATCATGAGGATTTCCCGTCCAGGGATCGCGGTAATCCAAAATATAGGGCCGGCCAAATCGCTCTGACAATTGCTTCGCCAGCCTAAACGCCACAAATGGTGAGCCCGAGGCAAGGATGACGTCCACGTCCCTCTGGCTCAAACCTGTACAGGCCTGCTCCACGGCCTTGACCCAACCTATATGACTGTCGATTCCGAGATGCCTTGCAATAGCTCGGCAGAGTCCTCCAGCAACCCAACCGAGGTTTTGATTCCAACACTGCAGAAGGCCTGGCACCAGACATCGCCATCGGTGGCCGGTCAAAATCCTCTTAATCCCCTCCTCCTCCAACTCCATTGAAACTTTATCGCTGTTTTCAACCTTTCGCCATACTGAAGGAGCAGGAGTTACGACAGTTATGTCCCATCCAAGGCGCGTCAAGTGGGTCGCAATGTTCCGCGTTCGGACACAGCCGATCAAATTGAGCGGGGGAAAGAAATACGCCAAGAACAACACCTTAAGCCTTGGAGTCGACGGTAACTCATCGGAATGGTCGTTCCGCTCGATTAGCACTGTCATCGTCATGTATCCCGCAGCTCTGCTGCTGTATCCGTTTATTCTCTATTCCCAACGCACCAAGAAACACGTTGATTCATGCCGCCTCCTCGTACCAGCACAGCGGACGGCTCAACATCTGAATGGTTGCAGAGTTCTATTTCGTTTCAAGGTTCATTGCGACGAATTGGTCTCTGTATGGAGAACCAAGTCGGTTACACATCGAACCGGCGATAGTATGAACCAATGTCTCCCAATCTACCTGCTTTGCGATGCTTCGACGCTTTTCGATCTCATCGATCGACACAGCGTCGGGTGCAAGTGACTCAGCCAGCGCTCGCGACCACTCCTCTTGTGTACTTGCCAGCTTAATGACATGGGCAAAATCCAAAAGAGATCGGATGGGGGTTCCTACAATCGGTTTTCCTCCAGCCAAATATTCATGGAGTTTGAGGGGATAAATGTATTTTGTGTAATCATTGGTTTTGTACGGCAACAAGCACACATCAAAATGCTGGGGATATGCGCAGGCCGCCTCTATCGGCTTGTGTCCAAGAAAATACACGTTGGGTAATTTGAATAGTTGATCCACGAGCGTCGTGTCGGTTCCTAAATGACCTTTGGGGCCTACAAAGACGAAAGACCATTCCACATGGCGAACCGCCAACCCCAGCAAAACCTTAAAATCCAGCTGCGTTTTGATGACCCCGATGTAGCCGATTTTCGGGTGGGGAATCTCCTTTAAATCAGCCGGCTCCTCCTGTTGGGTGGCGAATGCCCGATAGTTCACGCCATTGGGGACAAAGAGCGTATGGGGGTTAAAGTGTCCTTTACGTTCCAGCAACGCCGGAGAATGGATGAAAACTTGGTCTACTCGCTTGATCAACTGGATCTCCTGATTCGTCAACGGCAGCTCGGACGGAGAAAACGAATATTCATCAACGATGTGATAACAACTGAGATCATACGAGCGACTGTCCAAGACACGGTCGAAATAGGGCCGCCAGAGATAAAAGATAATGGTTTTGCATCCGCGCCGACGAAGCAATGCAGCAGCGCGACGGCCTCTCTCCCCCACGGTCCACGAGGCCAGCCAGGCCGGTCGTCCGAACCAAGGTAGCCACCTTTCCGGCTGGTACAGGACAAACCCCTCTGGAAACGCTTCCGCGCGATGGGATCGATTCACCGGCGTTTGACTGCCGAAGGCAAGCTCTCTCCATCTTCTGGCAGGCTCCGCCCAGACGACATGAAAATATCTGGACAGGCGGGTAAGCACCTGATGACGCGATAGCCAGGGGCCGCCCCATTCCTCCGGAACAAACGCAACGACCCCAATGTCCGGGAAGAGTGGTCCGGATAAGCCGTTACATTCCGGAGCTTGCCCGACAGCTTTTATAACAGCGTCAGCCACCAGTATCACCGTCAGATTTCACGCCAATTCGTCGTGTAGAAAAGCCCATGCCCAGGTTCACCGACACAGACGGTCAATCTTCAATCACATGTAACATACCGGGACAACACCGATGAGTTTTTCACATTGTATGGAAGACGGCCAGGCATGTTCGGTTTTCGACCAATGGCTGTTGTCTTGATCGGCTTCTCACTCAGCTGTTCATACTCACTACCGAATCTTTTTCAACAGACTTTCAACAGTTCGCTTGGGATTGAAAAGATAATCGATGGCCTTTGCGCAAACTGCAATGGTCAATCTCGGCAGACTTAACGGATACCCCATGCTCTCCATTTTCTCCAGGTGAAATGCCCAAAATTCTTTTTCTCTTGCCATGAACACCGAGGCAGCCAGGTAGTCATAGTATGCGGCCCAATAGTATTTGAGTCGAGCGCTTAGTTCCTCCTGACTCAACACTGTCGGCCCGAACTTCTGAAGCCTATCGATATTATTGGGCAGATAGGTATTGTATCGTTTACTGAAAGTCCTTCCATCACCTTCCCGTATTCTTGTGTAAGTCAGCACTTGATGCACAAAGCCAAAATCCCAACTTCTCAAGATCCGAAGGCACGCTTCGGAATCACGATGGCTATTGGACTCATCGTAAAATGATTCCGAGGCCCTGACGAGGTCTGACCGCAGCAAAAGCGCCGTGGGACTCCCAAACACATACGGCTTTCCCAAAAGAGTCCACCGGCTGATCTCACGACCGGATATCACGGTGCTGGTATGCGGCAATCCATCCCATGCCACCCTGTCTCCGACCAAGCTATAGGCGCCGACAACGGCGACCGTCTGATGCGCTTCCGCCAATTCAACCATTTTCATGAGGCATTCCGGGAACAACCAGTCATCAGCATGAACGACTTTGCAGTACGTGCTGTTCGATGCGATCTGCCGAAATGCGATGTTCCCATTTTGACCGACACCGACGAAGTCTGCGTTATTATGGATGCGGATTCTCTTGTCTTTTTTGGCATAGGCTTCTGCGATTTCAAGAGTCCGATCAGTACTGCAGTTATTGACGATGCAATACTCCCAATTTTGATAGGTTTGCGCCAATACGCTTTCGATACACTCAGACAAATAACTCTCGCAGTTGTAAACTGGCGTAAGGACGCTTACTAAAGGTTGTAACTCTGATCTCATACCTCCCCTGATTAACTCTCTTTCGTAGAAGCCTTCCAAAATTACTCAATGACTGGATGTTTTAATCGCCATAGCGTCAGGAACGAAACTGAAGTTCCACTAGGGCTAGAATCCATTTGGAAATCGTTGACCTGATAAGGCGGAAGCTAACACCTCCTGCGAGCTCCGCAGCCTGGAGAAATCAAAAGGTCTGACGCAACGTTGGCGCGAATTTGCTCTCTGCTGACAGAGCGGATAAGCGAAGACATTTATCGTTCACCAAACATGCTCAAATCCATGATTCGACATTTTCCTCTACGTATCGTTGATACGATTACACAAGCATCCATGCGTCATAACGCATGGAGATCGCACGTCTCAACTTCTCTCTTCACCATTTTCAACACTCAGTCACTCTTTTCAGACTCTTTACTCCTCGCCCTTCCAAATACACTCACAACCAACTTCTTGTATTCTTCGACAAATTGTTCCCTTGTATGATTGGCTCGTGCAAATTCCCAAGCTTTCCTGGCCATCTGCTGGAGCTGATCGGAGGGAAGATTGGACACCATTTGCACGGCGTCTTGTATGGTATTGACGGAGGCATCCTTGAACATCACACCAAAATCCTCCACATCAACACTTGCCTCATAACTGACAAGGGGAATCAGCCCTGCATGCATACAGACAATCACATTCCCTCCTCCTGCTTCAGAGCACGAAGGATAGACCACCCCCAAACACTTCTTAGCCATCACCGTAAATTCGAGGCTCTCCACATCGACCCATCCGACCGCATGGATATTCGGGGTTTGATAGAGCTCTTTATGGTACGCTGCGACGAAATCTTCTTCATATTTTAGCGGACCACACACGTACAGATGATAATCCGGCATTTCAGCAAAAGCTTCTAATACCAAATCCAACCCCTTATGCACGAAGCCATGGCTACCGAACCAGAGAAAATTCGCTCGACAGGAACCGAACTCTTTGTCACCCGGCCAGGGATACACAACCGGTGGAGTCTGAGGAAGCTTGTAAATCGGCTTGTTTGAATACCGAAGTGTGTTGACATTAAAATCATTGCCGCAAACAGTAACACAATCAGCATGTTCGAGCGCTAGAGTTTGCTCTACTATTCTATCGCTCCCTTTGATCGTTATTCCTCTTCTCTGCTGCAGTTCCAACTTACGTCGATAGGTTGAGTAATTATTGTAAACCCAATGAGCCGTATCCAGATGTGCGATTTTGATACAATCACTATTGAGCAACCCGGCAATCCGATCAAAATTAATCCGGTGACCGACGAACAACGCGTACGGCTTCTTCGGCTGAAAGACATGATTATGGGAATCGATCACATCCACGGAATAGCCTACATCTAAAAACGTTCTCGCGATCTGCAGACACCGCCACTGGCTGGTATGCGAATTTGGAATGGGCTCACCCGGATTTAATAAGAATGGTTTAATGTGGTACGATAGAAGCACGTTGCCTTGTGTTTTGTGATCTGGCTCAAGCGATACCGTCTTCTCATACACATTGGGTGCATATCGTTTTATCTCTACACCGAACTTTCTGAAAATGTCCCTCGTCAATTTCTTCATCGTTCGACCTATCGCCGAGTAATACGAAGAGGCTTTTCTTGTTCGTACTGGAGGGAAACTGACCTTGATGAGGTTTATTGGAAACAGGTTCCCGACCCTTTTATCCTCTTTTTCTAAATGCCTTTCCCTAATGAATGATTCTTCATTGTACCATTCCCAGTGATCATACCATGTCCAGCATTTATTCCTCTTATAAATATCCCTAATACCTTGCGCCAGGGCTTTATTCGTTTCGAGGGAAGCATAATCGAAATGAAACCTTTCCAGATGGCTCAACATCAACTTGAACGATTTATTGCTGACATAATTGGAGTACCATAAGTTAAATTTCAGATTGCCTTGCAGACTTTTGACGGCTCGATATACCTGTATATGCTCTTCATGTCCATACTCCCCCCAAGGATTGTGGGTAAAGACATTGAGGCACCCTATCACGTGAGCTTCAAGCTGCCGCGTCAGACTCTCGTAATTTTGCTTGTACCGTTCGCGCTGATGAGAGATCTTCTTATTCGCGATCTCTATTCCATAATCTGTCACCACCGGATTGTTCCAATCCGCACCGCTGAATACCTCTGACTGATCGATATTGAGAACGGATAGATTCCTCATCGGGTATGCTGCCAAGCTCTTTTGCCTTCCGACATTCCACTCAGGATAAGACTCGTTGTTCACAAAACAGATGACAATCTCATTGACTTTATCCAAGATGGAGCTAAACCATAACACCTCGTCGTCGGGGTGGGCCGACACGATGATGGACTTTTCAAGCATGGTAGGAAACGGCATCATCATCTAGACTAGGACGCGCGTTGTTGATCGCCGCCAGAACTGATGGAGGGACTCCATTGGGTACTTCTCAATATTCAACTTTCGATTAGCCCTATTGAGCGGCAGAAGAGAAGGCTAGACCATCCGCCCGTTTTCGCCGAATCGACACACCTTCCAATCAAGCACAGGCGAGACGATACCATCACGTTTGGGTTGCAAGGTATACCCCACTCCTGACACATCAAACGTTAATACTCTCCGAAGCTGCGCAATAACCCTCACGCCCTCGACAAACGCGGCGAACGATAAATGATAGCGCCCAGGTCTAAGGAGAAGGGAGGGGATTTTTGTGGTAGCACAATAGCTATCGGGCTCCCTGATACACCCATTCCATTCCGGCATATCGGTATCCATCGACTCGAACACGAGATGATTCATCGAATCATAAAGAAGACATGTGACGGAAAGATTTCTTATGGGAACCTTTATCTCATAGGCAATCTCGACTAAAAGCGATTCGTTGAAGTTTATAATGGATAGAGGCTGTTCATCAGGCGACAACAGCCGTGCGGATCTAAATCGGACATCAGAGCCGCCAGGCGTAAAAGATTCATCCGACCAGCTCGACTTGAGTTCCGTCCCGGCTACTGACGACAAATAAGCAGCCACTACCTCTCCGGCAGAGCCGGTCCGTTTCAACCTCCCCTTCTCAAGTTGCACGGCTCTTCCACAAAGCTGCGTAATGGCTCCCATGTTGTGACTGACAAACAAGACCGTTCGGCCCTCTTTGGCCACTGCTCCCATTTTCCCGAGGCACTTTTGTTGAAATCCCGCATCTCCGACAGCCAGGACTTCATCAACGATCAGGATCTCCGGTTCGAGATGCGCTGCAACAGCAAAAGCCAATCGAAGATACATTCCGCTGGAATAGTGCTTTACGGGAGTATCGATAAACTTCTCGACCTCGGAAAAGGCGACAATTTCATCGAATTTTCTGTCGATCTCCTTCTTATTCATGCCGAGGATCGCACCGTTCAAATAAGTATTTTCCCTTCCCGTTAATTCCTGGTGAAATCCGGTCCCCACTTCCAAGAGTGAGGCGACACGTCCGTGAATTTCAGCAAAGCCCGTCGTCGGCTCGGTGATCCGTGAGAGTATCTTTAAGAGGGTGCTCTTGCCGGCGCCGTTGCCACCGATAACCCCGATGACCTCACCCTGCCTTACCTCGAAAGAGACTTCCTTCAACGCCCAAAACTGCTCATCCTGTCCGGTGTCGACCGTCACCTCTCCTCGTAACAATCGTCCCACCCTAAGAAATGGAGCGGTGAACGACGAAGCCAACGTGTCCCGCAGCGTTTTGTATTTTTCGGGTCTACCAATACGGTACTTCTTGCCGATTTCCTCTACTCGTATGGCGATATCACCCATGATTCCTCGCTGCAGGCTCGGAGTTAGACGCGTCGTCTGCGCGCCACTCTCAGCTGCGCCTTACTGCTGCGAATGCCGGCTACCACGACATCAAACTATATCAGCAAAAGTTTTTTCACGGCGGCGGAAGTAAAATATGCCGCTGACCAAAATCACCAGGGCCGCTAAAAAAGAAATCATCACCATCGGTCCTGGGGCGGTCTCTGCGCCAAGCAAAGCCCAACGGAACCCTTCGACTACTCCGACCATTGGATTGAGGCTATAGAGGGTTCGCCATGGTTCTGACAATAGACTGCTCGGATACGCGATCGGGGTTGCAAAAAGCCAGAGTTGCGTCAAAAAGGGGATGATATGGCGCACGTCGCGGAAATGGACGTTCAAGGCAGAAAGCCAGAGCGAGACGCCAAGTGAAGTCGTAACGGTCAGCAGAAGCAATACAGGGAGCCAGATCACTTTTCCACCCGGAAGAATACCATAATAGAGCATCATTCCGAGCAACACCATAAAGGCAAGCGCAAAATCGATGAACCCCGAGGTCACTGCCGCGATCGGAACACACAGTCGTGGGAAATAGACCTTTTTGATCAGATTCGCACTGCCGACCAGGCTGTTGGACGCTTGACTCAGCCCTTGAGAAAAGAAGGTCCAGGGAACCAAGGCAGCATATGTGAAGATCGGATAGGGAATTCCATCGGAAGGGATTTTTCCCAATCGACCGAAAAAGAGGCTAAAGACGAGCATCGTAAAGATGGGTTGGATAATCGCCCATGCTGCACCCAAAGCCGTCTGTTTGTAGCGCACCATCACATCACGCCAGATCAAGAAGTAGAGCAGCTCCCGATACGCCCATAACTCTTGCAATTGAAGCGCCACCCATCCTTTGGACGGCTCGATCCGAATGACTTGGGTATTCGATTGCATCAGATAGCTCGTGCGGATTCTCTCATAGTGACAGTGGAGAAGAAACGTGTCATCTCAGTCTCGCTTAACGGTAGACGGTAGCACAGCGCTTATCGGACTTGACGATCGGTGCCATTCGACTGTTCTTTTAATGCCCTCATAGACGGATATCTTCGGTTGCCAACCTAACACTCGACGTGTTTGCTCTATATCGGCGGCTCGCACCTCCTCACAACGTCGATTCGAGAGCGCCCCAAACTGCGGCTCTATCGATACTCCCATAATTTCGACAATCTGCCGGATCATGGCTTCTACCGAAACCAACTGCCCTGTCCCAAGATCAATCGTCGAGCCTTCAATTCCAGGGACCGACATGGCTGCGAGGAAACCATCTATCACATCATCCACATAGATCCAATCGGCATGCCATTTCCCACTCGTCAGTTTCGGCTGATTTCCACGCATCAGTGATTGTATCGAGTATGGGATCACCTTTTTGGGATTCTGATTTGGTCCGTACACCATGAACGGGCGAACAATAACCACGGGGGTCTGATAGAGGCATTGAAACATCCGGCCAAACGCGTTGCTTGCCCACTTTGATGCCGCATACGGGGAACTAGGAGGGTGGTCGACCTGGCCAGCTTGAGGTTCGGTCAAGGACCCGGTCAGGATAACGCGGCAACAACCCATTTCTGCCGAAATTGTCAACAAGTTGACCGTTGTGAGAAGCTGACTGCGGAACGTCGGCAAAACATGACGGATGTCCGGATCACCTGTCGCCTGACCGGACAAATGGAACACCGCGTGAGGCTTCACGCTTTCAAACAAGTTTTTGGTGGCAGCATACTCTTCGAGATCCACTCTCCACCACCGTGGATTCTCAAATGGAGCTCCTTGGAGGGTACGAGAAACTGCATGCACTTCCAATCCACATTGAATCAGCCGCCGGCAGAGATGAGAGCCGAGAAACCCACTGGCTCCCGTCACTAACACTCTATCCCCTCGACCTAGCAACGACTGATTGGGACGACTCTCTTTCTCGACTGGAAATCTGCCACTCATGACTTACCAACTCTCGGTATTGCAACACGCTTTGTAGTCCATGCACACATCAGTGGGAGCAGAAACAGAAAAGGACTATGCAGATGGTCTGCCTGGTTACTCGGGTGAACCGAAAACACATCGGTGCCGAGCCTTGTCACCCCAGAAGGGACAAAGCATTCCAGTGCCTCACTTCCACTCTGCACTCAACATAAATCCCACTTGATTGCGCGAATATTGGAATTCGAGTGACGAGGCAGTACTGTCAATATTTTGAAATATATAAAAGATCTGTCCTGTAATGTCCCTGGTCAGCTTATAGGAGAGCCTCGAGCTCGCCGTGAAATTTTTAAGCGACTGGTTTGTATTGGGGAAATACTCATTATAAGCATAGCCGACTGTCCCATCGAGGGTGAGCCGTTCATATATTGTATGGCTGATCCCCAGGCTGGCAATATTGCTGATCATCGCTCCACCCGCCAAAAAAAACGACGGCCTACCTTCCCGTGAAAGAGCGAGACGGACAACGGTGTCTCGCTCAAGTCGGTTTGTCACCTCAAGTTTGCCCGACGGAAAGGCCCGCCCCACCGGTTCGGCAAACGTGATCCCTCCTTGGGCTATGAAACGCCACTCCTGAAACTCCTTGGTATAGTCGCCCACTAACGCGACCAGATTGGTATTAAAGTTCCTGCCGCCTGTGGCCTGCGACTGCGTAATAAAAGTTTGCTTATACAAGACCGCAACACTGTCGTTTCGCGTCAGATGATAACGAGGACCTCCGAACCAGGAGTGCGCCATGGTGTCAAAGTAGAGGGTGGTTCCCGCTAGGTCTGTTAGGCCTCCTTGAACTGTCCCTATCCTCCGAATCGTGAATGTATAGCCCCCTTCCACAGAGAGATCGCGAGACGCTGAGTATCCCCCCGTGACCTGTGTGACATTGTAAAGCATATTGGCTCGAAATCCCTGGGTGCCGGTAGTCAAGCTAACGTCTAAGGGGAGATCCCTCGCTCCTTGCAGAAAGCTTGGTTGCTCCGGGGTATAGCGCAAGTTTTCCGAAACACGCAACCGCGCACCTCTGACATATTGATCAACCCAGTGGTCCAAGTTGACGCCACCTTGGAGGGTTGCGCCGACATAATTTCGGTTCGTGTTGTGCGCATAGGTGGTGAAGAGTCCTCCCATCTTCACCTCCGCTTCAATGTCTCGCGTCCTATGCAACAGATCTAGGACAGGAAGCACGCTCGTCACAAAATCTCCGGCCTGTGTGCCCGGGGTTAATAACTGCTTTGGCCTACGATACACATTGGTATCGTACCATGACCGTACGCTCAGCGTCGGGACAATCGCCGTCTCTGCATGGACCGATAACGTCGGCAAGGCTCCCCAGAGAAGCACAACAACCACCACGAACCGGGACAACCGTCTGATTTCAGCAGACCTACGAGACCACAATAGAATCACCAACACTCCTTTTCTGGGATGGCTGCTCACGAATGAAGGTCGACAGCTCACCGATCTGATTACCGTACCGTCTGTCTAGGATTTGGGGGAAATAGATCCGGCGGTGTCTCGGACATTCCGCATAGCTCCGTCACGGTACGACGACCGTATCGCCGGAGGCCAGCACGATGTTACCTGGTTCACCGCGACCGCTGACGAGATCATCATACCGCAGCGGAATATGGATCTCCTGACGTTTATGCCCGGGGCTTTCAATCACCCGCACAACTTGCAATCGATTCTTGCTCGCATAGTTGGTGAAGCCTCCAGCCATGGAAATCGCTTGAAGCACTGTCACGTACGATTTAAGCTGATACTTACCTGGCTTCGTCACTTCTCCCAACACAAACACCGAATAACTGTTGAGTTCTTTGACGTTGACCGATACCGAAGGATTCTGGATATAACCCTTGAGGCGCTCAGTAATCTGAGCCGCCAAAGCCTCAGCCGTAAGACCTGCGGCCTGAATGTCTCCGATGATCGGCATTGATACATATCCATCCGGCCGGATCAAGGTAATTCTTGACAGATCCGGATTCTTCCAGACATTGATTTCTATGAGATCCTCAGAACCGAGAAGAAATTCGGTCGGAACATCGGAGGCTTTATATTCTCTCGATGTCACTGGCCCCAGACAACCGGCTTGGACAGCAAAGGAGCACAACAAGAGCCCAATCGATAGAGCTCTCAGCTTTGACAAAGCTGCCGTGCATATCCTTGTCCATCTCGCGTAATTGTCCACAGTAATCCTTTCCGGTATTCCCTACCGACCAGGGAAGACCACCATCGACTCACTCGGAACCACCAGCGTATCACCGGGCTTGAGTTCGAAATTATCACTGATTCCACTGCGGAGCACGATGTCGTCGTAGCTGGCCGTGAATCGCTTCTGACCTGGAGCAGTTTCAATAAACCGGAAAATGACTATTTGATTTCGCGCTGCCGTCTCTTTGAATCCGCCTGCGATGGTGATCCCCTGGAGGAGCGTCATTTTGCTTTTTAATGGGTATCTCCCCGGATGAGCAACTTCGCCCAATAGGAAAACATTAGAACTATTGACCTCTTTCAACGTCACAGCGACGACGGGATTTTGAACATACTCTTTCAGTTTGTTCGTCATTTCCTCAGCCAATTGAGTAGGCGTTTTCCCTACCGCTACTACGTCACGGATGATCGGCATTGAAATTCGCCCATCAGGACGCACTTGCACTTGTCTTGACAGGTCCGGATTCCTCCATACGGTAATGTCCAGTACATCTTCGGCACCGATCACATACTCGCTGCTGACCGCGTTCGACAGCTTATCCATCACCACCTGACTGATCGCTTTCTCGGTCTGCGGCGACCCAGCCGGCACTACCGTGGTCTCTGTCGACGATTTACCGGCGCCGAGAGGCTTCACCGAACCAGAATCGCAGAATCCGGAACCCGAGCTTACTGCCAGCGTCAGCGAGATGAGGAGTAACCACAGGGAGTATTTCATGGTCATAGTCTTTCTGTTGGTACAGCGCATACGCCGAACCCAACGTTCAAATTATACATCTTCTGAGACTGCTTCGGGCATGCGAGAATCACCTGTCAATATTTTGCTGTCCAGTCGCCGCAATGACACTCGACTCCCGCTTTCCCCTTAGATCGATGCGCGTATCCTCGAGCAGCGAATCGGGTGATTATACAGGGTATGATTGGACACGCGCAGATAGTAAAACTTGTCGGCCCAGGCACTATTCTTGTCCTGAGGAGGCACATAGTATTTCAACCCGTGTACGGGAGAGAATTTACACGGGGAGAACCTGATGTTGGAATCAGACATCGCCAACCGGTTGCCATTGTGGTCACCATACGTGTACCCGAGAATGTCGTCACAATAACAGAAAATCCTAGGCAACAGCAGACGCTCATCCATTTCAAACACCCTAAACGCGTTCTTGGTCGAGCTGTACAGATCAAGATCGATCGAGCCAGGAAGTCCGATACAGTCTGTTTGACCGACCTTAGCGTTAACCGAGCACGAAACACACGTTTTTCAGTTCTTTCCTGTCCATGGGATACTGCCCATCGAAGAATGTGAAGAATAGATAAGTATACCAACGCTCCTACGTATCCGCCTCACATCCAGTCGATGAAAGATGTCGGTTTATCCAAGTCAACGTTCCTGCTCTTCCTCCGGCAACTCGAATGCCGACCACTGCAATTGTACCGCCTTTACTTTACCGTCAAACATGATGGCCGAGAATGAGATAGAAACCGGCGAATCACGGGAAGAGCTTGGGGAGTGCCGATATCAATATACCGCCCTGTGGAGAAGGTGACTCCGTCAACCTTGAGCTTAGCCTTCACCGCCGCTTTCAATACAACTCCAACTGGAATATCACCCTGAGCATCGACCTTGCGATTTCCAACCACCCTAGTCTTTCCCCCGTGTTTCACTCGGCGCAAAAACTGATGCAAAAAATCTGTAAACACAGGCGTCCATACGGCACACAACCAAGCATATCGAAGCCGTGTCACTCTTGGCTTTAGATGAATCGCTCGAACCCGAAGAGCCGCATCAATATCGACCATATCCATAGCCCTGGCGTCATGAGCTGGGAACAGCGCCAACACCACGTCGCTCCCTGAGCAATTTAACTGGTCCAGCAATTTAGCAAAAACTTTTTTCGGACGAAGAATAATATCCGGAAAGCCGAACGCTACGATCTTATCCTTCACGAATGGATATGCCCGATCGATCGTATCAGGCGGACCACTCGAACCTTCGATCACCATATAGGCAAGGTTCATCCCCAACATTCCCCCACTCCCCCAGTAGGCTGGGATATCCCATTTGCCTTGCCGAATTACGATATAGGCTTTCCGAATATCCGCTTTTTGAAGGCATTCAAGCAGATAGTGGCTGACTACCCTGAGACGAGCCCCCTGCAGACCGGCCATAGCCATTAAACCGACAGGAAGTATCTCCTTGCTGCAGGGAAGCGGCATCAGTCGAAGAGATCTGCCGGCTGCTGGCAGTACCGCCACCACTTCTTTCCGCCGATTTGTCCCACCCCTCATCTGATCATTTGAAATCAAGCTTCACATACATCATATGCTGTGTTCCGCTTTATGTTGATATGTGAGCGCACCAGCGTCGGCAGTTTCATCATCATAGAGTGACACAAGATCAGCGGTGATATGTGAAAGGTCGCTCGCTCTTAAATAATCTCTCATGGTGGTCCCAGTACATTCTTCATCCACCCGAGAGGCACCTTTCCTTCCTGCTACATCATCAAGGTTCACCACGCGAAAATCTATGCTAAAACGCGTTTTCCCCGAAGTATTGGGCACACTCGAGTGCATCTGAGCCGCCGAAAACAAAATGATACCTCCAGCCGGCACGATGAGGCGAATCTGGGGATCGAGCACAAGTGATTCGGTCGGCTTTGGTAGCGGCCTGGGATCTTCTTTTAGGAACCTCGCGACATGTGCTCCACGATTTTGCTGATTCCACACATAGTAATTATACCCTCTGGAACTATTCTTTACCGGAACGTTCCAATACTGCGGGTGGAAGGCCATGGCGTTGTTGGACTGAATATCATAAATCGGGATCCACCAATTGATCTGACAAGGAGGCGCGGAATACCACGTATCTCGATGCGGGTGCCAGGCATAAGCAATGCCCGTCGTTAGATAATTATCACTGGTAGAGCTTCGCATCTTCGGTACATCAAAGTATGTCTTCTCAAGATCACAGCCCATCTCGTCAAAAATGTCGCACATGAGTGTTTTTGATTGGGAATGATGAATGAAATTTGGCTTCAGCTTCCCGAGGAGATCGGCGTACTGCTCAACTGAAAGATGCCTCTGAGCTGTCTCCGGATCATAAGGGGCAAAGGCTTCCTCTATCAATTTTCTGGCAAATTCAACAAACGCGAGAGTACTCCTCCTCGGAGAATACACGAGCAACTGGCCTTGAAATAACTCTTCGCGGCGTCGTTCGTCCGAGAATGGAGGGTCAAAATAGATGGTGTTCATGATCGATTCTCCGTTAGGCGTTTCACGGCCTCCGACATGCTTTCAATAGTCCAACCTCCAGGAGCGCGTCGACTGCGGATTGAATCTTTCTGAATGGAAGCCCGGCGCGCTCTGCGATAGCAAGCAATGTATGGTGTCCATCGGACGCGTTCAAAACCCAGAAGAGAGCCAATTCCGTCCATTGTTTTTCTTGTTGGCCAGCAACGGCACGATAGAGCCCTCTTCGACCCAATTGTGGTTCGCATTTCGGGTTTTGGTTCATATACGTTCGATTTCCCTCCAATAGCTCCAACACCTCTAGGCATCGCCCATACGACTGAGTCAGGGATTCGGCCTTCACAAAGTCCAAATTGTCTGCGGAGGAATGATACTCCGGATACTGGCCATGCTGTGCCCGCATGAAACACCCAACAGGCAGGTCAAACCCCGGAGAACAATACTGCCGCTCATCGTATCCATAAGGAAAAAAGTCGATGACGGTATAAGTCTCTCCTGAATGTCTCAGCACATGCGCTATCGCCCGATCGATCTCTGCATCGCCCTGACGACTCTTTTTGTAGGTAATGTTCCCCGCATCGCCTACCCCGGTCAAGACAAGCCCATGTTTAATGCGAGATACCATCTGCTCATTCTGAGCCAGCCATGTAATCGATCCAATTGTCCCTGGAATGAAAAGAAAGCGGTATGAATATCGTCTTGGGCATGTTGCCATGGTTTCTGCCAGCTTCACGGCCACTGTAATACCTGACAAATTGTCGTTGCACATAGAAGGATGGCACACATGGCACGAGACGAGAATCTCATCAGAAATTTCACCCGGCAGGTAGAACTCGCCATACGTAAGTGAACCAGGCCGAAGACTCGAATCGATGACGACCTCGTACTCATCATCGAGTAGTCGCTCGAGGTCTGCGTGTCGAAGACAAAAACCCCAGTTCTCCTTGTAATAGGAAGTTCGGTAAGGAATCCAATCGGGATGCTCTGGCAGGGTGAATAAATGGGGCCTGAGGTCCGCCAACATCATCTTTTTGTTAACGGGCAAACTGTAGCTCATCAGATGTAGATTGTGCGCTTTAAAATCAACTACGCGTTTTCCCTCGCGGTTCATGATGTAGGCATCGGACACATTCCACTCCAGTGGAACCGTCCAATCAAACACCTTGGTTCCGCTAGGAACCTCATACATTTCAAGTGGAATACGTTTTCGGATCGCTCGGAGGGTTTTTCTGACACCCTCACCAGTAATACTCCGGCATATCGGATAAAGCTCCGCTATGAAATTATGCATCTCTTTGCCTGACTCTTCACTTCTCGATGCCTCGCTTGAGCCAGCCAATGTCATGATGGCAATGCGCTGTTCTTGGGAAATTCCGGCCATGTGCGATCCCTCTCCGACATGACCAAAATAGGTGCAGGCCAAGCAATCTTGAATGCAGAGTCATCCCATTGAAATCCTCGAGCGCTTGCAGGCACATGGAACTCCGACATGCAGTACGACACCTCGCTATTTCCCTCGAGTGTGAGAAACCCATGGGCACAACACTTCGGAATATAAACAGCCCGACGATTGCCTGCAGACAGCGTTATTCCGACATGTTGACAATACGTCGGCGATGCAGGTCGCAAGTCGACGACGACATCATAAATGGCTCCCGCCGTGCAACGAACCAACTTCACTTCCTCATGTGAAGCAGATTGATAATGAAGCCCCCGCAGAGTGCCTTTCAGGGTATTCACCGAAACGCTTGACTGTACCCATGTGGTCTGAAATCCATGAGACTTGAACTCCCGCTCACACCAAATCCTCATGAACATTCCCCGCTCATCCTTGACCGGCTCAGGATCGATCAGAAATACATCCTTGAGGGCGGTTTCTGTAAAAATCATGAATGCATTTGCACTTCAGGAATCGGAACGACGAATTTCCCGCCCCATTCCCGAATGTGACTCATCTGCTGCATGACTTCTTCCCGAATATTCCAGGGCAGAATCAGGAGATAGTCAGGACGTGTTTCACGAACTCGTTCCGGCCCATAAATCGGGATATGCACGCCGGGCAGAAAATGCCCTTGTTTATGAGGACTCCGGTCTACCGTGTAGTCAATAAGGTCCGTCCGAACCCCGCAATAATTGAGCAGCGTATTCCCTTTTGCAGGAGCCCCGTAACCGACAACGTGCTTGCCTTCCTGTTTCGCAGAGATGAGAAAGGACAGCAACTTTCTCTTGGTCACCTCAACTTGCAGACCATACGACAGGTGGTGATTCAGCTGACCGAATCCGGAGATTTCTTCTCGAGATTTCAGTTCTCTTGCCCGCGCCTCTATGGGCTTGGAAACATCGTCATCGTGGCAAGCATAGATCCTCAGAGACCCACCATGAGTCGATAGTTCCTCTACATCGAACAGCTTCATTCCATGACGAGCAAATACCTGCTCGACCGCTAAGAAAGAAAAATAGGAAAAATGTTCATGATAGATAGTATCAAACTGGTTCTGCTGCATCAGCTGAAGCAGGTGCGGGAATTCCATGGTGATCAGGCCCGTCGGCTTCAGCAGCACCTTGAGCCCATTCACGAAATCGTTCAGATCAGGGACATGGGCCAGCACATTGTTCCCGATAATCAGATCGGCGACCCATCCGTCAGCAGCTAAATCCAGAGCCGTCTTCTCTCCGAAAAAGGCCACCTTCGTATGAATCCCCTTCTTCCTCGCCACCTCAGCTATATTGGAAGCAGGCTCAACTCCCAGTACAGGAATGCCCCGAGAGACGAAGTTCTGCAAAAGATATCCGTCGTTGCTGGCGATCTCCACTACTTTAGAGCTATGATCCAACCTGAATCGATCTACAATCATGTCGACATAGGCTTTTGCGTGTGCCAGCCAGGAATCAGAGAATGATGAAAAATATGCGTAGTCGGAAAAAATATCGTGGGGCGTTGAGAATTGCTGCAACTGAACGAGTAAACATTTCTCGCAAACATACACATGCAATGGATAGAAAGGCTCCATACGATTCAACTGATCTGGCTTAATGTAGGAATTAGCCAATGGAGACATACCAAGATCGACGAACGTACGCTCAAGCGTCGCACCGCAAGATCGACACCCTGATTGCCCCATACTAATATTTCCTCCTACTGGCAAAGGATGATGCGCCGTGCCCAATACTCGATGCGGCAACCGTCCATGTCCTCAAGCATTGCTTCGCTCTTTCCACACGAGGTCGTCTGTCAGTTGCCCACTCTCCCGCAGTCGTTTTAAGGTGACTAGTCGAATCAACTCACCCGTCCGGAACTCATGGTCGCGAAACTGCATGGCCACAAGTCCATCACGGAGATCCTTCACGGCACTCTGGAGGTCAATCATAGGAAGAAATCCTTGTGCCAACTTAGAGAACTTGTCAAAATTTACACGATATGAACGTTTATCTGGTTGCGCATCTTTATTGATCGAAACCTCGATGTTCGGCACAAGATTAGCTACAGCCGCCGCCAAATCCTTCACCTGATAATTCCAGGTATCGCTTCCCACGTTTATTGTCAGAAAGGATCCACCATCTCGACGGTCTCGCTGCACGGCCCAATCGATTGCTCTCGCCATATCTTTGACATGAATCAATGGTCGCCATGGTGTCCCATCACTCAGAATATTGATGCGTTTTGACGCAAACGCGCTAGCCACAAAATCATTCAGCACAAGATCCAATCGCAGCCGATCACTCATGCCGCATGCCGTTGCAAACCGCAGACAGGTCGCTGTGAAGGCTTCCGATACAAGCGATGCCAGGTCTTGCTCAGTTTGAACTTTCGATTTGGCATATGCCGTAAGAGGATTCAACGCATCCTCTTCTCGGCGGGGACCACCTTCGGCAAATCCATACACACTGCAGCTCGATGCGAATACAAATTTCTTAACGCCTGCTTGCTTTGCTTTCCTTGCCAGATCGATACTTGCTCGATGGTTGATATCGAGGGTAACTTTTTCAAAAATGGCGCCCATAGGATCGTTCGAAATAGCGCAGAGATGTACGATAGCGTCTATTCCTTGCAGGATCTGTTCAGGAATATGTCGGATATCTCCAAAATATTGCTGATCGGCCAGACTTTCAGGGAATCGTGACGCACCTGTTAAACAGTGCGCGAAGTAACCCATGTCATAGCCGATGAGCGTTGCGTGAGGATGGGATTCTCGCAGATGACGCAGTACCAATGGTCCAACATAGCCCATGTTGCCTGTCACTAAAATCTTCATGCCCTACCCCCGATTTAATCGCTCTGTGCCGCCGCGAACACAGTTTGAGCAAGTAAGCAATCCCTTGTCCTATGACATGACGGACGAAAGCATATGAACCGATCGTGAAATCAACGGATTACCATACCTTCCAGGGAGCCTTCGACGATTGCCATAGCTCTTCCAAATAATTCTTCTCTTTCAGCGTATCCATACAGGACCAGAAACGATCATGCCGATAGCCCATCAATTGATTATCTTTCGTGAGCTGCTGGATCGGATCTCTCTCCCATACAGTCTCATCACCTTTAATGTAATCAATGGCCTTATGCTCGAGAACATAGAAACCGCCATTGATCCAGCCTTCCTCGCCATGAGGTTTTTCTTTGAAGTCAACGATGTGATCTTGATCGAACACAAGCCGTCCGAATCTAGCAGGAGGCAGGACTGTCGTCACCGTGGCTAACTTTCCGTGAGACTTGTGGAATTTAATCGTGGCTTGAATGTCGACATCTGAGACTCCGTCTCCATACGTAAACAGAAACGTTTCGTTCTCGCCTATCCATTTTTTCAGCTGTTTAAGCCGACCTCCCGTCTGAGTGTGCAGACCGGTATCGACGAGATGCACTTTCCAATCTTCGTGCCGTTTTCCATCATGAATCGTTGTCTTTCCACTTTCAAGATCGACCGAAATATCTTTATTGAAAGCATAGAAGTTGAGAAAGTAGTCCTTGATCATCTCTCCCTTGTAGCCAAGACCGATCACAAATTCCTTTATGCCGTTGGCCGCATAAATCTTCATGATATGCCACAGGATCGGTTTTCCACCGATTTCCACCATGGGCTTCGGGCGCAAAGTGGTCTCTTCGGATAGTCGAGTTCCCCATCCTCCTGCGAGAATTACTGCCTTCATGCTCATTTCCTCCTTGCATCAGGCCTCAACACTTGGAAGGAGTTTCCGTCGAAGCCTTTCTGAACGAACCGACAATCTGAATCTACGGAGTTCACGCTGCAGCATATGAAATGAGTTGGTTGATCTCCAACACAACCCACGCCTGGAACGCGAGTGTGCGAAGAAGCACCACCGCTCTTTGATGTCCGGACATCTCTCTCATAAACATGGCCTCAACTCCGACGAATGGGCCATCCTTAATTTGAACAAGCCGACCATTACTTAGCTCTTTCGGCTTCTCCAGCATATACACTTGAGAGGTTGTCATTCGACTTTTGATGACATCAATCATCGCGATATCGACCTCCACAGGTATCCCACCGAACTCCACGATTTTCCGAACTCCTCTGGTATAAGACACCGCTCGATAATGCTCCGATAAATTGACTCGGACGAATAGATATCCTGGGAAGAGGAGGAGCACTTACGGTTTTGACTTTGCGTCGAATAGTCCTCTGTTCTTGAAACAGTGGCAAGAAACACTCCACTCCCATGCGTCGGAAATTTTACTCGGCTTGTTTTTCGTGGTTTGACTTTATACAAAGTACGTACCATCGCCATCTCGCAGCATCTCAATCTCTCTGAAAAAAATCGCTCATAGCTCCGTGTGATCTAAAGCCTCAACAGGCTACCGCCGTCCCCGTATCGATTGACCTTCCCCCAGTTTCGTGGACACGGAGTTACGCCACTGACGCCCTCGCTTCAAATTCTGTGGGAGTCTGATAGCCGAGGGTTGAGTGGCGGCGCTGCCGATTATAAAACACTTCGAGGTATTCAAAGAGCTCCTGCCGGGCTTCCTCCCGTGTCCGGTACTGACGATGATGAATCAGTTCTCGTTTCAACGTGCCGAAGAAGCTCTCCACGCAGGCATTGTCCCAACAATTTCCTCGACGCGACATACTTCCGGTCATGCCCGCAGCGCGCAGTTGCCGCTGGTACGCCGTGGCCGCATACTGACTGCCCTGATCTGAATGATGGAGCAGGCCTGGTTTCGGATGACGTCTGGTGAGCGCCATCGCTAACGCCTGCTGCGTCAACTCCCCCGTGAGCCGACTCCCCATGGCCCACCCAATCACGGTCCGTGAATAGAGATCCAGCAGCACTGCCAGATAGAGCCAGCCTTCTACGGTCCAGATATACGTCAGGTCGCCGGCCCACACCTGATTCGGGGCCGCAACGGCAAACTGCCGGTTCAACTGATGGGGGACCACGGGGAACGAATGTGCGGACTGCGTGGTCGTCCGCCACTTCGGGACCGTCTTGGCTCGAAGACCATGGTACCGCATGAGTCGCGCCACGCGATGTTCCCCAACCCGATGGCCCTGTGCGCGGAGAGCCCCCCAAATCCGGGGACTGCCGTAAGTCTGGCGACTCTCCCGATGGTGCTGCTGAATGTCGATCCGGAGGGCCCGATTCGCCGCCGATCGGGCGCTCTCGGGCCGGGCACGCCAGGCGTAATAGCCAGCCGGGGAGCCGGCCATAGCGCGGCACATCAGGCGAATGGGATAGCGGCGGTCGTATTGCTGAATCACGCGGTATCTCATCGCGACTCCTGCGCAAAGAACGCCGCCGCACGTGTTAAAAAATCCCGCTCCTGTTTCAATATTGCATTGTCTCGTCTCAGCCGCGCGAACTCCTCCTGTTCCGCGCGCATCGCCTGGCGGGAGTGGCCATGGCGCTCTGCCTGCTGCTGCTCCGCCCGCCAACGGTAGCGCAGATGGTCGGCGATGCCGAGGTTCCGGGCCACCCGCGCCACCGACTGTGCCGAGTCGCGCACCAATCGGACCGCCTCTTCCTTAAATTCGTCTGTGTATCGCCGTCTGGTCTTGGTCGTCATGCTGTCCTCCGAGTTCATCCTGTTCCTCCTTATACAGGTGTCTCTGAAATCGGGGGAAGGTCACATCGAGTCTTTAACTTTCTAATAAACTACGCGCACTAAGTCAACTTGCTATGGGAAAGCTGTCTTCGCAAGATAACAGTAACTCTTCTTAGAAAAACCTTGATCGACGCTCCGCTCATCAATACGCACACAACAGATCGAAACCTTCACCCTCACAGGGCAACGTGAACATGAAGGACGTGTCGCGGACTTAGGGGGGGACCAGATTTGCCGCATCTGCCCCATCGAAATATCGCCCCCAGGACGGCCGACCTGTCACCGACGCCCGATGGTGCTCCTGAAGAGATCCTGTGGATCCCCCTGGACCGGCATGAACCGCTCCCGCGATATGGCAGCCAGAGTACCTGTAGGCGAAGGCTGTGACAGTAGGAAGCCAGCGAGGTGCTTCTTGCGTTGTGGCGGGCGTTCGTGGCCAAGCTAAGTGCCCACCAAAAGCTGCGCTTTCACCTGGCCTGTGCCCTCATTACCCTCCGCAAGGTTTTGAAATAACGTCTAGTCTTTGGCACCAATACCCAATACTTAGGAGACGGCGATTCTTTCTACGAAAGTACCAGCTTTCAGACAACTAGGCTTACCAACTCAATCCCTTCTCAAAATCTAGCCGTTCAAATCCCAAACAGAGACCCACCATAGCAATCAATCGTTTGTCGATGTCCTACTTGTAGGGCCAGCTCGATGTGTGCAGTGATACTAGAACATAAACTTAAGTCCTACAAAATACGTGACGTGGCTATTTGAATCCCCAATTGGAAGCTTTCTTGTCCAGCGCACCTCAGCAAGTGTTGGCGTTTCAGCAATTGTTATGGGTGTCGGGACGTAGATTTTCAATACCTGCTCAATATTCGGGGCCTGGTCCATAAGAACCAACATGCCTCCGCTACTAATATTCAGCGATAGCGCTTTCCCGCCCTTAATAAGATTACCATTCCTTGCCTCTAGCGCGGTCATCTCATAAAGAATCGGCCTCAAAAGTGCTGCTCGCTCACCATGATTTTCGTAGCTATCTCTTATCGGCCACTCCCATTCCATTGGCGCCACGTCTATTCCTCCCCTCGTAAGAAATCGTTACCTTGATTTTTCCCTTATGTATGAATTAGACAACCCTAAGTATCATCTAGCTATTTGTATAGCGGCAGGACTGCGCTCCAAGTTAGCCCGTAACCCCATGCCAAATCTATGTCGAATATATTTATCGCTTCCTAAATCGACAATACCAATGACGTAGGCTGCTCGCTCAAAGGTATATGTTGACTCCCTCGAAAGGGTTAGGTACTATTCCCACATTATCCTAATGTTCGTTCCGTTCAGATAGACTAATTACTGTCAGACTCGATAATTCTGACAATCGGGTGATGTCTTAAGGTTATGACAGAAGCAGTTAAAGGTATTGACCAAACGGATGCTCTTGCTGATCAGAGGGCGGGGTCTGGGATAGTAGTGCTGTCGGCATCTATGCAACTTCTACATATGAATCGACAAGCTACGGAACTTGCCAAAAAGATCAATGCCGTCGAGCATGGGAGAACTACCACAATTTCAGCACATGGAGTTCTCCCGACGGCTTTGACTGAGCTTTGTACGGAAATTATTAAAGCCCTTCACATACGCACGGAAGCCAAGGATTGGGAACAATTCGAACTCAAACGCGTGACAGGCGACCCTAATCAACCTATCCTTCTAAGAGGCTTTGGCTTACCGGATCGAGGAGGCATCCAAAGCGCCAGGCTTGTGGTTACCATGGAAGAGTTGGGGCGGAAACAAAACCTCAATACAGAACATGCGCGAGAACGTTTTCAGTTGACTAACCGTGAGCAATCAGTCGTTGAACATTTGGCAAAAGGGTGGACCAATAAAGAAATCGCCAATGCCCTCCAGATTACTGAACAAACCGTAAAAGAACACATTAAGCACATCATGCGAAAGACCAACGCTACCACCCGTACTGGAATTCTCGTCCAAATCTTCAATTCTTGAAGATCTCGTCCAAAGCCTTCCTGATATTTCGGCCTTCTTTCGTTGTGTTAGTTGTGTTAATGGTGCAACAGTGAGTCGAGATTGACACATTAGCTGCAGATCAAGTTCACAAAATTATCGTATTTTAAGTACGATTCAAGCTAGGCTCATCCGGCCTGCCATTTGCATAGGTATCAGCAAATTATGTAGTGCAGCAGGAGGTGTAGCTGGATGCGTTGCGATGTGCTCAGAGAAGGGTTGGTAGTGGGGTTATTGGGAGCAGCAGTTCTTACTTCAGGTTGTACGACCGGTTCTACACCTCAATTGACAGAACTGAAAAATAGCGGCTTCATGTCGCTGTGGAATACCTATGCTGATTGCAAATCAACCTCTGACTTAGCCCAGGCAACTTTAGATCTGAAGCAACTGCGCACAACTAGCCAAACGGCAAACGAAGGATTTATATTGCCATTGCCAACTCAGTTTGAGCGTCTAGTGGCCAATCCAACGAATCGGGTGGCAGTCGATATAAAAGCGATGGCTGCTGCTTGTGCCTTACACACGGGAGAACTGGCCCTTAATCAAGGGCAAACTGATATTGCTCGTGATCTCTTGGTTTCAGTTATCAAGCTCCATAAAGAAGAAGGCTCTTATTACGTTCTAAAGGCAAAGACGTTGCTGGCAAAACTCGCCTCAGGGGTCAACGTTTCTTTCAACATCCGCTAACTCGCTCTTCTTTCTCTCTACAACTCTCGATATAAATCTACGTATAGTTTTGCCGATCGACCCCAAGATAGATCGGACTTCATTCCCGCGTGGATCATGGATTGCCATGTCTGCCGCTCTTTGTACACATGATGCGAGAGCAGGAGCGCCGAAAGCAGAGAGTCGGCCGAAGCTTCAATGAAATGGAAGCCAGTTGCACATCCAGATTTGATCGTTGATGGTCGAAAGGGAACAACAGTATCCGCCAATCCTCCCGTACAACGTACAATAGGTATCGTGCCGTACCGAAGGCTATACTGCTGACTTAATCCACATGGCTCATAACGAGACGGCATAATTAACATGTCCGAACCAGCTTCAATACGATGTGCCATCCCTTCATCAAATCCAAGGCATAAACCAATACGATCAGGATATCTGGCTTGGGCTGCACTAAATTGTTGTTCCAAATGCTGATCCCCCGTACCGAGCACGACGATTTGTGTATCTAAGAACATGAGCTCAGGAATCACACCTATCAGGAGATCAAAGCCCTTCTGGAAGGTCAACCGACCGATCACAGCCAAGACGGGAACATCACGATTCGGCAGTCCAAGCTCACGTTGGAGTGCTCGTTTGCATGCTTGTTTTCCTGACAAATCATCAGCCGTATACTTAGCCGATAAGTAGAGGTCGTTCTTGGGATTCCAGGTGTCGACATCGATGCCATTTGTTATCCCTTTGACGCCATCCGCACGACTTGCCAGTACGCCTTCAAGACCACACCCATATTCTGTGGTCATGATCTCCTTCGCATAGGTTGGACTCACCGTGGAAACAGCATCCGAAAAAATGATGCCACCCTTCAGACAATTAACCGATCCATAGTACTCGAGTCCGCTCGGAGAAAATAGTGATGGGGGCAGCCCCATCTTCACAAACTGCTCACCGGGGAAAGTGCCCTGATATCCCATGTTGTGCAAGGTCAAGAGCACTCTCAGCCGCTCGAGCCTCTTATACTTGTGAGGAAGAGTTTTTAGGTATACTGCGCACAGGGCTGTCTGCCAATCGTGCAAATGCAGCACATCGACCTTCTTCTCATTAGTCTCAATCAAATCTCGCACTATTTCGAGAACCGCACGGCAGAATAGGATAAACCGGTCTAGATTATCCGGATAATCATGATGATCTTGTTGATAGAGTCCTTGGCGATCAAAGTAGGGATCGTACCGCACAAACAGTACCCTCAACTGATGCAATGCATCGGCCACCGGTACGTTCTCTTCTTCCACCGCTACATCGACCGGCTTCCCATCCACTGGAATAGAAAGTCGCATGGCCAGTTGACGAGACCCACCGGTTGCTCGACCTCGGTAACCCGGTATCAGCAATGTCACATGATGCCCCAATTTTGTCAGCTCGGTCGCCAACGCGCCCACCATGTCGGCCAATCCACCCGTCTTGGCATACGGAACGGCTTCGGAAGTTGCCATCACGATGTTCAATCCATCTCCTGATGCGGATGTCATGTGAGGTATTAGGCGGAGGACTTAAGGTCGAGAAGCTTCGTCGAGTCTGGTTTTGAATCGATCCTCATAGGCCCAGGCTTTTGCAAGAGCATGCAGCTCCTCGGTTTTGAGCTCTTCCTTGTACACAAGGCGATCATCGAGAAATACTAGCAGCCAACCACGATCGGGGTACGCGAAATACACTCCTTCGCCCGCATGCACGCCAGCCTTCCACCCCCTCGGAGCTTCTCCTGTTGCCACGCGCGACCGCGGAATAATGCTGAAATCCGGCATCACAAAAAAATGCGTAAACTCATTGTGATAAAGCGGCGGCTTCCCCCAGGCGTTGACGACTGCCCTGGTAGTGATTTGGTCCAACACAAGATTATTGGCTTGTACCAGCTGTTCTTGCTGCTCCAGCGTCGGCATACTCTTGCAGCCTACGATTAGTACAAGTACCAAAAATCCACTTAGACACCGTATCGCCTTTATCAGAGCAAGGGAGCTGTTGGTCACGTTGTATCCAAGCCTCACATGAGCCGTCTGGATTTTGGCTCAACTGGTTTCTCCGGCTGACAGATATCGCACTGGCACAATTTTCTTAGCGATGAATAAGAATAAATACCGGTATCGTGACCATCGCTCCATTTGAACTGAAACGCATAGCGTCCCACCGACTCAATATCCTGGAGCATAATCAAGATCGGCACATCCTCTGCCTTAAGACGGCGCTCGCCCGTCCACTCATCGACACAAGCCGCGCAGGGGCAGTGCTGTCGCAGATAACGAACCGGATAGACCCCCTTGTGGCCATCGCTCCATTGGATTCCCAGCACTCCCTTGTCGAGCCACTCCATATCTCGAGGTTCCAGAGTAATGGCTGCCATGTTTTCGTCTCTCACCGTGTCTGGCTCATCCTGGCAACGCGAGCGATAGGAAGTCAACCGGTGGCAGCCGCTTTCCTGCAACAACTGTTACGTATCCTTCAATCGCTTCCTCTACCTCATTCCGTACTTGCCCCGCAGCTCGCAACCGTGTGAGTACTGCCGGAGCCAACCGAATGGCTTGTTGGAGGAACAAGAGGCTGCCTCGTGAGAATGCGACACATCGAACTCGTTGACGTGCGGCACAGATCAGACACACAAGGCCTCCGGCGATCGGAGAAAATTGAGGCTCTCCGACGAAATGCCTCTTCCCACAGGCGGCGCACTGATCGGTCTGCGGACGAAACCCTGTCAAACTCAGCAGTCTGATCTGAAAAAGGAGCGCCGTAAAGGCCGGGTCCTCACTTTCGTGGAGCGAGGCGAGGCCTTGTTCCAGGGTATCAAACAAGAGCGCGTCCGGATCTCCATCCGGAGTAATCGCTGCTACGACATTGACCATCCTCGCCGCCGATGCCATCAAGCGAAGGTCTTCCCGCAGCGCTTGGGACGAACGCACGAGATCAACATGCGAAATACGAAATAGGGAATCCCCTGTTTTTTCAAACAGATTCAGGCGACACACGCTGAACGGTTCGATTGCACCTCCGAAGCGGCTTTTCTGACGACGAGCACCACGAGCTATGCCTCGGATTTTACCAAAATCCTTGGAATACAAGGTGACGATTCGATCGGCATCACCCCACTTGCGACTCCGCAAAATGATCGCCGTCGTCTTTACCAGCGGCACGGCTCACCACTCCCAATCGCGACAGAAACGTGGCAACGCGCCTGTCCGTATCATCGGAGATATTCCAAGAAAAGAGTGGCCAAAGTCAGGTAGATTGTAATACCGGTGATGTCATTAGCCGTCGTGACAAAAGGACCGGCCGCAACGGCCGGATCGACCCCCACCCGTTTGAGGAGAATCGGCATAATCGTCGCCATGCTGGTCGACACCAGAAACGCGATGATCAGCGAAGCTCCGACGACCATTCCTAAAAACCCTTGGTGCAAAACCCATGCAACCAGTGTCAGCGTCACACCGCATGCCACCCCCATGACTAGGCCGATCTTCGCTTCACGAAAAAAAACAGGCCAGACATGGGTGAGTTCCACCGAGCCGATGGCCAACCCTCGAATAATCAACGTCGAGGATTGCAGCCCCACATTACCACCCATCGCCGCAATTACAGGAATAAAACTCACGATCGCCACAACTTCCTGGATCGTATAACGGAAATACCAAAGGATCGCACCAGACAGGAGACTGCCGACTAGATTGGTGAAGAGCCATGGCAACCGCAGTTTCGCCGAGCCGAAGCTCGAAGACTTCGAGCCCGTTTCTTCTTCAATTGCCCCGGCCATCTTCAACATGTCTTCGGTCGCTTCTTCCCGGATCACATCCACCACGTCATCAACCGTGATGATGCCCACGAGTTTGCCGTCTCGCTCTACAACCGGAATCGCCAGCAAGTTATAGCTGGCCACCTGGCGCGCGACTTCTTCTTGATCCATGTCGATCGCCACACTCATGACCTCTCGGGTCATGATATTTTTCAGTGGAGTCGTCGGAGGGACGGTGATCAGCTGCCGAAGCGAGAGGACACCGACCAGGCGATCATCCTTGTCCGTTACATAAATGTAGAACACCATTTCGGCATCGGTAGCTTGCTGCAACCGACGGATCGCTTCCTGTGCCGTGGCATCCTCCGGCAAGGAAAAGAACTCCGTGGTCATAATCGCGCCTGCCGTATCCTTTGGATACTTCAGGATGTCGGCCACCTCGGTCGAATCCTCGGTTTTCATCAAAGCGAGAATCTCTTTGCTGCGCTCTTCGGGAAGGAATCCGAGAATATACGCCACATCATCGGGACCGAGGTCTTTCAAGAGCCACGCAATGTCGGAATGCAACAGATCTGCGAGTACTTGTTGGATACTGTCGCCGTCGAGTTCACTGAGCGCTTGCCCGCGCTTGCCTTCGCCACGGACCAGCTCGAAAATTTCACGCTTTTCCTTCGGAGAGGAGAGATGGGTCACGACTTTGGCGATGTCCGCGGGATGCATACGTCCCAACATCTTGGAGAGGTTCGTAATAGCTCCGCGTCGCAGTAACTTCTGCACAGACTGGATCACAATGTCCGATTTCGTCTGCCCGCGCTCGGTCTGATCGCGCAAGATTTCCCGCAACATGTCGCGTTCGGACTGGCGAGGGCGCTGATCAGGCACCCGTGGCTCTATCGGTCGTTCCGCTTGCATACCCGTTCCGTCAATACCCCAACTGCGCCAAGGTCTGCTCGTCCTCGCGCCACGCCTTCCTCACCTTCACCCATAGTTCAAGGAACACTTTCATGTCGAATAGCCGTTCCATGTCCAGTCTGGCCTGCGTACCGATCGTTTTCAAACGCTCTCCTTGTTTGCCTATGAGGATACCCTTCTGCGTTTCTCGCTCCACCAAAATCGACGCCCGAATCTTCGCCAATTTTCCCTGCTCGACGAACTCATCGATTTCGACCGCGACCGCATACGGCACTTCTTCCTCCGTCTCTTGCAACACCTTCTCACGGATCATCTCAGCCGCCAGCGTTCTCATTGTCTGATCTGTCACGACATCGTCGCCGTAGGCTCCTTCTCCGGATGGAAGATAAGAGACCGTCACGGCCAACAACCGGTCCACATTGTCGTCGAGCTGGGCGGAAACCGGCACGATCTCCGTCCAGGCGAAGAGTTTGCCATAACGATCAAGAGTCGGGAGCAGCTTCTGCTTGTTGACGAGATCGATTTTCGTAACGACAAGGATGACCGGACGCGGCTGTTTGGCCAACGCCTCCTTCATATGCTTCACAGCGGTCAAATCTCCGGGACCCGGCAGACTCGTCGCATCCATGAGCATGTAGAACAGATCCGCATCTTCCATGGTCTCCACGGCAGTGCGCACCATTCGACGATTCAGCAAGTGCTCGGGTTTATGAAGCCCCGGCGTGTCGAGAAAGGCAATTTGCGCTCCTTCCACATGCATGACGCCCATGATACGGGTCCTTGTGGTCTGCGGCTTACTCGACACAATCGAAATTTTTTCGCCAAGCAGGCGATTGAGCAGCGTCGACTTGCCGACGTTGGATCGGCCAATGATGGCCACCGTTCCGAACTTCATGGTTTCGAGAAGGACTCCGGTTTTTTCGCAGAATCCGGTACCAGTTGATACACAGTTTCACCCTTGCGCACATAGCCCAACTGCTCTCGTGCCAACTGCTCGATCTTGGCGGGGTCATGCTGGAGGCGGGTAATATCTTGCTGCAATGTGGTATTTTCTCGACGTAAAGCCGAGAGTTCTTGCTCTAAATTTCTGGCGTGATCGCGCATGGACAGATACCGACTCAGGCCCATTTCTCCGGAAAACAAGGCCACGAACAGCCACACACAGCCACCAGCGCCGATCACCTGCATGACGATCAGTATGCGCTGTCGCCATTTCAACCACTGCCGTCCTCGATTTTGCTTGATAATCATGCTATCCACCTGCCGACTCCATGCCAGCTAGACCCTGGCCGTCACTGCCTCTCGACCACGATACAGCGCCACGGCTCCTAGCTCTTCTTCGATTCGGAGCAATTGGTTATATTTGGCCACGCGATCCGTTCGAGACAAGGACCCCGTCTTGATCAATCCACTGTTCGTTGCGACCGCCACGTCCGCAATCGTGGTGTCTTCGGTCTCACCGGACCGGTGCGAAATGATCGCCGTATAGCCCGATCGCTTCGCAAGTTCGATCGCATCCAACGTTTCCGTCAGAGTCCCGATCTGATTGAGCTTGATCAGAATCGAATTTCCGATTCCTTCCCTGATGCCCTTTGAGAAGATTTCGACATTGGTGACGAAGATGTCGTCCCCGACGAGCTGTACTCGTTTGCCAAGCTTCTCCGTGAGAATTTTCCACCCCTTCCAATCCAATTCGCTCAACCCGTCCTCGATCGAGAGGATCGGATAACGATCCAGCAACTTTCCATAGTAGTTGATCAGCTCCTCCGACGAACGTTCCGGGTTCTTTTCCGCTTCGAGAACATACCGCCCCTTGTCGTAAAACTCGCTCGCCGCGCAGTCCAACGCCAAAGCGATATCCTGCCCGACCTTATAGCCGGCGTCTTCTATCGATTGCGCGATCAAACCCAGCGCTTCTTCGTTGGATTGCAAATCCGGGGCGAACCCACCTTCATCCCCCACGGCCGTATTGAGCCCCTTCTTTTTTAAGAGTGTCTTCAACGAATGAAAGACCTCCGTGGCCATTCGGAGGGCCTCGCTAAACCGGCCGGCTCCTACCGGCATGATCATGAACTCTTGGAGGTCCAATCGATTATCGGCATGGGCTCCGCCGTTGATGATGTTCATGAGCGGGACAGGCAGCACACGAGCATTCGTCCCTCCGAGATAACGATAGAGCGGCTGCCCTGTTTCATTTGCCGACGCCTTCGCAACAGCTAGCGAGACACCCAAGATTGCATTGGCCCCCAGCTTACTTTTGGTCTTCGTTCCATCCAACACGATCATGGCTCGATCGATAGCGGCCTGATCGAATGCTTCCTTACCGAGCAATTCCGGGGCAATGACTTTACTGATATTCGAGACCGCCTTTGAGACGCCCTTTCCCATCCACCGTTTCTTGTCCCCGTCTCGGAGTTCGATCGCTTCTTTTTCCCCGGTTGAAGCCCCGGATGGAACAGCAGCCCGCCCTTTCGCACCGCTCTCGAGCGTCACTTCGGCCTCAATCGTCGGATTGCCTCGTGAGTCAATAATCTGTCTGCCCTTGATTTCTCGAATCGCGCTCATACCGCTTATCCCTCTCTGGTTAGACGCTCAGCTTCTTCTTCAGTAACTCGTTGACCTTCCCTGGATTCGCTTTTCCCCCGCTCGCCTTCATCACCTGCCCGACCAGGAAGCCCAATACTTGTTGTTTGCCTTCCTTGAACTGCGCGAACTGCCCAGGATTCTTGCTGAGGACATCTTCGATGATCTTGGCCAACGCTCCTTCGTCGGAGACCTGCGTCAACCCTTTTTCCTGCACGATCTGCTCTGGAGTCTTCCCGTTGCTATAGAGCTCGGGAAAGATTTCACGGGCGACCTTTAAGCTGATGGTCCCCTTGTCCACCATCTGCAAAAGGTTCACCAGCCGTTCAGGTGTGATAAGCGACGCTGAAATATCCGTCTTAGAGTTGTTCAACTCTCTTATCAACTCTCCCATCACCCAATTACTCACGGTCTTGGGTTGATTAAACTGCTTCGCGCACACCTCGAAGTAGTCCGCCATGCCCTTCGAAGCCGTCAGGATAGCGGCGTCATATTCAGGCAACCCATAGTCCGACACGAATCGCTTCATCCGCAGGGCCGGTAATTCGGGCAACTCGGCACGGAATCCTTCGATCCATTCATCGTCCAACTTCAACGGCACCAGATCAGGGTCGGGGAAATACCGATAATCATGGGCTTCTTCTTTCGAACGCATGACCGCCGTTTCACCACGTTCGATGTTCCAAAGCCTCGTTTCCTGACGAATCTTGCCTCCCTCATTCAACACTTTGGTCTGCCGTTTGATCTCATACTCGACCGCATCCTTCACATACTTGAAGGAGTTGATGTTCTTCAGCTCGACTTTCGTCCCAAACTCTTTCTGCCCCGACGGACGCAGCGACAGATTCGGCTCACACCGGAAACTCCCCTCCTCCATGTTGCCGTCGCAGACGTCAAGGTACATTAAGATCTCCCGCAACCCTTTGAGATAGGCCACCACCTCGTCGGCTGTACACATGTCCGGTTCCGTCACGATCTCCAATAGCGGTGTGCCGGCACGGTTCAGATCTATCCGGCTCCCACTGGTGCCGGTCTCATGGATGTTCTTTCCGGCATCCTCTTCCAAATGCGCGCGACGGATGCGGATTCGTTTTATCCCGTCACCGTCGCGCATCTCAATCCACCCATGCTGGCAAATCGGGGACTCATATTGGGAAATCTGATACCCCTTCGGTAAATCCGGGTAGAAATAATTCTTTCTCGCAAATAGATTGTTCGCTGCGACCGTACAGTTCAGCGCCAAACCTGCACGAACCGCCATGTCGACTGCCGTTCGATTGATCACGGGCAAACTGCCCGGCAGACCGAGGCAGACTGGACAGGTCTGGCTGTTGGCCGACAGACCGAATGTCGTGCCGCACCCGCAGAACATTTTGGACTTCGTCCGCAGTTGGGCGTGGACCTCCACTCCGATGACCGTCTCAAAGATCATCCTCGATCAGCCCCCTCATCGTTACGACCGCGTTCGCGCTTCACGGCTTCGCGTCCGGCATCGAATGCATCTCGCAGAACCGACCGCTTCGTTTCGACAAACTCCTTGCCCTGATCAACGACTTCTTCAAATGCCTCACCGGCCCGTCCGGCAAGGTCCCGCAGATCGTTTTCCGCGCGACGGGCATATCTTCGAATCTGGTCACGTGATTCGTCCCCCGATTGCGGCGCCAGTAAGAGCGCCGCGACGGCGCCCATCGTCGCTCCGCTTAAAAATGCCAAGAAAACCATCGCTGATGTTCCTCGATCATCCGCCATTGTGTGTCCCTCCTTCTTGTTTCATGCGTTCCCGCACGACATGAGATGCTGCCCTGAAACCCGCAACCATGCTCGCCACTCTGTTTAAGAGCGTCCCTCCCGATCCGCGAACGACGTTATGGACCTGTTGCACAGACTCACCGACTTCACCCACCGCGTGAAGCAAAACCGCCGCGTGCTCGACCCCCTCACGCGCTTGATTCGTCACATCGTTCAAATTCTGGCTCATCGCTCGCAGTTCAGCGACGAGAGCCGGCACCTCGGTGTTCATCTTCGAGAGGAGCTGTTCGGACTCGGCCACCGTTTTACGGACTTGCATCAATACCGGCACGAGGTACCCGACCAGCACAGCAAATGCCACAGCCACGAGAAGCGCGGCGATTTCGACGATCGTCATAGTTGCCAATCCTCCCGGTCTTTCATCTCGAATGTTCTTCTTCGGCTGCCTCTACCGTATCATCGGTTTTTTGAGATGCCAGTGCGTCGATTGTTCATAGGCATGTGCGGCCCGAAGCACCGTCTCTTCCTCAAAAGCTCGCCCGATCAGCTGTACGCCAATGGGGAGCCCTGTTTTACTGAAACCGCACGGCAGGGCGATCGCCGGCAATCCGGCCAGGTTGACCGAGATCGTAAAAATATCGGAGAGGTACATCTGCAGGGGATCTTCGCTCTTTTCACCAAGCTTGAAGGCCGGGGTCGGGGTGGCCGGAGTCACGATCAAATCCACTTCTTTGAACGCGGCCGCGAAATCTTGGCAGACCAACGTTCGCACCGCTTGGGCCTTCCCATAATAGGCATCGTAATAGCCGGCACTGAGGACATATGTCCCCAGCATGATCCGACGCTTCACTTCCGGCCCAAACCCTTCCTGCCGTGTCTTCAGGTAGAGTTCGAGAAGGTCTTTGGTTTCCTTGGCGCGAAAACCGAACTTCACCCCGTCGAAGCGGGCGAGATTCGAACTGGCTTCCGCCGTCGCGATCACATAGTACACAGCCACAGCCGCGCCGGTGCTCGGCAGACGAATTTCCCTGATATCAGCGCCAAGATTCTTCAACTCCCCAATGGCGGCTCTGACTGCCTGCTCGACGTCCGTATCGAGGCCTTCAGTAAAAAATTCGACCGGTACGCCGATCTTCAGAGTTTTGAGATCCCGTTTTTGCAGCGCTTTCATGTAATCCGGCACGGAGCGGTCGACCGAGGTGGAGTCCATCGGATCATGACCGGCAATGGCCTGCAGAAGAAACGCCGCGTCAGGCACGTCTCTCGTAATCGGCCCGATTTGATCCAGCGAGGAAGCGAAGGCAACCAACCCATATCTTGAGACCCGCCCGTAAGTCGGCTTCAGTCCCACCACGCCGCAGAAGGCTGCCGGCTGCCTGATGGACCCGCCTGTGTCTGAGCCAAGTGCCGCCACACATTCCTCTGCCGCCACCGCCGCCGCAGATCCTCCGCTTGATCCTCCCGGCACGCAGTGCAGGTTCCAGGGATTTCGGCTGGGGCCGAACGCGGAGTTTTCCGTTGACGATCCCATCGCGAATTCATCTAAATTCGTCTTACCCAACAAGAGGTACTCTTGCGCACGCAACTTGGCGACGGTCGTCGCATCGTAAGGCGGGATGAAGTTCTGCAACATCCGAGAGCTGCAGGTCGTGGGAACCCCGTCCGTACAGATATTATCCTTGATGGCAAGAGGCATTCCGGTAAGCGGGGCGATCTTTCTCCAAGCCTTGAGCTTCCGGTCCAAGACCTCCGCCTGTAGAGATGCCGACTCTTTCGCTTGGGTGACGAAGGCCTTCACCTTGGGCTCTACTTGACTGATACGCAGAAAGTAGGCGCGCACGATTTCCGTCGCCGTCACTTCCCCTGTCTTGAATTGCTTCTGAAGCTCGCAGAGAGTCAGTTTATGAAGGGACATGAATTTCTCGCTACCGACGGGTGAGACGAACACGGACCACCACGAGCGTCATCGATCGGCCTGTCCATGGCTTCTCAGCTCACCGTCACAATTCGATTTTTGTCATTCACCCGAACGATCTTGGGTGCGTGTTTCTTGATCTCTTCTTCACCGTAATACTCATAACAAAAGATGATGATCTGATCTCCGACCGCCGCTTTTCGCGCGGTGGGCCCGTTTAAAATGATCTCCCCCTTCCCTCGCGTACCGTTGATCGCATAGGTCATGAATCGCTCGCCGTTATTCAAGTTCGAGCAGACAATCGCCTCATACGGCAAAATCCCGGCCGCCTCCATCAAGTCGTGATCGATCGTCAGACTGCCTTCATACTCGAGATGGGCGCCCGTCACTGTCGCACGGTGAATTTTCGAACGTAGCATTTGTCGAAACATCTAATCTTTCCGCTATTCGTCAATCGCCGCTCAGCATTCGTTGTCGTCAACGTACGAGTCGGCGGCCTGACGATTAACGCTCCTCTAGAATTTTGGGTACTACAAACCCGTCAGCTTCACGCTCAGGCGCATTAGCCAAAGCTTTGTCCGAAGGCAGCGATGGACGCACAAGATCCTCGCGAAACACATTTGCTTGCCCCATGACCGTAGCGGTCGGCTCGATTCCCGTCGTGTCGTACTGGTTCAACGTATCGACATGCGCAAGAATTTGGGTCAACTGTTTGGCAAATGTCTCTTTTTCAGCCGCACTCACCGCCAATCTCGCCAGCTGCGCCACCTTTTCCACATCCTGCTGCGTAATCTCCACTCTTCATCCCCTTTCTTCTGCCCTTCCCGATGAGGCGTGAAGATGGAGTCCCCTACTGCGCGCATTCAACGAGGGCTTTCTGAAGCCGCGCGTTGAGCGAGCACGGGGACTCTATCTTTGCGCCTCATTTCCCCTCATTCTACCGTCACGCTTTTCGCCAGATTTCTCGGCTGATCGACATCCGCCCCGCGCAATACCGCAATATGATACGCGAGAAGTTGTAGCGGAATGGTAAACAAAATCGGCGAGATCAGCGAATGGGTGTCAGGAATGGTAAACACCGCATCCGCGATCTTGCCGAGCTCCCGCTCTCCTTCAGCCACGAAGGCAATTACCGGCGCGCGGCGCGCTTTCACTTCCATGAGATTGCTGACCGTCTTGTCGTACAGTCGATCCCGAGGCGCCAGAACCACGACCGGCATATCTTTGTCGATCAGCGCGATCGGGCCATGCTTCATCTCGCCCGCCGCATAGCCTTCGGCATGGATGTAGGAAATTTCCTTGAGCTTCAGCGAACCCTCCAGTGCGATCGGGTAGTTGATGCCGCGTCCCAAAAACAGAAAATTCCGCTTTTTGTAATACCGCTTGGCGATGGCTACGATTTCAGCTTCTCGCTGGAGCACACGCTCGACCAACACCGGCAGCTGCACCAACCGATCGAGCCAGGCTTTCCCATCCGCTACTTTCATCACATTACGAACTCGCGCAAAATGCAAGGCCAGAAGATACAGCGCGGTGAGTTGCGCGGTAAATGCCTTAGTCGAAGCCACTCCGATCTCCGGTCCGCAGTGCGTGTACAGCACCCCGTCCGACTCACGCGCCAAGGTACTGCCGACGACGTTGACGATCGAGACGACGCGCGCACCTTTTTGCTTCGCCTCTCGCGCGGCCGCCAGCGTATCGGCCGTTTCGCCGGATTGAGAAATCGTAATGAATAAGTCATTTTTCCCGACAAGCGGATCGCGATACCGAAACTCGCTGCCGATATCCACCTGAACCGGAGTACGGACCATTTCTTCGAACAGATACTTTCCGACTTGCCCCGCATGCCAGGACGTGCCGCAGGCGACGATCCAGATACGCTCGATCGCTGCGAATTCCTTCGGCGTCAAGCCGATATCGGGAAGATCCGCCTCCCCGGTCTCATAGGAATACCGTCCACGCATGGTATCAAGAATGGTCTGCGGCTGTTCGTGAATCTCTTTCAGCATGAAGTGGGGATAGCCGCTTTTCTCCACTGCCGAAGCATCCCACGTAATCGTCGACGACTTGCGTGAGACGGCATGGCCGTCCACATCGGTAAGGTCCACTCGGTGTTGCGTGACCACCGCCACATCCCCTTCTTCGAGGTAGGTCACTTCTCGCGTGTGCGCGAGCATCGCCATCACGTCGGAGGCAACGTAGGAGGCGTACTTCGTCCGCCCGACGACGAGCGGGCAGCCGGATCGAGCGGCAATCAACGTTCCTGGTTCCCGCTCGGAAATCACCGCCAGCGCATAACTGCCGCGCACATCTTTCGTCGCAAGCCGCACGGCATCGGCCAGCTTGTTGTCCTTCTGAAGATACTTATCGATCAAATGCGCGACAACCTCCGTATCGGTTTCCGACTCGAATTTGTAGCCGTCTTTTTGCAACTGCTGCTTCAGCTCCTGATAGTTTTCGATAATCCCGTTGTGTACCAACACGCACCCCTTTGATCGGTGCGGATGGGCATTCTGTTCCGAGGGCTTCCCATGGGTCGCCCACCGAGTATGGCCGATTCCGACCGTTCCCTTGAGCTCATTAGTTTTGAGCGAATTTTGAAGATTGACCAGTTTGCCCACACTTCGTCTGACGGCAATCTTTTCTCCCTGCATGACGGCTACTCCCGAAGAATCGTACCCACGGTATTCCAACTTCGCCAGCCCCCCGATGAGAATCGGAACCGCATCTTGATCGCCGACGTATCCGATGATTCCACACATGACGGTTGCTCCAGGTCCAACTAGCTCACAGGCGGGTGATGACTCTCCCTCGCGCAATCAGCGTTTCGATGACTTCGCGCGCCTCTTCTTCAAGTTGATCGACGTCTTTTTGGTTCTTTGGCCCCTTTGTTTATCGGAAATTTTCGCTGAATTTTCGCTTGGCGTCCCGGCGGTCAGCAACATCCGACGTTTAGCTGCCCACCCGACTCGATTAACCTGCGGCACACGGGCGATCGCCAATGAATCGGCGGGCACGTTCTGCGTCACGGTTGTTCCTGCGGCAATATAGGCGCCGCGTCCTACCGTCACCGGTGCGATGAGCTGTGTGTCGCTCCCTATAGACGCATGATCCTCGATCAGGGTCTGATGTTTGTTCACGCCATCATAATTGACCGTAATCGTCCCAGCTCCTATATTCACGCCTTTCCCGATTCGCGCATCGCCGAGATACGTCAGGTGATTTGCCTTAGACCCTTCGCCGAGTTCGGCCTTCTTCATCTCGACGAAGTTTCCGACCTTCGCCTTCCGCCGCACGGTCGCCCCAGGTCTCAAATGTGCGAATGGTCCCAGATGAGCGTCGTCGTCGACTTGTGATTCGCACAGCACGCAATGATCGAGAATTTCTACATTGTTTCCAATCGTGCAATCCGTGATGCGGACCCCAGAACGGATGATCGTCCCTTCACCGATTTTTGTGTTGCCTTCGAGGCTCACTTGTGGGTGGAGTACCGTGTCCCTTCCGATGGTGACTCCAGCATCAATCCACACGGATCCAGGATCTCGCATCGTGACTCCGGCTTCAAGCCAGCAATCGCGAATCTGTTGACGGACGACCCGTTCCGCAGCCGACAGCTGTTGTCTGGTATTGACTCCCAGCCCCTCTTCGGGATCTTGAAGGGTCACAGCCGCAACACCCCGCCCCTGTGCAGTTGCCATTTGAACAATATCAGTCAGATAGTATTCGTTTTGTGCGTTGCGTGGTTCCAGCTTATCGAGGGCATCAAAGAGAAATTCTCCGGACACGACATATGTCCCGACGTTGATTTCCTTCGTGGCCCGTTCTATCGGAACGGCATCACGATCCTCAACGATCTTCAGCACGTCGGATGGAGTGGTTTCCCTTTGGTGATCGCCGCCGGGCTGCCGGCGGATGACTCGGCCATAGCCGCTGGGATCATCAAGCATCGCCGTCAGAATCGTCACGGCCGCCTTCTGCGTGTGATGGACTCTCAAAAGCTCGCGCGCCGTCTCCTCTTTCAGCAACGGGGTGTCACCGTTCAAGATAAGATAATTCGTCGGACTCGGCTCGTCGCCATGACAAAACGCGGGGCGGCTTTGCATCACGGCATGGCCGGTTCCGAGTTGTTCGGCTTGTTCGACGATACACACCGACTTTGATCCAGGCCTGCCCGAGATACCCGATTCAATCACTTGTCGAACTCTGTCGGATTGATGCCCGATCACCACCGCAATGCGATGGCTCGCCAGTTGGAGCGCCACATCAACGGCGTAGAAAACCATCGGTTGCCCCGCGACATGATGCAGCACCTTTACTTGGTTGGACTTCATCCGCTTGCCCAACCCGGCCGCCATTACGATGACTCCTAAGCCGGGAATATGCGAGACCGCCGTCTGTTGATCGACCGATTGTTTCATCGAGGACTCCGGATATGAGAGGATCGCAATCGAGTATATGGCACGTATTTATCCGATCGGCACACCGGCATCCGGCTGTTTGACCTGACTCCACTTCGATTCCCCGCTCAGGGCCGACGCTATTGTGCCGGACGGTGTATAGAGGCCGCCTGACACGATCAGTTTCATCGCTTCCTCAATACTGATATCAACAGATGTCACTTCCCGTTCCGGCACCAATAGGAAATAGCCCGACGTCGGATTGGGTGAGGTAGGCACATAGACATGAACCAGCGCCTCCTGGCCCAATGCCGTTGTCTCGCCTTTCGTCATGCCGGTCACGAACGCAAAACAATAATGACCGTTTTTCGGGAATTGGATCAAGACGACACGCCGGTAGGACCCTCGCTCCGAAAAGGACAGAATATCCATCATGGATTTCAACGTGGAATAAATCCCCCGGACGAGGGGCAGTCGGTTCAGCCAATCCTCCCAGTGCCCCACAATCTGGCGCCCGATGAAATTCGCCGCGAACAACCCGACCAAAAAGATGAGCAGCACCAGAGTGAGGATCCCTAGGCCGGGGATATAATGGTCCGGCACCAATTCTGCGACAGCGTCGCCTAAGATGCCGTCGACCGCCACGAACAGGGTCTTCAGGACAAGAATAGTGCCCCAGATAGGAGTAACAAGCAGGAGTCCTGTCAGAAAATATCGTCTTAGCGCAGTCTTGATCATCATCCACCGCCACCCAGCTACAGGCAGAGCATTCAGCTGTTCATCTTACAAAGATCTGGACAGACCCCGCAAGCGTTTTATTGTAAATTTCAATGGGTTATGTGCCCAACATCGATGAAATCCCATGACGGTATCGGTCTTGCTATTCGCCGAGACCTGACATAGGATCGTTCCTCAATGACGGCTGGAATGAAAATCGCCGATGGGTAGAGTGTCTGGAAAACCGACGGGTATTTTCATCACGTTGGAGGGTGGTGAGGGAAGCGGAAAAACGACACAAGCTCGAAGACTTTGTGAGCGGCTGACCGCGCAAAGCCTTGACGTGCTGCATACCAGAGAACCGGGAGGGACGTTGCTCGCTGAACGTCTGCGGAGTATCCTGCTTGACCATTCGGTGGAAACGATCGCCCCCGAAACGGAAGCTTACCTTATTTTTGCGGCAAGACGCCAACATGTGGATCACGTCATCAAACCTGCACTCGCGCGCGGGATGACGGTCGTCTGCGATCGATTCTCAGACTCAACGATGGCCTATCAGGGGTACGGACGGGGATTGGATCTCCGAGCGTTGCGCACGATGAACGACTGGGCGACAGGAAAGCTTGCTCCGCAGCTCACCTTGCTCTTCGACGTCCCCGTATCTATCGGACTCGGTCGGCGCCGCGGTCGCGCCGCTACCGAAAATCGACTCGACCGAGAAACCGAACGGTTCCATCGGAAAGTCCGTGCTGGATTTCACGCGTTGGCACGACGAGAACCTCGACGCATCATGGTGATCGATTCCGCACGACCTCTAGAATCTGTGGCACAAGCCGTAGAAGCACTGGTCATGAACTGGCTCAAGACCTATCGCATACCGACATCGAAACGCCGATAGCCCATGCCTTTCGCCGATATCACAGGCCACGAGCAATCCATCTCCCTCCTTCAGGCGATCTTGTGCAATGGACGCTTGGCTCATGCCCATCTGTTCTATGGTGAAGCCAGGATCGGAAAGTCGATGACCGCCGTGAGGCTGGCTCAGGCCCTCAACTGCGAGCAGCCTTCGCAGACGGAGGTTCAGGACAGCTGTGGCCGTTGCCGATCCTGCCTGCAGATCGCCGCGCGGACACACCCGGATTACTTCGTCATCGAGCCCGACCCGAACGCAGCAACGCCGCAAATCAAAATCGAGCAAGTGCGGGAGATCGAGCAACAGTTGGTCTATCTACCACTCGTCGGGGAACGGAAGATTTGCTTGATTGACGACGCAGACCGACTGACGATCGGGGCAGCCAACGCGCTCCTCAAGACTTTGGAAGAGCCTCCGGGCCATAGTCTCTTCATCCTGGTCACCAGCCGGCTCCATGCGCTTCCGATTACCATTCGATCACGCTGCCAAGCGCTCCGTTTCACGACGCCCGCCCGTACGCAAGTTGAAGCGGCGCTGATCCTCAAGCAGGAGATTCCTCCTGCTGATGCTCGTTTTCTGGCGGTCTTCACCGATGGCCGAATCGGAGAAGCGCTCACGGTGAATATTGCAGAAGTTCGTGCACGACAGCAAGAATGCTTGACGTTGGTGAAGCCGGAACGCTTAACGTCGAGTGGAACCATCCTCTCGGTAGCGGAAAGCCTGGCCAAGACAGACCGTGGAGAAGAAACGCTCGCATGGCTGGCGCGATGGATCCGTGATCTTGTCATCGTCATGGTGGATGGAGATCAGGATCAGATCCTTCATCTCGACCAACTCGCCGACCTGCGACGATACGCTCAACGAGCGAACGTCGACACTCTTCTCACCATCTTAAATGACATCGAGCGGACGGAACAACAAGCCACGCGGCACTTGAACATGCAGATGGCGCTGGAAACGACGTTCCTCCGCTTGCGCGAGGCGCTCAGCCTTGTCCCCGCCGGAGTCTCTGCCTAGAAATCGGTATTCCTAACCTGTTATCTTCTCTTCGTTATGACGAAAGACAACACCTTTTACATCACCACGCCGATTTATTATGTCAACGACGTGCCGCATATCGGCCATGCCTATACCACGGTAGCGGCGGACGTGTTGGCGCGCTACTGGCGGCTGCGAGGGTGCGAGGTGTTCTTCCTCACCGGCCTCGATGAACATGGTCAGAAAGTGCAACAGGCAGCCGCCAAGTCCGGCATCGACCCGCAGGCCCATTGCGATAAGCTGGCTCCGCAGTTTGAGACCCTCTGGAAGAAGCTGAACGTCTCGAATAACGCCTTCATCAGGACGACGGACCCAGAGCACAAATCCATCGTCCAACAATACCTGAATAGGCTCTACGACAAGAAGCTGATGTACAAGGATTCCTACACGGGATGGTATTGCACCTTCGATGAACGGTTCTGGACCGAAAAAGACGTGGAGTCCGGCCTCTGTCCGGACTGTAAGCGTCCCGTCGAACGGCTCAGCGAACACAACTACTTCTTCAAGATGGGGCAGTATCAGGACCGCTTGATCGAGCACATCAAAACACATCCAAATTTTATTCGCCCAGAGTCGCGGCGCAACGAAGTCCTCGGGTTCTTGCAAACCCAGAAGCTAGGAGACCTCTCAATCTCGCGACCGAAATCGCGGCTGTCCTGGGGCATCGAATTGCCATTTGATAACAGCTATGTAACCTACGTCTGGTTCGATGCCTTGGTCAATTACATGTCCGCCTTAGAATATCTCCCCCGGGGAAAACCAGCGGGCAGCCGATTCTGGCCGGCCAATGTCCACCTCGTCGGGAAGGACATCCTCACGACACATGCCGTCTATTGGTCCACGATGCTGATGGCGTTGAATCTTCCGTTACCAGAGAGCATCTTCGCCCATGGCTGGTGGACCGTGGATGGCGAGAAGATGTCGAAGAGCCGTGGCAACGTCGTCGATCCCAACAAGATGGCCGACGATTTCGGCGCAGATGCCTTTCGCTATTTTCTATTGAGAGAGGTGCCTTTTGGGCAAGATGGAGACTTCTCGTTTGCCGGAATGGTTGCACGAATCAATAGCGATCTTGCCAATGGTCTGGGCAATCTCTTGAGTCGTACACTGACCCTCATCGAACGGACGCAGGCAGGGTTGCTGCCCGCGCCGGGGCCGATTAGCTCATTAGAGCGAGAACTGGAACAAGCCACGCTGTCTCTCTTGAACGAAGTGTTGCCGCGCCACCTCGAACAGCTGGAATTTAATCGGGCGCTCGAAGCCATATGGCACGTCGTTCAGCTTGCCAATCAGTATGTCGACAAGACCGCGCCATGGTCGTTGGCTAAGAGTGCCAGCGACGCAGAAACACTCCGGACGGTCCTCTACACCATGGCAGAGACGCTCCGCTGCCTCAGCCTAGCCGCGTATCCTGTGATCCCGAATAGTGCGCAGTCGATCTGTTCTCAACTGGGCATCTCCGCTGAATTCACCAGCCCGTTGCTGATAAACAAGATCGAATGGGGTGGCCTGAAGCCAGGCACCCTCATCCAGAAAGGGCCGTCGCTTTTCCCACGCATCGAATCAAAACCGGGAGCAAGACCAGTGACCGAATCATCTGTTCCTTCACAACCAACCCTAGCAGCACCCACCGCCCCAGCCGTTGCAGCGCCTCCGGCTCCACCCCAAATCACGATCGACGAATTCATGAAGATACAGCTCAAGACGGCGAGGGTGCTCTCCGCCGAGCGGGTGCCCAAATCGGAGAAGTTGATCAAGCTCCAAGTGTCGCTCGGCACCGAACAACGCCAGATCGTTGCCGGTATCGGCAAGAAGTACGAGCCGGACATGCTGGTCGGCAAAACCATCGTCATCGTGGCGAATCTCAAACCAGCCAAGCTCATGGGCATCGAATCGCAGGGCATGGTGCTCGCGGCAGGGGATGCCGATGTACAGGGGCTGCTCACCATTCAAGAAGAAGTGGACCCTGGTACCAAGGTGAAATGACCCGGTTAGCCCTGGTCCCCTTTCGATTGATCCTTTCGCTCATCATCCTTCCCTGCACTCCGCTTCTCGTCCAAAGCCAAACTCTGCCCCATTCATCGCTCAACGGTCCTCAGCCAACGACAGTGCTCGTGCGGGTCGTCGCGCATGGGGCGATGGTGTTGGGCCGCGAAGTCGGTGGAGCGCGCGTGACGATTACTGATGTCGCCAGCGGCCATATTCTGGCAACCGGCCTGCAGCAGGGCGAATCAGGGGATCAGAATCAAATCATGCGCACCCCCCATATGATGGAAGAGCCGATCTACAGCGCTCGTCCTTCTGCCGCCTTTACCACCACGTTGGAACTGCAGAAACCGACGGTAGTGGAGATTTCCGCAGAAGGGCCGCTCGCCTATCCCGCTGCACTACAGAGGACCAGCACAACCTTGCTGTTGATCCCGGGACAAGACCTGACGAACGACGGCATTGTCCTGCATCTCTCCGGCTACCTGGTGCAGATCGAGCGGCCCAAGCCATGTGAAGCATTGATCGCAAAAGATGATGTGAAACTCCGAGCCTCAGTCCGAACCCTGTCCGGCTCATTGGTCCGCCCCCATGGAGATTGGGACTCGCGGAAGATCCGTATTTACGGAGAGGTGTTGATCGGAGGCAAAATCATCGAGCGACTCCAACTGTTTTATGACGAAGCGAGCCGTACCTTCGAAGCACCGTTCTTTGTGCCGCCGTCGAAGGAAGTTCCCGACGGGATCACGCTTCGAGTGATCGCGACTGACCTGGCGACAGGCAATTCAGGAATGGATCAAACAAACTATCCGGTGTTAAGCGAGCGTCTCCCGCCCAAGTCTGTTCGGTAGCCGACTGCGACTTCCTCGATGGAATCCTTCGGCAAGACTTGCTGCATCCCCAAACACATGCGAAACTGTCACTGATGACGGCACTAGGCTCATACACACTTCTTCGATCTCGGCTCCAGCTGGCCTTGGCCATCAATGCCGTGATCATTGCGGCCGAGTTCGTCGGAGGCTGGCTCCTCAACAGCATCGGGCTCATGAGCGACGCAAGCCACAATCTCGTCGATCAAGGGTCGCTCTTTCTGGCGCTGTACGCCCATCTCCTCACAGCACGCCCAGCTTCCGAGAGCCGAACCTTCGGCTACCACCGTGCCGGCATCATCGCGGCTTTTCTCAACAGTTTTATCCTCCTATTGACCGCACTCGGCATCGCGCTCGTCGGGGTGAAGCGACTTCTGCAACCGGTTCCGGTCGATGGTGGGTGGGTCATGGTCGTAGCCGCCATCAGTTTCGTGGCCAATCTCGGGATTGCCCTGTTACTTCAGCACGGAGCGAAGGACGATCTGAACATCAGGAGCGCATTCTGGCACATGGTAGGAGATGCGTGGGTCTCTCTCGGTGTCATCGTCAGTGGTGCGGCCATTTTCCTGACTGGCTGGACGGTCCTGGATCCCCTCGTGAGCTTGCTGGTGGTCGGCGTGATCGTCCGAGGAGCCTGGCCAATTTTCAAAGAATCGATGGAGGTCTTATTGGAATCGACACCGCCGGGCATCAGTGCATCCCATGTCGCAGCCACGATGGAAGCCATCCCCGGCGTGAAGAACGTGCATGATCTGCATATTTGGGCGGTCGAACCTCGGTTGGTCATGCTGACCAGCCACGTCATGATCGAACAGCATCGCACCCCGCTGGAATTACTGCAGTTGATCCAGAACCGGATCACGACGGACTTCGGCATCAAACACATGACCATTCAACTGGAAACCGAGTGCTCCGATCCTGACGACATCCATTGCGACCTTCGGAAGCTGACCGGGCACCACCACGAAACACAGACCTTCGCGCACCATCACTGATTTTGTCGATTCTCGGATCGTCGTTGATGGAGAGGCAAAGCCGAAAATACGCCACGACACATGTCAATCCTCATTTCTGACACTCGACTTCTGACTCGAACGATGCAGATAACAATGCAAGGGGTTCTCGCGGTGATCGGTGGCCTCACCCTTGCCGTCTGCGCCATGGGAGTATCAGCGGCGGACCGCGTGCCTTCCAACACCGTATTCACAGTCACTTCCGACGGCGTCGAGCGCGAGCTGATCTTGCGTGCGCAACCGATTGGCACACCACAACCGCTGGTTCTGATATTCCATGGCGGTGGCGGCAGCGCCCAGTTTATGGCCCGGCGGTCCAGTTCCTTCGCCGACCTGCTCCTGAGCCGTGGCTATGCCGTGGCGTTCATGAATGGTTCTTCCCGTCGCGATGGTCAGAACCTCCGCACCTGGAACGGTGCACATTGCTGCGCCTATGCCATGACCGCCAAGATCGATGAAGGCGACTATATCGATCAAGCCATTGCCACCATCGCTGCACAGGCAACCGTGGACCGCTCACGGATCTTCCTCATGGGCCACTCCAACGGCGGCATGGTCGCCTATCGATGGCCGGCTACTCTGCGGACAAAGGTCCGTGGCATCGTGGTGATTTCATCGGCTATGTTTGCCGACCAACCGACCATCCTCCAGGGGATCTCAGCCTTTCTGATCCACACCCGAGACGACGACAATATCGCCTTCGATGCCTCATTCGCACCGAAACAGAAACGCGCCTGGAATGCGCCACCCCTTCCCTTTCTCGATGCAGAAGCACGCATGGCGCGGATGTTGGGCTGCGACAGCCCGAATGAGCAGAAGATGGCTGAGGGCGTGACTCGGCGGGATCACTCTTGCGCCAAGGGAGCGGAATTGACCGTCGTGGTTTCAGCCACAGGCGGCCATGCATGGCCGAAGTCCATACCCGGATTCAGTCTCGAAGACGCCATCCTGAAGTTTCTCGATCGCCAACAATAGACGCACGGAAGTTGCTGCATTCCACTCTCCATTTATATCGCGCTACACAGCGCTCACACACTACCCGGCAGCGCCTGCACCCGGCGGCCTATGGGCAATCAGAGCAAAGAGGAGTGCGAGAGGTAGAACCGTGAGGCTACATCCACGCGCCGGTTATTTCAGCCATCTCAGCTTCGAACCATCGCAGATTTTCAATACGTCACTATGCATACCAGACTCCACTTCTGATGCGAGTCCTACCACTCCGACGACATCCATTGCGATCTCCGGTGGCTGACCGGACACCGCGAAGGCACACGCTGGCACACCATCTTTAATGCGGCTGAACGTTTACCAGCGCCCAGGGTACTGATTTCTCTGGCCGGCTTTGCGTCTAGACCACCCCTCGTTTGCGACACTCCGCTGAATCTCTATTCTTCTAGAATCGCGCGGCGAAATGCCGTCAGGAACTCAGCCGGGGTCACGATGGGAAACGAGACGAAGTCTTGGACTGGTTTTTTGTGAAAGTGCCTGGTGTTCCACGTAATTATATAATCTACCCTCGACTCAATGGCGGCTGCCAGGATAGGCGCATCGGCATGGTGAATCACCTGCCTGGCTTGGCTGATCGCCTCACGACTCGGGTCTTCAACGACCTCCGGATTCAGACGGCGAAGAAATTCATGGTACGCGTCGAGAAGCATGGACATCTTTGCAGTGAGATTGCGGTCGGCTTCGACCAGCACTTGGCGGGACACGATCAACTCCACGACACCGATCTCGAACAGCCGCAAGACCTCATGCGCACTTCCAGTGGGAGACAATAGACCGGCGATCAAGGCGCTGGTGTCGAGAAACGCACGCCAAGACCTACGAGCCATAATGCTCTTTGTTGTAGCGTGTCCGCTGGCGCTTGAGATCCTCCAGCACGTCGTCGATGCGAATGCCCTGTTTCTTCAGAGCTTGCTGCGCGACTTTGGCCAGACGATCCACTTGTAAGGGACGAGGCGTCATCAGCAATACATTGCCGGCTTTCACGACCGTCAATACCGTCTCGTCATCGAGGCGCAGATCTTTACGCAATGACTGGGGAATCGTTACTTGTCCACGCCCACGCATTTTCACAACTGCCATATCGTCACCTCAACGGATTATTTCAGAAAGTAAGAATAAATCAGAAACGATACTGAGTCAATCATCTGTATTGAATCATATAAAACACTTCGCGGAGGCTGGCACAGTGCGGCTTCTTAAGAGATGCCCAACGCTTCGCTGCAAACGATCTTTGGAATCGGATGACCGGGCGAGGAGCCTTGGCGATCCATCCAAGCGCTCATGTTGTGTTGGTGGAAGCGATTGGCCAATGTCTTCAAAAGACTCTCGCCGGTTACGCCGTTGCGACGTAACAGGTTTAATTCTTTGTTGAGAGCCTTTGTCACACGCCCACGGAAAGCCTTTTCCAGTACATTGATGTGAGCCTTGATCTCTTCGTCTGTCGTGACGTCGAACAAGAGACGCATTTCTCGCAAAATGTATCGCTGTCCGGGAACTAAGCCTAAGACTGTGCTCTCGTTCAGCCTGCCGATGTTTCACTTCTTCGGCAGACAACCGTTTCACGCGGGTTCCTCAAAATGATTCTCGACTCCTGTCAGTTGCTTCAACCCCCTTTAGTTGTTCCGGCCAGTGAAATTCCGCGAGTTTTAGACATACCAAGGAGCACGAACTGGGCCTAGGTCGACGAAAGACTTCGTGTGTATATTGAGGTCTTGCCTGACCATTGACTTTCGCCCAACTCGACGCAGAGGAGAGGCGAGACCGAATCGCGGTTCATTCGCTGCGCGCAGTGAGGTGGTAGAGTACGCCGGGAGTGGGTGAGCCATTGGCTTATGATTCGCTCAGCGGAATGCACAGAACAAGCATGACCCCAACTTGACTTATGCTCGCTTTGATCCTGATGGGTGACTGGTGCGGCTCAGGTGAGGGCCGACACTGTCGACGATGACAACTGGGATGCGACTCCAGCCGCGCGTGGATAGTGGAGAGACCAATCAGTTCGTAAGCACGCGTCTCTCCTTTTTCCGAAGAGTCGCGGCGCGTGAGGAGGCGTATTTGCCCTTGACCAGAGCCTTCGAGATGGGCGACTTCTTCGTATTTCTCCGATCCCAGAAATTGTGAATGTCCCTGTTTCTGTCCGCAATGAGGCAACTTGATCACTGTGTTTCGTCGCAGTATGGAAACCAGTTGCTTGGAATTTCCTTATACATTGCGATAGCCTAATCATGGCGAATCAAGCACCACAGTCCATGGGGCGACCTCCATTCCATAACCGCTAGCATTTCATGGTTGTCTAATGGGACCTATCCTGTTGTTCGACAAATCTACGATACAGGGGTTAAACCCCGAAGAAGTTGGAGTTTTAACTCGATATTACTCTCCAGTTGTTTGTCCGATCTTGATGAGGGAATTGTTATCAAACTT
>JAFEBM010000041.1 GCA_018242685.1 Nitrospira sp. | reverse complement strand
GAAAATCTCCGGACACCACTGAGGGAAAAGTTCTTCGGACATAAGATTCCCCTTATCAGGCATTGAGGACTTCTCTAAGATGTTTAAGGATGCTTAGTCCTACGACCTCACCTAATCGAACAGGCACGGCATTGCCAACCATGCGCCCAATGGTTGCGAAGCAGTAAGTCTCCCCTGGTTTCACGAATTCATAGTTGCGTGGGAAAGATTGGAGGATGGCTCCCTCTCGCAAGGAGATGGCGCGATGTTGTTCAGGGTGCCCGAACCGTCCATTTCCAAAGCCAAAGAATTGCGTTGTGATCGTAGGGGAGGGTTTGTTCCATTCCATTCGGCCATAGACACTGGGGTATGTCTTGCCAGATTTAGTGCGATGACATTTGGCAATCAATTCTTTCGGCCAGTCTCGCCATGTACCGCCAGGTTTCGATCGGCGAATGCGGCGGAGATTCAACGGCGATAGTCGGCTGCTGCAATGAAGTGGGTCTACTGCGAAGGTTTCACCTGCGGCGAGGGGAGGTAATTCACTCAAAACATCCTTCACACAGCGATAACTATCTGGCTTATGCGTAGGCGGTATGATCTCAATTGGACCAAGTCTTGACGCCACGAGCACGAGGCGTCGTCGGTGTTGGGGAATGCCGTAATCGGGGCAGTAGACGACACGCTTTTCTTCGTCTTGGTCGAAATGAAATCCTACATCTGCAAGCGTAGCAAGAAAGTTAGCAAAAACAGAATGCCGTTGGAGTTCCGGCACATTTTCCATACTGACGATGTCGGGCTTCAATTCTCGCACTAGGCGAGCAAACTCATATAACAAGCTCCATTTAGTGTCTGTCTTCGTATCTTGGCCCTGGGTATACCTGGAGAAGGGCTGACAGGGGGCACAACCGACAAGGATGCGAACATGATCCTTGGGGTAGTGACTCGCAAGCGTCTCGCCGTTGAGTTCGTTAACGCTCGTAGTGATGAAACTCGCGCCCGGGTTATTGTGTTCGTAAGCATGTCGGCAGGCGATGTCGGTATCATAGCCCGCGACAACGGAGATTCCAGCGTCAAGCAAACCGCGGGTAAGTCCGCCCGCCCCGCAGAACAAATCTACGGCGTTCCCTATCAATGGACGACCACTCGCCTTTTTTCTTCTGAAATCTGAAGACATGCTATACGCTTACAGGCATGCTCAAATGTAGAGTTGGCTTCTGACAATGTCCGAATTGGCCATAGAAGATGACAAGTGGAGGCATTCTACTTTTTCGGGGTATGGCTAGTCCATGTTTTTAGGAATAAGGGCTGACCGACTTCCAACATACACGGTACTCCTCGCCCGGCCGTCGTTGACGAGCACCTTGCCGACCACGATCATATCGTATTGACAGCTCCTAGGTCCCAATGCTAACTTTTCGCGCGCTGCTACGTGCTTCGCACGAACCCTTTAGGTTTGCCTAAGTAAAGTATGTGGATCTGGAACGGTGATTAAGACAACAGTTGCGCGACGTTACGCTCAAGCCCTCTTCGAGCTCCTCGATCAATCAACCATCGAAGCCACACGGGGGATGCTCACCGGCCTCGCTCAGGCCATGAAGGAATCAGCTCCGCTTCGCCACGTGGTGGCGTCACCGGCGTTCGGGGTGGAGGAGAAGATCGCCGTCCTGACCGCACTCGGCGATACGCTAGGCTGTCCTCCGGCCGGCAAAGCGTTTTTGGGGCAGTTGGTGAAGAAGAATCGGGTGGGGTTTCTGCCGGAAATCGCCGACGCATTCGGCAAGTTGGTCGATGAATCAAAACGGACGCAGCCGGTGACGGTTTCCTCGGCGACGGCTCTGCCGTCGGCGGAACAAGATCGAATCAGGACGCGCCTACGTGAAACACTCAAGCGCGAAGTCGATGTGACGTTTCAGACCGATGCCGGTCACCTCGCCGGCTTGCAGATTCACATCGGTAGTACGGTAGTCGACGGCACCGTCCGAGGTCGCTTGCGTGATTTGCAAGTCCTGTTGACGCGAGAATAAGGAGTAGCCATGCAGATCAGGGCAGAAGAAATCAGTGCGATCATCAAAGAGAAGATCAAAGGCTTCGATAAACAGGTCGATGTCAAGGAGACGGGATCCGTCATCCAGGTCGGCGACGGTATCGCCAAGGTCTATGGCCTCGATGGAGCCATGGCCGGCGAGATGCTCGAATTCCCCGGCGGCCTCTACGGTATCGCGCTGAACCTCGAAGAAGACAACGTCGGCGCCGTGTTGATGGGCGACGATGTCGGCATCAAGGAAGGCGACCCGGTGAAGCGTACGGGACGCATCGCGGAAATTCCGGTCGGCGAAGCGCTCGTCGGTCGCGTCGTGAACGCCATCGGTCAACCGATCGACGGCAAGGGCCCGATCAAGTCGCAACACTCCTCCCGCATCGAAGTCGTGGCCCCCGGTGTGAACACCCGCCAGTCCGTTCGCGAACCGCTGCAGACCGGCATTAAGGCCATTGACGCCATGATTCCCATCGGCCGTGGCCAGCGCGAATTGATCATCGGTGACCGCCAGACCGGGAAGACTGCGATTGCGGTCGATACGATCATCAATCAAAAAGGCCTGAATGTCTTCTGTATCTATGTCGCCGTCGGTCAAAAGCGCTCAACCGTTGCGCGAGTCGTGAAGACGCTCGAAGAAAACCACGCCATGGAATACAGCATGGTGGTCTCCGCCAGCGCCAGCGACCCGGCGCCGATGCAATTCCTGGCGCCCTTTGCCGGCGCCGCGATCGGTGAGTATTTCCGCGACAACGGCAAGCATGCGCTGATCGTGTATGACGATTTGTCGAAACACGCGGTCGCCTATCGTCAGCTTTCGTTGTTGCTCCGCCGGCCGCCGGGGCGCGAAGCCTATCCGGGCGATGTCTTCTATCTCCACTCCCGGCTGCTCGAACGCGCGGCCAAGCTGAGCGATAAACTGGGTGGAGGCAGCCTCACGGCGCTTCCCATCATCGAAACGCAGGCCGGCGACGTGTCGGCGTACATTCCGACGAACGTCATTTCGATCACGGATGGTCAGATCTATCTGGGCAGTGATCTCTTCTACTCCGGTATCCGTCCGGCGATCAACGTCGGTCTGTCGGTCTCCCGGGTCGGCGGATCCGCGCAGATCAAGACCATGAAACAGGTGGCCGGTACCCTGCGACTGGATCTCGCCCAATATCGGGAGATGGCGGCGTTTTCCCAGTTCGGGAGCGAGTTGGATAAGGCAACTCAGATGCAGCTGGCGCGTGGCGTGCGCATGGTGGAATTGCTCAAACAGGGGCAGTATAAGCCGATGCCGGTAGCCGATCAGGTTCTCTCGATCTACGCTGGCGTCAACGGATTCCTCGACGATGTGCCGGTCGACAAGGTGCAGCAGTTCGAGGGCGATCTGCTCCACCACATCCAGCAGAACCATCCGGATCTGAAAAAGGAAGTCACCACCATCGGCAAGATCGACGACAAGGTCGGTGGTCGCTTGAAAGAGATCATCACGACCTTCAAGCAGAAGATGGGATACGGAGCGAAGTAAACGAATCAAACATTTCTCCCTGCGACCGACAAAACGGTCATCCGACGAGGCCGCAGGGAGCCCGACGACTGAGGCGTACGGTGTATGTACGTCGCAAGGAGGAGGGCGACTGGGAACAAAGTCGGGGACCGTTTTCATCGGAACGCATGCCAAGTCTTCAATCGTTGCGCCGTAAGATAGCGGCCTTCAAGAATACCCAAAAGATCACCAAGGCCATGAAGATGGTGGCCGCGGCGAAGCTCAAGCGCTCCCAGGACCGCATCCTTTCCGCGCGTCCCTATGCCCATAAGATGCGCGGGGTCCTGAGCAATCTGAGTCGGCGTGTGAACCGCTCTTCCCATCCGCTTCTGCAGAAACGCGAAGGGAAGAGGATCGAGGTGCTCGTCGTCACGAGCGATCGCGGGTTGTGCGGCGGCTTCAACGGCAACATCGTCCGGAAGAGTTCCGAATTCGTCCGGCAGTGCGAATCTCGGGGTTTGCAAGTGAATCTGAGCATCATCGGCCGCAAAGGGCGCGACTATTTTAGGCGGCGCAGCTGGCCGATCCGTCAGGAGTGGACCGGCATCTTCGATAAACTCAGTTTCGAGCATGCCATCGACATCGGCGGCGACCTTACGGATAACTTCGTCAAGGGCACGTTCGACGAGCTGTACGTCGTGTACAACGAATTTAAATCCGCCATTCAGCAACGCGTGATCGTCGAAAAACTCTTTCCCGTCGATGCCCAGGTGGAGTTCGGCGCGGCGCAAATGGAAGGAACGACCAGCGGCAGTTACCTGTATGAGCCGGATGAGGCGGAACTGTTGAATGCTCTGGTGCCGAAGCATTTTCAAGTGCAGGCCTACCGGATTTTGCTGGAGTCAGCAGCGGCCGAACACGGTGCCCGTATGGCCGCCATGGATGGGGCGACGCGCAACGCCGGTCAGCTCATCAAGAAAGTGACGCTCTACTACAACAAGACCAGACAGGCTGCGATTACGAAAGAACTCATGGATATCGTCGGTGGCGCCGAAGCATTGAAGTAAGACAGTCCTGAGTGCTGAGAAGTGAGTGCTGAGAAATGGAAGTCTCACTCAGCACCGAGCACTCAGAACTCAGCACTTGAGCAAAGGAGTCCTACAGTGAGTACAGGAAAAGTTATACAGGTCATCGGACCGGTCGTGGACGTGGAATTCCCTCCCGGCCGGCTACCCAACATCTACAATGCGATCAAGGTGACGCAGGAAGAGAATAAGGTTGCAGGCAAGCCTGCTGTGAATATCACGCTCGAAGTCGCCCAGCATCTCGGTGAAAACCGCGTGCGCGGGGTCGCCATGTCCACGACCGATGGGTTGACTCGAGGAATGGATGTACAGGATACCGGAGCCCCGATCTCCGTGCCGGTCGGACGCGAAACCCTCGGTCGCCTCATCAACGTGCTCGGCGAACCAGTCGATGAACGGGGTCCGATCCAGACAAAGAAGACGTATCCCATTCACCGCCCTGCTCCGAAGCTGGAAGATCAGGAAACCAAGACCGAGGTGCTGGAAACCGGTATCAAAGTCGTCGATTTACTCGAACCCTACAGCAAGGGTGGCAAGGTTGGACTCTTCGGCGGTGCCGGCGTCGGTAAGACCGTCATCATCATGGAGCTCATCAATAACATCGCGTTGCACCATGGTGGATTTTCCGTATTCGCCGGCGTCGGGGAACGCACCCGAGAAGGGAACGACCTGTGGCACGAGATGCAGGAATCGAAGGTCATCGATCCGGACGATTTCACCAAGTCCAAAGCCGCGTTGGTCTATGGCCAGATGAATGAGCCGCCCGGCGCGCGACTTCGCGTAGGACTGACCGGCCTCACGGTCGCGGAATATTTCCGAGACGAAGAGAATCAGGACGTATTGCTCTTCGTGGACAATATTTTCCGGTTTACTCAGGCTGGTTCGGAAGTGTCCGCGCTGCTGGGCCGCATGCCTTCTGCCGTCGGCTATCAGCCCAACCTCTCGACGGAGATGGGTGCGTTACAAGAACGTATTACATCGACCAAGCGAGGTTCGATCACCTCCGTGCAGGCCATCTATGTGCCGGCCGACGACTTGACCGACCCGGCCCCGGCGACGGCGTTTGCACACTTGGATGCGACCACCGTGTTGTCCCGGTCGCTTGCCGAGTTGGGTATTTACCCGGCGGTCGATCCTCTGGACTCGACATCGCGCATCCTCGATCCGCAGATCATCGGGGAAGAGCATTACAAGATTGCGCGCGGAGTGCAGTCCGTGCTCCAGCGTTACAAGGACCTCCAAGACATTATCGCGATTCTCGGCATGGATGAGTTGTCGGAAGATGACAAAATGGTCGTGGCCCGCGCCAGGAAGATCCAGCGCTTCCTTTCGCAACCCTTCCACGTCGCTGAAGCGTTTACCGGCGCCCCCGGTAAGTACGTCAAGCTCAAAGATACGGTCCGCAGCTTCAAAGAGATCCTCGACGGCAAGTACGATCACTTGCCGGAGCAGGCGTTCTACATGGTCGGCCCGATCGAAGAAGCCGTGGCGAAGGCGGAGAAGATGGGAGTGAAGGTGTGAGCGCGAGCCGGCGGGGTTGCTCTCATGCTCGCTGCCCGCGCACGATAGAACAGTGCTCGGTCAATGCGCGCGATCGAGATCAACCCCACCGGCTGCGCTTTGATGAGTGAGTGAGGATAAGAAGATGGCGGGGAAGATTCTATTAGAAGTCGTGACGCCGGAGAGGCAGCTGCTGAGTCAGCAGGTGGATGAAGTCATTGCCCCTGGATCTGAGGGAGAGTTCGGCGTGCTACCCGGGCACTGTCATTTTCTCTCAACTCTTCGCATCGGCGAGCTTCGTTATCGTATTGATGGTCAGACCCATTCAATGGCTGTTCTGTGGGGCTTTGCCGAAGTCACGCCGACCAAAGTCACCGTCATGGCGGAAATCGCGGAGAAAGCGGAAGACATTGATGTGGAACGGGCTACCGTCAAAGTCGCTGAGGCGGAACGACGCCTTCAAGCGGGCGGCTTGCCGTCCGAAGTCAAAGAAGCCCAGATCAGTCTCGAAAAGGCTCGTCTTCGCAAAAAGATCGCCGAACGCACAAGAAAAACCGGCCACGCCTAATCGACAATCCTCTCACTGTGTTGCTTGCATCCCTAAGGTATACAACCTCCTAGCGCACAGACTATCCGGCATCCCATTGCGCCTGACCGACAGAGCTGAGATCACTCCGCCGGTCAAGAATGCTGGTTACGGGGTTGTGCGATTTCTCAAAGGCCCATAGGCATTCAGTGGCCGCTGCTGGACTGCTACTCTCCCAACTGAATACTGATCACGATCACACCCATGGTTGGATGGCGGTCTGATCCTTTATCCAGGGAAACCGGGTCCTAACTCGATACTGATCACGATCGCACCCATGACATCATTAACCTTGAAGTCGCGCTTCGGGCTGTTGGGATGGGCATTATGGCAGCCGATACAGGCCTGAGTGACGGCCAGATCGGGATACACCGCTTCATAATAACGGGTGTCGCCTACCTTCGTGACCCCGGTGAAGGGATGGTTGGGTTGAGTCACAATAGTACCGAGCGCGATACTTTGGAGGGGAGTTGTCGCGATATTTCTCTTATTGATCGGCCACAAGCTGATCAGCCGGTACTGTATGCCTATGCCCTTCTTATTGAGGTGTCGACCGGATTCCAATAGAAATTGGGCCGGCAGGGGCAAGGTGTGCATGTCTTCCCAATTTTCCGAGGCGACGACGATCCCTTTCGTTTGCATGCGTTCCACGACATGCCTGGTATACGAATCTCGGTCAGCCTCGATGACGGCATGGATGTAGTCGGCTACCTTGTCCATCGACAGACAGATCGATGTGGTCCCAGGCAAGGTGCGAGCCGGGTACAGGACAATCGCACCTCCTATTGTAAATCCCAACAGAGCAGCTACCCACAGCATTTTTTTGGAGAGCGTCAACGTCATAGATACCTCCTTGTTGTGCGCGCGAATGGATCGTCTGCCCGGTCACATCTCGCGAGCCGATGAATTGCGCCGATGTTAAAATAATAAATCGCTGTGTCGGCAGACGGACCACAACCAGCACTGGATCTGTCTGCAAAATACTATGAGCGGATTGATAAGTCCGGCAGGAATTGTGAGAGTCAGTAGGTAAGCGTATGTTGCCGGTGAGTTCCTCGATGCGCAAGCAATGGTGGGAAGGTACCCAAGACATGGCTCCGTCCCCTTATTCTCATGACCTGACGCGCCCACACAGGCATACGACACGGCAGCATACTCTCTCATCCATCTCTTGTTCAATCGCAACTCCGGTCTCTCGTCATGCGGCGCGCAACCGCAAATGATATTGCTTCATACCCATGATTCAAGTACAAGTACGCCACGTCTTGTAGCCAAGTGCTTCCATTGCCCCATTTCCCAACTCGGCCTCTGATCATCCATGCAGTTTCCTCTTGAAGCCAAGCTGAGGGACGAGACGCCGGTTGAGCTGCTGCCGGCGGGAAACCAGGACTTGCCCGCGCTGGCGACATTATATGACCGGATCGTGGTTGAGGGCGCGTCGTATCCACATGAGCGACCAGTTACGGAGGACGAATTCCTGGATTATTGGGTCCGAGGTAAGAGCACGGTGGTGGCGTACGAACGGCCGCGAAGGACGGATACGAGATTGCTCGGCGCGTTCTATCTCAAGCAGAACTGGCCTGGCCGCGCACGCCATGTGGCGAACGCAGGATTCATCGTCGCGCCGGAATGCCGGAATCGCGGGTTGGGCCGGCTGCTCGGCGCCGTGATGTTGGATTATGCCAAGGAGCTGGGTTATCGCAGTGTGATCTTCAACCTGGTGTTTTCCGAGAATCAGGCCGCGCGCCGCCTGTGGGAGAAACTTGGTTTCCGTGTGCTGGGCACCATTCCTGGAGCTGTTCGCATGAACGACGGTCGGTACCAAGACGCGCTCATTATGTTTCGTTCAGTGATCTAGGTCGAATGTCCCGTGTCTGTTCAACAACAATGGAATCCCCAGCAGTACGCAGAGCATGCGAGGTTTGTGACGGACCTCGGCGCACCGCTCATTGACTTGCTGGCTCCTAAACCGGGCGAACGTGTCTTGGATGTGGGTTGCGGCGACGGAGTGTTGACCAAGCAACTCATGGACCGAGGCTGCGACGTGATTGGAGTAGATGCGAGTCCAGCGATGGTCGAAGCGGCGAAGTCTCTCGGCGTCCATGCTCACGTGATGGATGGGCATCAGCTTCCCTTCTACGAAGAATTCGACGCAGTCGTCAGCAACGCGGCGTTGCATTGGATGGTAAAACCCGATGAAGTTCTGTGTAGTATCCTGCGGGCGTTACGACCAGGCGGACGGTTCGTTGCAGAGTTCGGCGGGAACGGCAATCTCACCAAAGTACTGGCCGGGCTTCATAAGATTCTCCGGGCCTACGGCTGCGATCCCACCGGCCTTCAACCCTGGTACTTCCCGACCGTAGTGGAGTATCGCACGAGGTTGGAACAACAAGGTTTTCAGGTCATCTCCATCGACGTATTTCCTCGTCCTACTGAGTTACCCGGCGATATCACAAAGTGGTTGGAGATGTTCACCCAGCCGTTTCTCCTTCTCATCCCCAGCGCGAGTCGGGCAGAATTCCTCACACGAGTGCGTGAGGCGCTGCGACCGAGCTTGGCGACTCCCGATGACCGCTGGTCGGTTGATTATGTCCGTCTGCGCTGCCACGCCATCAAGCCGCCTGCGCCTAGGTTCTCTCTCTCGTGATATTTGACCGATGAGACGCGGGAACGGTAGGGTATGCTGTGACCCCGCTCCATCTGCTCGTGACGCTCGTTCTTTCCTCCGGCGTGTGGCCGCTCGATGAGTCCTGGCTCGTTCAGCCGGTATCTTCGGCCAGGACATTGAAGGGTGACGAGTTGCTGCGGATCGGCGAAATCCACGATGCGCAGAACCACTACTCGGAAGCCCTCACGTACTATGGACAAGCGCGCGAATCGTTCCGCGCAATCAAACAGCGGCAAGGCGAAGCCACAGCCCTGACAAAGATCGGTTCGATTTTCGAACGGCAGGGCCGGAGAGAAGCCGCCGCCGAGCAACTTCGTGATGCCTTGGCGCTCTTCTCAAAAGTTCCCGCCGGCCCGGCTCATGGAGATGCGCTGTTGACGCTTGGAAAAGTCTCTGCCTGGTTGGGATCGCGAGAAGAAGCCGGCCGCTTATTTGAACAGGCGGTGGACCGATACAGCCGGTCGCGCAACGTTCAAGGGGTGGTTTTGGCAAGGATACAACTCGGGCTCCTACGGACCAGCGACGGGTTGACTCAAGAAGGACTCCAGCTTCTCGAGCAGGCACGCCAGGACGCCCACAACCGTCAGGACAACGATCAGACACTCGCGGCATTGGTTGCGCTCGGCGATGCCCGGTTGATCATGGATGAGCCTGACGCGGCGAAGCAGTATTACGAACAGGCGCTTGCGTTAGTCGAGCAAAGACCTCAAGCCGGTATGGAAGCGGCGTTGCGCTACCGCCTGTCTGCTGTCTATGGCGCCATCGGTCAACAGGAGAAAGGAATAGGATCGGCGAAGCGCGCGGTGACCCTCTATCAATCGTTACGCGATCCATCCGGTGAGGCCGCGTCTTGCGCGCTGCTGGCTTCCCTGTATGAAGCGCTCGGACAGCATCAAGAGGCGGACGAGGCCGGACAACGCGCACTTGCGATTTTTCGTCAGCGACAGGTTGTCGTGCACGCCGTCCGCCCATCGGCGAATCCTCTCCTCTTGGAGCCGAGATGAAACGATAGAGCCGTTGCCGATTTCTCGTTCCGAAGCAGACCTACGAAGGCGTGTCGGAGCAGTTTTTCGGTGATGATCTGGTGTCATGGGGAAGCGAGGCGAGCAGGCGATCGATCCACTGTGACGGCAACTTCTCCACCGACTCGTAAATGCGGGATTGCCACCAGGCTGAAATCTCAGCGAGATCCTCTTTCTGAAAGCGCTGTTCAACGATGTCGAATGTATCGTGCCTATAGAGCACGACATCAAGAGGGTATTCGACGCTGGTCGAGCTGGTGCGAGTGGCATCGAAAGCCAGAAATCCCACCTTCAGCGCGAGATCCATGTTGGAGTGGTGCCGCAGCACGCGATCGAGAAGCGGTTTGCCGTAGCCGGTCTCGCCGATAATGCAGTAGGGGGTGCCCTCACTCACTTCCACCCAGTTTCCCTGGGGATAGATGAGATAGAGCTTGTGCTCTTGGTCGCTTTCCAACTGCCCTCCAACCAGCGCATGGAGGTCGAAGATCAACCCCGCTCTATCGAGCGTGGCCTTATCCTCATCCGCCACTCGGCGGATCTGAGCCGCAAACACGTTGACGGCCTTGAACAGCTTATCGAACGTCTGATCACTATCCCCAATCGCCTCTTCGAAATAGGTCACGGCCTTGTCGCGCACGGACCGTAGGCCCGATGTCATGAGAAACATCGAATGCCGTCCATGTTGATGGATGGAAACTTTCCGAGCCATGATGCACTCGGCTCCAGTCGTTACCCGTGTATCGGCGATGCCGACGAGCCCGTCTTCTACTTTCATCCCTAGACAAAAGGTCATTGTGCCTCCGCTCCGGTGATTGTACTGTGGATGGGACGAGGGGCTAAGAAGGTGTCAAAAACAGCGTCCCCCACACGATTGAGTTCTCCTTGAAAGCGATCCAAGAATTCGTGGAGGCCGCCCGACACGCAGTCCTCAAGATCACCGAAATCCAATTCGGCGCGCAGCCGTCCCAGCCGTTTCTCAGCTAGGTTTTGATAGGACCCGTGTTCGGATCCGGAGATGGCGTGCAACGAGTCTTCGCTCTTGATGAGACAGTACCGGATGGCTCGTGGGAAGGTGGAGTCGAGAATCAGGAACGTCGCAACATCGTCCGGTGAGATACGGCCGAAACGTTTGTAATACATCTCGAGGGCGCTGGCGGATTTCAACAAGGCGGACCACTGGATGATATCGAACGGCGTGCCGACTTCTGCGACGGTCGGCAGCAACATGAAGTATTTCACGTCGAGAATGCGGGAGGTCTTGTCGGCTCGCTCCAGCAGACGGCCGAGTCTGGCGAAATGCCAGCCTTCCCCGTGCGACATGGTGGCGTCGGTAATGCCCAGAAAGAGGTGGCTGTTCGCTTTCACGTCCGCCAAGAAGGCGTGGACATTTTGGCTGGATAGGCCTTTCGAGGCAGCGGCCCTCACGATGAGATAAAAGCGGTTGACTTGCTCCCACATGTCGGTCGAGATGACTTCTCGAACCGATCGAGCGTTCTCCCGGGCGGCCAGGAGGCAAGACAGAATCGAATTGGCATTTTCTGCATCAGCCAGGAGAAACTGGATCACGGTTTCCTTCGTCGCCTTTCCATAGCGTCCGGTAAAACTTTCATGATCCCCCGTCGTGGCTACCAATGGTTCCCATTGTTCCGTGGTGCCTCTAGGAAGGTCCAGAGTCAGGTTCAAGTTCACCTCGATGAACCGGGCATAATTCTCCGCCCGTTCGATGTAGCGGTTCAGCCAATAGATGGAACTCGCGACTCGGCTCAGCATCGTTGATCAGCAGGCTGTTGAAAAAGTTCCGCCAGCTTCGTTCTCGCGTCGCTCAGAGGCTCAACGTACGGTACAGAGTACGCTTCGCCTCTTCACTCGCTGCGGCCTTGCTGGACGGCCTTTTTGAACAGCCTGCCCTCCGCGGCGCAGCGGCACTATCGTCGTTCATGAAAGGACCCAGGTATCCTTATTGCCGCCACCTTGAGACGAATTCACCACGAGCGATCCTTTCCGCAAGGCCACGCGCGTCATCCCTCCCGGCAAAACGTACACATCACGTCCATACAAGACGTACGGACGGAGATCGACATGGCGCCCTTCCAAATGATCGTCAACCAAGGTCGGCACTCGCGAGAGTGCCAAGGTCGGTTGGGCGATATAGTTGCGTGGATCTGCCTCGATGCGGCGGGCACAGTCCGCTCGCTCCTGCGTCGAGGCATGAGGACCGATCATCATGCCGTACCCTCCGGCTTCGTTGGTGGCTTTCACGACCAGTTGATCCAGATGCTCCAAGACATAGGCCCGATCCCGCCTATCCGAGCAGACATAGGTGGGCACGTTTGCGAGTATCGGTTCCTCCGCCAAGTAATAATTGATGATCTTCGGGATGTAGGCATAAACGGCTTTGTCGTCCGACACGCCGGTGCCGGGCGCATTGGCGAGCGCCACTCTGCCTCTTTTGTATGAGTCCATGAGACCGGGCACTCCGAGCACGGAATCGTTTCGAAACGCCAGCGGGTCCAAATAGTCGGCATTGATCCGCCGGTAGATCACATCCACACGTTGAGACCCCTTGGTGGTGCGCATGTGGACCGACCCGTCTACGACCACCAGATCGCTGGCTTCGACCAATTCCACCCCCATCTTTTGGGCGAGCAGGGAATGTTCGTAATAGGCAGAATTGAAAGTGCCCGGCGTCAGAATCACGACGGTCGGATCGGGGAGATCAGAAAGGGATCGAAGGGTTTCCAAGAGTTGGATCGGATATCCATCAACCGGCCGCACGCGATAGGCTTCGAACAGCTCGGGAAATGTCCGCTTCATGACCTGTCTGGCCTCCAACACGTAGGCCACACCGGATGGGCAACGGGTGTTGTCCTCGAGGACATAGTATCGGCCATCGCTGATTCGGACCAGGTCGATTCCGGCAATGTGGCACCAAATGCCTCGCGGCGGGTTGAGACCCATGCAGGGCTGCAAGAAACCCTTGCTGGAATAAATCAGCTCGTTGGGAATCACGCCGTTCTTGAGGATCTTTTGATCGTGGTACACATCGTCGATAAACAAGTTCAATGCGCGCATGCGCTGCCGAAGTCCCGATTCAATATGTTCCCAATCCGACGCCGAAACGATCCGTGGTACGATGTCGAAGGGGAAGATCTGCTCATGTCCGTCGTCGCTCCCGTAGACGCCGAACGTCATCCCCATGTTGAGAATCACGCGCTCCGCCGCTTCCTGGCGTTTTTTCAGTTCCCCTTCCGGCAGTGACGCAAACTTTCTGAGCAAGAGAGTGCTTCCGGGCCGTGGTTGCCCTTTTTCCTCGTACAGCTCGTCGTAATACCCTTCTGGGTCGTAATGCGAAAATCGTATGCTCATATGAGTGACTCCAGGCAGGGCACCCTAGCAAAACGACTTGCGGGCTTCAACTCTTCCCATGGACCGCTGTTACGAAAGAAACACAGTATCTGGTATCCTCGTTTGCATTTGACCAGGGCTCTTTAGTAGCGTACTCGCCCATGATTACCGAATTTGTCGTGACGTCTGGAGAACAGCCCAAGCGACTGGATCTGTTCCTTGTCAATCGGGAACGAGACATCTCGCGGTCGGCGTTGCAGCGGCTGATCGAGCTGGGTCGCATTCGAATAAACGATCAGGTCGTGAAGGCCAGTCACAAGATCAAACCCGGCGATCGGATCACCATGGACGTGCCGAAGCCGGAGCCGCTCTCGATCAAGGGAGAGGCGATTTCGCTGGACATCCTTGTTGAAGATCACGCGCTGCTCGTCTTGAATAAGCCGTCCGGGATCGTCGTTCACCCTGCCCCAGGGAATTGGACCGGGACGCTTGTCAACGCACTGCTGCATCATTTTCAAACGTCGGGTGGGACCATTTCAACCATTGGGGGAAAAGAACGGCCCGGCCTCGTCCATCGCCTGGACAAAGAAACGTCGGGAGTCATGGTGATTACCAAAACCGATGCGGCACATCGCGCCCTTGCCGCGCAGTTCAAGCTCCATACCATCACACGGGTTTATGAGGCACTGGTCTGGGGCGTCCCCAAGAAAGGCCGAGGGCTGATCGATCTGGCTATTGGTCGGGACAGCAAAGACCGGAAGAAATTTTCCTCGAGAACGACCAGCCCGAAGGAATCCGTTACGGAGTATGTGGTGAGCCGACGGTATGGGAAAGCGGCGGCCCATGTGTTGCTCTACCCTCGAACGGGCCGAACGCATCAGCTTCGGGTTCATCTCGCTTCCTTGGGACATCCCATTCTGGGGGATCACACGTACGGCGGGCGAAAAGTGTGTATGATTGAACAAGTGGAGATTCCTCGGGTCATGCTCCATGCCAGAACCCTCGGCTTCACTCATCCGGCGACGGGTCATGTGGAGGACTTCACGAGGTCGGCGCCCGGAGATATGGAGCAGGTGATGCATGCACTTGAACAGCTCCTCATCCACCGGGAGAGGAAGCCGTCTGTACCAATTGCCGACATGCACGTTGCCGAGGATGCATGCTGACGACCGAAGTACTCGATGCCGTGGGAGGGTTAGCTGCGCATCTCAAGTCCTATGCCGCCAAACTTCCGCCCATTGTCCATGTGAGCGCACTGCCTTCGGGCCTGAAACCTTCTTTCGAGGCGGTTGATAGCTATGAAACCATCGTCTCACGTGTTCGAAGTCAGAGTGCCGGAACGCCGTATAAGGCGCTGAATGAATCGTTGGTGTCTTCTCTGGAGGGGTTTGAAATCGGGAACCTCCTCGGCGCCGTTCAACCACTTCTCTCGGCATTGGATCACTTGGAACGAATGCAGCGAGATAAAGAAATTGAGATGGGACGAACGGAAGAAAAGCGACTCCAGGAGTACCGCGCGGCCCTGCACAAAGTCCTTCCAGGCAATAAGCCGGAGCTGGACGGCGCGGGCGGCGGTATGTAGCCCTACAGTTGTGAGTTCTGAGTGCTTAGTATTTTCGGAAGCCCAGCTCAGCACTCAAAACCGCTCACAGCGATCAGTGTCCCATCTTGGGTCCCAACGCATTCGCGCCAACGGTGACGAGTTTGAAGCGAGCGGTATTTCCGCAGTGAGGGCATTTCGCTCGAACAGTTTCATCGTCGAGCACCTCGTACTCATCAGTCTTCAGCCACATGAGTTGAAAGCACTTTGGACAGGTTCGGACTTGCGTTGACATCGGTTTCCCCGTACACTTCAAGACAATTTGGGAGGATACTCTAGTATAAGATGCGTCCAACCCTCAAGTCCGGCGTCACCTACTCTCATAACGAGCCACCTGACGCGTCTCAGCTCCTTGGGCTGTTCCACCAAGCTCCATGGGCCAAGGCCCGATCTCTCGATGATGCAAAGGAAATGCTACGCCATACCGACCTGACTCTCTGTGCTTGGCAGGGGGAGCGGCTTATTGGGTTCGGTCGAGTACTCACCGATTTTGTCTATCGCGCAACGATCTGGGATGTGATCGTCGATCGGACGTATCAGGGGCAAGGGGTGGGGACCGAGATCGTCCGACGTATCCTTGATCATCCACGCCTCAACCGGGTGGAGCTCTTTTGGCTCTGCACCCGACGGCCGGGGTTTTATGAAAAACTCGGCTTCAGCGCAAAAGAACAGATAGGCATGGTGTGGAGTCGAAGCCGAAACAGTCATCTTGAGTAGGAAAACCGATTGCCGTCGCATCACAGCTGCAGGAAGCCTGGTCTGTGACAAGATCAGGTCAAAAGAACATCTTTCCGCCGAAGAGAAACCCAAAGGAAGACGCATTCCAGTCATCGTTTCGGCCGCCGGTACCGGTGGTATGGCCGTCGTTCCGCTTGTAGGCCCACTCCGCATTGAGGGCGAACCGTTCATTGAGCTTGTAATCGGCGCCCCACCCTAACCGCCAGGCAAAAGTGTTGCTGGGACTGACGCGAACGGGAGTGTTTTCGCCGAAACTGTTGATGTTCACGCCGAAGCTCATATTCACATACGGAATGAATCGACCTAATTTCACGGGACGGAGTTCCATTGTCGGTAGCACCGACACCGTATCTTGATGGCCGAGGTCTATGTCAGGTCGCTCCAGGCTGACTCCGTGGCGTTCCCATTCAAGCATCATTCCGACCAAGAGCCAAGTGTTCACACTGTACAAACCTTGAAAATTGACGAGCGGTCCGACCGAGGTTGATCTGTTTTCGGAGAGCTGTTGGGTGAGCGGGGCAAATCCTACCCGAAAACCCAGTATCCATTTACCTGGTTCTGTTCCCCCGAACTCTTCTGCGAGCGCGCCGTTTGAAAGGGGGAATAGAGCGACGCCGACGGTGAACACCAACCCAATGACACCTGCTCGGAACGCTTGCCTGTGCATGAAATCCCTCCTCTCGTGTTCGTCCTTCTCCATTGAGCGATCAATCAAATAACCGCTATTTCTTGCGATCTTCTTACACGAAGAATAACGATAGCCTCATGATCGAGGTGGTGATGCCTTACAGATAGCATTATCGTAAGAATGGAGCAAGATTACTAATGAGAATGAACGAGTCGCGTGCGCCGCACACGTTTCGGCGAGAAGAAAACCGAGATAAAAAATAGGGTGGTGGCCAGTAAGACAATGGCCGGCCCGGAAGGCACATCCCACAGGGCAGAGATCAGGACACCGGCCACGGCGGTCAGAATGCCGATTGCCGCCGAATAGAGAGTCAGTGCAGCAAGGCTATGCGTGAGTTGGTAAGCGGTCGAGGCTGGAATCAGGATCATGGCAAAGACCAAGATGGCTCCCACTGTTTTCAATGAGACCACCACCGTCAAGGCGACCAATGTCAGGAGGAGGAAAAATATTTGCCGAGCCGGAACACCGGACGCCTCAGCCATCTCTTGGTCGAAGGCGATGAAATAGAGCTCTTTGGCAAACAGTAGCAGGAGGCCCAACACGAGCACACTCAACGCTCCGATGATCTGTAATTCCTCCGGAGTGACCGACAGTACGCTGCCGAATAAGTAACCATACACTTCGGCATTGTAGCTTTTCATCAGTCCGATAAAGAGAATGCCCAGCGCCATCGTCGTCGTATAGAGAATGCCGATCGAGACATCCAGTTTCATTCGGCCACGTTCTTCGACCCAGCCGGTAATCCAGACCGTCGCAAGGCCGAACACAATGGCCAGCAACAAGGGCGGCCACTCCATTAAATAACCGAGCGCCACACCCGCAAATGCGGCATGCGATGTCCCGGCGCCGACAAACGCCAATCCCCGCAGTACCACGAACACCCCGATGACGGAACAGAGTCCGCCGACCATCGCGGCGGCGAGCAGAGAGCGTTGCATGAAGTCGTAGGCGAGGAGGTCGAGCATGGACAGGAGTCAACTCCTAGTGGTGATGGTGGTAATCCTCGACGATGACGAGATCTTTTTCTGTAATCACGAGGTCTTTGCCGTACACCTGGTGAAGAATCTCCGGTTTGAGAACCTCCGCGGGGGGAGCGGCGGCGAAGAGTCTGGTTTTGAGAAGAACCAATCGGTCCACTCGTGAGCGAATCATATTAATATCGTGGGTGATAAGGAGAACCGTGAGTTTGAGCTCGTCATGAAGGTGCTGTACCAACTCGATAACATTGTGTTGGGTGGTGATATCCAGACCGGTCGTCGGCTCATCCAATATCAATACTTTCGGTTGCTGGGCCAGGGCCCTGGCGATGAAGACGCGCTGTTGCTGGCCTCCGGACAGATGCCCGAGGGCATTATCTTTGTGCGAGTCCATTCCGACTTGAGCCAGCGCCTCCAGCGCAATGTCATGATCCTTCCTCCCTGGACGTTTGAACAGGCCCAGCGCTCCGTAACGACCCATCATCACCGTTTCGAGGACCGTCACCGGAAAATTCCGATCGACGACTCCTTTCTGCGGGAGGTAGCCGATTTTTGCGCGATGGTGGCAGCGGAGCTCATCACAGGCGCAGTCGAAGATATGAAGATGGCCCTCCACTGGAGCGAGAAGCCCCAGGACAGCGCGGCACAGCGTCGTTTTGCCTGATCCGTTTGGGCCGATGACCCCAACGAACTCGCCCTCGTAGATATCCAACGAAATGTCTTTGAGCGCGATGAGCCCGGGAAATCCGAAGGAGGCATGGTCGAAACGGATGATCGGTTCGTGGGGATCAGACACGGAATCCAAAGCTCCTTCCGGTGCTAAGATGAGAACGGTTACGAGGTCGTTTCCAACGCACCGGCCAATTGGAGCACATCATAGCGAAGCATGTCGAGGTAGGTCTCAGTTCCCGCCAAACCGCCCGGCATTGCCGTCAAGACGACGACGTGGGTCTTGGTCTCTCTCGCCAGTAGCTCTGGGACTCGCTGGCTGAGTTGAACCTCGGATACGACAACCTTGATGTTCTCCTTTCGAATCTTCTCAATGAGAGACCGCAGGTGAAGGGCGGATGGTTCTGTACCGGACTGCAGATGAATCGTGCCGACAATCTGAAAGCTGAATCGCTTTGCCAAATAGGGCCAAGCTGGATGATGAGCGATGAAACGCCGGTCGGATAGCCGCTGAGTCCGCTCGAGCAGTTCCTGTTGCACCTGACCCAGCCGTCGGAGGTAGGCTGCTTGATTAGCCTGGTAATCAACCGTATGACTTGGGTCCACTTCAACCAGGGCTTCGGTGATGTGGCGCAGCATGATGGCGACATTCTCAGGGTCCAGCCAAATGTGCGGATTCCCAGCTTCCCCTTCATGCTGCGTCTCGTCATGAGCGTCAGCGTCGTCTCGAATCAGCTCTACTCCTTGGGATGTCGTGATCACACGTAACGATCGGCTTCCCGCGTTCTTCACCAGCGATGAAACCCAGACCTCCAGTCCCATGCCGATCTCCAACAAGAGCCTGGCCTTGCGGACTGCGACCAGATCGGTGGGCTTAGGCGAGTAGGTGTGCTCGTTTTCGTAGCCGCTCAACAAAGACGTGACTCGTACATGAGGGCCACCGATCTGCTCCGCCAAATCCTTCAGGACGGGAATCGTGACCACCACAGGAATCGGGTCGCGAGCCTCTGTAATGGTGCCAAAAGGGGGGAGGAAACCTGCCAGCACGGCAAGGAGAGAGAAGACAGACGACTTCCGCACGTGGTTGATCAGAAACATCGGCGGGGACGGTATCATCCACCTATTCCGGTGTCAACGACATCAGGAGGACGTATCGCTCAATAGGCCCTGGCCATTCGACTCCTTGACCACACACCAAAGTTCGATTAGCGTAGCACACCTGTGAACGTCTCGGCATTCGTACGGCTGGTGAAAGGATACCGGAGATGAAGGTTGTCGGATTGATGTCAGGAACGTCAGCCGATGGAGTCGATGCGGCGCTGGTGACCATCGCCCGTCAGAGGGCGGGCCTCCGCGTCGGGATGCTCGCGTTTCATTCGCTTCCTTACCCGCGTTCGCTACAGCAACGAATTCTGTCGGCCTCGGTTTCTGGAACAGTGGCGGAGATTTGCCACCTCAATGCGCTCTTGGGCGAATGGTTCGCCGACGCCGCCCTAGGAGTCATTCGGTCGGCTCAATTATCCCCGGAAGACATAGACCTGATCGGATCTCACGGCCAAACGGTGCACCATCTGCCGCATGGCATCAAAGATACAGGCGTCGGCGCAATACGCTCCACATTGCAAATCGCCGAGCCCGCAGTTATTGCCGAACGGACGGGGATTACCACAGTGGCCGATTTCCGCCCACGCGACATTGCGGCCGGCGGGCAAGGGGCGCCGCTAACCCCAGGGAGCCACGCCCTGCTGTTTCGACATCCGCGCCGCTCCCGGCTCATCGTGAATCTTGGGGGCATCAGTAACGTCACCTACCTTCCCCGCGGATCAGGCTCTGAGGACCTTGTCGCGTTCGACACGGGGCCGGCAAATATGGTCCTCGATGGGCTTATGTCTCGCACCACGAATGGTCGAGCCTCAATGGACCGCGATGGGCGTGTGGCGGCCAAGGGTCGGGTCGATTCAAGGTTGCTCGCCAAACTTCTCGCACATCCGTACCTGTCTCAGGCGCCCCCAAAATCGACCGGTCGTGAAGCGTTCGGCGCGAAGATGCTGGACGAATTACTCAATTGGCAGCAAACACGTCGGTTATCGATCGAAGACCTTCTAGCCACCTGTAGCCGCTGGACTGCCGAAGCGGTCGGTACGGCAAGGCGGTGGATCAAGGGAGGGATTGATGACGTGATCGTGGGTGGGGGTGGTGTCCGGAACCGGGCGATCATGGGGCATTTAACCGACATCTTTGCTCCGGTGTCGGTCGCGCCGTTTGAGTCGCACGGTTGGGACAGTAAGGCTCTGGAATCGGTGGCGTTTGCCGTTCTCGCGTATCAGACCATAATGGAACAGTGCGGAAACGTCCCATCGGTTACGGGGGCGGCGTCTCCAAGGTTGTTGGGATGCATCGTCCCAAGCGGTCCACGGTGGTATGAACGGCTGCGCTCGCGTAAAGACGGAAGTAAGACAAGATGAAACTTCTTTTGGCCGGTGCGGTCATCGCCGTAAGCATCGGTTTTTGGCGCTATCTGAGGAGGATGCGTCGAAGAAAGAAACAGGCAGCGCCGTTTGCTGTTCCTCACGGCGCCACCATCAGTTCCGTCCCATTGCTCGCTCAAGAGGAGGTCGCGCTGTATAACCTCCTGCAAATGGCCGTCCAAGAGCGCTATCTCGTGTTTAGTCAGGTGCCGCTATGGTCCTTCGTCGAGGTCGAAGCGGGGGAAACGGTGCGTTCCGACGTTTTGCGCCAGATTGCGCTCAAACGAGTCGATTTTGTCTTGGTCCATCCTGGATCCTGCCAGGTCGAACAAGTCGTGCAGATCGAGCATGAATCTTCGCAATCTCATCAGGCTGAACGGCAGCGCGTCATCGAATCGGTGCTCGACGCGGCAGGGATCAAGCTGACGAAGTTGTCGTTAAGGGAGAGCCATTCGCTACCCGATCTCGTCGCTCAACTGGGGATCACGGCAGAGGAGTGACGGGAGGCGAGCCGCTTCCATCGAGTGAGCCTGGTCCTACGGCGATTGACTGGGTTTGGTCTTCGGTGCTTGCTGTAGCCTCGATGACTTTGCGAGCGACTTCTGCTTCCGGGCTATCCGGGTATTCCTCAACAACCCGGTCGAACATCAGTCGCGCCTTCTCATGATCACCCAGTTTCGTGTACGTCTGACCGAGCTTCAGCGTGGACGCCGACAATTTTGGGCTGAGCGGGTAATTGGACACGACGTCATAGAACGACTTGAGCGCGTCTCGATATCGTCTTGTTCGATACTGACATTCTCCGATCCAATATTGCGCATTGGCTGCTAAGGCGGATTGGCTATGCAGCTCGATGAAGAGTCGGAACCCTGCCATCGCTGCCTCATAATCGCGGTGCTTAAATTCATCCATGACGCGATCGTATAATCGGCGGGTCGTGTCCTGCCGTTGAGTAGGGGCGGCCAAGGACTGGCTCACCGGGAAGAAAATACATAGGAGCATGAGAATCCTGGTACATTTTCGGAGCATATCGAGCCTCCATCTTCTTATATGGCAGTCGAAGGGCTTACATACGCAATCGGTATGCCAGAGCCGCGAACATTCCCGTACGAGAACCGCTGAAAAAATAGAATTTTGCTCGATTCCAAAATCCGTCGGTCGCGAGCATTTTCAGGGGCGTGTAGAGGAAGACACAGATTTGTACAAAGTGGTTCGAACCGTTAATCGGCGAATTCAGTATTCACTGACCTCGCTTCCTTCTAAGGCCGTACAGAAAGTTGCAATAAACATCTCCTGAGGAGAGCGTCGTGAGCGAAGAGGCCATTCCGGTCAACCCCTTAGGCGGACGAACATTGGTTGTCGATCCTGTCGATCGGCACTGTTATGCGACTCCAAGCGCAGCGTTGAAGGATGTCGGTGAATCGGACCAGGTCTATGTCCGTCCTGGGATCTACGAGGATAAGCTGGTCGTCACTCAACGACCGGTGCGGCTTGTCGGCGCCGGACGAGATAGCGTCCAAATCTTCTGCCGACGCGGCGGGCCGCTGTATCTACAGGAGGTTCCGGAAGGATGGATAACCGGCATTACATTCCGTTATGTCGGCAGCGATCAACATTCGGCTCTCAACATCCTCAACTCCACATGCATCATCACGCGATGCCGAGCGATGGAAGGAATCTTGTCGGGAGTGGTGTTATATGGACCCGAATGTCGAGTCGCATTCACCGACAACGAAGTGTGCCGCAATCGGGAGTCGGGCATTTTCGTCTTTGCGGGCGCTCAACCGCGAGTGGCCGATAATCGCTGTGTCGGGAATCACCATTTCGGCATCGCGGTCCGAGATCCGGGCAGTCGTCCGGAACTGGTGCGGAATCTATGTGAAGAAAACATGCTGAGCGGCATTCTCTTGTTCCACCACGCCGAAGGATTGATCGTCGATAATGTCTGCCACAACAATCAGCAGTGGGGGATCCTCATGACACCCGATTCGCATCCCAACCCGGCGCCATCGGCGCTTTCTGCGATGAATCGACTCGAACCGAATCCTATGGGTGCGTATTCAATTTCGGATCGACCGCTTGCTGAGATCGGTCGATGATGGCGGCCAGCGGGCACTGACGGGTAGATGATCGTTAACTCAAGCGGGTGGAGGAAGGCGAATCATCGGGGATGTGAAACTGAAAAGAGCCTCCCCCTTGCTGTTTGGCCCGATACATGGCGGCATCGGCATGCTTCAAGAGCTCATCGACTTCGTGATCATCGGTGGGGTAGACGGTAATACCGATACTGACTCCGATCAACACCCTGTGTTCTCCAAGGTGGAATGGTTCCGCCAATGACTTCGTGATTCGCCGTGCGACAAGCGTGATATCTTCTTCGCACGTCAGGCCTTCAAGGATAATCGTGAACTCGTCTCCTCCCATGCGGGCGACCGTGTCCACTTCGCGCACACACTCTTGAAGTCGTTCTGCGACGGCCTTCAACACCTGGTCACCGACATTGTGACCCATGGTATCGTTCACCGGTTTGAATCGATCAAGGTCGAGCAGCATGAGACCGAGAGGCTGTTGGACTCGTGTGCTGCGCGCCATGGCTTGGATAAGGCGATCACGAAACAGGGTGCGGTTCACCAGGCCGGTCAGCTGATCATATTGGGCAAGGTAGGTCAGCCGCTCTTCAGCCCGTTTTCGTTCTATGGCATAGCGGATTGAGCGGGCCAACAGGTCCGACTGCCCCTGCCCCTTGACGAGGTAATCCTGTGCGCCATTCTGGACAGCTTGTAATGCGAGCGTCTGGTCGTTGAGCCCGCTCAGCACGATGATGGCAACCGTCGGGTTCGCGGCTTGCATTTGACGCACGGTTGAGAGTCCGTAACCGTCCGGGAGTGACAGGTCGAGCAGGACGGCGTCAAAACGTGTGCGGGCCAGGTGGGTCACAGCGTCAGTCAGGCAGGTCACATGGATGATATCGAATTCTTCCACGCCCCATTCCGTGAGAATGTCTTGAGTCAGGCGTGCATCGACGTCGTTATCTTCAACCAATAGAATCTTGATCATCGCGAGTTCAATGCCGGCTGTTTCCCTTCTCTAGTTCCCTCTCTTCAGCTATAGAATAAGTATAGCGTAGGACACTGATTCAACAAGCGAATTACCGAAGTACGGACATCCTAGACATTCCGTCTCTGTGAGTGTGAATAACCCGGGTAAACCGTTTTGGCGTTCAGAACCTAGATGAGGCGTCAGGAATGCGCGCTCACCAGCCGGTGAGACGCTTGCTGATGAAAGCAGGCAGGAATCACTGTTTCTCCCACCAACTCTTTCGGAGACTGTCCGGCGTCACTCCTTCGTAGCCGTCCGAGGTCATCAAAAGGAAGAGACTACGGCCAAAGGAACGACTCAGTCAGGAGTCCGATAAACGGCGTGGGGACTGCCTGGGTACGTACCGATTGGACCTCGCGGTGAGCCGATCGCCGCCTCACAAGCGTACCCCGGTTCAAAGGGCCATAATAGTGAGCGACCTACAGTATTTCCACGTATATGAACGTACCGTAACGTGACGCCCATGCGAGCGGCGTCGTCCTTAACCTTTTCCGTACATGCATCGGGTGTATACCCTCGACGTGAAATCAGGAGCGGCTCTCCGGATGCGCTGAAAACGGAGAAGTCGCTCGCGCATCCCATTACCGAGCACATCACACACATCACACACATCATGCCGGCAAGTCGACTCACACATGTTCTTGAGAGCATTGGAACCGCCTCATTGTGAATACCTTCTGTTCATCTCAAAGCAAACATCACATCAAACCATAACACGAAAGCCAAGCTTCAATCGACCGAGAGACAAATTTTTCCTCGTCCGTAGAGTGAAGGCGGCTCCCTGCCGAAATTGCCTCCTTCTCGGCAAGAAGTTCCATCCTGGCATGGCAGTAGCTCGACAGGGTATCGCTATGCGGCTATTTCTCGCATCCCTCTCTCTGGCACAAAAGTTGAGGGAGACGATCGAATTGTGCTCATTGTTGAGAATAGCGCTTGACCCCCAATGAGGTCCGTCCGATGGAGGAGTTGGATTCACTCGGCGCCCTTTGGCAATTGCTCACTCGCGACGTGGCGATTGTCGGCGGGCTTCAAAGTCCTCTGCTTAGTTGGATCGGTGCGGCTGGGATCCTCGCCCTTTGTTTTTGGCATAGTGTAGTGCTCATCCGAGGTCTGGTGCACATTCAACGGACTCTTTCGCGATTTCAGTCATCCATTGCGCCTCTGGTCTTGGCACGGCGACAGGTTTCCAAGGACTGGCTAGTCATCCCGGCGTTGGCGAAAAGACGGGCGCGTTTAGATGAGTCGCCGGAAACACGACGCGATCTTGATGACCTGCAAACACTGGACCGCGCGGTGCAGTCGGAGTGGGCTTTTGCCAGAGACTGGCTTTCATATCGCAAGACACTTGCGGTAGAGCAATCAGCCTGGTTTCTTGAGCCGACAGTCCACAGTCAGCGCTCCGCAAGTGAGTTTTTCTCGTTCGAATCTCTCTGCGCGACCCACCTCAATATCCGCTTTTACCGGCAGCTCCCCGCCTTTATGACGGGTATGGGTTTGATGTTCACCTTCCTTGCTATTTTGATCGGCCTCAGCAAACTCCATGCGAATGGATCGGAGATCGATGGGATTCAAGGGCTTATCAACGGGCTCTCGGGAAAGTTTGTCACATCCATCGTCGGCTTGGCCTGCGCCAATGCGTTCACTCTCCTCGAAAATTCTCTCTGGCATCGGCTGGACAACCGACATCGGGAATGCGTTGCCCTTCTGGACGAAATGTTTCCTCAAAAGGCTGCCGATCAATCTGTCCAGGCTGCCTCATCGCCGAACGGACCGCCCACTACCATAGTCGCTCCCGTTCGAAACGATGCCGCGCATCAGCTTGTAGAGGCCGTGCAGCAACGCCTCGGATCAACCGTCACAGCACTGAACTCCGCCGCACAAGCGCTCACGGCTCTGAATTCCAAACATTCACCGATGAAACTTGATGATTTGTCAGAGGAGATCGGACACGAGGTCCAGCGGGCGTTAAGACCCATGATGAATCCCTTGCTGGAATCCATTCATGATCTCAACCGTTCCATTAAAGAACAACGCTCCCCGGTGCAGCTGTCTCAATCAGAGATCGAAACGATGTTTCAGGAACTCAGGAGTAATGCAACTGCGGCCACAGAACCTGTGCGTCCGGCGAATAACGATCGCGATCCTGAAAAACCATCTCGCATTACGTGAAACCGAACGAAGGTACAAAGGGGATGAAATCGATCTTCGCACAGGATTCTCGTGACAGCTCAGCTGTGGTGATGAGCGGAATTGCGGATCTGATGACCTCGCTCGCCGTCATCTTCATTCTCTTGCTCGTGGCCTATGTGACTCGAGCCCATGATGGAAATGCCGATCCAGCCAGGAGCCGTGTCATGCCGACAGACATGACGCCGAGCTTTGACCCACGTCATTCACCACTGGAAGACAAAAGGCCGAGCGTCCACACCATCACGGTGCCGGATGCAGCAATCAACTTTGAGTTCGGGAAGAGCGCGTTGCTCCCCGCTGCCGAAACCTTCTTGTCCGAGGCGATGCCTCACTATGCCTCAATCACTTGTGGAACCGGAGGGCGAGAAGTGGAAGCGTTTGTCATTGAAGGGTACACCGATGATCTGGGTGACGATATCCGCAATCTGAGGCTCAGTCAGGACCGCTCTTTTGCGGTGCTGGCGAAAAGCTTGGAAGTGATTCGCGAGAAGCTTCCTTGGGCCTACGAGTGCTTCTTGCAAAAGGCGACCGCGAACGGGCGAGGGAAGCAGGATCTTCTACGGAATGATGCCGGACACCTGGACCGCGATAAGAGCCGCCGCGTCATTTTCAAAATCCACATGCGACCTACGTAGCGTGCCGAACAGGCAGACGTCGGCATTCCAAGCATCACTGATTCACGTATAGAACGATCTCAGATCGATTCGAATTCCAGCCCGGGTCATGCCCGCGGAAGCGGGCATCCAGTCGTTCCAGATTTGCTGGATTCCCGCTTGAAACACGCGGGAATGACGAGAAGGAAAGGGATCAACTGCGGAATCCGGGATTAGGGGAGACCCGAGAAGCCCGTCCCATATATGCGGCGAGTCAGTTCGATGAACTGCTCGACGGAAAGAAGTTCCGCACGGATGGAGGGAGAGAGATTGAGGGACTCCAATGCCGCTGCGACCGGCTTCTGTTCGTACCCCTGATCCTTGAGGGAATTGACCAGCGTTTTGCGGCGGTGCGCGAACGCAGCTTTCACCAGCGTGGCGAACCTTGACTCTTCTTCAGGGCCCAGCTCTCTCTGCTTTTTTCTCCGCAGCAAAACGACTGCCGATCCTACGTCCGGTCTAGGGCGGAAACATTGGTGAGAGACCTTGAACGCTTTGGCAATGTCCGTTGCGCATTGAGCCATGACGGACAGGACACTGTAGTCTGAGCTTCCGGGTTTGGCCACGAGTCGATCGGCGACCTCATTTTGCAGCATGAGCACCATGCGGGGAAAACGGTTGCGCTGATCGAGAAGTCGGAAAAGGAGAGGAGTGGATAAATAATATGGAAGATTGGCGACGACGATGGTGCCGATCGGAAGGTGGTCGATCGGGTAGGTCGTCGCATCGCCGAGGACGAGCGCGAGATTCGACAGCTGGGGCTGTCGTTCAGTTAGGTAAGCATGGAGCCGAGGATCGACCTCGATTGCCGTCACGCGTCCGGTAGCACGACAAAGCGCTTCAGTGAGGATGCCGCGTCCGGGCCCGATTTCCAAAACGGTATCGGTCGGGGTCAACTCAGCCAGCGCGACGATTTTTCGGACAATGTTGGGGTCGACGAGAAAATTCTGCCCAAGGCGCTTGATCGCTGCAGGGGGGAGAGGGGAGTCCACCCGTCAACTCCCAGGTGGGGGAGCCTGGGCTGCCAATCGCTTGGCGAGTATTATCAACGGCGAGCGATAACATTCGACGAGATCAGCAAACTCTTCGACCAGGTCGTTGGTGAATGAGGGGCCCGGTTGGATACGAGCGATCGCCCGTCCTTCCAGAGAGCCGACGGCATCGGTGATCAGCGCCACGCTGCGCACTTTCCATTGTGCTATTCGTTCCGTCCCGGCGATCGTGTTCAGATCGTGAAGGGTCTGTTTCTTGAGAGACTCCAATTCGTCGATCTGCTGCCGGACCACGGTAAGCCCCTTCGACGTATCAGACGACATATCCGATCCGTCTCTTCTTGGCTGGAGTTGCCGCCGTTCTATTCTGAGCGATCTTGGCCGCCAGCTTGACGGCCTCAATCAGGCTTCCAGGATCGGCGACTCCCTTTCCGACGATATCAAAAGCCGTTCCATGGTCCACTGAAGTGCGGATGATGGGCAAGCCCACGGTGAGATTGACGCACGTGCCGAAAGCGACAAGCTTCAGGGGGATGAGGCCTTGATCGTGATAGAGGGCGACGACACCGTCAAATGACCCTTTCGCGGCTTTCCCGAATAGGGTGTCCGCCGGTAGAGGATCACTTGCCAGGATGCCTTCCTGCTGCATCGTGCGGGCTGCTGGAAGAATCACGCGGGCTTCCTCATCGCCGAACAATCCATTTTCACCGGCATGGGGATTGAGAGCAGCCACTCCGATCCTGGGACGTTTGATGCCGAACAGTCTCGTCAACGCCGATTGAGCCAAGCGGATCGCTTTTTCAATCTTTGCTTGAGTCAACAACAACGAGAGGTCTCTGATCGCGATGTGTGTCGTGACGAACATGATCCGTAACGGCCCGCCCACGATCATCATGCCTGACTCGTTTGCATGAGTGAGATCGGCCAACAACTCGGTATGGCCTGGGTACCTGCAGCCGGCCATATTGATGGCTTCCTTGTTGATGGGCGCCGTCACCATTCCCTCAATACAGCCGATCTGAGCCAGTTCGACAGCCTTCTTGATAAAAACGACTGAAGCCGCGCCGGTCTCTGCTGCCGCAATGCCGGGCTTGAACGTCCGCAACGGCGTATCCAGTGGATCCAGTACAGCCACCGTTCCTCTGCGCGGCGCTGTCGTTTCATGACCGTGAATTCTGAATACCTTCAGTTTGAGCTTCAGTGTCTTGATGGTTCGCTCCATGACGGGAAGCGATCCGATGACGATCGATCGGCAAACGCTGTGCACGTGAGCTACAGACAGAGCCTTGGCGATCACTTCCGGGCCGATACCGGCGGGGTCTCCCATCGTGATTCCCAGCAAGGGAAGTCGGAGAGAGGAGGAACGTTTGCGAAGTGATCGCGACTCAGTTGACATAGAGATGAATCGTATAGCCGATATAGAAGACGGCCCCGGCGGCGAGTAGCCAGGGCCGCCACTGACCTCCGATCAGAATCTGCAAGAGGCAGAGTCCCACCGCCTGCACGGCCAAGATCATGGTGGTCAATGCCGATGGTGCAATCGCCCATTCGGTTCCGATCAACCCCAGAGAGACCGGGAGCGTGCCTTGAAAAACCATGGCTCCTGTGACATTGGCCACGGCGAGCCGGTCTTTCTTGCGATAGAGCCAGAGAAAGCTGTTGGACATCTCCGGCAGCTCGGTGGCGAGGGGCGCGATGAGCAGCGCCAATATCAACGGCGACATGGCGAATAAACCGGCCATCGATTCCGCAGCCATGACAAATAAATGGGCGCCCACTATCAATCCGCCTAAACCCAAGAGGGCTTGAAATCCGATCATGGCATACGAGGGTATGGCGGCGGTCTTGTCGAAAATCAGCGGCTCCAACTCACTTCCTTCTTCATCGCCGGCCGGTGCGAATTTGAGTTTCATGTAGTAAATATACAAACAGATCAGTATGACGGCCGCGACGAGGTGGATGAGCCTGGAGGGCACAAAGACGCAACCCAAGGCGATAAAATATCCGATCATAAAAAACGTGAGGTCGATCAGGACTTCGCGATAATTGAGATGAAATCGGGCAGTCCGCTTGCCTGCCCTGGCATAGAGCAGCAGAAGAACGGCCAATAGAGGCAATACCAGTGTGCTGAGCATGAACGGCGCGCCCAAGATGGCGCCCAAGCCGACCTCAATTTCTTCATGGCTTTCGCCGAAGAAAATCGCAATAATCGGGATTGAGGTTTCAGGCAAGGTTGTGCCGATCGCGGCAAAGACACTGCCGACGGCGCCCTCGGAAATACCCAGCCGTTTGCCCAGCCATTCAATGGCGTTGGTAAAGATCGCGCAACCGCCTAGCGTGACCGCAACGGAAACCACAAAAAGGAGAACGTAGTATAGAGCGGTCACATCCGGCCTCGCACGTTCGCCGGTCTCTTCTTACCGTGCTCTTGTGGATATGCCAGCAGCGCTTCCTCCATGATCGTCTTCAACGGGCGACCGGTTCGTTTTGCGATGGCCTTGCAGTCCTCGTATTCGGGGGCTGCTTTTTCCCATCCGGCGCCGACCTCGGCGACTTTCATGCGAACGACTCCGCCTTGGGTCGTGACAGGGACGAATCGTCGTGCAAGGAGATGTCGGCGTACCTCGTGAAGACGTACTCCGAGCGTGGTCGTTTCCTGGAAGAGGACTTCGAGCACGGCATCCGTTCGGTCTTCCGCGGCCAGGCAGCTCAGCACGACTCCTGGTCGACTTTTCTTCATGATGACGGGAGTCAGCGCAACATCAACGGCGCCGATCTGGAAGAGCTGTTCCATGACGTATTCATAGGTCTGTGGACTGAGGTCGTCGAGATTCGTTTCAACCTGTATCATCCGCTCGGCCTGACGCGTTTCCGAGGCGGACTCTTCCTCCAGAAACACGCGCAAGACATTGGGCCACCCGTCTGGATTGTGGTCACCGGCCCCATAGCCTACTGCCCTACTTTTTATGGTCGGCATAGGTCCGAATTCCGACGCCAATGTCCGAAGCAGCGCAACCCCGGTGGGAGTTGCGAGCTCACAGCGTGGGCCGTCGGCGTAGATCGGGATTCCCTTCGCCAGCGCCGCGACAGCGGGTCCTGGAACCGGTAAGAGGCCATGGGAAGTCTGAACGGAACCGGCCCCCACATTGATGGGGGATGATGTGACGCGGGTGGCATTCAAGAGATAACAACCCAGCACGCCTCCGACGACATCAATAAACGAATCCACGACCCCCACTTCGTGAAAGTGAATATCTTTGGGATCGACGCCATGCGCCACCCCTTCTGCCTCAGCCAGTCGATCAAAGGCGGACCGACTGCGTTCCTTGACCTGGCCGGGCAGGGTGCTGCCGGCAAGGATTTTTCGGATACGGGAGAGCGTCAGCGGCCGTTGAAACCCCTGTTGAACGATCACGTCGACCTTTACTGCCGGAAGCGCGCCACGATGCACCTCACGCTTTCGTAACCGGTAACCGTTGAGTTGTAGGCGTTTGAGGCCATTAATCAAGTCTATCCACGAAAGTCCGGCATTCACCAGCGCGCCAAGGACCATGTCCCCACTGACGCCGGAGAAACAATCAAAGTGTAAATGACGACCCACCGAGTTCCTCCCTCGCTCCACATAAAATGACCGACATCTTACCCAAACGTATTGCCGAACGGCAATCGTTGACTCATTGTCGATGCTTCGTTGACAGCTCACGGATGCTATGTTATCCCCCTAACAATGTGTTGAGTTGCACTGCCTGTGCATCGTGGCGAGAGCGCTATCTTCACCCATGAAAGCAGTTCGGTGTTTTCGTTGAAAATTTTAAACAACCTCCATCGTCCGAAACCGCTGCTCGTGTTTCTCGCCCTGTGTGGTTGTCTGGCCGCATTTTCCCCAGCAGACGGTCTTTCAAAGGTGAAGCCCTCACGCGTTCCCAGGCCCGAGCCTGAGCTCAAAATTGTCGAACTCAACATTGCGCCGACACCGTATACTCTGGGAGATGGGCCTCTTCAGTTTTCCGTCACGATACAGCTTCCGAGAGAAGTGGATGGATCCGCGATTTTGGAGGTGACATCGCTGATTAGTTCTCCTTCGAAGACCTCGATCCGATTTCTCACGCATCGGCAGCCTGTTCTCATCCCAGCGGGAAATGGAGGGATGGAACGACCGAAGGTGTCCGTTGAACTGGCTTGGGATGGACAGGATCACCGCAAGCAACTTGCCGAGGTGGGTACCTATTCATATGAAGTGCGGACAAAATTGTTGGCAAATGGAGAAAAGGGGTTACGCACCGTGATGGTCGCTTGGCCGAAGCGGGGTATACTGGAAGTGCGCTGAACGAGTCAATAGTCACTTTGAAGCAGCTTTCTTGAATGACGAATGACCGATGACCAATGACTTGGCGCCCAGCATATTGATTCGATGCGCGAGGCAGGCTGCGCCGAATCCGTTGTCGATGTTCATCACTCCCACACCCGCTGCGCAGGAATTGAGCATCGTCAATAGTGCAGCGACTCCGCCGAAACTTGCGCCATAGCCTCGGCTGGTCGGTACGGCAATCACAGGACAGTGGACTAAACCTCCCACCACACTCGGCAGGACGCCGTCCATGCCGGCGACGACGATCACGACCTGCGCATCAAACAGCCGATCTTTCTTTCCGAGCAATCGATGGATACCCGCGACACCGACATCGTACAGCCTTTCGACATGGCTTCCCATCACTTCTGCGGTCACACGGGCTTCCTCCGCCACGGGCACGTCCGCAGTTCCTGCGGTGACCACGAGGATATGTCCATGTTGCGTCTGCCTGGAGGCGCGAATCGCCACAATGCGGGCATCGGGGTAGTACTGTGCTCGCCGATCCAGACGGCGAATGGCACGTGCGATCGATGGGTCGGCACGAGTCGCCAGAAACGGTTCCTGTTTCCTGATGAGCGCCCGAGCGATGGCGATGACCTGCGCCGTGGTTTTCCCTTCACACAGGACCACCTCGGGGAACCCTTGTCGCAGCGATCGATGATGATCGAGCGAGGCAAAGCCCAAATCCTCAAAAGGCAATGACCGCAGTCGCTGTAGCGCCTGTTCCACCGAAATCTGCCCTTGCCGGACTTGCTGTAGCAGCCGCTCGAGTCCTTCCGGATTCATGCCCACCCTTTCTCTGGTTTTGCATTCCGTTCCATCAAATTACTGACGGCTTTTCGACAGGATTTATTGTCATACAGTACGGCGTTGATTTCTTGTATGATCGGCATATCGACCTGATAGTGACGGGCCAACGTGAGCGCCGCACGACTCGTCCGAACGCCTTCTGCCACAGCCTGCATTCCGGCCAATATCGTTTCCAGCTTTTCTCCTTTGCCGAGCTGAACGCCTACCGAATGGTTTCGGCTGAGTGCGCCTGTACAGGTCAGGACCAGATCGCCGACACCGGAAAGTCCATAGAACGTCCGTGGATCGGCTCCCATTGCCGTGCCCAGCCGGATGATTTCAGCCAGACCTCGGGTAATGAGCGCGGCACGGGCATTGAGTCCGAGATCAAGACCGTCGATCACACCGGCAGCAAGCGCCATAACATTCTTTAAGGCGCCGCCGAGTTGAACGCCGATGACGTCTGTGTCCGCATATACCCGAAATGCAGACGTCATCAACGCACGTTGAAACCGCTGCACCAGTGGTTCATCGGTGCCGGCGAGACAGACGGCCGTCGGTTTACCGGCACTGAATTCCGACGCAAAACTTGGTCCGGAGAGCACCATGAAAGAGCGGTGCATGGGCGGCGGCAACTCGTCCTTCATGACCTGGGTCATCAGCTTGGCCGTGTTTTCCTCTATGCCCTTGGTTGCGCACACGAACGGCAGGGGACCGGAGATGCAGGGCGCCAATTGATGCAACACGGATCGGGTGAGGTGCGAAGGAACGGCAAACAGAACCCCGTCGCGGTTTGTGACGGCCTCACCGAGCGAGGAGGTGGCCGTCAAACCTGGAGGCAGCGGGACGTTTTTGAGGAAGACTGAGTTTTCGTGTGAGGAGTTGATGGCGTCGACGACGTCGTGCTCATAGGCCCAGAGACGGACCTCCAGACCCTTCTCGGCCAGATGTTTTGCCAGGGCTGTGCCCCAGGCTCCGGCTCCAATAACGCCGATCTTGGTGATAGTGGTCGGCATACGGGATTCAGCCTCATGGCGAAATCATCATCCATCCATTTCAGAACGGCGGATTATAGGAAGGTGTCAAAGACCTGTCAATGAAGGCGGACTAAGCTGTGGCACGATCTGAAGGAAGCCGAGGTTCATTCAGTATCGGACTCACTACTCATCAGGATTGGGTTTGCATGCCCAGGTAAATCACCGGTAGTATTCTCCATGCAGCTTTGTCCTGCCTGTAGCCGGTCACAGCCGGAGATCAACCGTTTCTGTATCCAATGCGGTCGGCGGCTCGACGGTCGATCGGAGAGCCCGCAGGATTCTCAACCCCATAGGACCTCGGCGCCGGATCAACTCAATCTCACGGTGCTCTATGGGATGGTTGTCGTTCTGATTCTGGCCGTATTATTCCCTCCATGGGAGACCCCGCCGACGCAGACACCGGAGTTTCTCGGCATCTATTTCATCCTCTCTCCTCCAGTGCCTGAAGCTGTCGTGAGCCGCATGCTCCTGACGATTGAACTCGTCACGATTGCGATTGCCGGCATGTATGGCGCGTTTCTCTTTAGAAAAAAAGATGAAGGGCAATAGTCATTTGTAAAGAGTCATGCCGATCCTTCTCGACGAGTGACCGATGACGTCGCTCAGTCCAGCGCCAGAGTGAGGCATTTGGCAGACCCGCCGGATTTCATGAATTCATCGAGCTGGACCGGATGGGTTTCATACCCTCTTATCCGAAGCCAAGCCTGGGTGGTGGGACATCCGGTAGGGAGGACGACGTGTTTTCCGACACAGACGGCATTGCAGGCGAACTTCAAGGCTTCATCTTCCGGAACGGTGAGACGCAGCTTGTCCGGAACACGTTCGGCAATCGCTGCCTGACCATAGTTATCAAAAGCTGCGGGGAAATACAGGAGTTCGCCGCCGCTCAAGGGACAGAAACAGGTATCCAGATGGTAGAAACGGCTGTCGACGAGCTCAAGCGGAATAATTTCTCGGTGAAACTGCTCACTGAGGATTGGGAAGACGCGGATATCTGATCGCTGTCGATATCCGCCGAACCAGTATTCCGGGAAGCCCAGGAGATCCCCCGCACCTTCAAAATGAAGGCCTGCTTCTCCCGTCATCACCTCATAGCCATGTCTGCGAAACCAATTCTCAAAGTGAGCTTCTTCTCGTTGCCGTTCAGGGTATCGGAAGCGACTCACGACGGCGGTCTGCCCAACCACGATGCCGGCATTGGCCGTAAATACGAGATCAGGCAACCCAACAATGGGAGTCATACGTTCGAGCACGACGCCAAGGTCCTTTTCAAGCACACGCATCAATTCATGCCACTGTCGCGCCGCCCGTCCGTGATCCACACGATTGGTAAGCCGCATCCAGGGATTGATCTCATATTCAATCCCGAAAAAATCCGGAGGACAGACGAGGAGGCGGCTCATATCGATCTCCCCAACAGCCTGGCGAGTTCCGACAAAAACGATGCGGCATCCATGACCAGGCCGACCGCTTGAAAGCTCCCACGGTCGGCCAGCTTGGTCGGGACCGATGGGTTCACATCGACACAGACCGTGGGAACAGTTGCCGGTAGAAGATTGCCCGTCGCCACGGAATGGAGCGTTGAGGCGACGAGCAGAGCCAGCCCGACATCGGGAATCAAGGCACGCATCGCGTGTTGTGCCAGAACGGAATCCGTGATCACTCCGGGCAAGGGACCGTCATCACGAATCGTTCCGGATATGACCACCGGCACACCTTGTCTGACACAAGCCGCCATGATTCCCTGTTTGATGACCCCTGAAGTAACCGCAGCTTCAATGCTGCCGATCGAACGAATCCGGTTAATGGTCCTCAAATGGTGTTCATGCCCATGCGGGACTGCGCGTCCTGCTGTGAGCCCGTAGCCGAGCGACGTGCCGAACAGATCCGCCTCCATGTCATGGGCGGCGAGGGCATTGCCGCAGAACAATATGTGCACAAATCCCTGTTCGATCAGCCAGGTCAAGGCCTCTCGGCCACCGGCGTGAATGATGGCCGGTCCACCGGACAGCAAGACGTGCGAATCGGCTTGTTTCTGCCTGTGCCGCTCCCTCAATTGCCGCATCCGAGTGGCGATGTCGGCGATAATATGGCCATGGGGTCGTTCAGCCGAGACCTGGGATTCCATAAACCCAAATACATCTCGCTCTTGCGGACGCTGCAGCGGTATGACGCGCACACCCTCTCGACCGACCACGATCTGGTCTCCTTGACGAACTTCACCCATCGGCACGGCCTGGGCGACGGAACCTGCCTCGTTGACCGTGATCGCGAGGTCCATCTCGATTCGATCCACGTCGAGCCATCGACCGTTGAGACGGATCTGGGTAGGCAAATGGGTCGTGGCGTAGAAATCATCGGGTAACACTCCCTCGGCGGGTGCCCTATCGGTCCGGCAATCTGCCTCACGTTCGATCGAGGCGCCGTGAGGTTGAATCTTCCTCAGAATGTCGTCTAAGAGCGCTCTCGAGGCGGTTCGGATTCGGATACGGGCATGAGACGGTTCCTCTCTTGTCTTGCCGATGTGAACGTCCTCTAGGTCGAAGGTTCCCCCCATCATCAGGATGAGATCAAGCACCTTCGCAAGCACGAGAGAGTCGATGATGTGCCCCTGAAGGTACACGCTTTCTTGGTAGTAGTTCATCGCGGCACTCACGGAATGTGACTATATTGTATCACCCACAATGGCAGGAGAAAGAAAATGAGAGGAACTAAGAGTTCGCGGGAGATACTTTCATCAGTTCCCTGAGTACGCTCGTGGCATAGGCGCCGGGAGGTAAACTGAAAGAGAGCGTGAGGACATCGTCGCTCAGAGACCATTCCAGTTCAGCGAGGGAGACACGAAGCGATCTGCGTTCGCCACGGAATCCGCAAGTCTTCGCGGCTGCGACGAGGCTTTCCTTCGTGGCACCTGCTTCCGCGATGACGGCTTCCTCGATTCGACCAGGCTCGCCGTTTGCCCAGGATACCCGCGAACCAAAGAGGATGCCTGTTGGGCTGATTTCAAAACGATCCGCCCGCGATTGTTCCTTCTCGGCATCCTCGACTTGAAAGCAGGCGCCATTGTCCGACTTCATGGCCCAATCACCGACGATGACCTTGTCGAGATAGTCGATCCTTCGCGCCAGTATCCGATTGAACAAGAATGATTGGTAGGAGTTGAGATACCAGATGCGAGTGGAGCGATTCATTCTCGCGCGCCGCTGCGCATCGTGCAGCAATAGAGCGCCGATGCGATAGTTCTCACCGTCCTTCCCTTGCCGCTGAGGGCCGAAGTAGTTGGGTACGCCGCGTGTGCTCAGTTGTTGAAGGATGGCCGGTACGGTTTCAGCCGAGTGACCAGCGACATGGCGGATGACTAAACGGAAGTGATTGCCGGAGTGGTGGCCGGTTCGTAGCCGATTACGATGGCGCCCGAGGATCTGCACGTTGAGGATCGTGTCATCGATTGTGAGGCGAGAGACTTGTTCCGGGTGGATTCCTTGCAAGGACACCACCTGAGTCGTGACGGCTCGGGCGTCCTTCAGTCCAGCCACGCCGATGGCCTGCGCTTTCACACCCAGGGTAGAAGAGAGTCGACGGACCAGATCCGGAGTGGACAGGCCGCGTTTCGTGATGGTCACGTACAGATGTTCGCCTTCCCCGCAAGGAAGATAGAGTGGCCGTTCGTCAACGTGAAAGTCTTCGGGCACGGTGCGGATCTCTCCACCGATTCCAGGCAAGTTGCCGGTGAGGAAGGGGTCGATTAGTAGCGTCACAGGTTTTCCTTCGTCGGACTGACGGTTATTTGGGGAAATGTGCTGTCAAATCTGATTGGGAAACAAGCCCATGATATACTTTTCTCGCCCATGCAGAAGCGATCAGGCAAGCGACAGGTTGCGGAATGAGCAGGCGACGGACGGTGTCATGGCCTGATCGCGCGCGATCGTTTATCGGCTCTTGCTTAAGCGAGCCACTCTATCGGGCGTTCAGCCTGACTCCTCATTGGGAATGGGGTTTGTCGGTTCATGACGTTTCCGTCCTCACCCAACCACATCCACCCCTTGCCGGTCGCCGCGCAATCCATCTCACGGATCTGCACCTGGACCGCTATCATCCAAGGCATGATCGTATCGTCGCATCCGTGAGGGAACTTCACCCCGATTGGATCTTCATCACAGGAGACCTGCTCAACGTACCGGAAGGTTTGCCCCACCTCTTTCGATTCCTCGACCAGTTACGCGCCATCGCGCCCCTGTATATGACCTTGGGCAATCACGACCATTATAGCGGAGTGCCTGTCTCACAGTTTTCTGAACTGGCTGATCGGCACAAGATCACGTTGCTGGTGAACCAACGTGCCGTGGTTTCAACGGGAAATGGAGAACTGGCGATCGTCGGCGTCGATGATCCATCGCTCCATCGCGCTGACCTTGGATGTGTCCCGCCTCGAGTAGACTCTCGTTTTACGCTGCTGCTGGCCCATGCGCCGAACATCCTCGACTATGTCGAAGCACATCATGCCATTGACTTGATCCTTTGCGGACACAGTCATGGCGGACAGTGGAGAATCCCCGGGATACCCACCTTCTGGCTTCCTCCTGGTTGTAATGGCCGCGTGGCTGGCTGGCACGAATCCGGCCCGCACAGGCTGTACGTCAACAGAGGGCTAGGTTGGTCCTTCCTCCCATTTCGCTTGAACTGCCGGCCTGAGATAGCCGTGATCGAATGGGTTTAGGATCAAGCCGAAGGGTTGAAGGCCAGCGAGCCTACGAAGCTTGGGCATGGGCTGGGTTCAGCTCCATGGTCAGCACCAAAGTAGGTTTCTCTCGCAACCCAAAATCGGCCAGGTGCTCTCCCTCCAGATGGAGTGCGGTAGCTTCTTGAAGATACTTGACCGTTTCATCCAGCGTCCGCCCTTGCGTGACGACAGCAATCTCCAGACACTCCGCGACATAGCCGACTTCGTCACCGGGGCGAATCACAGCTTTAATGGTTTGTTGCAGAGGGGCCATGACACCTCCTTGGCGACCAGTTGAGGATTTCATGATACCCTCGTTCCATCCGCCACTGGCAGTCAATCGAGGGCTAAGTTGGTCCTTCCTCTTTCTCCTGCTTGTGGACTCGATCATGACATACGTTGCAGCGCGTGATGAGGTTTTCCGTAGTGTTCTTTCCGCCTTTCGCATGATGGGTCTTGTGGTGTAGCTCTAAATGCCTAGGGTCAGACTTATTCCAAAGATCATGATCCCAGTCACAATTCGTACAGTGATAATTGTCGCGGCGAAGGACTTGGCGGCGTACTGAGTCGGCTATTGCACGATCGTGAGCGGGACCTTGACGATCTGATTCCAGGACATAGCTACCTACTTTGAGATCCGGTCGTCCGGTATTTTGCGTTACAACCGGCCAGCCCTGCTCCGTCCGGAGTTCCCGAACTCTTCTCGCCCACTCAGTTCGGTCGCTCGCAACATACCTAAGTTCCTCGCCGGTAACAGGTCTGCCTATGTTTGCCCTTAGAAAGGCAAGGACCTTATCCCTTACGCCTAGCCTTTGCCTTCGAATTTCGTTTGCCAGGTTCCAACGGTGAGCCGCCTCCCTGTCTTGCTCTTGATCAAGGAGAATGTAATCGTCCGGCCCTAACTGTGAAGCATCGACTGATGGTAAAGGGAAATCCTCTTCCTCATGCATCTCCTTAGCAGTTAAGCCATTAATGATCGACCATCCTTGCTCAACACGGAGTTCTCGCACCCTCCGAGGCCAATCATTGATCCCAGCAACAACCATGAGCTCGTCCCCTTTGACCACCATTTTTGGATACTTCCGCAGATAAAAAAGCATACGGTTTCTGGCTGAGGCGGCTTGCTCTCTGGGTACTAAGGAACTGCCGAGGTCCCTCAGAAGGTGAAAGGCCGGTATTAGCGCAAGCACTTTTACACGAAGATTGGGAGAGCGGAGTTCCACCTTGAAGTTGACTAGAAGGTCAACTAGCTGCTTTCGTAAAGTCTCTAATTCGCCCTGCCTCGATCTACGAGGCATTTTTAGAGAATCTCATAGCAAACATCTATATATTGTGGTTGACTTTATAAATCAACTCAATATACTGTCGCACATAATCTGTAAACAGTTCTCGCAAATACTCTCTCGAGTTCGCTGCTAAAGATGGCCAGAGTACGCCGTACTAAGCGTCAAACATCGATCCCTAAAGACATCGCTACTATTCTCCGCCGTTATCCTGAGCTGGCTTATGGTTTGCTCCGCCATTCCTTTACTTCAGAAAGCTCTCCGGCTTATAAGAAAAGAAAGTACCGCTTAATAGATCTCTTTGCAGGGGCCGGCGGATTCACATTAGGTTTCACTCGAACGGGAAGGTTCGAGCCTGTCTTTGCCAATGACTTCAATGCATACGCGGCCAAAACGTACAATGCGAATTTTGGCGACCACTGCATGCATGGGGACATCAATGACATACTGGAGAACCAATCTTTCAAACTGCCGGAAGCAGAAATCGTCATCGGTGGTCCTCCTTGTCAGGGCTTCAGCCTACTCAACAAACAGCGCGAGGGAGACCCGAGGAAACAGCTATGGCGAACTTTCCTGGAAGTTGTCCGTCGTGTCGATCCAACAGCATTCATAATGGAAAATGTGCCCGAATTGTTGGCGTCCGATGAATACGCAGATATCAAGAAGAACGCAGAAGCGAAGGGCTACTTCATTACAGCTGGCATTCTAAACGCGGCTGATTATGGAGTGCCGCAGCGAAGAAAGCGCGCAATCATAATAGCTAGTCGTGTTGGTCGTGTGCCGCTGCCTACACCGACACACTCGGACCCCAATAAGCCGATAGTTCTCTTCGATAACGGTTTACTGCCATGGGAAACAGTCGTTCGGGCCATCGGAGATTTGGCGCCGCCTGCTGGGGTTGAAATACGGGTTGGAGATGTTTCTCCGCCTATGGATCTACATTTCGGTCGTTCGCCTACGAAGGAAAGCCTTGAACGATACCGCTGCATTCCGGAGGGGGGGAATCGGTTCGATCTTCAAAGAAAACGCCTCGATTTGACTCCTCGGTGCTGGATCAGAAAGAAATCAGGCGGGACCGATCTTTTTGGCAGGCTATGGCGGGATCGACCAGCATTTACGATTCGAACTGAGTTTTTTAAGCCGGAAAAAGGACGTTATCTCCATCCAAGCCAAGACAGGCCGATTACACACCGAGAGGCCGCCCGGTTACAGGGCTTCCCGGATAGCTTCCGTTTCTTGGGAACCAAGATTGAGGTTGCTAAGCAGATAGGAAACGCTGTTCCTCCTTTGCTCGCTATGCGAGTCGCCGAACGTCTTCTCGAATATCTTTAACCAGTCCCTTTCAACTAGTCCAGGCCCGCCCGTAGGTCAACCGTGGTTGATGTTTTCACCAAGGCCAAGCGGTCGCAAATTATGTCGCGGATAAAGGGGAAATCGACTACGCCCGAACTGCGCGTGGTGCATCTGCTAAAAGAGATGGGATTTCAGCTTCAGCGACATCAGAAAAAGTTGCCAGGTTCCCCCGATGTCGTTTTGCCAGGTATTAGGCTTGCGATTTTTGTGAATGGTTGTTTTTGGCATGGACATAAACGCTGCACCAGAGCGAAACTGCCGTCTACCAACACTCTGTTTTGGAAGTTAAAGATTCTCAAGAATATGCGCAGGGATGCTGTTCAACGCCAGGAGCTTCGCAAGATGGGGTGGCATGTCCTCACACTATGGACGTGCAAGACATTAACTCGCACTACCCTAAATTCCCGTCTTCGCAGATACCTTCATGCCAAGCATACCAAGACAAAGAAATAACACGCTGGTCTCTTTCACACAGCGAACGCAAATGCGTAAGCTCTATCGGAAAATCGGACTTGCAGCCACCATGATGTGTATTGCCTCTTAGTTGACTCTGTACGCCTGTCTCACCGCCAGTCAGAATTCCTTGAGTTTCGCTTCATGTGGTCTGCGGCAAACTCGATGACGATGAGCTTTTGATTATTACCGCCTATGAACCTCTGCCACCGAGTGGAAGTCCGATTGGCGAACACGGAAAGGAGGCGACGAGCTATGACAACGTGTTACTTCTGTAAAGGCAGAGTGAACACGTAGTTGACGAGCGTGAATTTTCGCTGGGGTGAGGAACTCAAGATCATTGAACAGGTGCCGGCAGAAGTCTGCGAGCAATGTGGTGAGAAATACTTCCAGACGCAGGTATAGAAAGATCTGGAACGGTTAGCGCAACATCCAAGGCCATTCAGCATCGTTCTGTCGATGTGCTTCAGTACTCGGCAGCCTGATTTCTGTGACCATTGTGACGGTCGCACTTAATCTCTCTATTCACGATGAATTTAGCTTTCACTCTCGCATCCGTTCCAACGCTTCCCTCGCCCGGCTTCTCACGGTTTGGTCCCAATCCTGTTCCATGACGGTCTTCAGCCGGTCACGAGTTTCCGTTGCTCGCAGTCGTCCCAATCCCAAGGCTGCGCAGGAACGCACGTAGGCATGGTCATCTTCCAGTGCCTTGACCAGCAGCGGCACTACCGACAGATCTTGCAATGCACCCAAATGACTGGCGGCCATTCCTCTGATGTGATGCTGTTTGTCGTCCAGCGCCCGTTGTAAGGTCGTGGCAAACAGCTCCTTCAAGGCAGGGATGGCTGATTCGAGCCCATCGATTCGGTACTCGTTGAGTTCAAGCAAGGCAAACGCAAGTTCAAGCCTTTTATCCCAGGCAGATTCGTGCTCGAGTAGGGTCAGGAGCCTGGTTCGTTCCCGTGTTCTCGCACTGCGGCGACGGAGCGCTCTCACTGGTATGAACAATAAGACAGCAAGCGCCACGGCGGTTGCCGCCATTGGCACTGCTTGATCGACGATGTAGTCCTGTGCATCAACCGACAGCCGTTTCCACACCCATACCGCAGTCACAATCAGCACGATCAGAACGACAAGCACGGCAGGGTTGATCTGCCCTTGTTCGTGACGCTTCGTCATGGAAGGAGGGATCATACGGGCGCGATTGATAAGCCGTCAACGAATCGACGTTGCTCCAGATTCCGAGCCTCTCTTCCGCCCTCGCATAATTGACATGCAATTGCGGCAATAGTCATACTCTTTTGCGATCATCGTCGGTAAGGTCGGCAAGGATTATGGACAATCATCTTCGGGACGGCACCATACGACGTGTCATGGTCGGCACCGACCGATCCAAAACGGCTGATCAGGCTGTTCGCTGGGCCGCTCAATTCGCAGACCGCTACGGGGCAGAGCTGTTCGTGGTGCAGGTCATTTTGCCTCAGCACCTCTCGACTACCGAATTCGGTGCAGCTGAGCAGACCAGGGCCGCTGCCGCCAATAATGAGCTTGCGCATATCGTCAGGGAGCTGGCGGAGAGCGAGGGCATGCCCTCGTTGTCATTGATTCGGACCCAGCATTAGCGATCGTCCGCGCCACAGAGCACGAAGCCATCGATGTCCTGGTGGTCGGCAATGCGGGCATGGCGGGGCGGAAGGAATTCCTGCTCGGTAATGTGCCGAACCGTATCAGTCATAATTCCCGCTGCACGGTCATCATCGTGAATACCCAATCGGTGGCAGGTGGGCCGGGGTCAGAGCCAGTGCGTGTCTTTCAGCCACAGGTCGATTCCCATGTTGCTGAACCACAGCTCGGAGCCAGAGCGGTACGCATCGCCACGGTGATGGCGAAGCATGGCCTCAAGGAGCTCTTCAGCCAGCCCGATCAATCGGACGGTGCGATTCGTCGTCAGCAGGCTAAGCGTCTACGATCGGCGCTGGAAGAACTGGGGCCGACCTTTTCGAAACTCGGGCAAATATTGTCGACCCGTCCGGATCTCCTTCCTGCGGAATACATCGAAGAACTCGCGATGTTGCAAAGTCACGTGCCCCCTATGCCTGAGAGCGAAGTGGTTCGGGTCGCCGAGCAAGAATTGAAGGTGCCGTGGGAGGATGTGTTTGAGTCGATCGATCCCAAGCCGCTCGCCGCCGGCACGATCGCCCAGGTCCATAAAGCCACGCTCGAAACCAGTGACCGAGTTGTCGTCAAAGTGCAGCGGCCCACCGCTCGAGCGGACATCGAACAGGATCTGGCCCTGCTCGAGATCTTCGCTCAGAAAGTTGGGCAGCGCCAGGCCCTCAAACAAGTGGTCGATATGGAAGCGGTGTTCAAGCACCTCTCCACGTCGCTGCAGCGCGAACTCGACTTTCGTCAAGAAATCGAAAACATCGGACGGATGGGGACTCTGCTCACAGACTATGATCGACTGGCGGTTCCTTCCGTCTACCAAGAGATCTCGACAGCCCGCTTATTGGTGATGGAGGAAATTCAAGGGGTCCGGATTGCCCAGGCGCCGGAAGGCCCGGCACGTATCGAAGCGGCCCGTCAGCTGTTGGAAGGGTTTTACAAACAGATCGTCGTCGACGGCTTCTTCCATGCCGATCCTCACCCGGGCAATCTCATGTGGTGGAAGGACCGCATTTACATGCTCGATTTCGGAATGGTGGGGGCGCTGGATGCCGGTTTGCGGGAGCATCTGTTGTTGATGCTGATGGCGCTGTGGAAAGAAGACGTGGTCTTTCTCAGCGATGTCACGTTGATGATGACCGGTTCGACCGATCGCAGCGATCTGGACGTTCCTCGTTTTCAGGGGGAAATCGGCGAAGTCATGTCGAAGTACCGCAAGGCGTCTCTCGCGGAGATGCAGATCGGACCGCTCCTCCAAGAAATGAGCGCGACTGCGTTTCGACACGGCGTGCCGCTGCCGGCCTCCCTCACGCTCGCCGCCAAGGCTCTGGCGCAAGTCCAACTGGCGACGGCGGCACTCGATCCGAAACTTGACCCCTATGATGTCGCGGGCAAGTTTTTGATGCGCGTGATGATCAAGCGCCTGGGGGCTTCGCTCGATTTCAAGACGCTCGCGTATCAGTCTCAGAAGCTCAAGGTTCGGGCGGAACAAACGATCGAAGCCATTGAACGCATGATTGGTGCCCGACCCGGCCAGAAGCTGGTTGTGAATTTCCGGGCTGATTCGCTGGAGGAGATGGTCCGACGTACAGGGCGTCGTCTGGCGCTGGGGCTGACGGCTGCGGCAAGTATTCTTGCCTCCGGGCTTACCGCCACTTCAGCGACCGCTGGTTGGATCCCGCCCGTGTTCGGGATCGTCGCTGTCGCGCTGATCATAGGGCTATTCTTCGATCTGATGAGAGGGCGTTGATGGCGGGTCGTTCGGTCGGCGATCCATCGGACTCTATGGTCCGGTCGTGCCGCGTTTGATCGAACGCAGGACGGCTCTTTCCAACAGGTAGGCGATCACCGACATGCCGATACAGACGAGTCGATACTCGATGTGCCGGACAATGGACCGATGAACGGTTTTTGTCGTAGAACCGTCGGTCATGACGATCATTATCGGTCAATCCTTCGTCAACTGCAAGAAGCCTGAACTCGTGTCTTGCGCGTGAAGACTCATCATGAATGATCCCGTCGCTGCATGGCTGGAGAGGCTCGGCCTTGATCGCTATCGCGAGCTGTTTGAGCAGAACGCCATCACCTGGGACGTCTTGCCTGAGCTGAATGACGGCGATTTAGCGTCGATGGGCATTGTGCTTGGCCATCGAAAGCAACTCTTGCGCGCCATCGCACAACTGTCACAAGGAGGTGCGCAAACGGGTGAAGGAGATACTGCGGCTATTCCAGCTATTCCCACCGCGAAAGAAACAGCGTCGCGCTCTTCCGACCGAGACCAGGCGGAGCGTCGCCAATTGACCGTCATGTTTTGTGACCTTGTGGGATCGACGGCGCTGGCTCGTCGGTTGGACCCTGAAGACCTTCAATCATCCATCCGGCATTTTCTAGAGACTTGTAGTGAAGCGATCAGCCGATTCAACGGCTATATCGCAAAATACATGGGTGACGGACTCTTGGTGTATTTCGGGTACCCCCATGCTCATGAGCACGATGCAGAACGGGCGGTCCATGCCGGACTGGCTGTGCTGGAGTTGGTCAGGGCCTTGCCACGTGATTCTGAGCTGCACCAGGACAGTGATATCGCGGCGCGAATCGGGATCGCGACGGGTCCCGTCATCGTGGGCGAACTTATGGGGCAAGATACCGCCAAGGAACGGTCCGTGTTCGGGGAAACTCCGAATCTGGCTGCCCGCCTTCAGGCATTGGCCGCGCCGAATCAATTGATCGTCGATTCGGCCACGAAGCGCCTGATCGGGGATGAGTTCGAGTTTGCCGATCAGGGAACGGTTGTGCTCAAGGGATTCGAGACGCCGGTCCAGGTCTGGCAAGTTCTGGGCAGCAAGCTCTCGGCCAGCCGGTTCGAGTCGTATCGAGCCGGACGATTAACTCAGTTCATAGGCCGAGAACATGAAACGGCGCTGCTTTTAGGTCGCTGGCGGGAAGCGGTGGAGGGTGAAGGGCAGGTCGTCCTTCTCTGTGGTGAGGCCGGCATCGGAAAGTCTCGAATTATCCGCAATCTACTTGATCGACTTGGCGAGGAGCGTTACCAGACGATTCAATTTCAATGTTCGCCGTATCACACCAATGCGGCGCTCTATCCGGTGACGACCTATCTACGGCAGTCGGCGGGGCTGCTGGATGAAGATAGCCCCCCGACGCAGCTGCATAAGCTTGAGGCTCTGATGGCTGACAAGGGACTTGACGATCGTGTCACGGTTGCTTTGCTCGCAGATCTGCTTTCGATCCGAGGAGATGAGCAGAACCAGCTGTTGAATCTGTCGCCCGACAAACGCAAGGACATGACTCTGGAAGCACTCGTGCAGTATCTGCAAAGGCTCGCGCATCGTTCCCCTGTGATGCTCATCATGGAGGATGCCCATTGGCTTGATCCAACCACGCTGGATCTCATAACGCGAGTCATCGATCGGATCAGGCAGATGCGCGCGTTGGTGCTGATCACCTTTCGTCCGGAGTTCAGGCCGGTGTGGGCGGAATATAGTCACGTCACGTTGCTGACGTTGAATCGGCTTACTCGACGGCAGAGCGCCGAGTTGATTGCGTCCATGACTGGAGGAAAGGTGCTTCCGCGGGAGGTGCAACAGGCGGTTCTGGCGAAGACCGACGGCGTACCGCTGTATATCGAAGAGTTGACGGAGAATCTGCTGCAGACCGGATTGCTGGCTGAGGGAACCGACTCATTCACCCTCAAGGCTCCGCTAAGGGAAATGGTCATTCCAGACAGTCTGCAAGCCTTGCTCATGGAACGGGTGGACCGATTGGGGCCGGTCAAGGAAATCGTTCAGATCGGAGCAACCATCGGACGGGAATTCCCCTATGATCTACTGCGCGCTGCCGTCGATGTATCGGAAGGCGAACTCCATAATGCCCTCAACCTTGTCGTCGCGTCAGGGCTCATTGTGCAGGAAGGAGAACGATCATTTGCGCGATATCGCTTCAAGCATGCGTTCATCCAGGAGGCGGCGTACAACACGCTCTCCAAAAAATCTCGGCGGCTCCTCCATGCCCGCATTGCGAAAACAGTGGAGGAAAGCTTTCCCGAGCGCGCGCAGTTGGAGCCGGAACTCTTGGCCTATCATTATGAACAGGCGGGATTGGCTGGTCCGGCCGTTGATTATTGGTATCGTGCGGCGCGTAGAGATGCCGAACGATCAGCCAATATTGAGGCGCTCAATCATTTTAATAGTGCACTGGATTTGCTTAAGAGTTTGCCACAAGGCCCGAAACGTAATGCCTTGGAGTTGGAACTTCTCCTTGCACGCGGAGTCCCCTTGCTGTCCGTCAAAGGCTATGCATCCGACGATATGGAGCACAATTATCGAAGGGCGAAGGAGTTGCTACAGGAAAACAGCGATTCCCTGCATCAGTTTCAAACCATTTGGGGATTGTGGGTCTTTCATCTGGTTAGAGGGCGACTCGTCAATGCTCTCGGCTTTGGCGAAGATCTTCTCTCCTTGGCTCACCGCGAGCAAAGCTCAGATCTCCTGATTAAAGCGCACGAAACTTTGGGCACGGCCAATTACTTCCTTGGCCGGTTTGACGAAGCCAGAACCCATCTGCTCGCCGAAAAATCCTTGGATGATCCGAATCAATATCCCTCACATGCCTTACTCTACGGCCGAGATTCCGGGATAACCGCGAGGACTTTTCTGGCAGGGACATTATGGATATTAGGTGAGGTGGAACAAGTTGACACGCTGGCGTTGGAGGCTATGGGCATGGCGAGGGGGTTGGAGCACCCATTCACTCGGGTTCTTACCCTCATTTCCCTTTCTTGGATCTACTCCGCGATCCGCAATGCGAAGAGAACGCTGGAGCTCGCCGACGAAGCCATTGCGGTTTCAACACAATACTCATTTGAATTGGGGTGGGCGTGGGCGACGTCCTCTCAAGGCTGGGCGTTGGCCGAAAATGGGCGGGCGGAAGGTCTCGACAAATTACGACAAGGACTTGCCGCGACTCGGGCCACTGGGGCAAATTTCAACAACACCTTTACCTTGGCGTTGCTGGCAGAAATTTATTTACGACACAACCGCATTGACGAAGGCTTGGCCACCATTGAGGACGCGCTGACGCTGGCCGTCACTGGAGGAGAACTGTATTGGCACGCGGAACTGCTTCGACTGAAAGGCGAGCTGTTGCTCGGACAATCCGATCAATCAATCTCTGAGGCGGAGCAGTGTTTTAATGAAGCTCCGCGGATTGCGCGGGATCAGCACGCGAGAATGCTGGAGCTGAGAGCTGCGACAAGCCTGGCGAGGCTGTTTAAGAAATTACATAAAGTGGACGAGGCCGAACGAGTCCTGAATGCCGCCTGCTCTTGGTTTAGCGATCGATCGGCCAACCCCGACTTGGTCGAAGCTCGAACGATCCTTGATCAACTTCGGAGATGAGCACGATCTCCACCCAGGGTCGGCGCGCGGGTGGCTCAAGGGGCCGGTGCAGGCCGACTCAACCTCTCGCATTTCTATCCGATTGCGGACTGACAGATTCAGGTTTGAAGACTCATCATGAATGATCCCGTCGCTGTCTGGCTGCAAAGTCTCGGCCTTGCTCGCTACCGAGAGTTGTTTGAACAGAACGCCATCACATGGGATGTCTTGCCTGAGCTGAATGACGGCGATTTGGCGTCGATGGGTGTTTTGCTTGGCCATCGAAAGCAATTTCTGCGTGCAATGGCGCAACTGTCGGCAACCGGCGAAGGCGATACTGCGGTCAATCTAGCTATTCCCACCGCGAAAGACACCACGCCGTCCTCTTCCAGTCGAGATCAAGCAGAACGTCGGCAATTGACCGTCATGTTTTGTGACCTTGTCGGGTCGACAGCGCTGGCTTGCCGGTTGGACCCTGAAGATGCCCAAACGACTATCCGACGTTTTCTCGATACCTGTAGTGAAGCGATCGGCCGATTCAACGGCTACATTGCCAAATACATGGGTGACGGACTTCTGGTGTACTTTGGATACCCTCAAGCCCATGAGCACGATGCGGAGCGAGCGGTGCATGCAGGATTGGCTGTATTACAAGTCGTGAAGACCCTGCCACACGATTCTGTTCCCCATCAGGAATTTGTGATCGCGGCAAGAATCGGGATCGCGACCGGCCATGTGATCGTGGGCGAACTGATGGGACAAGATACCGCCAAGGAGCGGTCGGTGTTCGGTGAAACTCCTAATCTGGCTTCCCGCCTCCAGGGACTGGCGGCGCCGAATCAATTGCTCGTCGATTCCGCGACAAAACGTCTTGTCGGAGACGAGTTCGAATTTGCGGATCAGGGAACGGTTTCTCTCAAGGGGTTCGCGATACCGGTCCAGGTCTGGCACGTTCTGGGCAGCAAGCCTTCGGCCAGCCGATTCGAGTCTTATCGGTCCCGACGATTGACCAATTTCATAAGCCGAGAGCACGAAACGGCGCTTGTTTTGGGACGTTGGCGTGAAGCGGTGGACGGTGAAGGACAGGTCGTTCTTCTCTGCGGTGAGGCCGGCATCGGCAAGTCTCGACAAGTCCGATATCTACGTGACCGGCTTGACAAGGACCATTACGAGTCGATCCAATTGCAGTGCTCCCCACACCATACCAATACGGCGCTCTATCCGGTGACCACATATCTTCGGAAGGCAGTGGGGGTGACCGGTGAAGACAGCTCCTCTGAGCAATTGCAGAAGCTTCATGCTTGGATGACCGACGGCGGACTCGACGACCGTATCACCGAGGCCTTACTCACGGATTTACTGTCGATCCGAGGAGAGGAACAGGACCAGTTGTTGAATGTGTCGCCTGACAAACGCAAGGACATGACCCTGGAAGCGCTCGTGCAGTATTTGAACAGGCTGGCGGATCGCTCTCCTGTATTGCTCATCGTGGAGGATGCTCATTGGCTTGATCCGACCACGCTGGACCTCATGACACGAATCATCGACCGAATCAGGCAGATGCGCGTGTTGTTGCTGATCACCTTTCGGCCGGACTTCAGGTCGGTTTGGACGGAATACAGTCACGTCACGTTTCTGACATTGAGTCGACTTCCTCGGCGGCAGAGCGCCGAGTTGATCGCAACGATGACAAGAGGAAAAGTGCTTCCCCTGGAGGTCCAGCAGGCGATTCTCGCGAAGACCGACGGCGTGCCGCTGTATATCGAAGAGTTGACGGAGAATCTACTGGAGACCGGAATGCTGACTGAAGGAACCGACTCATTCACCCTCACAACTCCCCTCAAAGAAATGGCCATTCCGGATAGTCTGCAAGCCTTGTTTATGGAACGGGTAGATCGATTGGGGTCGGTCAAGGAAATTGTTCAGATCGGAGCGGCCATCGGGCGGGAATTCACCTATGAACTGCTGCGGGCCACCGTCAACGTGACGGACGACCAACTCAACAGCGCCCTCGATGTGTTCGTCGCTTCCGGGCTCATTCTACAAGAGGGTGAACGATCGCTTTCGCGATATCGGTTTAAGCATATGCTCGTCCAGGAAGCGGTCTACAACACGCTCCCGAAAAAATCTCGCCGACTCCTCCATGCCCGCATTGCTGAAGCAGTAAAAAACAAGTTTCCTGAGCGGGCGCAATTGGAGCCGGAACTCTTGGCGTATCACCATGAACAGGCAGGACTGCTGGAGCCGGCCGTTGACTATTGGCGTCTTGCGGCCCGAAGAGATGCAGCTCGGTCGGCCAACGTCGAAGCGCTGAACCATTTCCATAGTGCATTGACGTTGCTGAAAGATTTACCTGCGTGCGCGGAGCGTGATGCATTGGAGTTGGAGCTCCTCATCGCGCGCGGAGCCCCCATGGTGACGGTGAAAGGATACGCCTCGCAGGAGATCGAGCGGAATTATCTCAGGGCGAGGGAGCTTTCCCACGAGAAAAGCGACTCGGAGCATTACTTTCTCTCAGTGTGGGGATTGTGGGTCTTCCATCTGGTCAGAGGTCCTCTCGCAACAGCATGCGACCTGGCAGAACAACTTTTGTCCCTGGCGAAGCGAGCGCGAAATCCGGATCTCCTGATTCGCGCTCATGAGAGTACCGGCTCGACCTATTCCTTCATCGGTCGGTTTGACGAAGCCAAGACGCATTTGCTCGCTGCGAAGGCGTTGTACGATCCTGATAGACATCGCTCACAGGTCCTGCCTTATACTCAAGATCCCGGCATCACCGCGAGAATTATGTTGGCCAGAACGCTCTGGATATTGGGTGAGGTTGATCAGGTCGAAGCGCTGTTACAGGAAGCCATCGGCATGGCAAGAGAATTGGAACACCCTTTCACATTGGCGTTCACGTTGACGACTGTGGCTTGGACCTATTCCACGCTTCGAGATACAGATAGCACAGTACACTTCACTGAAGAAGCCATAGCTCTGTCGACAAAATACTCATTTGAAGTGCCGTTAGCGTGGGGGACATCGTTGCAAGGCTGGGCATTGGCCGAAAAGGGTCATGAGGAAGGTCTCGGCAGATTAGTGAAGGGCCTCTCCGCCACGCAAGCCGCCGGCGCGAGTCTGAGTAATACCTATGCCTTGGCGTTGCTTGCCGAACTCTATTTACGCAAGAAACGCATTGATGAAGGTTTAGGCGCGATACAGGAGGCGCAGAAAGTGGCCCTCACGCAGGGAGAACGGTTTTGGCAGGCAGAGCTGCTTCGGCTGAAAGGAGAACTGCTGTTGGAACAAGCCGAGCAATCCGATCAATCGATCGCTGCGACGGAGCAATGTTTTGCTGAAGCCGTGAAGATTGCGCAAGAGCAGCATGCAAAAATGCTTGAGCTTCGAGCCGCGACGAGCCTGGCCAGACTCTTGAGAAAATTGAACCAGCCGAATGCCGCTAAACTGGCCTTGCATTCCGTCTGCTCCCGATTTCGTGAACAAGGCGCCAACCCTGATTTGATAGAAGCTCAAACAATTCTTGATCAGCTTAGTGTCGTTCTTTAACCATATGGCTGTATAACTGGTTCGCCTATGCGTCTGACCATTCTCGGTTCCGGTACCAACGTGCATCCGACCCGCGCAGCAGCAGGATACATCGTGCGTACGGATCACAACATCCTTCTGGACTTTGGCCCACGCACCTTGATGAACCTCATTAAATCCGGCGTGAATCGGCATCGTATCACGCACATCTTGTTCTCCCATTTTCACGCGGACCACTTTTCCGACTTCATCACGTTTTTTTTCGACGCGGTGATCTATACCAAGTACGGAGGAGGCCGGCGTCCAGGGATGACCCTGATCGGCCCGAAAGGTACGATCCGTCTCTTACAGTCGATCATGCGCAGTTTCCCCAGCTTTTCGCCGGCGCCGTTCCGCGTGGTCTTCAAGGAAGTGTCGGGCAAACCCTTCTCGATCGGGGACACTCGGATCATTCCCAAACCGGTGGTCCACGTTCCCGATCTTTCGTGCGTCGGCTATCGAATCGAGTATCGGGGGAAAGCCATGGTGTACTCGGGAGACTCGCAGTATTGCGATGCACTCGTCCGGCTGTGCACTGATGCCGATCTTGCCGTACTCGATTGCTCGTTTCCAGCCAATCGCCCGGGCCTCGCTCATCTGCATGCCGGACAGTGCGGCCAGATCGCTAGGGAAGCCGGTCTAGGCCAACTCGTGCTATCGCATTTCTATCCGATTGCAGATCGGTACGACGTGAAAGCCCAAGCAGGGGATCAGTATGGGGGAAAGATTTGGAAGGGAAGAGATCTACTGACGATTCGTGTCTAGCCTAGCAGGATGTTGAAAATGTCCTCCAGCTTTGTTCTCGCGTCGCTCAGAGGCTCAACGTACCGAAGCGTACGCCTCGCCTTTTCGCTCGCTGCGGCCGCGCTGGACGGCCATTTTGAACATCCTGCGCGGTGTTGAGAGATTGTCTGCTATAGTCCTTCTTCGCGGGGGGCGCCGCCGAGGATCTCGATGAACGTGGTCAGGCGGGCGGTTTTCCCTCCGTCACCCGATTTGGAGTAGATGGCCAAGAGGTTCTTGATCATGCGAGACAGGATCGCTCGAACCGGGCTTTTTTGCAGGTATTTATCGTCGAACCCATATCCTGCCTCGGTCAGAAAACGGGCGCAGTTTTTTTCGGTCAGTAAGGCTCCGCCGTTGAAACAGTCGACGAAGATCTTGTACCGGTCGGACTCATACTTCACCAAGAAATGCCCTGGCATGCCGATGCCAAACAGCGGGAGTGCCAGACGTTGTCCGATCAAGAGATAGACCGCCGACAGACTGATGGGGATACCGATTCGCCGATCCATGACGCAATTGAGGTAGCTGTTCTCGACCTCATAGTAGTTTTTGGTGTTCCCCTTAAACCCTTGTTCGGTAAATAGGTATCGGTTGAGTGAGTTGACGGCTTCTTCTCCGGAGGCTCGATGGCCGATACGTGCTCGTACTTCGTCTGCCATCGTATCGAGCTGTTCATGATAGCGAGCGACATCAAGCGTGGGGTAGGCATAGCGAGCGATCAGGAAGGCGCCGGTTTCCAGACTTATGGCGTCGTCCGAGAGGGCTGCCAGGCTTGCCAGTTCATCCTCCAGCTTACTTCCTCGGATTTCCTCGAGCACGGACGCGATGCGATCAGCCATCTCCGGCTGCTCAATTTCCGCTTCTTGGAGAAGCGGGACAGCCGACGGGCCGATATCGATGAGTCTGCCGCTGATGGTACGAACGATTCGGTCGTCCTCATCGGAAAGGAGGCGAATCAGCGCACGAATTTGATTTTCAGGCATCATCTCCTACGACTCTCCGCCGTTCACAGCCTAACATATGGCGGCATGAAGGTCATGATCCGATTGATTCCGCCGTCAGTCAAGCGATCCATGGTTCGTGGGTGCATGGCGAGGTTACCCCATTGCCCGGCGGAAGGCCTTGGCCCCGCCGTACAGACACAGGGCATCGAACACCAGCATGACCAAGACCACCATGCCTACGTGCGGCAAGGCTTCAGTCCAGCCCGACAGGATTAAAGGCCGCACCGCGTCGATCGCCCAGGTCATCGGGTTGAATTGCGCCAGGAAACTCATCCAGCCCGGCATCGCCGTCAACGGAACCAAGGCGGAGCTGAGGAAGATCATCGGCAGCGAAAGAAATCCCAACACCGAGAAAAAATCACCGTGGCTTTTTACGGAGAAGGCCATCGCCATGGAAATAGCCGTCAGGCCGATCCCGAACATCATGCCGATCAGCAAGATCGTCGCCACGCCGAGAATACCCGTCGCGGGATGAACGCCGAAGAGGTACGACACGCCGAGAATCACGAGGACCTGCATCGAGGTGATCGCCATGACGAAGATAAAGCGGCTCAGGATGACGGAGGTTCGATGAATCGGCGTGGACATCAAACGCTCAAGAAACCCGTTTTCCTTATCAAAGAGCAGATCGACGCCCCCGGCCAAGCCGTTGTTCAGGACCGTCATGACGACGACACCGGCCGCGAGGAAGCTGATGTAGTTGGGCGCCTGCATGACCTGCGTATCCGCGGCCCGTTGAAACAGGTTGCCGAAGAAGATGAGCCAGAACAGCATCGGCTGCACCAAGGTGAACAGCATGCTGAATTTTTCCCGGCTCAATCGCCGAACCCACCGCATCGTCAAGGCGTTGATTTCTTGCCAATAGTGCGCCACGGGACTCCTTTTACGCCGACTCGACTTCGGGAGGCGATTCGGTAATGGCTCTCCCGGTGTGCGCGATAAACACATCGTCTAAGCGCGGACGGTTGTATTGAATAAACTCAATGTCACACCCTAATCGATTGGCCGATTCGAGAATGGTCGGCAAGGCCTTTTCGGGCGTCTCTACTCTAATATCCAAGCCTTTGGTGGTCGCTCTCACGGTCTTGATCGCCGGACGGCCGGTGAGGTCCGACTCCAGCGACGGGATTCGGCTCGTCTCTTTCAGTGTGAGGGACACGATATCTCCGCCAAGAGCGATTTTGAGCTCAGCCGGAGAACCCAGCGTTTTGATTTTCCCGCCGTCGATAATGGCAAGTCGATCGCAGAGTTGATCGGCCTCATCCAGATAATTCGTCGTCATCACAACCGTCATCCCACGGGTTTTGAGCATCCGGATGTATTCCCAAATCCGGAGACGGCTTTGCACGTCGAGGCCGAGCGTGGGTTCGTCGAGGAACAAGATTTTTGGGTCAGGCAGCAACCCGCAGGCAATGTCGAGCTTGCGTTTCATGCCACCGGAATAGGTTTTGGCAGGACGGTCCGCATGGGCTTCCAGATCGACCAGTTTGAGCAGCTCACCGATGCGTTTCGCCGCTTCTTCTTTCGTCAGGTGATAGAGCGCGCCGAGGAGTTGGAGATGTTCACGTCCGGTCAGAAAGCGGTCGATCGCCCGTTCTTGAGGCACGTATCCGATCACAGTCCGGACCTGATCCGCTTCGCGCACCGTGTCGTAACCCATGACGGTCGCCGTGCCCGATGTCGGGTGCAGCAATGTGATGAGCGTCCGAAGCGTGGTGCTCTTGCCCGCGCCGTTCGGTCCCAGCAGACCAAAAATCTCTCCTGCGTAGATTTGGAACGAGAGGTCATCGACGGCTTTATGGCTGTCATATGTTTTGCACAGACGGCTGACGGCGATTGCGATGGTCCGATCCATTACTCCCAGCCCTTCGTGTCGTGATGTTCGTGCAGCATGAATTGAACCAGATCGTTCAATCGACGAGCCCGTTGATGGAGTCCGTTTGCTTCCAGTAAGAACTGTTTTTCCAGGGGTGTGCAGTCCAGGTAAGTTGAGAGGGTGTTGACCAAGACTTCGTCACTGACTTCTTCACGAAAGAACCCTTGCCACGCCGCGCTATCCTCTCTCGCTTGGAGATATCGCCCGAGCACGTCGATCAGTGCGCGCCGAACGCCTTTCGCCAACCCCTCGTCGGAGCGCATGGGCGTGATGCGAATCGTCGCTTCGCGATACGGCTTGTCGAAGTGTTCTTCGGAGATCTCGCACCGTTCGAGCCCTTGCAGTAAAATGTTGGAGCGCCCGTCCGGCAAGGGTTGCACACTCACGATCCGTCCGATACAGAGCGCGGGATAGATCGCCGGATTTCCATAGTAGTCCGGTTCCCATCCTTCTTTAAGGAGCGCCATGGCAATGCATTGACCGCCCATCGTCACATCAGCGACCATCCGGCGATAGCGTGGCTCAAAAATGTGGAGCGGCAGGTACGTCTTGGGAAAAAAAACGACGTTGGGTAAGGGGAATACCGGAAGGCGACCAGGAATTGGAAAAGGTTCGGCATGCTTGGACGGACTCCGGTCAGACGCCCCCCGCTCACGATCGGCCTGCATAGCTCACGATAGCTGAGACGTGTGAAAATTGTCAACGGATGCGCTGACCGTTGAGTCTCATGAAAATACGAAACGTCGCTCTGAGACCATCGATTTGTTCACTTGCGAGTGCGCATGATATAAACAGCCTAAGACATTGGCTCTATTCCGATGCATGAGTTGACCCATGAACCGAGGTGGATGGTGCATGTCGTTCGGCTAGTTATTCTCATCGTGGTTTCCCTGGCCTTCGACCTCTGCGGGGCATCTGAAACGAACCCACCTGCGACTCCGTTTCAGTTTGCAACCGCCGGGTATCGGTACAATTTTCCTCGAGACCATGGATCTCACCCAACCTATCAGACCGAATGGTGGTACTACACAGGCCATCTCCAGTCGAAAAACGGCCGATCCTTCGGCTTCGAGTTGGTCTTCTTCCGTCGAGCCGTCCCACCGGAGGACATCAAAACTCTGCCGTCGAAATGGTCGATCAGCCAGCTGTATCTGGCCCATTTCGCCGTGACCGACATCACCGGGAAACGATTTCATTTCTCAGAAAAAATCAGCCGTGAGGGGTTGGGGAAGGCCGGCGCCGACGAGTCGCGGCTCCGTGTCTGGATCGATGATTGGCGCGCCGAAGCATCGCCGGAACCATCCGCGTCACATACCTTGGTGGCCCACGACGAGACGCATGCCCTGGCCCTTACACTTACACCGGCCAAACCGCTCGTCACTCACGGTATAGACGGCATCAGTGTAAAAGGGAAAGATGTGGGTCAAGCCACTCACTACTATTCGTTCACGAGGCTCGCGACGACGGGGAGCCTGACGATCAACGGCGAACAGTTCGACGTTTCCGGCATCAGCTGGATGGATCGTGAATTCGGGTCCGGTGATCTCGGGAACGATCAAGTCGGATGGGACTGGTTCAGCCTCCAGTTGGAGGACGACACCGAACTCATGTTGTATCGGATACGTCGGAAAGACGGATCGTCCGACCTTGCGTCGAGCGGGACTGCAGTGTCTCCGGATGGACGCACCCGACATCTGGAGGTGACGGACTTTCAAATCGAATCGACCGGAACCTGGACTAGCCCAGAAAGCAAGGCGACGTATCCCAGCCGATGGCGGCTGAGGTTCCCGTCTCTCGATCTGGTGCTGGATGTCACTCCGCTGCTCGCAAATCAGGAATTGCGCATCTTGCGCGGCACCAAGGTCTCCTATTGGGAAGGAGCAGTGACGGTGACAGGCACCAAACAAGGCCGGCCCGTGAAAGGCCAGGGCTATGTCGAGCTGACCGGCTATGCCGAGCGTCTCAAAATGTAGGGGAAAGCTGAGGTTAGCCGGCAGTTGTTTGACATGATCATCCGCACGCACAACCAGGCGACCAGACCAGCCTCCGCGAGCCAAAGCACGATGGCCATAACGCAGAGCTTACCCAACCAGGCCTCTCAGCACTGACAGGTCAATGCTTCCCTTTGTCCTTGTGTGCCTTGCCCTTATCTTCCACATCGATAATGGCGCCGGAATCCGCATCGACGTGCACTTCCTTAATCATCTTGTCGTCCGTCACGATTTCGACTTCCCACACTGTCGTGTCATGCTTCTTTTCCAACTCAGCCTCGATGACGTGGCCCGGCACCTTCTCGGACGCCGTCTTGATCGCCTGATCAATCGTGACCTTCGCCGTCTCCGCCATTTCAATCTTGGACTTGTGCTTCTCCCCCTTCTTATCGGCAATCGCAGTCCCGCCCAATGCCAAGACGATTCCCGCCGCCAATGCTGCCATGACGATCTGTCTCATAATATCCCCCTTGTGTGTGAAGTAAGACGATCAGATACACGAGTGGAGTATCCAACCTCGTCCAGCGTGAACACTGCGATCATTGTGCCATTGGCCATCGCCCTTTGATCGGCGCGAAAGCTCACGTCCAATGGTTGATTCCGTGACTTGAACCTGCGCTGACCGAATACCGTTGCGGCTAAAGTCCCCATCGCGGTCGTGCGCTTTGGGGCGAGATGCTACAGATGCCTGTTTATAGGACGATGGGCCAAGGGTCACCCTGCACTTCATCGAGTTGGAGATCAGACCGACACAGACTCCAAGAGTGGCGAAGAGGGGAGAAAGGCGGTGGAAGGGCTGGATGATTCCGCCGCTAGGCGAGTTGTGTACAGGGCCAGGAGAAGACGCGGATCGCGGGTTTCACCCACCCCGGGCGCTTCAACGTCTCATCGCACCACTCTTTGATCGCGGTGCCCACCTTGTCGCGCTGCGCTGGCTCGAGAGCGACCATGATCACCCTGTTGGTCTCGGGATAGAACGAGATCCCTTCTGCGGGCCCGGACTGTCCCGTGCCGACCGTTTCCGGGATTTCCGTAAAAGCCAGTACGTCGCAACTCCGTAAGATCTCGTGTACGCGAACTTGCAGCGAGGCGCGAAAGACGATCATCAACATGTCCATGGCCGACCTCCCAGTGGGTGATCGGGCACAATAACAGGTTCACGCGAGATCGTGGAAGACGCGCGAGGCGGTGAAGGTGTGATTGAAAGTCCTGACCCCAATGTGTCGATGGCGACGTGGTAGAAGGCCTCGGGAAATTCGATACGCAGCAGTCGCTGCCTCTATCTCACCGAGATGCATAAGACAAGATCTGACGCCGTCTCTGACCCATGTTCGCACCGGTGTGGCCGTCCCCGTATTTCGGGAACTTAAGACTCCAGAGTGTCGCGTAGATGCTCATGATGATCTCAGAGTGTCTGACGTTAAACTCAGCGGATGGCAAAAGCGCAGCTTCTGGCAGTCGCCTGAAGCGCATTGCATGGCTCGAAATTCCGCTTCGGCAAGACCATAGGTTTTCATGTTCCCGTTTCGCACCTTGTACAAGGTTATTGTGATGTTACTGAACTGCGTACCATCATAGGTAGGATTCTCCTCAAGGTTAAACGCTTCGGAGCGAGATAGGCCGCCATTGTCGAGATCACGGTAACGAATGTCGTAACTTCCTGCGGTAACGTTATTCAAAGTGAAGCTACCGAATGCAGGAATATAAAATTGACGGACTGGATAAGCCTGCGCACCATCCAGCGAAACCAATTTTACAAATACGTCGGAATCGTTTCAGCCGTTGTCTACGGTTACGGTTGAGAGTCCGTCTGCATGGAGACGTTGGTAGTCCTTTACGTATCCAGAGGAAACAGGCCGGGGATTACCGTTTGGGGCTGTGCTGGGCCTCGCATACGCTGAGCGCTCCGAGGCAGGGTCTACTTGATATGGTTTTGGTCCAGGAGGTGGCGAGCTTTTCCCACCGAAGAGATCAAAAGCGCTTCCAATAATCCAGAGGACGCCAATCAAAATACCGATGCCTATCATGTAGGAAAACGCCCAAATAACGAGCCCTTTGACCAAATTAAATAGGGGTAGAACAAGTCTATGTAAAACGGGTGGGGCAACTGAAGGCTGAGGCTGAACTTGAGTAGTACTATGAACAGCCTGACTAGCCTTCACCTTAGCATGGCTCGCGGCTTCTACTTCTTTGATCCATTGATCATGCTCACGCCGTTTATCTGGGTCGGATAACACCTCATACGAGGCATTGGTAATCGCCATGATTCGGGCTGCATCAGAATTGTCTGGGTTTCTGTCTGGGTGAAATTTTTGAGAAAATGCTCTGTATGCCGCACGTGTGATCTCAGGCGGTGCGTTACGCGCCACTTTGAGATTGTCGTAATGTGTGTGAATTTGGGCCATGCGTGTTGAGCCTAATCTTCAGACGATTTATGCGGCGTGGAGAAGGAACTCGACTTTCACTGAGTCGAACGGGAAAATTATCCGACCATCCTCGACTCGATCGAGCACTCCGGCGCTTAACAGCGCCGTCACGTCCGTATGGACGGCCTTCACATCTCGCCCGACACGGCGCGCTGCTTCGCGAATCGACAGAGGGCCGGCTCCACACATCGTCTTCAGTAATTGCCAACGCTTCGCCGTCAACACTTTCCAGAGAAGTTCCGGTGTGGCGAAGGTAAGGCGCGCGGCTTTCTCACCCTTCCCTGTTTTCCAGACACGGACAAAATCAGTCATGGCTTCGTTTGGGGAGCGGACATCAAGAACGACGGTTTTCACGGTTCCACCTCATCATGTCGCGTTCGAAGTCGGCGACAAGCTTCTCCGGCGTTTGGAATGAGTAGACGAACTCTTCCGCACCGACATGTCGGTGGTCGCCCTTTCCTGCCTCATTGTCGTAGCGTATGACGCATATGCCGTTTACCACGTATGTCAGTCTATACTTGAATGATCGGCAGAGCCGATGGCAACTGCAATATGGCTGCGGTCGATTAAGCTAAGGTGCGGGCGTAAAACGAATGCCTCAGGAGGACACTCGTGCAATCGTTATCGTATCCCGGGGAAGTCGAATGGCTTGCTCCTCCTCAGTCGAGATTTCTGCGGACGCTCCCGTTCCCGCCTTGACTCCCATCCGATCGCTGTGGTCCAGTCTTACGCTATCACGCCATGTTGACTCGAACCGTCTGTCCCGTCGCTCGATTCGCCTTCTTGTCTTTTGTCCTGCTTTGTCTCGGCTGCCAAAGGGAGAGCGAGTCGATCGTGTCGATCGCGCTCCATCCCACCAAAACCAACATCCTTTACGTCGCGACGAACGATGCCGTCTATAAGTCTCGCGACGCCGGTGGAACCTGGGAGCGATTCCTGAGTTTCAGCGCGCGTCGAGTCACCACGCTCACGATCGATCCTCTCCTGCCGGCCACGATCTATGCCGGCACGATGGGGGACGCGGTCTACAAAAGTCCGGACGGAGGCCAACATTGGCTCCCACATAATGTTGGATTGAAGGAACATGTCTCGTTCGTGAATCAATTTGTGTTCCATCCCGCCCTGAGCGAGAAGATCTATATTGCGACGACCGTCGGCGTTTTTCTTACAAAGGACGGCGGCCGTGAATGGGCAGAACGGATGAACGGGATGAAGGAAGTCCACATTGTGACATCCATTGCCATCAATCCCAAGGACCCTACCATCCTGTTTGGCGGAACGACGGGCGGGATGTATCGCTCGGACGACGGGGCGATGTTGTGGAAAAGAATCAATAACGGATTGATTCCGGAGAGCGAGTTGGCGTCGGCCATGGCGCTGGGTGTCAATGCCATTGAAATCGACCGGACGACTCCCAATATCGTGTATGCCGGTACGACGAAGGGCTTCTTTCGCACCACCAACAGCGGAGAGCAGTGGGAACGGATTGGACAATCCCTCGCTGATCCCTTTATCAGCAGTATTCTTCTTCACCCCACAGAACCGTCACAGCTCTATGTCGGGGGTCCGAAAGGGGTCTGGAAAAGTTCCGACAGTGGAAAGTCCTGGCAGGCGGTGAACCAGGGCTTTGCGACGCTCAATATTCGCGCTCTGGCGATGAATCCTAAGAATCCGCAGATACTCTACGCCGGTACTAATGGTAGCGGTCTGTATCGTTCGACCGATGCCGGCTCGAACTGGACGGCTGTGCCGCTCAAAGCCGCGCCGGCAGCAGGCTCAGGTTGAGGTCAAGGTTGAGGGTTAACCTCAGCCGCAACCTTGTTTAGTAACCTGTTTTTGTTCCACTCTCGCCGTGCTGATACCGACTGCTGTAGGACAGCATTTTATCGGTGAGCGTCTTCCACTCATCGGCGGTCATCAGGTCCTTCATCTTGAACCGGAGGCTCAATATCTTGGCTGAACTCTGCATTCGCTGAATATTCGCCTCGTTGAGAATTTTTGAAAATTCATCGGGCATCGCGGTATAACTGGCGTTCAAGGTATAGAGGTCCCGGTGATAGGCCCGTTCCTGTTCACGGCTTGTCTTGATCTCCTTGATGATCTCGCCGACAAGCACATTGACCTGTTTGGCCTTATCGGGATCTTGGACGGTTCGATTGATCAGCCCTTCCATGTCTTGCTGGCCCTTCTGCCAGTACGCCTCGCTCTTGCCGGCGCTCATTATGCCGTGATGATGACGATATGAGGAGCACCCAGCCAGTACGAGTATTCCCATCAGCGCACAGACCCCAGTGAACAGCCGATTCATACATTCCTCCGTGGAAAAGTTGTCACCTGGTTTCGTCATGCCGTATCATCGTCTGGAATATCATGCCCGAAGCTTCCTCGACGACACCCGATCCACTCCAGACTCTGAAAGCGGAATTCCGTCATCACCTCGAAACGTTCTATGCCGGGCTTCAACTCGCTCCTCCGTATGAAAGCGTGGAGAAGGCCATCCGTACATTGATAACCATGATACATGGACTCCCGATCGAAGAACAAACCCGAATCCTGGCCGATCCCGTCTTGCGGTGGCAGCAGTTTCGACTGGCCTTTGACGCATCGGGCCTCGCAAAAAAACATCGCGGGATCATCGCCGGCCTCGCTCGTAACCGATCGACCTTGAACTTGCCGGCGGAATACGATCAGTTCTTGAACTTGTTTCTCACGTAAGAGAGAACACCGGGTCCGGCTAGGAAGTGGTGGGGAGCGCAACGGTAGCTCGCAACTCGTCATAGACTTTCATGAGACGGCTGTCTTCGAGCCGATACGCGAGGGCCACCGTGACGAGCCCGAAGGCCAGCACAAGGGCGGCGAGGGCAACGATCGCCACGCCCGTAAGAGTTCCCCCCAGTGAAGCAAACCCTCCTTCCATGGCATACTGCACTACGAAGGTCAGGGACCCGATCAAGACGAGCGCAAACCACAAGAGCGTCATGAGGGCCGATGACCACGGCATACGCTTTACACACAGCGTATGCAGCGACTGGTCGTGCGGCGAAAGATGAATCAGCCCTTTCACCGGCCAGGCAGTCCGGAACCGTCTGGCGAACAATCGATACTGTGGACGAATCGCAATCTGGGAGAGCTGTGGATAATACCAGGCCACTCCATGTGGAAGCATCAGCACGCCCTCCGGAGTGAACCGATCGCCGAGGGTTGTGAGCACGGTTCCAGGCCACTGATCCGGGTTGTTCGCGACACGGCAACCGTACCGGATGGCGTCCGGGGTCAGCCGAATGAAATACAGCCAATCACCGACGATTAGTCCGATAAATAAGATTCCTGCGAAGCAGCCGGCCAGTATCATAAAGCGTAGCTATCACATAGGAATGAGGCATGAATCAAGGAGGCAAGGCGCGAAATTACCGTTCTGCCTGTGCGGCTTTAGGCAGCATTTCCGTTCAGGACTCTCCAAGACGCTCCAAGAATCTGTTGACTCATGAAGATGAGATTGGCTAGAGTACGCCGAACTACGTTCCGGGCGGGTATCTGCACCACTTAAGTTTCCCGCCTTAATTTTTCCCCCGCGTCCGAAAATGATGGTCTGCCGCCCTTGCATCTTCGGGGTATGCAGGATGCAAGTCGTTTGAGCTTTGGAGGAAAGCATGGATCCCAACAAGATTGAGCGTGTGTACACCTCCTACGCGGGGTTTTACGACAAGGTGTTTGGTAAAGTGTTCCATGAAGGTCGCGAATCAGTTATTCGGAACCTGAACGTGCAGCCGAATGAACAGATACTCGAAGTCGGCGTGGGGACTGGACTGGCCCTTCCGATGTATCCGCGGCATTGCCGGATTGTCGGGATCGATCTGTCCGAAGGTATGCTGGCAAAAGCTAAGGAAAAGGCCGAAGCCCACGGTCTTGAGCACGTCCAGCTTCATCGCATGGACGCAGGCGCCATGGACTTCAAGGATGACAGCTTCGATACGGTGGTTGCAGCCTATGTGGTGACGGCGGTCCCTGACTATCGCACAGTCGTCAATGAGATGATTCGGGTCTGTCGCCCCGGTGGCCGCATCATCATGCTGAATCATTTCAGTAACGGCAACAAGGTCATCGCCGCCGTGGAAAAAGTGATTTCTCCGTTGACTAAACACCTCGGGTGGCGAACGGACTTGTCCCTGAATACCGTTTTGGAGGGAACATCTCTGGAGATTGCCCGAAAACAGCGGGTCAACCCATTACGGCTTTGGGCCTTGGTGGAATGTGTCAACGGAAAGGGCAAACAGATCAACGGAAATGCCGTGACTCACCCTGTCGCGGGGTATATAAACGGCAGCGGTGCAGCCGGTTTTGCAAACGGGACAAACGGGAACAGCAACGGACACTATTCTGCCGAGCACGCGCACTGATCAGTTTCACCCTTCATCCCCCTATCGATCGTGTCGTGCATGGTGTTCCCGAATCAACCAGCCCTCCCATTCACGGCCTGGGATGATCGTCGTACCGACGAGGCAGTCGCCTGCAAAATGTCGGGTGATCTGATCGGCCAGGACTTCGAGGATCCGGCTCATCCGCCGATCCTGAATCCCAAACACCCGCAGCATCAAACCGAAACCGTGCCTCTCCGATAGGCCATAGGCCATGACATGGACCGCGTGGTTCCGATTGACGGTGGAGTCGCCTATTGGAATCAGATCACCCTCCCACTGCACCGTCGGATGAATCGCGACGGCCCGCTTCGCTTCGCGCCAAGCACAGGGCAAGCCGGCTCGATCCAATTCGTGCAACAGCCACGACACCGTGGGGCCTTCGGCAGTTCGACCTTGGAACGTCCATCGAGCAAATTCGGCGGCCCGATCGGCTGTCACAAACGGCGTGGCGATTTCATCCAGATGGACCTCCTCGCACACCACGTAGAGTTCTCCCTGGGGATCAAACCAGAATCGAAGTTTTCCTGCGCTGAATTCCGTCTGAATGGTGCCAAGAGTGGAACAATCGACGCCATCTTGCTCAAAAACTGAAAAATCTGTCACGCCTGTCATGGTGAGTTTGGCCACTCGTACCATCCCAAGAATCTCATACCGAATGGTGACCGAGACGGTGGTACCGGCCGGCACCTCCCGTCCGGAACCTTCGTCGAAGAGGCGGCGTTTGGACATCTGTACGTCGGTCACATATCCTGAGCGGAAACCGCCCGTATGCCCGATCAGCCATCGAAGATCATCCGCGTTCTTGATGGAGTATTTCACGATGCAATTGTAGCGCAGGCATGAAGACACTGCCAGCCTTGCGAGAGTATTCCATACGGGACCACACCGGGAAGTCGCGGACGCTGCGTCGACTTAATCGAGTATGAATCATACTGGGTCGCGAGGCATTGCCCCTAAGCCGAGGTGCTTCTTTTGAAACTGTGATACGCATGACGCTTGCTTTTCGGTCGATCGCGCCAAGAGCTGAAGGGTGAGAAAACCAGGGAGGAATGGAGCTTCGCTAGCACAGGCTATGGTCGGAATTCACTCTTGTAGTGGGAGCCTGGCTGAATCCAATGGTCAAACCGTCCATTTGGTCTGGAGAGAGAGTGATTCGTTTACCATCTGCTGGAACCAGCGATCGCTTTTCAATAAGCTTCCGAGCGGTCGATTCGAGGTCGATACATGAAAACTCGATGCCGAGCAATCGGTTTCTCCCGCCGGGATGAAAGCGAAGCGACGGTCCCATGCTGAAAGAATGTGTCGAATTCGTGATCAAGTCCGGCCGGTCCAGGAGTTTTCCCCAATAGGCTGTGTTGGTAGCCACTTCAATATTGACTGCTGCAATCCCGGTGATCCCATACGGTCTGCTCTGTCGCGTCATCCGCCAGTTCGCCTTCAATTCCGTGAGCCGTTCTTGCTGGCGATCGATTTGGTTGTCGCACATGAAGACTGCAGAACTGCCCAAGAGTTTCGAAAACGTCATGGCACCGGCCTCTGTCCGGACCATCCAGGTACTGAGGACCGCCAGAACTCGACAGAGACGAGTATCCCCGCCCCAAGGCCGACCGAACCAAAACGGTGTATTCGGCTGGCCATCGAGGAGATTGCGCAAGAACGTGAGCGTGGATCTGGTTGCAACCGGCTCTTCGTAGTGCAGTGTCACAGGGGGTGTGTGCAACACTTTTCGAGACACTAACCCATTCACTGTTTCCCACGTCGGCTGCGATGGTGCAAAACCGAGCCCGTAGAACCAGGTTCCGGGAAGCCCAAATCCCGCGAACCGACCAATTTCGATAGTCATATTGCCGGCGTACAGGCCACCCGACACGAACAGGCCACAGTCGGTGATCGGCCACGCGACCGGCAAGCCGAACTCGTAACGAAATCGCGCGAAGACACGTTCCACGTCCTGCGTGTGGATCAAGACGCGATCAATCCCAAGAATCAGCGACTGTGCCGTCGTAGGTGTTAACATGTGAGCGGCCTACTTTAAGGGAGAGCGAGCGGAAAAGGAAGCCACCCAGGAGTTGCAACAGCCGTTCAGCGGCTCATTGAAGGATGCAGATCTCTTTGTCCCGTTCAGAGGCAAAACCGTATTTCATCATGTTTACAAGACCTTAGAAGATCGTCCGTCACAATAACTTCGACTGCTGCTTGTCATTTGGGCTAGGCTTGAAGTCGGGAATTCCGCTCTTTATTCATCGCACCATTCGGTATATAAGAACCGAAGTCTCTTCAAGATGGGGTCAATGCGAGTCGTCTGTCTCCAGCACGTTCCCTTCGAAGGTCCCGGTGCTTTTGCAAAGGCCTTGGCTATGCGGGGTGCGGGCCTTGAATATTCGCTTGTCCCGAAAGAAGGCATACCGAATGATGGCGGGGACTTGTTGATCGTGATGGGCGGACCGATGTCGGTGAACGATTCCGACGAGTGGATTGCCGAGGAGACCGCATTCATTAGATCTGTGCTGCTCGCCGGCACGCCGATGATCGGGGTGTGTTTGGGGAGTCAATTTATGGCCAAGGCGCTCGGCGCCACCGTGCGATCAGGCCAGGCATTGGAAATCGGCATGACCCCTGTTCGCCTTACTGATGCGGGGAAACAGGACCCTGTATTTGCGGCCGGCCCTGAGTCTTTCTCCGTCTTTGAATGGCATGGGGAAGTCTTTGACTTGCCGAAGGACTGCGTGTCATTGGCCGGTTCTGACATTGCGCCACTGCAGGCGTTTCGCTATGGCGATCGTGCCTATGGCCTTCTCTTTCATTTGGAGATGGAGGAAGGTGGGATCGACTCGCTCTGTCAAGAATGTGCGCCGGACTTGATGAAAGCTCGCCTTACCAAACATCAAGTAAGATCAGCCGCTCTGCCACAGCTCCCGCAGCTCCATCAAACGGCTGATCGGTTGATCGACCATCTACTTCAATCCAATCGTTGATTACCGGCTCATTCCTGAAGTAGTCTTATTCCCTTCGTCGACAAGTCTCAACGACTTCACGTCGAAAGTCCATAAAAGTTCCCCGACTTGAGGACATGACGGCGTAATGACGAACTCACCTACGAAAGGAGTAAGACCATAATGGCCGGGTTCCCGATCGAAGTTGCCACACGCATTAAGACACTGCCTCCCTATTTATTTGCCGCGATCGACAAGATGAAGCAAGAGGCCATCGCACGTGGGGCCGATATCATCAATCTCGGCATCGGCGATCCCGATCTGCCGACGCCGATGCCGATCATCGAGCGTTTGGCGAACGCGGCCAAGGACCCGAAACATCATCAATATCCCTCGTATGAAGGCATGTTGTCCTTCAGAAAAGCCGTGGCTGGTTGGTACAAACGCCGATTCAACGTGACGCTTGATCCAGCGAACGAAGTCCTTACGCTGATCGGTTCGAAGGAGGGCATCGGGCATATTCATCTGGCCTTTGTTAATCCCGGCGACGTCGTCTTGGTTCCGAGCCCTGGCTATCCTGTGTATCCGGTCGGTACCAGTTTTTCCGGCGGTACGCCTCACATCATGCCGCTGACGAAAGCCAACGGTTTCTTGCCGGACCTCAGCGCAATCCCGAAAGAAGTGGCCAAGAAAGCCAAGCTGATGTGGCTCAATTCTCCGAACAATCCCACCTCGGTGATCATGTCGAAGGACTACTTCAAGCGCGTGGTGGAATTTGCTCAGGAGAATCAGGTCATCGTGTGTCACGATGCTGCCTATTCAGAGGTGTACTATGACGGGCGTCGCCCGTCGAGCTTTATGGAAGTCGAGGGCGCGAAAGACGTCGGAATTGAGTTCCATTCACTTTCCAAGACCTACAACATGACCGGCTGGCGCATTGGCTTTGCTGTCGGCAATAAGGATGTCTTGGCCGGCCTCGGAAAGGTGAAAAGCAATTTGGATTCCGGCTGTTTCGAGGCGATACAAGAAGCCGGTATTACGGCTCTGAGTCTAGATGACAGCATGACCGATGGGTTGAGAAAAACATATCAAGACCGGAGAGATACCTTGATTCCTGGGCTTAAAGGTCTCGGCTTAGAAGTCGATCCTCCTCCAGCCGCGTTCTACGTGTGGGTGACGGTACCGAATGGCTATACGTCGACGTCGTTTACCGCTCATCTTTTGGAGAAGGCCGGTATCGTGACGACTCCCGGGAATGGATTCGGCGCGCCGGGAGAGGGGTACATCCGCATGACCCTGTGCACGTCCAAGGAGCGGTTGGCGGAAGCGGTTGAGCGGATTAAAAAGGCAGGATTCTAAAATCGTTATTCGTTACACGTTCACCGCTAATCGCATGGTGAATCTCCATCTCGTTTAACGATTCACGAGATACGCCCATGAGCGAGACCGTCTTCATCGGATTTGGGTCGAATGTCGGTGATCGAGTCGATTTTTGCGATCGGGCAGTGACGTTGCTGAGTCTCTTGCCGCATTCCCGGCTCAAAGGGGTCTCTCTGCTGTATGAAACAGAACCGGTTCGAGACCGGACCGATCCAAGGGAGGGTTGGTTCCTGAATGGGGTGGTGCAACTTGAAACAGACATCAGACCACATAGTCTCTTAACGACCCTCCAGGAAATCGAACGCTCTCTCGGACGGGATGATGACACCCGCTCCGGTCCTCGCACGATCGACTTAGACATCATCTTTTATGGCGAGCATGTGATCAAGGAACCAGGATTGACCATTCCGCATCCTCGTCTCCATCAGCGACGATTTGTCCTCATGCCGATGAATGAGCTCGATCCGCTGTGGGTCCATCCGACGCTCAAACAGTCTTCGGCGCAGTTATTGACAGGAGTCAAGGATCAGTCGGAAGTACGTCTGCTCTTTCCCCAGCCCTCTACACGATACGGTTCACGGCCCGCCTGCAGTTCACCTCCCGGCTCATGAAGATCATTCGTTCACTTACGGCCATGACAGCTTGGAGCGAGCAACTCAAGCGTGAGGGTGTGAGGATTGGATTCGCTCCGACCATGGGGGCGCTGCACGATGGTCATCGGGCGTTGATACGGGCGGCGCGGTTGCAATGCGATGCGCTCGTCGTCAGCATCTTCGTGAATCCCACGCAGTTCGGTCCCAATGAAGATTTGGCTAAGTACCCACGCCCTCTCTCGCAGGATCGAGCCATATGCAAAAAGGAGGGCGTCGATGTCTGTTTTGAACCGACCGTAAAAGCGATGTACCCGAGCGGATTTCAAGCGCTGGTGGCACTTCCGGCGATCGCACGTCGGTGGGAAGGAGAGGTGCGTCCTCATCATTTTTCCGGTGTCGCGACCGTCGTGACGAAGCTCTTCGGAATCGTCCGTCCTCAGATCGCGCTCTTTGGGCAGAAAGATTTTCAACAGTCGGCGCTCGTCCGGCAGTTGGTGAAAGATTTGAACCTCGGTGTGGAGATCGTCGTGCATCCCACTGTGCGTGAAGCGGACGGACTCGCGAGGAGCTCACGTAATATCTATCTGTCGCCTGATGACCGAATTCGTGCCGCGACGTTGTACAAGAGTCTGCAAACAGGAGCCGAGGCGATTCGGAGAGGCGTGACGGATGGAGTGTCGATTCAAAAAACGATGCTTCAGGCCATCCGAGGCGAACCAGCTATGACGATCGACTATCTGTCGGTCTGCGATCCGTCTACCTTAGAGCCGCTTTTCTCTGTGAGATCGCGAGTTGTACTTCTTGGCGCGGTGCGGCTTGGCTCCGTTCGTCTCATCGACAATCTTCTGGTCACTACTCCACGAAGGGTAACTTAGCGTATCGAAAGATACTCACGAGAAAAGCTGTAGATTGGCGCTTTGTCCTACCAGCAGGCTGAGGATCACTTGACTGAGGCGGTTCTTGTCGTCCGCCACCATTTCAAGGAACCGAATGCCCATCGATTCCGGCCGGGAAGAACACACCATGGCCGTCCCGATCTTAATGGGCTCTTCGTCGGAAGCTGGTTTGATGACCAGCCCGATACAGGTCCCCTGAGGCAAGGTTGTCGTCGTCTCGAGCGTGCAGCCTCCCATGGAGATATCTGTCACACGATTGTCCATTTGCACGGCGTTCTCTGAGAGGAAATTGGCCCGGAAGGACACCGGCAATCGTTTGTACTGTCGGCGATCCGCTGCTGAGGTTTGGCCTGGGATCTGATTCAGATAGGCGCGGAAGCGTGTGGTGCAGAGTTGGCACCGAAATGAAAATATCTTGAAGCGATTCAAGAGTCGCCACATGACTCCCTCGTCATAGATGACTCGGACGAAGGGTGTTCCGCAACTTGGGCAGTGTGAGTCTCTCATGAACTCCGGGGCATACCGGCGGTGGCCTCATGCACAGATAGCCGCTCCGCAAACAGTTGCTCCCGCTGTGCCTCCACAATCGATTCGATATCGGCCGGCGAGTACGTGGGCGGCTTCACCCATTTCCCATCGGCCCGCTTATACCCACCGACTTTGCTCAGATTCGATCGGTGCACTTCCTGAAACACCGGTTCCATATCGATCCCGTAGGACACCGCAGTTCCATAGGTTACATAGAGGAGGTCCGCCATTTCTTTGGCCACCGCAGCCAAGTTCCCGGTGACCATGGCTTCCTTTAATTCATCAAACTCTTCCTGAATGAGTCGAACGCGAAGTTGTTTGGTCTCCTCATTCAAGCCCGCCGGGGCTGTCTGTACCAAAATCTCGAACTTGCTGTGAAATGCTTCAACCATGGTTTGTTCGTCGGTCATGCTGCTCCTTCATTCGATATCAAACGGCAAAGTCTTGCGTGGAACAACTTCCGTCGGTCCCAACCGCGGGATGTCGCGATCCGACGATACTCCCAACTCTTTGAAGCGTCGTGCTGCAGGGAGAATGCGTGTCTCAAGAGAACCGACGGCCCGGTTGTAAGCAGACACGCTTTTGCCGAGGGCCTGGCCCACATCGTTCATATGTTCCGCCAGCACAGCCATGCGCTCATACAGTTCTTTGCCCAATCGACCGGCTTCTTCTGCATGCGATGTCATCCGTTCTTGACGCCAGCCGTAAGCGACTGCCCGGAGCAATGCTATGAGCGTCGCCGGGGTCGCCAACACGATTCCGTTTGCAAACCCCTCTTCAATAAGACGGGGATTCTGGTCCAGCGCCGCTCCGAGGAATTGCTCACCTGGAAGAAACAAGACGACAAATTCCGGTGTGCGGTCGAATTGTGTCCAGTACGCTTTTAGAGACAGTTCGTCCATGCGGCATTTGACCTGAGCGGCGTGGCGACGCAAGGCCTCCATCTGTTGGGCCTCGTTCTGGGCTTCATGGGCATCAAGATAGGCGGAAAGGACGGTTTTTGCATCAACGATGATCTGGCGTCCTCCCGGTAGCTGAACCACCATATCTGGGCGAAAACGCCCATCGTCGCTGGTCACGGAGTGCTGTTCGACGAAATCGCAGTGATCGACCATTCCCGCGAGTTCGGCGACTCGCTTCAACGTCAACTCACCCCATTGGCCTCGTATGGCCGGAGCCCGCAAGGCTTTGACCAGATTTCCGGTCTCCTGCTGCAACCGTTGCTGAGACTCCGCTAACAATTTCAGATGTTGATCCAACCCACCGTAGGCTGACTGGCGCGACTGTTCCAACAGACGCAATTGGTCATCATAACGTTGAAGCGATTCTTGGAGCGGGCGAACCAAGGCATCGATCGCCTGTTGCCGTTGCACCAAGTCACCGTCCGCTTTGACATGCAGAGTTTCGAACGACACGGCAGCGAGCTTCAAGAACGCTTCGTTGTTCTGTTTCAATGCTTCCCCGGAAAGAGCTTGGAACGATCCCATAAGTTCTTGGCGCGTATGGTCGATCAGAGCTTTCTGCTCCAGAAGCTGCCGAGCTGTATCCTCCATCCTGGTTTCCGCCGTCACTCGGGCCTGTTGAGCTTCGTTCCATGCTTGGTGGACAGACACGAGGGCATCCCGTTCTCGTTCTAGCTGCTTTCGCAATTCGTCCACGGTCGCTTCGGCTCGTTGAGCCTGAGGCTGCAAGCGACTGGTGATCCACAGACCCGCCAGCAGACCGCCTAAGAACAGTCCCGCCCCAAAGGCTAAGACAAGGGGGATTATGTCAGTCATGGCTCGACCCGCTTACAAAATACCGATGCACTGAACTCCTGCATATAGTGTTAAAAGAGGAGAATTTAGCGCAGGGTACGCAATGGATTGAGAAAGGTCAAGGAGGCAGAAGGCCCCAATCGACCAGCTCTATCTACCCTAGGGTAATGGAGACGGCTCAATGCAAATGGTTCCTGATCCGGCGTCAATTGTGATGCGCTGTCCATTCGCAAGCCGGGTCATGGCGCCTTCAACGTTGGCGATGGTCGGGAGCCCGTATTCACGAGCGATGATGGCTCCATGCGACAGGGTGCCGCCCATTTCCGCGACCAAGCCTCCGGCAAGCCCGAAGAGAGGGGCCAATCCGGGGTCGATAACCGGGACCACCAGAATCTCTCCGAGCAGCACCTTGCCCCAATCCGCCGGCGAGCGGATCACTCGCACCGGACCTGCCACAGTTCCAACACTGATCGGCGTGCCCAACAAGATACCGCTTCCTTCAGCTTGGTCAGAGGTCACCATCTGTTCGCTCGCAGTTTCCCAGTCGCGGATCGTGTCAGGTACCTTGACTGCTGAATTGCGCTCTCGCTCGGCTCTCCGAGCTTTAGTCACGGCCTTCCAGTCTCGTGTGTCTCCGGCCAACAGGTTGGCTAGATCCTTGCCCGTCAGAAAAAAGATGCCGTCAATCTGGTGGAGCAGACCTCGCTCGACCAGAAGTTCTCCGAGACGTATCAAAAGGTTGCGGATGGCCGTCGAGTAATACATCAAGTGGTGTCGATTGGCTTCGCGCAACGCAAAGAAGCGACAGAGTCTTCGGTAACACCACAGAAAGATGATCCACCTGTGGTAGCGCCGTCCGATGCGTTTCTTGATCCGAGCCAGCGCAGCGGTTCTGGCGTTGCCCTGACGCAAGAGAATGCTCTTCTGTGAAGGAGCGCCGGAGATGAGTTGAATACGCACGATAGCCAGAATCGATTCAGGGGTATCGACGAGACGGGGGGACATGAGGTCTGATTCACCAACTGCACGATGCCCATAGTCTTCCAAGTACCTGTCGAAGGTCCGTAAGAATTTCGTGTCGGCGAGAGACTCACGAAACGGCGCAGGTTCCCATGGTTCAGATGTGAGAAATGTGCCGGTCGCCGGTTCGTCTCGGGCGATGTCCGTCAGCTCGGCAAGGCGGACAATCTGCTGTGCGCTGATGATGGTTCCTTGTCCTTGGAGAGCGGTGTTCAACAAACCCCTCCAGTCCGGTCCGAGCCACCGAGGCAGGAATCGGTTAAAAATCTGCAGGCATTGGTTGACCCCACCGACAATGCCGAACGTGACGTCACGGCCCTCCAACCAGGGGCCGAGCTTGTCGAGCACGAGCACGAGTTCTTCCACCGACAGGTGCAGAATGCGCTCACGGCGATAAGTCGTAGCCAGAGCCTTCATTTTTCGAAATAATCGTGGACCGGAGCGCTCAACCCGCCGCATTTCCGCCCACATCATCCACACGGCTCGAGCAAGCGCCGCTCCGTTGATCGGTTGTACTTTTGGGATGGTTTGCAAAGGTTCGCCGCCCATCTGTTCGGTGGTCTGCGATGGGTCTCCACCTAGTTGGACTACTAAGATATGGAACAGGGTCACGTTCAGATAAGGACGTCCTCTTAGGACACGCACCGATGTAAGCCCATCAGGGATACGGCATCCCAATCTTCGATAATGAGAGATGATGTGGCTGTTCATGAACCGCTCAAGAAATGAGAGACTCAACAGGCTCGGCAGTTCGGGCAGCGTCTCTTTGAAATTCGCTCGCGACCACTCGCAGTCGTCGTTCGTGAGATTGGAAGAAGGGCGGACCGCCGTAATCGGCCGGGCCTGTATGAGCCACAGTTGTTCGGCATCGAAGGCCCATTCGAGATCGATGGGGTGACCGAAGACCTGTTCCACATGTTTGGTCGTCTGTGCGAGGGAAAAGAGCTCTGTATCGGTGAGCGATGATTGGATGTGAGTCGCGTCGCCAAACTGTTCGACTTGCAGTCCGTCCTTGGAAACCACCAGTCGTTGGGAGTGATGCGCAAGGATCCGCTTACGAACCCGCATCGGCTGCCCTTCATGAGTGATCTCCACGACATACTGGTCGTGGTTGACTGAGCCATCGACCAGCGATGCTGCGAGCCCAGGTACGGCATTGATCGTCACCTGGTTCGACCGTCCGGTCACAGGATGTATTGAATAGGCCACTCCGGCCGATTGAGCATCGACCATCGGTTGGATCACCACAGCCATTCTTGGAGCGGTCTGGTGGTTCTGGCGAACTGTGTAGCTCACCACCCGTTCTTCCCACAGTGAGGCCCACAGGTCCTTCACCACCGCATCAATTTCTGAAGGAACCACGCCCAGGTGAGTGCGATAGAACCCGGCGAAACTGGCTTGAGCCCTATCCTCATTTGTGGCTGATGATCGGACGGCCCAGCGTTCATTCATTGGCGGACTGAGAGTTTGGAGTGCCAGCCGCCATTGAACGGCAAGCTGCGAAGTCTCTACCTGTCTGATGCGAGTCCTGCAGTCTGCCAACGCCGACGCTCGCTCGTTTCCTGATAATGCGCAGGCCTTATGCCACTCCTTATCCTCTCTAAACCCTGACGCAAGCAGACACTGTATGTATGCCTCGGTCGTGATGCAGAACCCTTGGGGGACAGAGAAGCCGGCTGCTATGAGCTGAGCGAGCCCGATGGCCTTTCCTCCTGTGAGATCAACATCGATACACTGAGGCAGCGGAAGGATATAGGGACGAGCCATAAGGCGGCATAGTAGCTAGAGCAGGAGGACGAGGTAAAGGTCGTTGACATTCGTTCCTGTAGGACCGGTATGGATGTGACATCCAAGAGCTTTCAAAGCAGGGTAGGTATTATGCTTGTTTAAGGATGACCGGAGGTCAATGGCGAGCTTCTTCGCTCGCACGACGGTGCTTCCACTGACAATCGCCCCGGCTGCATCGGTGGGTCCGTCGGTTCCATCGGTGCCCAGGGCCATGACCCATGTGTTGGGAAGGCCGGCGATCTCGAATGCCGCAGAGGCCGCGAATTCCTGGGCGCGTCCACCTTTTCCATGGCCCGTGACGGTCACCGTGGTCTCCCCTCCGGCCACCACGCAACATGGACGCATCAAGTGGCCAGGTCCCTCCGTAATCGTCTTGACAAAATCCGTCAACTGCTTCGCTGCCACGCGCGCTTCTCCCATGATAGGGTGAGAAACGAGCTTGGTGTGGAGGCCTGCCTGTTGTGCGGCGCGCGCGACCGCTTCCAGCATCATCCGGTTGTTGCCGATGATGTGATGTTGCACGGAGCGCAGCCGCCGTGAACCGGGCTTCAAGGTCTCCGGCGCATCTCCTTTTCGGCCTTGGCACAAGTAGCGGCGTACGGCAGCAGGCACGGCATGCCAGCATCTATACTGTTGCAGCACTTCTACCGCGTCTGCAAATGTCGAGGCATCGCCTGCCGTCGGCCCCGAGCCGATGGAACCAAGATCATCGCCGATGACGTCCGAAAGTAAGAGGGTAACAACCTTCGCCCGAGTGGACATGGCCAACCCGCCACCTTTGACCAAAGACAAATGCTTCCTCACGACGTTGATCTCGTTGATTGTTGCACCGCTGCGAAGCAACAGGCGCGTCGTGCGTTGCTTATCGGTCAGCGTCACACCGGCGACTGGAGCCGGTAGCAGGCTTGACGCACCTCCGGACAAGAGAACAATCAGGAGGTCTCGGGATGTTAGATGTTGTGTCAGCTGCAGAAGTCGTCGGGTTGCCTGAAGACCTGCACGATCGGGAATCGGATGGCTGGCTTCGAGTACTGCGATCCGTTTGGTAGCGAGTGTGTGGCCTGTCTTGACGATGACAAGTCCATCGTCCAACCTTGTTCCCAGCGTTGCTTCTAATGCCTGTGCCATCCTTGCCGATGCCTTGCCGGCGCCGACCGCAATAACACGGTCGATATGCGAGAGATCATAGGGGCGATGGCCCACAATCAGGGAGTGGCGATCAAGCTCGACGTGTTTGAGCAGGGCTTGGTAGGGATCGGCCGTACTTAGCCCTGCGGTGATCAGTTTTTGAAGGAGTGGCCGCGCAGGAGAAGGGGAAAGGCGAAGTCGCATAGCACTACGGCATCTTTTCTTGCTTAAAACAGCGACTGGGACAAGTTTGACGGGGCACGCGGATTTGATAGTTGCCATGAGGAAGCACATCCTTCTTAAACTCAGGATTCAGCATCTTGAGCTCGAGCAAATAGGTGCCGAATTCTTCGGCGATCGAAGTCAGCGCCCGATGGGATTCCTTGACATGCACGGTGATGGTTTCGGTCTCAAGCGGCATATACAGATCCTTCTTGGTCAGGCCAAGATACTTCTCCGGCTGGGAGTAGATTTCCTTGGCGGCGATGATACGAGGGACATACCGCATCGTCTCGCGTGGGCCATGCATCTTCCAATAGTCGCCGATTTTTTGCTCCTTGAGCAACTTGCGGACTCGTTCCTCACCGGCGTTGTAGGAGGCCATGGCCAAGAACCAATCGTTGTCCTGAAAATCTTTGAGGTACTTGAGGTACTTTACTGCTGCTTCGGTCGACATTTCGAGGTTTCGACGTTCATCTCGGACGGCGTCGCTCTTCAGTCGGTACCGGCGCCCCGTGGAGGGGATGAACTGCCAGGGACCGGACGCCTTCGCTCTTGAGTAGGCGGCTGAAATGCACTTGCTCTCGACCAGCAACATATACTTGAGATCATCCGGCAAGCCCGCTTCGGCCAATTCCTTTTCGGCAGGAGGGAAACAACGCCCGGTACGTTTGGCGAGGATGATGCTTTCACCTTGATCTTCCAAAAATTGATAGAACTCATATTCGACTCGTTCTCTCACTTGCCAATTATCCAGAGGAACCGACACTCCCGCAAACGTGATCTTGTCCGGCAGTTTGAATGAGCTCAGAAAGAACCGTTCTCCTTCGCGTTTGATTTCCGGCAATATGACCAGACGGTCCTCCTGTTCAGGCTGCGAATCCAGCAGATCCGGTACGAGCAAATCCTTCTCCACATCCGATTTTTGACCGCCATTATCCGTTGTTTCAGACGTGGCCAGGGCTGAAGGACACATTGACAGGATAACGAAACCGATTCCAACCATAGAAAACAAGGACCGCATACGACGGATGATCATTCTCAAATTCCTCCATTGCGTTCAGATACAAGCCGTCACAAAACGCGAAGTTATGCTAACAGCCCACCTATTCACCGGCAAGCAGAATAGGGTTCCCGTTCGTGTTACACTGCTGCCATATGCAAGCGCTGGCACTTCTGAACAAGACTATCACCGACTGCACGGCTTGTCCTCGGTTGGTCGTGTATCGACAGGCGATTGCACAACAGAAACGGAAACAATATCGCGATTGGACCTACTGGGGGCGGCCGGTTCCGGGCTTCGGCGATCCCCAAGCGCGGCTCTATATCCTTGGGCTCGCCCCTGCGGCACACGGAGGGAATCGAACCGGGCGTATCTTCACCGGTGATCGAAGCGGCGATTGGCTGTATGACGCATTGTATCGGTATGGATTCGCTAATCAGGCTGTATCACAACACCGAGACGACGGCTTGTTGTTGACGGATTGTTACATCGGAGCACCCGTGCGCTGCGCGCCGCCGGATAACAAACCTACGCCGGATGAGTTTGAGCGCTGCGGCCGATTCTTGCAGGAAGAGGTGTATCTCCTGAAGAATCACCGGGTGGTGATTGCTCTGGGAAAGATCGCCTTCGATCATTACCTCAAGACCTGTCGGACTCAGAGGCATGTTATACCGGCACCGGTCCCCAAATTTGGACATGGTGCTGTCTATCGCTTACCCTGGGGCGTGATATTGCTGGGTTCCTATCACCCAAGCCAACAAAACACGTTTACCGGGAAATTGACTCGGTCGATGTTCCACGCGGTGTTTCGGAGGGCTAGAAAAGAAATCGATCGCGCATAGCTTATGCGAATCCCGCCACGTACTCGTCTTGGGCGGGGCCACCTTCCACTCATCTTCCATGCGAGAGGAGCAGTGGTTGGAGCGGGGTGAACGTTCGCCGAACACAGAGCCCACCCCGCTCGTCAACTGCTATTGCTGCCCTTTCGCCTTCCAGTCGTCCAAAAATTTCTTCAGCCCGGCATCGGTCAGGGGATGTTTGAAGAGCGCTTGAAACACACTGTAGGGCATCGTGCAGATGTGACCGCCGGCTAATGCCGCCTCGACAACGTGCTGCGGATGACGGACGCTTGCCACTAACACCAAGGTCTTGTAGTCATAGTTGTGATAGATCGTCAGAATCTGACGAATGAGCTCCATGCCATTTGAGCTGATGTCGTCAAGCCGTCCGATAAACGGAGACACACACCAGGCACCGGCTTTAGCCGCCAGCAGCGCCTGTGTTGGAGAGAAACAGAGAGTCACGTTCACTCTGATGCCCTCAGCAGCCATCCGCTTTGTAGCTTTCAGCCCTTCAGGAATCAGTGGACATTTGACGACGATGTTCTTGTGGATCTTGGCGAGCTCTCTACCTTCTTTCACCATGGCGTCCGCTTCCATGCTCACGACCTCGGCGCTGATCGGCCCGTCCACGATCTTACACACCTCTTGCAACATTTCCCTGAAGCTTCTGCCTTCCTTGACGACTAAGGAAGGATTCGTGGTTACGCCGTCGAGCAAGCCGAGGCTTGCCGCTTCGTGGATTTCCTTGACGTTGGCTGTATCGAGATAGATTTTCATAGCTGTTCCTTTCATAGCGAAGAGATCGTGAGACGATATCGTTATTATCGATCATTCTATGGGGAACTCAACCTCACTGCAAGAAGTCGACACGAAAGTTTGACAGGCTTTCGAGGTGAGGATAGAGTTTTTCGATCCACAGTAGCTCTTGAACTTAAAGGAGATATCACGATGCAACGATTGATTTGGTTGCTGCTCTTCTCCCTTATAATTTCATCTTGTTCAGGGAAGAATCCCTACCTAGAAGCTTCACTGAAACCGGCCGAGCTTCAGGGAAAGGAGAAGGGGTGGTTCGAAAAAAACTGGGGTACCCCGGACGGCAAAGCATCCCGTTTTTTTGGTGGAGAGACCTGGACTTACCATCGTATTGCCGGAGGAACGTCAGGGAAGCCACTCTTCAATTTCTCTCCCAATCAATGTCAGATCACTCTCAAGTTTGACAAAGACGAAAAACTTTCCGACTATACCTATTCAGGCTGCTAATCAACTTATTGCAAAAACTTGCTGGATTGTTCTTCAACGACGGCTATTTCATATAGTTTCTGAATGCCCCGCTAGATGGGGTGCTCGCTCCGAAATCTCACCGCACACTCCTGGCTGCAGAAACAGTACTCCCGTCCTCCGATCATTTCGATCACGGCAATTCGCTTCGGCACGAATATGTGACACACTGGATCTTCGATCATCTGATCTTGTTCTTCATCTTGAGATCGAGCAGCCGATTTCTTCCGATCATCCCGAGTCGGAGTTGTGAATCCACGAAACATTTGACGAAGCAAGAAGTAGAGAACCGTAAGAAGTAAAACAACTAGGATTAATCTATACATAGTGGTCTCTCGCAAGTGAACCACAATCCTATGAAAGCAGTGGAGTTCTGTCAAGACAACTACCTGCGGTTTATGGTGAGATTCTACTGGTAGGAACATGCACAAATGGCCTATGTTCATAGGTCCCATTGGGACTCTTGCCAGTGCCATCCAGTACTTCAGGAGGATTGGCTTACCCTAGCCGATGGTGCTAAAGTGCTCCCTATGAAAACCTGCGATAAATGCCATGGGGCGATGCTACCAGAACGAGCGGTGGATTTGGACGCTGGACTGGCGATCACCGTGTTTGCCTGTTTGAATTGTGGTCGTCGGAAAGCAGCGGATCAGGAGCCTCGGCCGATCACGGCTCGACATTAATCCTCAATCCTCCGTTGAATCCGAATCGCTACGTTCGAATGAGCAGGCGCTGTGAGGTTGCCTATTAGACACTTCCAGCCAATGCGGGTAATGGTGCCCGTCTTTTCAGATACGCCGCTACTCTGTAGACGAATATTGACCATCATGTGGATTACGACGCAGTTGACAGAGATCAACTGAAAGTCTTGAATGCCTCACGGACAATTCTACCTTTTCACATAACCGCCACTGCTCTTGAGTTTGAGAGACCTGCCAAGTTATTCATTTCAGTCAGCTGTATTTTGCACAGGAGTTGGTGGATGAAACGCACTGCAAGTATTTAGGCGGGTCGCTGAAAAAGCAACCAGCTGCTTATGTATGATGATGTGAAGGAAGAGGAATCAACGAAGGCTTAAGACATCCATCATGTCGTATAAGCCAGCCGGCTGGCGGACAATCCAGCTCGCGGCTCGCAGGGCTCCCCTGACGAACGTATCGCGGCTGCTGGCTCGGTGGGTGACCTCGATTCGCTCTCCCATACCGCCGAACAGAATCGTATGATCGCCGACGATATCGCCGGCGCGAATGGTTTGAATTCCGATCTCTCCTTTGATTCGCTCTCCGATCAACCCCTTGCGGGCATAAACTCCGACCTGGTTCAAATCTCGGCTCACCGAACAGGCGAGAACCTCGGCAATCTTGAGGGCCGTGCCGCTCGGAGCGTCCTTCTTCAGCCTGTGGTGAGCTTCAATGACCTCGATGTCGTAATCGTCACCCAGTGTTTTGGCCATCTCACCGATAACTTTACAGATCAGGTTGATTCCGACACTCATGTTCGGAGAAAAGACGCAGGGAATCTGCTGGGCCAGTGACCTCAGCTCGTCGAGTTGAACAGCAGAAAAGCCGGTAGTCCCGATTACCATGGCACGTCGATGGTGAGCAACCGTTCGCATATGTTCAAGCGTCGCCGAGGGGGACGAAAAATCGATCACAACTTCTCCTCGTTCCATCAACATGGAGAGATCATCCGTGATGAGAAGGTCGGCACGACCCGCTCCGGCAATTTCGCCCGCATCCTCTCCCAATGCCGGATGCCCTTTTCCCTCTAAGGCTCCTATCAGGCTCAAAGCAGTAGAATCCCTTATCAGTGACACCAGTCGACAGCCCATTCGGCCGGCTGCACCTGCTACTATGATCTTGATCATCTTGTCGTGCACCTAGCTATTGTCAGAGTTAGATCAACGCTGCATCGTTCAGGACGCGAATCAATTTCTCGCGTGAGTCCTGGGCCATAGGACAAAGCGGCAAGCGCAATTCGGGGTCAATCTTCCTCATAAGCCCCAACGCTTCTTTGACCGGAATGGGGTTGGTTTCATAGAACAATGCCGCAAAGAGGGGAGAGAGTTTAAAATGAATCTGTCGTGCTTCGTCGATTCTCCCATCGGCAAAGGCTTTCACAAGGCCTGCCATTTCCAATGGCATGATATTAGCTGTGACAGTAATTACACCCTTCCCGCCAACTGCCATCATAGGTAGTGTCAAGGAGTCGTCGCCAGCCAGCACGGTGAGGCGGTCACCGCACATCTGCACGATATCAGAGGCCTGTTGGACGGAGCCACTCCCTTCCTTGACCCCGACAATCGTATTAATGGTTGAGAGCCGGGCGATCGTTGACGGGAGCATGTTGACTCCGGTGCGACCGGGGATGTTGTACAGGACTAAAGGCAGGTCCACGGCCTCCGCAACCGCCTTATAGTGTCGATAGAGTCCTTCCTGGGTAGGTTTGTTGTAGTAAGGGGTAATAAGCAACCCGCCGTCGGCCCCAGCCTGTTTCGCGTGTTTCGTGAGCGCGATGGCTTCTTCCGTGCTGTTCGAACCAGTTCCGGCAATGACCGGTACCCTCCGGCAGACCACCTCGACCGTCAACTCAATCACCCGATTATGCTCGCTATGAGAAAGCGTGGCCGATTCACCTGTGGTTCCGCAGGGGACTATGCCGTTGGTGCCGTTGGCAATCTGCCACTCGATCAACTCGGCCAAAGCACGCTCGTCGACTTTGCCCTGTCGGAACGGTGTGACAATCGCGACAAGCGATCCGGCAAACATACTCACTCTCACTCCGTTTCGCTGAGAAACGATGGAATGCTCTCGCCTCGTACGAGGTCGTCGTATGTCTCTCGATTTCGAATGACGTGATACTCTCCGCCCTTGACGAGGATTTCCGGCACACGAGGCCGAGAGTTGTAATTCGATGCCATCACAAAGCCATATGCTCCTGCGCTCATGACCGCCAATAACTCACCGGGCTTGACGCCTGGTAACGATCGATCCTTGGCCAAAAAATCTCCTGATTCACACACAGGCCCGACGATATCCACCGTCTGTTTAGTCCGACGGACGGCGTCCTCCTGCACGGGGCGAATTTCGTGGTAGGCGCCGTACAAGCTCGGTCGAATCAAATCGTTCATGGCAGCATCGACGATGACGAAGTGTTTCGTCTCCCCGGCCTTCTCGTACAACGCCCTGGTTACCAGGATGCCGGCGTTGCCGACGATGACGCGGCCCGGCTCCATGACCAGCGTCAGCCCCAAATCCTTAACGAGCGGCGAGATCGCCTCAGCCAGGTCCTGGGGCAACGGCGGCTTCTCCTCGGAATAGGTGATGCCGAGCCCGCCTCCGATATTCAGGTAACGGATGTTGATCCCCTGGCTCTTCAGCGTATCGATGAGCGCCACGACCTTCTTGAGTGAATCGACGAACGGCGTCACGTCCGTCAACTGCGAGCCGATGTGGGCATGGACGCCCACTACGTCGGTATGGCTCAGTGAGGACGCCATTTTGTATTCTTCAAGCGCGCGATCCGACGCGATGCCGAACTTGCTTTTCTTCATCCCCGTCGAAATGTAGGGGTGCGTTTTCGGATCCACGTCCGGATTAATCCGCAACGCGATACGCGCCTTTTTGCCGACCGAGGCCGCCACCTCGTTGATCGCATGGATCTCCGCCGACGACTCGACATTGAACATGAGGATGTCGGCCTTCAGCGCGTTGCGGATTTCATCCGGCGATTTACCGACGCCGGCGAAGACGATTTTAGAAGCCGGCATGCCGGCTTTGAGGGCTCGGAACAGCTCACCGCCCGACACGATATCCGCGCCGCTCCCTTCCTTTGCCATCATGCGAAGGATGGCCAGATTGGAATTGGCTTTCATCGCGAAGGCGATGATATGCGGGATATCTTTGAATGCCCTGTCGTAGGCGTGGAAATGCCGGACGAGCGTCGCATGGCTATAGATATAACAGGGAGTGCCGAGCTCCTTCGCCACGCGGCTGACCGGGACCTGTTCGCAGTACAATTCACCGTGATGATACTCGAAACTATGCATCGCGTGGTTTCCTTGTATTATCTCAATTGCATCACGCTCTAGATCTTTTACCGTATTCCCACGGGCTGCGATGGGGGGAGATCAATATCATGGGCTCCCAGGGTAGGATCCGGCTCAGTCGGTTCTCCCGCTTGCCGCCCTGTCTCGAGGGCATGTTGCCTTTTCTGCTTCTCGATCGTGGGCGCGACTCCGACGTAATCCGGGGGAACCGGTGACCCCACCACTCCGCAAGAAATCAGCAGCCCTGCCACAATGAAGACAGCAGCTTTCATGACAATAATTGCTCAAGTTCTTTAATTCGCTGGTCAACTCGGCTCCGTGCAGTCCCGCCGATTTGTCCTTTGTGATCAATTGCCGCCGCGGGAGTCAGTCGAGAAAATACACTCTTGTCGATCCGTTCACAAAATACACGAAGTTCTTCAAGTGAAAAATCCGTGACGTCACGTCCTCGATCAAGGGCAGCCCGGACGATCCGTCCGGTGATCCCGTGAGCTTCACGAAACGGGACGCCTCTCATGACCAAGTAGTCGGCCAGTTCCGTGGCGAGGAGTCCGCCTCCTTGCAACGCTTGCTTCAGGGCCTCTTCGTTGATTTTTAGTCGGCGCATCAATTCCGTCATCACTCGGAGAGAGGACGTCACGGTATCAAGGGCGTCAAAGAGCGCCGGTTTATCTTCCTGCAAATCCCGATTATAACTTAACGGCAGAGCCTTGAGCAGGGTCAGCAGATTGATGAGGTGGCCATAGACGCGACCGGTTTTTCCTCGGACCAGTTCCGGGACATCGGGATTCTTCTTCTGCGGCATCATGCTGCTTCCCGTGCAGAATGAGTCCGGCAGATCGACAAACTGAAATTCCTGCGACGCCCACACGATCAATTCCTCGCTCAGCCGTGACAAATGCATCATCACAATCGAGAGGGCCGATGCGACTTCAATCATGAAATCGCGGTCGGACACCGCATCCATGCTGTTCAGGGTGACAGCAGGAAAGCCCAGCAGTTCAGCCGTATATCGCCGGTTCACGGGATAGTTCGTGCCGGCCAAGGCGCCGGATCCGAGCGGCATGATATTGAGTCGGCTCCTCGCATCGCGTAGCCGACCTTTGTCTCGTTCGAACATCTCCACATACGCCAGCAAGTGATGCGCAAACAGGACCGGCTGAGCCCGTTGCAGGTGGGTATATCCAGGCATCATGACGGTGCGGTTTGCACCGGCTTTGGCAACCAGTACGCGTTGAAATTCAGCTAGTCGTTCATGCAACTCATCCAGTTGAGTACGCAAATACAGTCGAATATCCAGAGCTACTTGATCATTCCGGCTACGGCCTGTGTGCAATTTGCCTCCCAACGGGCCGATCATTTCGGTCAAGCGCCGCTCGATGGCCATGTGTATATCTTCGTCTTGAGGTGAGAAGACGAATTGTCCACGATCCAACTCTCGTTTGACTGATTCCAACCCACGAACAATGGCGCGCGTCTCCGTTCGCGTGAGAACTCGCGCCTTTTCAAGTGTCTTGCAATGGGCGATGCTGCCGACGATGTCCTCACTATAGAGCCGACTGTCGACCATCACCGACTTGGTAAACGCTTCAACGAATGGATCGGTCTGCTCTCGAAACCGGCCGGCCCAGGCTTTCCCACCACCGCCGGTCGACTTCGGATGGTTTCTGCGCTTGGCCATCAAGACGAGGCTTTCTTTCTCTGCGCGCGAATCTTCAGTCGCAATGCGTTCAACCGTATGAAGCCTTCCGCGTCCTTCTGGTTATACACGTCATCTTCCTCGAACGTGGCGACGTCGAGGCGATAGAGAGACTGTTTCGATTTACGTCCGGCCAGAGTACAGTTTCCCTTATAGAGTTTGACCCGTGCGACACCGCTGACGTCTTTCTGAGCGTCATCGATCGCCGTCTGCATCATTTCGCGCTCAGGGCTGAACCAATACCCGTTGTAGATCAGGTCCGCAAATCGTGGGATCAAACTGTCGCGGAAGTGGAGGACTTCACGGTCCATCGTCAAGGATTCGAGTCCGCGATGCGCAATGTGCAGAATCGTTCCTCCCGGCGTTTCATATACCCCGCGCGACTTCATCCCGACGTAGCGGTTTTCCACCAGATCGACCCGACCGATCCCGTGCGCGCCGCCCAGCTTGTTGAGGTGAGCCAGTAAGGCCGCAGGGCTCATTTTCCTGCCATCGACCGCGACGGGATTGCCCGTTTGATATTCGATCTCGATTTCCTGCGGCTTATCCGGCGCCTTTTCCGGAGAGACGGTCATCTGGAATATTTCATCCGGCGGCGATTCCCATGGATCCTCAAGAATGCCGCCTTCATAACTGATGTGAAACAGATTCGGGTCCGTGCTGTAGGGCTTGGCTTTGGTCGCGGTCACCGGAATGCCGTGGCGATCGGCATATTCGATCAGTTCACGCCGAGAGCGCATGGTCCATTCCCGCCAAGGCGCAATAATCTTCAAATGAGGGGCGAGCGCCATATAGGTCAGCTCGAAACGTACCTGATCATTGCCCTTTCCCGTGGCGCCGTGCGACACCGCCTCGGCGCTCTCTTTGAGCGCGATTTCAGCCTGTCGACGAGCGATCAGCGGGCGGGCGATCGACGTCCCAAGGAGATAGCAACCTTCATACATCGCATTCCCGCGCAACATCGGGAACACATAGTCCTTCACGAAGGTCTCCCGCAGATCCTCCACATAGACCTTCCTGACGCCGAGCGATTGAGCTTTGGCCTTGACGGCCTTCAGGTCTTCTCCTTGGCCAAGGTCGGCGCAAAACGCGACGATCTCGGCCTGATAGGTTTCCTGAAGCCATTTGAGGATGACGGATGTATCGAGCCCGCCGGAATAGGCCAGGACGATTTTCTTGATCGCTTTTGGGTTCATGGTGGATCCTATTCGGTGGTTTTCTTCCGGCTGAGCAGCTGGGTCAAGATCGCCTTTTGCATGTGCAGGCGATTTTCCGCTTGATCGATGATGACGGACTGTATGCCGTCCAGGACTTCCGCCGTAATCTCTTCTCCACGATGGGCCGGCAAACAATGCATGACGATGGCATCGGGTTTCGCCCGTTGCAGCAGCCGTTTGTTCAACTGGTAGGGAGCGAGCGTTCGTAATCGTCGCGCCTGCTCCCGCTCGCGGCCCATACTGATCCACACGTCGGTATACACCACATCCGCTTCTTTCACGGCGACAAGGGGATTCTCCAACACCTCGATGGACGCGCCGGTGGCTTGTCCTTCTATTCTCGCACGATCGATCACCCGCTGATCCGGCTGATAGCCGGACGGGCATCCGATCACGATGCGTAGGCCCATCTTCGTGCCTGCTTCGATGAGCGAGTTGGCCACGTTGTTTCCGTCACCGATGTAGGCAAGGCTGAGTCCTTCGAGCCGTCCCTTGATCTCCCGAATCGTCATCAAATCAGACAGGGCCTGACAGGGATGGCTATGGTCGGTCAGCCCGTTAATCACCGGCATCGTGGCTTCTGCCGCCCATTCCTCGACGATCGCATGATCATAGGTTCGGATCACGATTCCGTCCAGGTAGCGTGACAGGACGCGCGCCGTGTCCGAGACCGTCTCACCGCGCGAGAGTTGGATGTCGCTCATGGGAAGGACCAGTGCATGGCCGCCGAGTTGGTTCATCCCCGCCTCGAACGAGACGCGGGTCCTTGTCGACGGTTTTTGAAACAACAGTCCTAATGTCTTTCCGTGCAGCAACCGGTGCGGAGTACCCTGACGTTGCTTCTTCTTCAGCGACGTCGCCAAGCGCAACAAGTCGACTACCTGTTGCCGCGGCATCGTCGCGACATCAAGCAGGTCCTTGGCATAGCGCCCGCTGCGGATTCTCTGTCGAGCTGGTACGGTCATCAGTGGTGTAAGGCTTTATCTGTGTCGCGTTGGTGTAAAATGGCGCTCAGCACATCCAACAGTTTGTCGATGTCCTCCTGCGTGGTGATCAATGGCGGCACAAAGCGAAGCACACGCTCACCTGTTGCATTGATCAGCACCCCGCGGACGAGTGCATCGGCCACCACCGCTCGGGAGTCGGCCTCCAACTCCATGCCTTGCAAGAGACCAAGGCCTCGGACATCCTTCACGATTCGATGGCGGTCTTTACAGTCGGCCAATCCCTTTGCTAAGTACTCGCCCATGCGTCGTGCTTGGTCCAGCACCTTTCCTTCGAGCAGCGTGCGGCAGACGGCCAGCCCCGCAGCACAGGCCAAGGGGTTGCCCCCGAACGTCGACGCGTGAGAGCCGGGCGTAAACGCTGCGGCCACTGATTCCTTCGCCAGACAGGCTCCGATCGGCACTCCTCCGCCGAGACCTTTAGCAAGAGTCATGATATCGGGTTTTACGTCGAGTTGCTCATGGGCGAATAAGGTGCCGGTTCTCCCCATACCCGTTTGAATTTCATCAAAAATGAGCAAGATGTCCTGTTGTGTACAGAGGTCCCGCAGGTTTCTGAGATAATTCCGGTCGGCCACATACACGCCACCTTCCCCTTGAATCGGTTCCAGCATGATCGCCGCGGTCTTCGCATTGACCATGGACTCGATCGCGCCGAAATCGTTGAACGGTGCATAAGCAAATCCCGGCATCAGCGGCTCGAACCCCTTCTGAACCTTCTCCTGCCCCGTAGCGGTGAGCGTGGCCAGCGTTCGGCCATGGAACGAATTCTTCATGGTGATGACTTCAAAGCGGTCGGGTCCATGCCGCTCATGTCCGTACCGCCGCGCAAGCTTAATCGCCGCCTCATTCGCTTCGGCTCCGCTGTTGCAGAAGAACACACGGTCGGCAAACGAATAGTCCACCAACATTTTCGCCAGATTTACTTGTGGCTCAGTGTAGTAGAGGTTCGAGGTGTGGATCAGATGCATGGCTTGGCGTTGGATGGCCTGAACCAGGTCAGGATGACCATGCCCCAGCACATTGACGGCAATCCCACCGACAAAATCGATGTACTCCCGGCCTTCCAGATCGTAGACTTTCGTGCCTCGCCCCCGTACGATCGTGATCGGCTGGCGACTATAAGTCTGCATGAGATATTTGTCGGCATCATCTCTTAAGTTTTGGCTCGGCATAACTGCGTATCCTATTTAGAAAGGAAGAAAAGCTAGCACAGGGGCGGTTGGAAGAGCAATAAGCGGAGCATCGGAAGCCTGCCGTCAGGCGTCGCTTCTTCACAGTTCCGCAATCCGTCATACGCGATAGGCCGTATCCTTCTGTTCCGAGTGTGGTAAGCTGCGTCGCCATGATGACGTGCAGCCAATGCAAGCAACAGAATCCCGACGAGGCCCAGTTCTGTCATCAGTGTGGAACGAAACTGGCTGAAGCCAAGCCTGCCGCCGAAGCCGTCTCCGAGACTCCCACCGCCCGGCCGATTCAGGATGATGAGACGCTGTGGCGCCAATTCATCGGCCACAACGCGGACCACTATCTGACGGTGTTTAAGAAATTTTCAGCGAACGGCCGGCCAAAGTTCGCGCTTTCGTGGAACTGGCCGGCGTTTCTTTACATCTCCTTCCTCTGGTTTCTGTACCGCAAGATGTACCTGCACGCATTCGTCTATGCGGTCGGCCCGATGATTTCGACGTATCTCACGGGAGATTTTTCCGCCGGCATCGTCTGGAGCATCATGGCGGGAGCAACCGCGAACTATCTGTATTATTGGCATTGCCGGGAGCACATCGGTGAGATCAAGAAAGCCGACCGGTTGGATCGGGCCGCACAAGAAACCGCGCTGAAAGAATCGGGCGGGGTCCAGCCCTATGTCATCTGGGTCGGCGTATTTTTCTATATCATCTTCCTGGCGACACTGGTGAAAATGATTCAAGAAGGCCCGCCCGATCTGGATCACTCGCCCGGTCGACCGGCGAAGCAGGCGGTCCGGCTGTCACAGGCTTGACTTGGCACGGCAATTCAGTATTCTTTGGTTCTTGATGGGATGTTCACGTTGACGACAAAGGATATGCGATGGCTCGGTTAGTCTTGCTTCGTCATGGGGAATCGCAATGGAACTTGGAGAACCGTTTTACCGGGTGGGTGGATGTTCCGCTTTCGCCAAAGGGGATTGAAGAAGCCAAGCAAGCCGGTGAGAAACTCCGTGAATTTACGTTTGACCGGGCCTTCACCTCCGTCCTCATCCGCGCGAATGAAACCCTGAGAATTGTCCTGGAGGCTATTGGGCAAACGAACATTCCCATCGAAAAGGATAAAGCGCTGAACGAACGGATGTATGGGGACCTCCAAGGCCTGAATAAGGCCGAAACTGCCAAGAAATACGGTGACGCGCAAGTGAGAATCTGGCGGCGAAGTTATGATGTGAAACCGCCCGGCGGAGAGAGCCTCAAAGATACAGCCGAACGCGCGTTGCCCTATTATCAGACAATGATCAAACCGCATCTACTGAAGGGGGAAACCATCATCATTGCGGCGCATGGCAACAGTCTTCGCGCGCTGGTGATGGAGCTGGATCAATTGTCGAAGGAAGAAGTTCTGGAGCTCAACATTCCGACCGGCGTGCCGCTGCTCTATGAATTTGACAAGACCGGCAAAGTGCTTTCGCACCGCTATCTGTAATCATCCAACGCCGTCGATCACAAAATAAGCTCTTTCATCTTGGGATGCTTGTGCAGTGTATTGGCGCTTCGAGGGGGAAATCGCTATATCTCGCCCCAAGAATCTGGCTTCCGCTCCGCTCAAGAAAGTCCGCATTTGGAACGGGCATGACGTTCGAGGGCTTCCAAACGAGGTCGTCGGGCCCTGATGAGCACATATCAGGAGATGGCTTTCGTATGGAGGACGCGCGCGCGAAGCGTCATCAGCTGAATGCTGTTGTTAGCCGACGATCGATCTCGACCACAGTCGAGTACAGCTCGGTCATGTTGTAGGACTCGCCATGGAACTTGAACGTGTCGCCGTCGAGCGCCCGCAGAAAGGCTTTCTCCGGGAATCCTTTCGCACCGGTGATGATGTTCATATCGAAGAACGCATGGCCCTCGAAATCTCGTACCCACCGGTCCAGCCGCTCGTCGAAGTGCTCGAGGTGGTTCCTTAGGAGTCGAAAGGGCTTAAGATCGACACCTGACAAGTCTAGATGGCCATCCAATATCGTGTGCCGCTCGCTACCAGGCTTCGTATCGAGGATACGATCGATGTTGGTGGCGTGGACGAGGAAGTGGTGAAGATGAAAAAACACCTCGACCACTGAGTTTGCTTTTTCTGCGTCTTGGAACGCTGCGTACGAGCGCTTCGCGAACTCGGCCTGCGTCTTGGCTTCTTGGAGGTAGATGTCCCACTTATTCACGATGCTACGCCTTGCCGACTAGCGACGAACGTTGGGACACTATACGTTATTTGTCTCGTTGGCTGCACGAGTTGCAACTGTAGGCCCGCGCTTCATGGATTCATATTCGGATCGGCATAACACCCGTCCCGTGAATGGGTTCACATGCTGTTCAGCGGACACCCACCGGCCCTCGATGCAGCACATGCGTGTAGATCATCGTCGTCTTGAGGTCGCGATGACCCAACAGCTCCTGCATCGTGCGGATGCCTGAGCCGCTTTCGAGCAGGTGCGTGACACAATCATCACTGACGATCGGCGGCGTCATGCGTTCCCCTGGATTCGTGAATGACCAGTGTGCGCGACTATAGGTCCACCCCGTGGAATACCTCGGCGCTCACCACCAGACCATCCGGGCCAAAGGTGAGTTGCTCTGAGACCTGCTTCCTTCGCCCATCGATCTCGGAGAGATAGACAATCGCCATCTCCCTTGTGCCGGGATCCCACAAGACCCGATCGAGCACAAAGTGCAGTGAATCAATGTGCGCGACTGCCTTGTTCCAGTACTCACGCAGCGCCTGCTTGCCGAGAACGGTACTGACGCCTACGACGGTTCGTGCCGTCGGGCTAGTGAACAAGACGTGTTCGTCAAAATGAGCCAGGACCCGCTCGACGGCGAGCTCGTTCCATGCTGCGGTCCATTCCACCGCAAATACCAGCGCCTCTTCGCGTGTCATGTTCGTCCCTCATGCTTGCCCAACGCAACGCATCAGCGATGCACCTGCTTGTGGCGCATCCGCGTTGAGCGGTTGGTTAGACACGTAATTGGTGGTGCTTACACCGCGGCAGCATGATTTGAGGATTTCACCGACGCTAAAATGATGTGTCTGTCGACTGCAATGAGAGAGCAAAGAACTTCACATCTTAAGCGGCATTCCGAACACAGGTGAGGCAGGTTTGCAAGAGATCGACACGCCCATGTCGGCCGATCACGGCCGACATGGGCGTCAGTTCAGCGTCAGTGGTTCGCGACTTTTTGCACCATTCTTCCGTATGATGCGGAGGCGCTCCGGTTGTTGCTCGCGCCTTGCTCGTCCTTTCCACCAACCGCAGACGCGTACGGGTCGGATCCTTGGGTCACGACAATCTCGACCCGCCGGTTCTTGCTTCGACCTTCTTCCGTGTCGTTGGTTGCGATGGGTCGTGAGTCCGCATACCCGACTGTCCTGACTCGGTCGGCGCCCAACCCACCCTTGATCAGCGCCTTGCCGGCATGTTCAGCCCGCGCCCGAGAGAGCTCAGTGTTATCCTTAAACGGTCTCCGATTGCTGACCTTCACGGGTGTGCTGTCGGTATGCCCGGCAACTTCGACGCTCTGAGGATGGAATTTGCGCAAGGCCACGCCGATTCGCTTGACCAAGGAGGTTCCCGCTGGCGTCATGGTGGCTCGACCTTTGGCGAATAGTTCGCCCGACGACAATGCGAGGGTGAGTTTGTCTCCACGCTGCTCCAACGCCACACTGCCTCGTTTGAGCTCATCCTGGAGCGCACTCATCAACTTCTCGTTGACTTTGGTGAGGTCGACCGTGGCACGCGCCGTCGCGAGGGATTGCCGAGGAAGCAGATTCTTGCTGGAAGCCGTCAATTTGGCAGGCTTCGGCAAGCTCTTACCCACGCTCGCGAGCAAGCGCTTCGCCTGTGTCAGCTGAGAGTCGCGAGAGGCGAGTTCCATGTCCAAGTTGGCCTTGGCCAGTTGAAACTCTTGCTCTTTCGCCACCAACATCAAGTCGAGGTCCGCGATGCGTTGCATCGCGGTGTCAAGCTGGTCGTTACTGATGGCAAATTGCCGCTCGATGTCGAAGACTTGCTGTCTGGTCAGCTCCAGGCTGCTTCTTGCCCGGTTCAGGTCCTGCGACATTTGTTGATGGGTGTCTCGTTGGGTGCAAAGCCCAGCGAACTCCTGTTCCTTTTGGGTCAGTTGCGCTTCCAATTCTTCCGCACGAGTCTTTTCGACGTTCAAGAGATTCGTGGTCGCCGTGGTCTTGTCTCGCAGAAGGGCCAACTCATTCTCTTTGGCAGTGAGCTGTTGCAGGAGTTGCTCCAACCGAATTTTCTCTTTGTCCGTCTCTGCTTTGTCTGCGTCGGCAGGTTGGCTCTGGGGACTGTCTACCGTAATAGACGTCATAGGAGTAATAGGGGCGATCGAAGTAGCAGAGGCGGTATCGTCGCTATTGACTTGATGGACATACGAGCCCCCCCCCTCGTTGTCCTGTTGGGCGTGCTGAACATCCGCCGGTTTCAGGAACCCGACGAGCATGGCCATGAGAGAGCGTTGACCATCGTCCGATCGAACAGCGGTCGGCTGGTTACCGGCCATTGGTTGAGGGGCGGCAGCCAGACTCAATTCGTACCCATTCACCGTGGCGGTGAAGAGAAAGGCGGAGGCAATCAGCTTCGTAATCATGTTGCACCTCACTAATGATGTAAGCGGCAGTGACTCTACAACAGAGTCAAAATCAGGTTTCAAATTTTGAAAGGCCAATGCCTGGAAAACACCCTTCTGTTCACACGACAAAACGCTCGCCACCAAACAGAAGAAAGCGATCCGCCCAAAGCACCGGAGCTAAGCTGGTACGTTCTCTCGAATTATGATTGGACCTAGAAAGTCTACTATGTCCTATACGCCGTCTGTCGGTACTTTGCAACCGGGGATTTTTATCGAGATCGATAGTTCTCTACCCACCCCTCGCTGAATCCATTCGGATACTCACAGCGAATCGAAATAGATGCACTCGGGTAGGCTTCAATTTCCCAGACCACAGCACAACGGTGAAAATTCACGTCATTATAAGTAGATTCACCATGGCCCGTTCTTTGCTGAACAAGCATTGCATCGAGATAGTGGCAAAGCGCGAGATGGGATAAATGACCCTAGATTTGGGGAACTAGCTGAGTGAATCTCGGTGCTAGAGAATGAGGGAGGATTTTATGATTACAGTCAAGAGTCCGTTCGTCCAGCAGACGTTGGCGGCGATAACGCTTATCCTAATTCTCGGTGCGCTCTCGATGATCTGGCCCGCCATCATGGCCCTATTGCTAGGTGTACTCCTACTACTCCAATCGTGCGGTGCTGAACAGGAGATTGCGGCGCTGTCGTGGACCGAGGTCGGCCATGTGCCGATCGTCTTCGCCGCTTTTCGGCGCCCCGGTCTCCCGGCGATTCTCTCGTAACGAGTTCGAGCGGCGCTTTCGTCAGTCGAGAGCATTCTGCCAGGAGGAGATGGGTTCGGGGGGTCATAAGTGTCGATGCGGAGGGTTCGACTGGTACGAGACGGTCGAGCCAAGGGCGACTGTCAGCCGCTGGATATGCTGTCACGTGAGCCTCGCTCTTCGTGGTTGTGGCGCGGTGTGAACCGATTCGTTACGAACCGTGAGGAAGGATGCGGGGCAAGCCGACCTTGTCAGCGTTCAGCTCGCAAGCTGCAAGGGTTCGGGAGTTCATAGGCTTCGGGAAGCAATGAAGAACATACATCTGAAAAAGGGGAGAGTCAGGATGAATGTGAAGGGGTTCATTCTCGAAGACAACCAAGGGAGAGAATTTGTGATGGAGTGTGAGCAGCCCTATACACAGATTCAGCGGGCGTATTTTCTCCGGGGATGGCAGCGGCGGAGACTTGTTCCTCTGCGATATTCGGAACGAGAACTTCGTCAAATCGTCGGAGAAGTGTTGATCGCACTCGATGACTTGTTCAATGGTCTTCGAGAGATGCGCAACGACCGGGCGATTCACGAGCAGCCCTCAGAAATGCCCCCGGATGGCCGGAGGCTTCCCGGGAAAACCGCTCAGCGTGTCAGTGTATAAGCGGTAATCCGACCGTTTGCCTCAAAGACAATATTCCTGAGCGCATCAAGGAGTTGGTGCCTGGCAAGGCGAGCGATCCAGGGCGGACGGCAACGGATACTCGAAAATTTATGGAGGCGGTGCTCTGGATCGCCCGGACCGGGGCGCACTGGCGTGAGCTCCCGGACAGCTTCGGTGCATGGAACAGCGTGTTCCAGCGGTACAACCGGTGGTCGAACGCGAACGTCTGAGAACGCGTGTTCCGTGCCCTGTCAGGCGATCCCGACTTTGAATACGTGATGATCGACTCCACCATCGTCCGCGCCCACCAGCACGCCGCGGGTGCAACAGGGGGGCTCAAGAGACGGAAGCCCTGGGCCGTTCGAAGGGCGGGCTGACCACCAAAATCCACACGGCTGTTGATGGGCTTGGCCATCCGCTCCGCTTCATCCTGACGCCGGGGCAGGCATCAGATTACACGCAAGCCGAGCCGTTGTTCGCGGGATTTTCGGCGCACTACGGTATTGCGGACAAGGGATACGACAGTAAAACAATCGTCACGGCTGTTGAACGGTCCGGCGCCACGGCCGTCATCCCACCACGCGCCTGTGTCAAAGAGCCGCGCGCCACGGACTTCGCCCTGTATGCCGAGCGCTATCGCATCGAGTGTTGCTCCAACCGACTCACGCACGACCGGGCAGTCGCGACCCGCTCCGCCAAACGCGCCCGCAACGTCGCCAGCTTCATCTATCTTGCGGCGACCATGCTCTGGATGAAATGAATGTCAACAGACCCTAGTTTGCCTGAAGCGAACTGTATTCAGAAGACAGCAAGAACATCCGGATAGCAGGCTGATCCATTTATCACTTTGAGGCGCATCTCAATGCGATTCGTCGTCATGGCTTACCTGCATTTCGATGAGCCGAGTACAGCCTGACCCGAGAAATCCACGGAACTTCTTGCAGGACCACCATCGGCATAAGCGCCTCCGAGTGCACAGGCTCCTCACAGCAACCTCTGACTGAATCCATTCAGATTCACTGAATCGAAAGCGATTCACCTCGTGAGATTGCTTCTTGAGGAATAGCATCGCAATTCTTGGGAATTCACATAACTCTCAGGGAAGTTTCCCTGGTCCGTACTTTGCTGAGTGCTTCATCATGCATATTTTTTACCGAGTAGGAGTCGCAAAGAAGTACGCATAGGCTCTATTCAGTGATAGAGCCATGCAGATCTATATGGCAGATGCGATCATCCTTATTCTGGCGAGGAATTGATCGATGTGAGCTGAACTGCTACAGTCCGCGCTGAATCCGGGATGAACTGCCACCGTCCTGCCGTCACAATCGGAGGATGAAATGGTTCATCATCATTCGCTCTCGTCCCAACCAAGAAACTGACTGCACTTACCAACCTGCGAACTAGTAAATAAATGCGCTCAGGTGAAGATTCGGTGTCCGCACCGATGCGCTTTCACAAGAGCTGACACCGTCCATCTTTTTGCGCACGTAGAAGGTCAAATAGTAAGGGAGATCGAATGCGATGGTTTGTCATTACGTAAGGAGAAAAAGTATGTCGAAGCCTAGTATCGAAGAGCGCAAACTCAAAGTCAGACGACTCTTGAGCTGGCTGTCGGTCGCAGCATGTATTGGCGGGATGTTTCAGGCGTGTCATATGCGGCCTGCTGAGATATCCAACGATATGGGGGGTGAGCAATTCATCTCGGATTTCGAACGTCAGAAACGAACCAAGGGAATTCGAGACCATTTCGGAGAGCGGACCAAGCACCGCGTAATCGTAGCAACGACACGAACGAAATCGGGGCAGATTATTGATTGGATAAATCCTGCCACGCAGGTAGATGGTGGAGTTCTCGCGACGCCTCCAGACGTACTCAGTAAACTGGACGCTCCAGCCCCAGCTCTCAACCGTTATCTTGAGCTTGACGCAGGCATCAAGCAACGGGAATCACAGGCATATGCTGAATTCCAGCTTGACGAAAGTGCGCGCGGATCAGCCGGCACAGTCCCAATAGTACGGTTCGACGTTGAGCGCTATCTTGAATTCATCAAAATTCCGCCCAAAGATCCCCGTGACGTATTGAAGAAAATCCCGCCGCCGGCACCGGAATCTAATCAGCGGTACTATGCAGTGTGGCAGCGGTTTGGGACGTTTTATGGAACAGCGGGACGTATTAATATCTGGGATCAGTGGTGTCCGGAGATTTT
>JAFEBM010000040.1 GCA_018242685.1 Nitrospira sp. | reverse complement strand
CGGACAGATGATGGGCTATCTACAGTGCAAAAGAGGCAATCTGTTCAAAGTGACGTGCTCGTGATAGTCTCTAAGCAGTCAAGCAGAAGGGAGCCATGAACGTGGAGACCTTCCGATATCGGTTTTCTCGAGCCTTCGTTTTGGTTGGAAGTTTGGCATGCATCCCATTCCCCTTTCCATCCGTAGCGGAAACCCTCCAAGTGCCATGGGAATGTTCGAATTACACAGGCGATGCGCAGACCCGTTGCGTGAACGCCATCCTGGAAGCGCAACAGAAGAAGATCGCTGAACTCGAAGGGAAACTCCAGGCCCAGGAGGGAACTGTCAGTCAACTCAAGAGCCAACTCGATCGGCAGACGACGGCAACAACCGACCTACAACGCCAACTTGTAGAGCGGCCCGCCACGAGCATTGTCCCAATCCCGTATTCTTATCCTTACTCCTATGGCTATCCCCTCGGACTCGGGTTCGGACTCCAATTTGGCGGCGCTGGTATCTATGCCTCACCCTATTCCCGTCCCTTTTGGGGCCACCGACATTACGGGTATTGGGGTTACCCATGGTGACATGGTCGACCAGCTAGGCTCGGTGCAGCTTCGTCGGGAACCATTACTACTGCTCAGATCAGGCTTTTCATTGACAAGATCCCTCCGGACACATAGCCTAACTCAGCAGAATGCTATAGGTACAACACCGACCGTCCAACTAGTTAAACGTTGAATTCCTAGAGATTAGGTAGGCAAGCGGTCACGGACTAGCTATGAGGACTCACCATGGTTGTTCGTAAGTTTCCCCGTTTTCCTGTGACAATACCAAGCACCTTGGTGCAGAGGGATAAACTTCGATACAACGCTTCCGTGAAGGACTTGTCCCTAAAGGGCTGTCGGGTAGAGAGCACGATCCGCCCCTTCACCGGCATGCAGGTGGAACTGTTTCTTCAACTGGAAAGTGCCGCCACACCAATCCACATTAACAAGGCGACCGTCCGATGGGCCGGCTCACAAGGCATCGGCATCGAGTTTCTCGCGATGGAACCGACAGAACATGAACGACTCAAACGGGTCGTCGACCAAGCCTCCGTGACTGCAGGACAGGCGCTAATAGTTCCCCAAGGCGAGCTGCCGAAGGGATGAACCACCTCTCCCTGTTTGCGAATCTCATCTGCAGAATCTCAGGGCGCCCAGCCTGTCTCACCTAGATGGATCCTTTTCAGAGATTCGGTTTCCTGCTACATGACCCTGTACCGTCGGCGATTATCGATGCTTCGAAAGCAGTATCACAATGTCTTGAGATAGAAATCCAAGAAGACTCGCCGCGCCAGCAAATAGACCGCTGGAATCGGTGCGAGATGGCCCACACCGTCATGATTGCCCGTCAAGGTTACAAACTCTCGACTTAGAACGCCGGCTTATCCGGCAGGCTGTCGAGGTGGAGTCGGAATTCACCTGTTTTCGCGTCGGCCACGTAGCGTCTTAGGGCCTCGCTCACCACTTGAAAGGCCATTGTCTCCCAGGGAATGTCTGAGAGAGGAAACAGTCGCACGTCCAAACTTTCCGGTCCCGCCTGAAACATCGGTGTCTTCATTCGACCGCGAAACACCAGGTAGACCTGTCCGATATTGGGTAGACTCAGCACGGCGTAGAGTCCGGCGATGGCAACGTCTGCATGGGCCTCTTCCAGTGTTTCGCGCACCGCCGCTTCTTCCGTACTCTCACCGAGCTCCATAAATCCTGCAGGAAACGTCCAGAGCCCTAGACGAGGTTCGATGGCCCGACGGCACAAGAGGATTCGATCTTCCCATTCCGGAATACAGCCTGCAACGATTTTGGGATTGTGATAATGAATGCGTTCGCACCGGTCGCACACGTGCCTGGGCAGATTGTCTCCGAGAGGAATTTTATGCGTGACCGGCGCGCCGCAGTGGCTGCAGTAGTTCATGAGGACATGCATCGATTCCGGACACGAACAACTCACGAACCGAGCACTGCGCATGGATAGCACAAACGCGCATTGCTTTGCACGCCGACCTCAAGCCTCCGTCTCGAGCAATGACTACGCAAATGAGCGGCATGCCAGAGAAGAGGTGACGAAACCTGATCGACAAGAAACCTTTCAAGATCGCCGGTGTAGAGCAGGATAAGCCTCTTTCCCTCCAGCGATTATTGCCCACCCCAGATCCTTCTCCCCTTGACTTCCACGCAGGGGAACCTATCAGGTTGTTATAATGTCGTGAACCCTGAGGAAGGATGGGCTTCCATGGAAAATGATAATGCGTTGTCGACGTTGCCGATACTCCCCGTCAAACGGACAGTGTTGTTTCCAGGGGTGATGATGCCGCTGACGGTCGGGCGGGAACGGTCTATCGCTGCCGTCAACGCCGCAATGAAGACCGAAGAGAAGACGATCGTCGTGGTGGCACAGCGCGATCCCCAGGCCGAAGAACCGGCGCTCGCCGAGTTGTATTCCATCGGCACGAAGGCGATCGTCAAGCAACTCGGCCAGTCGTCCGAGGGAACGATTCACGCGCTGGTTCAAGGGCTGGATCGCGTCGTCCTCCTGAAAGAAGAACAGTCCACCCCTTACTCCATCGCGCGTGTCCGTTCTTTGGGACGTCCTACGGACAATGGACCGGAGGTCCAAGCGCTTCACCGAGCCATTCAAGAACTTGTGTCAGACCTCCCGAGACTGATCCAGGCTCCCGGCATCCAAGAAGTCGGCACGGTGCTGAGCAATGAGGATGATTCCGTGGCGCTGGCCTATCGCATCGCTTCGCTCGTCAATCTTGACGTGGTGGAAGAACAGCGCTTGCTCGAAAGTTCTTCGACGTTGGACCTTCTTCGCAGCCTTTACTCCGCGCTGTCGAAGGAAATTCAAATACTGCAGTTGCGGGAAAAGATCGCCAAGGATGCGCAGACCAAAATCGGCAAGAACCAACGAGAGTACATCTTGCGCGAACAGCTGAAAGCCATCCAGGACGAGCTGGGCGAAGGCGAGGACGAGGGGAACGAGGTCGCTCGGTTGAAAAAGCAGATCGCTGAAGCCGACTTGCCGGAGCCTATTCGCAAGGAAGTTGAACGCGAGGCCGCTCGGTTGAGCAAGGTGCCGCCGACATCGCCCGACCATCAGGTCTTAAGGACCTACCTTGAGCTGGTTCTCGAACTCCCGTGGAAGAAGGCATCTGAGGAACATCTTAACCTTTCAACGGTCCGGCAGGTATTGGAAGAAGACCACTATGGGATCAAGGAAGTGAAAGAACGTATCGTCGAACACCTGGCGGTCTTGAAGCTCAACCCGTCGGCGAAAGCTCCCATTCTCTGCCTCGTCGGTCCTCCCGGCGTCGGCAAAACAAGCTTGGGGCAATCGATTGCAAGGGCCATGGGCCGGAAGTTCGAACGATTCAGCCTCGGCGGCGTCCATGACGAAGCCGAACTGCGCGGCCATCGCCGTACGTACGTCGGTTCTCTGCCAGGTCGCATCATCCAAGCCGTCCGCCGGGCGGGAGTCAACAATCCGGTGCTGATGCTTGATGAAGTCGACAAGATGGGGCGTGATTTCCGCGGCGATCCGGCTTCGGCGCTGTTGGAAATCTTGGATCCGGCCCAGAATCACACGTTCCGTGATCATTATTTGGATCTCCCGTTCGATCTGTCGAAGGTCTTCTTTATCACCACAGCCAATACCCTTGATACCATCAGCCAACCCTTGCTGGATCGGATGGAGGTCATTCGTCTTCAGGGGTACAGCGAGCGCGAGAAAGCTGAAATCGCCCGACGCTACCTGTGGCCGAGACGCCTCAAAGAGGCAGGCATCGAGGGGGGCCAAGCAGTGCTCACGGACGAGGTACTGAATCTCGTCATCTCGCGTTACACCCGCGAGGCCGGTGTGCGCCAGCTCGAGCAGATGCTGGGACGGTTGACCAGAAAAGTGGCCTTGACGTTCGCCGATCTCCCGGAAGGCCAAGAGCGACAGCCCGTCGCCATTCAGGCCGACCTTCTCGGCGAGTGGTTAGGCTCCGAACGGTTTATGCCGGAAGAGGCCCGAAAAAATCTGCCTCCCGGCGTCGCAACCGGCCTAGCCTGGACCCCGACCGGAGGCGATGTGCTCTATATCGAAACAACCTTGCTTCCCGGCAGTCACGATTTGACTCTGACAGGCCAGTTGGGCGACGTCATGCAGGAGTCCGCACGTGCAGCCAGGAGCTACCTCTGGTCGCATGCTGAGAGCATGGGTTTGGACATCTCTCGGTTTAAACGGAACGGGATCCATATTCACGTGCCCTCCGGAGCCATTCCGAAAGATGGTCCATCGGCCGGTATCACGATGGCGACTGCGCTTGCGTCCGCCTACGAAGGTAAGGCCGTACGGAGCGACACGGCGATGACAGGGGAAATCAGCTTGAGCGGACTCGTCTTACCGGTGGGCGGCATCAAAGAAAAAGTGCTGGCGGCACATCGGGCGGGAATCAAACGGATCATTCTGCCGAAGGCCAATGAAAAAGATCTCAAGGATCTCCCGCAGGAAGTGCGCGACCAACTCACCTTCATCCTGACAGAACGGATTGAAGAGGTTCTGCCTGCGGCCTTTAATCTTGACTCACACGACGGCCCCACAGGCAGCGGCAGCGAAGCGATGACGACGTCCAGCACCGCTGGCGATAATTAGGACTCGTAGAAGGCGCGAATGGTCTCCCGCGTGTTGAACAGCAGGGTGTGGCGGCGAGTGTACACCGCGTGGCCATAGTAATGGTCGCGGGGGTTCGTCGATCCGGTGCTGTCCTTGTAATCGACGAGAAGACAGCGCCCTTCGCTGGGAAAACGGACGGCTCGCCTGGCACATTCCAGCCATCGTTCGAACCCGTCATACGGCTCGACCATCTCCCAAATCCTCTTATTCGCCGCCTTGGCCCGTTCAGTCTGAGGGACGGCATCGCTACCCGCGACCGCCAGTTCCTGAACATAATCTCCGCCCCAAGCGATCGGCATTTCCATGGTAATTTGAGGAAGCTCCATCTTCGCCAGCCAGTTCTTTCCATCCGTCCGCAAGTTTCGGTGATTCACGACGTGCAGCAGCTTCCCGATACCTGAAGGATCCCATCCATAGCGAACCGGCGTGCCGAAGGTCACCATGTCGAGTGCGACTCCGTTAATAGGCGACGCCGTCGCCAGTACGGACTCAACGAGTTTGATGATGTCGGCGAGCTTGGTCTGCTTTGTCTGATCCGCATAGTCGGTGAGAATCTCAAAAAGCCTCGGTCGACCGGTGATGAGGCTGGGACAGAGCAGATTCGACACCAGCGCAAGAGCCAATCCGGCTTGTCCGTGAGCTTGTATCAGAACTCGGTGGCCCTTTCCCAAGCTCTGATGTTGACAGATCTTATGTAGTTCGGCGAGCAGAGACAAGGCGGCGACGGCCCGCCCCAGATGGTGGTGCTCCGATGACCAAAGCAGCCTGATGCAGGTGATCGGCTGAGTCAGATTCCTATTGATCGCTTTCTTGATCGATTCGACATCAGCATTGGTAAAATTACCCGCGTCCCCGATCTGTTCGTCCAGAAGTGTTTTCGTCACATCATCGTCCGGGAGCGGCGGCTTTAACCCACCAGGCATCAACGGAATACCATTGTCGCCTTCGCGCATGGCTGCAAGCAACGCATCGACACCGGACACACCCCTCGAATAGCCCCGCTTGAGTCCGCCTGCTTCATCCAGCCTCTGCATGCCGAAGACATCGGTGCCATGGAGCGAACCATGGAGGAAGACCACACTCGCGACACCTGCATGAGACAGGACTGCCCCATACTTGCCCATGGTCTCTGCCCAAACCGGCGAATCCGGAGATGCGACATCTGCCAGGTCGGCAACCCGCAATCGCTCACCGGGATTCTTCCGTGACAGCTCGTCGTGCTGAAAATTATTCTCGACCGGCATGCAGCATTACATATCCGATGTCAGCAACACACTTCAATGCAGAATCCAAATGAGTTGCTGTCGAGAAATATTGGCAACCGGCCTCTGTGAAGGGAGCAGCAGGTAGGAGGCGTCGGTTCACCGTACTGACGGATTCTCCAAGCTTCACAACCTGAATCTCTTTTGATACAGCCGATCGTTCATTTTAGATACACCTCTTTCACATAGGATAATACTTATAAGTATGTTTCCAATCCTATCGCCTTAAAAATAAACACACCGGTTCTCCCCGTGCATCCCGGCACACGTCTTGCCTGCTCTGCGAGCCATCGCACACGATCGCACCGACAATTCCGCACTCGAACGGCATAGACTTAGACCACGTCGTCAACATGCCGAAAGCCCAGAACGAACAGATTCATCCAACCAAGGAGGTCATCATGGGATCAAGGAAGGTCGTGCACTATTACTCCGAACGCTGCCTGGTGGCGCCCCATCCGGATTTGAAAAAGAAGCTGAAGGCGGAGCTGGCCAAGGCAAGAGGACGGACGAAGAGCGCATTTGCCAATATGCTGAAGCTCATCCGCGACAAACCGGTCGGGATGGATGACGGACTGATTTTCCCCGGCGATTACTATCCACTCGGCACCTCGGCTCGCGTCGTCCGCAACGGCGCCCTCGATCGCGCGCCGCTCCGGGGCACCGTTCGCATCATCATCGTGCTGGTCGATTTTTCCGACAAACCCATGACCAAGACGAAGAAGCACTTCGAGGACCTATTTTTCTCCACCGGCCTGTTGCCGAACGGCAGCGTCCGCGACTACTACAAAGAAGTGACTCATGGCCTCATCGATATGGTCGGCGAAGTCGTCGGTCCGTTCCGGATGCCCAAGAAACTCAGCGAGTATGCGCATGGTGAATCAGGGACAGGCTCCAGCGAACCCAATGCGAGAACCATGGCGAAGGATGCCGCCGACGCCTCGAATCCCACCGTGAACTTCGCGCAATACGACAATGACGGCAATGGGTTTGTCGATGCATTCGTCATCGTGCATGCCGGCGCCGGCGCGGAGCAAACAGGCAACGTCAACGACATTTGGTCGCATAAATGGGTGCTTTTCGGGGGCGCCTACAATGCCGACGGGACGAAAATCTATGCCTATCTGACGGTGCCGGAAGATTCCAAGATCGGTGTCTGCTGCCACGAAATAGGCCATCTGGTCTTCGGATGGCCTGATCTGTACGATACAGACGGTTCCTCCGAAGGACTGGGGAACTGGTGCCTCATGGCGGGAGGGAGCTGGAACGGCGGTGGTGATGTGCCGGCGCATCCATCCGCCTGGTGCAAAGTCAACCAAGGCTGGGTGTCGGTGGTGAATCAGACGACGAATCAAACCGTCTCAATCGCCGATGTAAAAACCGGGCAAACCGTGTATCGACTCTGGAAAGACGGGGGACCGGGCAATGAGTATTTCCTCGTGGAGAATCGCCAGAAAACCGCGTACGACCAAATGCTCCCCGGCCCAGGTTTACTGGTCTACCACATCGACGAGGCTGTGGGCGGCAACGCCAATGAAGCCCATCCACAGGTTGCGCTCCTGCAGGCAGACGGATTGAAACAACTCAATTCCGGAGCCAATCGAGGCGATGCCGGAGATCCCTTCCCCGGCTCTGTCAACAATGTCACCTTCAATGCGACCTCCAACCCCAACTCGAAGTCTTATGGCGACGTGGATACCTGCGTCTCCGTCACTAACATCGGTGCGTCGGGCGCCACTATGACGGCACGGCTGGCTGTCAAATGCAAGATCAAGGAGACCAAGGAGATCAAAGAAGGGAAGGAGCTTCTCAAAGACAAAGAATTCGTGAAAGAACGAAAGGAGCGCCTCAAAGAGCAACTCAAGGACATCAAGGAAAAGGATCGGAAAGAATTCAAAGAAAAAGATTTCAAAGAATGGAAGGACGGTAAGGAAAAGGACAAGGAATTCGTGGAAGGACGATCCCGCGGAGCAGCCATGGGAGAAGAGTCGAACCTAGAGGATCGTGTCACGCGGCTTGAATCCATGTTACAGAGCATTGAACCCTACATCGGCAGTGAACTCCGCCCCGATTTACAGGAGAGTGCACTGGCTTCAGAATACGATTGCGACGAGGTACAGGCACGTATGCGGGAAGGGGCGGCGGATGCCAAGCGCCTCTACGATACAAAAGCTCGTGAACGTTGAGCCCCATGGACACCTGTCTGATCCTATGCCATGCCGACGACCGGTCGGCTGTGCGTATCTACTGTGCGCTGCGCAAGCGACTCGGGATCAGCAAGGTTGAGGTGGTCTCAGGCGAGGAGCTGGCCTTGGCTCCTCGCTGGACCTATCGAATAGAATCCGGTTCGTCCCACACCGAACTGCTCCTCGCGGATGGCCGATGCATCCGAAGCGATCGCGTGGGATTGGTGTTCCAACGGCTCCAACAGATTCCTCTTCCCCAGTTTGCTCATTCGAAACCCGACGATCGGGACTATGCCTCAGCGGAGATGCACGCGTTACTTTTAAGCTGGCTCGCGGACTTTCCCTGCCCGGTCGTCAACGGGGCGGGACCGCGTGGTCTCTGCGGGACTAACCGTAGCCGGTTGGAATGGTCGGCACTCGCGGTGCAAGCCGGATTGCCGATCAGAGGAAGCGAACTGGTCAGCGAGGCACGACGGTTTACCCCCTCAACTTTTGTACCGCACGTGGCCCACGGCGACACAGGCTTGGAGGATCCGCCGATGATCGTCCGACCGCAGGACCTCGGACGGGTGTCGATCCAGTACCTTGAACCGGTAGAGTCTGAAATCTACCGCTTGTTGGTAGTAGGTGGGCGATGCCGAGGTAGACTTCCCGGTATCGAGCAGGCTGCGTGCGTGGCGCTGGCAGAACTCAGCGGCAATAGCCTTTTAGAGATTCGGTTCGGTCAGGTGCGAGGTCAATGGCGATTCTGCAGCGCGACTCCTCTGCCGGAGATTCCGCCCGAGTCGGCGGATTTCGTGGCAGAGGCCTTGCTCGCGATGAAGGAGGCCGCATGATCCTGTTGTGCGGCATCCCCTCGGAAGAGCCCCTTCGTCTCGTAATCGAGGCGGCCGACCGGCGGAACCTTCCCTATCTTCTACTCAACCAACGCGATTCCCATTATCTGGGCCTCCGCCTCGCGGTCACGCATGGAGGACTGGATGGGACACTGGCCGTAGGGGACACGACTTATCGTCTTTCGGACATCAGAGGAGTCTACTCTCGGATGATCGACAGTACGCTGCTTCCTGAGAACCGCGCCACCCGACGCCACAGACCAGATCCTATCGCCGTCGAACGATCGCGAGTGTTTCACGATGCCTTCTCGCAATGGCTGGACTTGACCGACTGCCGCGTGCTTAACCGCCCCGGCCCTATGGGCTCCAACATGTCCAAGCCCTATCAATGTCAACTGATCCGTCGTTGCGGGTTTGAAATCCCGGAGACATTGGTCACGAACGATCCTGAAGCGGCCTTGGCATTTTACGAAAAGCATCGACGGATTATATTCAAGAGTATCAGCTCCATCCGTTCGATCGTGCGGGAGTTCAATCCGAACGATCGGCAATCGCTGCAGCGCCTTCGCCACCTACCGACGCAATTTCAGGCCTTTGTGCCGGGCGTCAACCTGCGTGTGCACGCGGCTGGTGCCAGACTCTTCGCCACGGAGATCGTGACCGAGGCCACGGATTACCGTTACGCGGCGCGCGATGGTCAGACACTGACCATGTGGCCGCTGGAATTGCCCGACGACATCGCAGCGCGTTGTCTACGCCTCTCACAACAGTTGACGCTCCCCTTGTGCGGCATTGACCTCAAACGAACGCCCGACGGCGCGTATTATTGCTTCGAGGTGAACCCAGCGCCGGCGTACAGTTTCTATGAAGACCACACGGGCCAGCCGATCGCCGCAGCTATTGTGGACTACCTGCATGGGGCATACAATTGAACCATGACGGTTCCTGCCATCGAAAACTGGACAGATATCGATGGGCGAGTGCATGCCCTCATTTCTTCGACTGATGTGCCCGGCCATGTGGTCGTGAATATTCAGGTGGATCGGACTAAGGCGGTGGAGGGGTTTGCCGATCTGTTGGCGACCACGACCGGCACGATCATCTCGGTCTATTTCACGCAAGAAGCGGCGCAGCAGGCGAGGGTCGTTATCGGCGCGCGAATCCGTTGCCGTATCCGACGGGCCGGTCCACAGAAGATCTTTGTCCATCCCACCAATATCCGAGTGGGCTAGTGTCTGTATCTCTGACCATTACTCTTATGCCTGCACAGGTGCTCTCAACTCATTACGATCTTTGATCGCCCGAGTTTTCAGATCTTTGTTCTCTTCACCGCCATCATAGTCCGTTGCATGAGAGAGAATTATTCAGCGAACGACTGTCGCAGTGGGCTCAGGACTATCTGTCGGTTTGGATTGTACCCGGTTCTTCGGCATCACAGCGGTAGCCGTACAAGTCTTATTCTCTTCATCGATTCGGCGGTCGACGATCTTCACATCTTGCAAGTATTCCTGAACGATCTCTTCACGAGTCAGCTCGATATCCTGCTCGCTCTCGCGCCCCGACCGTTCACGGACACGATCGATCATGTGTTCTTTGACCAATACGCGAATCTGCTTGGCAAGATCGGTCCGAGCCGAGAGCTCCGACACGCGCCGACAAACGACCTTGCCTTTGGTTAAATCGCCCTGACCCCTGCCGATCCAATACTGGTCTGAAGAATATGAGTCGTGACCGGCCTCAGCAGCTTGTGCGGCGAGAGCCATTCCCCCGATGAACCAGAGGCCTACGAGAACGGCGATAATTCTAATTGTGTTCGTCATGGTCTTCTCTCACCAACTCCACTTTCCCCCGGCGCACTCAAGAACGGAATTTACCGGTAATGAGGGCGTGGCTGCTGCGACTTAGGAGCGCCATGAATGATTTCATTCAGTGTGCGCGGCGCACTTGGCCCGCCAGGAGGCGGAACAAGCTCATGCCGTGGCATCTGAGGCTTTATGTTTCCAGGCGCAGGCGGCTGCGTAGGAGTCGGTGGCTGCCTGTACGTGATAATCTGCCGCGCGATTGCGATGTGCGGGTTGGTCGGAGAAAGGCCGCTCGCGCTGTTCAACAGACCTTGAGGAATGCCGACCGGCGAGACAAGTGCCCAATTCGTCCAGGCTTGCGACACCATCGCGTTCGATTGCACACGATTGAGAATGTCCTTCCGCTTTTGGGCCGCCTGTTGAATCTGATCCGCTGTTGCCGCATTGCCCAGAGTCTGATTGAGGGCATTGAGCTCCTCTTGCAGCTGTTCATTTTCTTGTTTCAGCGCCGCCAGTTGAACACGGGCATCTTCGTTTTCGCGAAGCGCTGCGATCGCCCTCGCTACTTCGTCCGTATCCATCTGTGCAAGAAGATCCACTGTCACGACCACAACATCACCGTCCAATGTCGTGGTGATCCGTTGATTGAGCACAAGCACCAACCCGGCCGTATAGGACCGGATTTCATCCTTGGTCACATCCATGTCATGTACGACCGTGACGCTTTCCAGGTACGTTGCAACTTGTTCGAGTGCGTTCCGTTTGGCTGACTCGGTGGCGAGTCTGATCGCGTCTTCCCGGGTGTCGCGGTTCCCCATGCGATGCTCACCTTGGGCATTGACGACTCTGATTTCAGCAAGCGAAGGGGAGGGAGCCATGAACGCCGCGAGCGCGAGAACAATGGCCATGGATCGATACAATGTATGAGACAGCAGGAACAGAGGGAAAGATGGCTGATGGAAGAATCGACCGGGCATAGCCTCCCCTTCTCACCCCTGCGCTCGGATGGAATCGGTCAGCGGTTTCAGCATAGCACTCGGGAGGCGGTTCCGCCAGCAATCGCCAAGTGCTTCCCCCACCTTGCCTTCCGGAAAATTTGCATGTTAGGGTACCACTCTTACTCGTAGGATACATGCGGGTGATATTTTGCTATGACACATCCATCACGACGGCTTCACGCGATCCTTGTCGGCCTCCTGACCATCCTGCTTGAAACCGGACTCCACATGCCTGTCGATGCGGCTCCTTCGCTTGGGAAGGAAACCGCTCCCTCAGGTTCCGGGACGGAGCATGTCATCCTTTTTGTCCTGGAGGGATTCGGTCAAGAGTCGCTTCAGGGCGGTACGATGCCGGTCTTGAGCAAACTCATCAAGGAAGGGTCGGTGACCTGGTCCGCGAGCGGGGTCAAGCCGGCCCTACGATTGCCCACCATGGCATCGCTGGTGACCGGCATGCCGGTGGAGAAACATGGAATTACCTGGAATTTCTTCGAATTCAGCCGAGGCTACCCTCGCGCACCCAGCTTATTCGACTATCTGGATTTGAGTGGAGGCCGCGACAGCGCCATCTTTTATATGGATGAGTCCTTGTATCAGCTGGCAAGGCCTGAACCCTACACCGACTATCAACTTTGCGGGGCATTGCGGCCTGAGTGCGGCTCTCAGAAACTCGTGACCTACATCCAGCAGTATCTTCAAAAGGCGACCAGCGGTCATGGATATGGGCATGCGATTCTCTCATTGCCTCATTTGTTGGTTGTTCATCTTCCGGAAGCCGGTCGGGCCGGTGTAGCACAGGGTTGGAATTCCAAAGAGTATCGTGACGCGTTACGAACCGTCGATACTGCGATGAAGTCTATACTTGACCTGTTCAAAGAATACTCACTCTTAGACCGCACAACCATCCTCGTCACTGCCCTAAGCGGGAAGGGAACAGACGCCGGAGCCGAGTCCCCAACGACCGATTCACCGGTTGTTCCGTGGATCGTCTCGGGAGCCGGAATAAAACATGGCCAACTCATTCGTCAGCCGGTGTCTATCATCGATACCGGGGCCACCGTGATGAAGATCCTGGGACTGGAAACCCACACGGAATGGGAGAGTAAGGCCGTGGAAGAAATCTTCAAAACTGCCGCGGCCACCCCGACCGTACAGCCCCTCAAGAAACGCTAGACATCCATGCTCTACACTGCTCTCATACGACGCTGGTCCTTCCTGATATTCGGGTGCGCGCTGACCAGCCTGTTGGCTATGGCTGACCCCCAGAATGGGTTCGCGGGAGATCGGCCGGCCTCTCATCTCAGAGAGCACGCGATCACCATTGATGCGACGAAACTGGTCCCCGCTTCCTGGTGGCAAGTGCCTGGCCTGACGCCCTCGATCTGGAATTCCGACCTCGACTCGCTCGATGCCCCCAAGACATCGGAGCTTCACGAGTTGCAGTTACGGCCGGGCAAATATAAATTTGTCAGCTTCACCTTCGATTTTCCCTTTACAGTCACTCTGAACGGCACCCTCGATTTTTCCAAATCACTGGATCAATGCGTTGAGGGCCGCGGAACACAGACCTTGGTGGTGTTGTGCAAACGCACGTACCCCTATGGCGGACAGCGCGATGCCTATTACGACCAGAAACCGAACGATGGCTGACGTACTCGAAGATCTTTTAGACGCGCTTGAGGATGTGGACGATGCCACCCGCGAGGAGGCGGCAAGGACGCTTGCCGACATGGGCGATCCGACCACCTTGGATGCTCTGGTCAGCGCCTGCAACGACGAGTTCTGGTCCGTCCGGGCCCATGCCGGCTGCGGCGTCGCCAAAATAGGCGGGCCGAAGGCGGTCGAAGCCCTGATCGGCCTGTTCAACGATTCCATCATGGAAGTTCGCGATCAGGCGGTCGAGGCTGCGGCGAAGATGGGCTCGATCGTGCTCGACCGCCTGGTGGTTGCCGTGAAAGACGAACGTTGGCGTGTACGCGAACACGCCGCCAAGACGGCCGGCAAGATCAAGGACTCAAGAGCCGTCGACGCGCTGATCGGCGCCTGTCGCGACCGGGACGGGGCCGTCAAGAGCGCAGCGGCGGAAGCTTTGGGCAGAATTGCCGATCCGAAAGCCATTCCGGCCCTGATCAAGCTGTTTCGTGATTCTTCTAAGATCGTGCGCGAGACGGCCGGAACGGCGCTGGTCTACATCGGGCATGCCTCGGTCGATCCGTTGATCGACAGTCTCAAGGACAAAGACTTTGTGGTTCGATGTCACGCGGCTCGGGCGTTGGGCGGAATGACCACCGACTATCAAATCGGCAGGTCTTGGGTACGGGACGCAAAGGTCGTGGACGCCTTGCTCACCGCCTTGAAGGACCCTGACCGAGCCGTTCGCGAAGACGCGACCATCGCATTAGGCATGATCGGCGACCCTCGGGCGATCGATGCGCTGGTAGAAGCCATGAAAGATGGAGCGGTGAAGCGCCATGCCATCGCCTCGCTCGGCATGATCGGCGATTCGCGCGCCCTCCCCGCCGTACTGGATGCCTTGAAGGGCAAGGGCATCAAGCAGGAGGGCTCGCCGACACCCGGGTGCATCGTCAGCGAAGATGCGTTCATCAAGGAAGCCGCTGCCACCGCGCTCGGTCAGTTTCGCAATCCTCGTGTGATTCCGGATTTGATCATGTTGCTGAAAGACGGGGTCTTGCGAGAAAAGGCGGCGGCGGCTCTGGCCGTGATCGGAGACGCAGCCATCGAACCGTTGATCGCCTTTCTCTATGATCCCAAAGCGTCTGAGGTCGAGGCTGAAAAGGAACGTGTGCTTTCGTACGCGTCCGTTCGACTGACGGCAAAAGACGCCTTGAAGCAGATCGCCCTCGATACGTTGGAAAAGCTGGGATGGACGCCTCCTGATGAAACGGTGGAGATCAGCTCAAGCCAGGCCGACAATCTGCGCGTCGATCGGCCGTTAGGGCAAACCGGGCGCTTTGGCCCGTCAGGCGACATCGCGTGAGGATGCCGAAAAAAAGTCTCCTGAAATGACCCGCTAAATTTTGTACGGACAACCATATGACCGATGCGGTCGCAGAGCAGATCGCGGCACTCAGGGACGAAGACTGGGCCATCCGTGGTGAAGCGGCCGGACTGCTCGGCAACTTCAAAGATCCGCGTGCGGTAGTTCCTCTGGTTTCTCTCCTTCGGGACCAGGACCGTTCCGTGCGAGAGGCGGCAATTGAAGCGTTGCGCACGATCGGAGCGCCGGCCGTCGAGGCGGTGGGAATCTGCCTCACAGATCCTGATCTCTCGGTTCAGGAATCAGCGTCGGCAATCTTGGCCGCCATTGCTGATGAGCGGGTGCTTGCTCCGCTCGTCAAGGCGCTGTCCAGCGGCGACTGGATCATTCGGATGCACGCGGCCAAGGCGCTGGGGCGGATGCGGAATGCCGACGCGGTTGAGCCGCTCATTCCTCTGCTTCAAGACAAGGTCAAAGCGGTTCGTGAGGAAGCGGCCGCCGCTCTGGCCGCCATCGGCGACGCGTCGATTCCGTCCCTCTTGAAGGCGTTGCAGCATGAGGACTGGCTCATTCGTCTCCATGCGGTGGAATCGTTGGGGAAGAGTAAATCGGAACAGGCTGTGGAACCGCTGTTGTCGGTGTTGTTCAACGATCGAGATTCGGCGGTTCGCGAAGATGCCGTGCGAGCGCTTGGCGAGATCGGCGATTCGAAAGCGGTCGAATACCTATTTACGGCAATGCAGGAGCCTGGACTGCGGACATTGGCCGTCGGAGCGCTCGGTCACATTGGTGACGCCCGTGCGGTTCCAGTGTTGATCGATGTCCTTTTAGGAACCGGCCCTCCGCAGGCGACGAGGACAGTGGCCGGCTGCGGAGACCAGTGGAATGAAGAAGCCATGACGCAAGGCGCGGCGGCGCGAGCGCTCGGCGCGATCGGCGACGAAAGGGCGATCCCTTCACTCGTTTCGGCGCTGAACCAGACCTTTACGAGAGCAGAAGCGGCGGCGGCTCTGGCCAAATTCGGAGCAAAGGTCGTTCCATTCCTGCTTCCACTGCTGAACGAGCCTCGCGATGAAAATCTCCTGTTCCACGTCCGTGAGACACTGGCGTCAGCAGGATGGAGAACCGGCAGGCGATCATGGGCTGGCGCAAAATAGTCTCAGGATAGAGGCCGTTCCGCTACTGAATATCATGCCGAAGGAAACGATTGAGACACTGGTCTCTGAACTGATCCATGAAGAGGATTGGCGCCGTATGCGAGCGACGGCCGCCTGTGTGGCCGGCGGTCCCCGATCGGTTCAGGCGCTCATCGAGGCCTTACAATCCGGGCCTACCGAACTAAAAAAAGAAGCAGCGGCGATGCTGGCTCGAATCAAAGATCCACAGGCCGGAGTTGCCCTCGTCAAACTCCTCGAACATGATGAGGAGGTCGTCCGACAAGCGGGGGCGGCGGCCCTCGAACAGATGGCGGGTGTGCTCGACACGGATACGGCCAGGGCATTGGTTTCATTGCTGCCGAAAACTTCGGAAGGCCCTGAGCGGCAGACCCTGACCCACCTGATCGGAGCGATTCCCACATCCGTCCTTCCTCTATGCGAAATGCTCAAACATCGAGACGAGGATGCGCAGGTTGCAGCCGCATTGATGTTGGATCAATTGTTGGATCCTCGTTCCATCGACGGATTCATCGATGCCATGGGTCAGTCGGCCCTGCAGGATATCGCCGTCGGGACATTGAAGAAGTTGAGCGCAATTCGCGGACGAATCGATGAGACATTCAATGCGTTGCGGGAGGTTGAAGGAGCCAGCGAGCGCGAGGAAGCGCGCATGGCGACGGTTATCGACCTTCTTGGGATCGGACGGCCGAGCGTGGAAATCCTCATCGAGTACCTTGAAGACGACGACTGGCTCGTGCGCGAGGCGGCGGCTGACTTACTGGGGAAAATCGGAGATGTGCGCGCCGTAGAACCATTGATGAAGCGGCTGGAACAGGACAAGGATACCGGGGTCAAAGAGTTGGCGATCAAGGCTCTTGGATTGATCGGCGATGCACGCCCAACTCAGCTCTATCTTGCGGCCATTCCCATCCGTCCACTCAGGGTATATGCCATGGAGGCCTTGGCCAAAATCAAGGACGTGGGAGTCTTGCGCCCACACAAGGAACTCTTTGACCGACTCCGAACGGATCGTGACGGCCTGGTGGCCTACAATGCCGGCTTGATCGCCGACAAGCTCGAGGCCATCACAACCATGGAAAGCCAATCCCGCGAAGAGGACCACGAGAATGACTGAACCAGGTACATCTGATCGAATCGAGCAACTCATACAAGCCCTGCACGACGAAAACGAAGCATTGCGCGAGCACGCGATCGCGAGCCTCGGCCAGACCGGCCCACAGGCACTTCCCCGGTTGATCGATCTGATGGCCGATGACGATGCGGTGATTCGGGAGGCGGCGTCCAGTGCGGTCGTGCGGATGGGCCCCTCCGTCGTCGACCCGATGATCGACGCGCTTCAAGATGATTCCTGGGCGATCCGAGAACAGGCGGCCTCGGCACTGGGCAAGTTGCGGGACAGGCGCGCCGTCGAGTCTCTCGTCCGGGCGATTAAGGATCGAGACGGAGCCGTGCGGACGGCGGCTGTATGGGCGCTCGAGCGAATCGGTGATCCACAAGCGGTGCCTGGGCTCATCGAGGCCCTCATGGACAGCACCTTGCGCGAGGACGCGGCTCGGGTGTTGAAGAAGATCGGCGACGTGCGGGCGGTCGAGGCGCTGATCGATGGTCTTCTAGGCTCCAATTGGATGGTTCGCCGTCATGCGGCAGAGGCACTGGGCAAGATCGGCGATCGCCGGGGAGTGAACCCGTTGATGGAGTCGCTGAAAGATGAGGACTGGCTGGTCAGACGCAATGCCGCCGAATCACTCGCGCGGCTCGGCGCAAAAGAAGCGATCCAGCCCTTGCTGGTGCTGCGCGAAGACGAGAACACCATGGTCCAGGAAACCGTTGAGGCTGTGCTGGCCAGTCTCGGCTGGACCGCCGAACCGCAATAACTCAACCCAATTAGAGGATACATGCCCATGGCTGATGAAACTCCGAAACTGATTCAGATCGCTCCGAAAGGTGGAGAAAAGAAGGACGGGTTCAACTTGGTGACAGAGCGTGTCGTAGCGGTCAATCCTGAGAGCAAACAGCTCGAGGTTGAACTCCTGGCGTACGACGGCAAGACGGTCGTGCTGGACGTGGACGAGGAGGCGCTGGAGGACCTCAAAAAGATCAAGGTGGGAGACGGCGCCACGATCCGAGTGGTGGAAGAAAACGGTAAGCGGATCGCGAAGAGCTTTAAGATTCGCCCTAAAGATCCGAACGCCGCCAGAGCCGACGCCATGTTGCTCGACCTGAGAGATACGCACTGGCTGAATCGGAAATACGCGGCGGAGGTCTTGGGTGAACTCAAAGATTCGCGGGCCGTCGATCCCTTGGTGGCGGCGTTGACCGACGAAGTCGGTGACGTGCGGCAACGGGCCTATGATTCGTTGATCAAACTCGGCGGCCCATCCGTACCGTCGCTCATTCCGCTCCTAGTGTCCGAAGAGGACGAAATTCGTCAATCCGCAACCGAAATTCTTCGGAAGATCGGCAAACCAGCCGTCGAACCGCTGGCCACGGCGTTGACCGACGCCGATGACCGGTTGAAGACCCGAATCATGAAGGTGCTCGATCGAATGGGGTACAAGCCGAAAACCAAGGAGCAGCCCAAGGCCGAGTTGCCGAGGCTGGCCTAACTTTTCTCAGCGGGTGGGAGGCTGCGCTGCACGTCCTACCGATACATGTTTGAAGCCTGCAGCCACGACGCGTTCGGGGTCATAGACGTTTCGGAGGTCAAACAAAACGGGAACCCGCATGACAGACTTCAACTTTTCAAAATCCAGGTTTCGAAACACATTCCACTCAGTCATAATCACTAGAGCATCGGCTCCTTCGGCTGCATGGTAGCTGTCTCGGCAAGGCTGGAGTCCGGGCAACAGCCGGCAGGCTTCTGTGAGAGCCTCAGGATCGTATGCACGGATGCTCGCACCATCGGCGAGAAGTACGCGGCCGATCGCCAAGGCTGGGGCTTCTCTGAGATCGTTGGTGTTCGGCTTGAAGGAGAGGCCGAGCATCGCCAACGTCTTTCCTTTCACTCCCCCTAACGCCTCCCGGATCTTGTCGATCATCCATCCTCGTTGACTGTCGTTCACCCGTGAGGCGGCGGAGGCAATTTGCATGGGATGGCCATGGCGCTCGCCGGTCTGAATGAGTGCGGCGAGATCCTTGGGGAAACACGACCCTCCGAAGCCCGGCCCCGCATGAAGGAACTTCGCCCCGATTCGATGATCAAGCCCCATGCCCTTCGCCACCATTTGGACATTGGCTCCGACTTTTTCGCACAGATTGGCGATCTCGTTGATAAACGAAATCTTCGTGGCCAAAAACGCATTGGACGCGTACTTGATGAGCTCGGCAGTCGGAACATCCGTCACGACGATCGGTGTTTCGATCAGATAGAGCGGCCGATAGAGATCCTTCATGATGGCGACCGCCTGATCGCTGTCCGCCCCGATCACGACGCGATTGGGCCGCATGAAGTCCTCGATGGCCGACCCTTCTCGGAGAAATTCCGGGTTCGAAACCAGATCGAACCGAAAGGCATTCGTCTGAGCCTTGGTGATGACCTCACGAAGTGTTGCGCCGGTGCCTACGGGAACCGTGGACTTGGTCACGATCACCTTGTATCCGGTCATATGACGCGCAATCCCTTTACCGACCTCCTCGACATACGAGAGATCGGCAGAACCGTCTCCCCTCGGCGGTGTCCCAACGGCAATAAAGATGACGAGAGCCTTATCGACAGCCTTGGCGATGTCCGTGGTAAAACTCAACCTGCCTTCCTTGACCCCTTTGGTGACCAATTCCCCAAGCCCCGGCTCATAAAACGGGATCTCGCTCTTCTCCAGCTTCTCGATTCTTCGGTTGTCGCTGTCCATGCAGGTGACGTGGACGCCGAACTCGGCAAAACATGCTCCAGTGACGAGTCCGACGTAACCGCTTCCTATTACACTGATGTGCATGAGCCCTCCTCATCGCCTAGGTAATTTGTCCGAAAGTATAGCAACCCGAGCCATATCGAGCAACGAATTCCAGGATCGCTCGGAGCCATTGCGTGCCCCGGTTTCATTGACTCTCGGAAAATATGGTGAGTACAATCCAACGCCGTTTGAGACCTGACAAGGAGCTCTCCCCTCCCTTCAATCAATGACCCTTTATCCTCCACGAATTCCCCGCTGGTTTTTGCTTTTGACCGCCCTCGTGACCGGTGCGGTGGTGATGGCATTGGAAATCCTCGGCAGTCGGCTGTTGGCTCCCGTATTCGGGAGTTCCTTGTTTGTCTGGGGCGCATTGATCGGCGTCATCCTGGCTGCCATGAGCAGCGGGTACGCATTTGGTGGATGGGTCTCCGATCGCTATACCGGTGGCCGTGTGTTAGCGGCTTTGCTTCTGTTTTCAGGAGGCTGGACGTTTCTCGTCGCCTGGGCGAACCAACCCATTTTGTTTGAGATCGAGAAGATGGTGCAAGACCCTCGCTGGGGACCTTGCCTCGCCGCAACCGTACTCCTCGCTCCCCCCGCGTTCGGGCTCAGCGGCGTCTTGCCGGCCATGTTGCGCTTGGCAGTAGCGGACATGGAACATCTTGGTCGACAGACAGGTCGTATGATCGCCCTGTCGACCGTCGGGAGTCTAGTGGGCACCTGGGGCACTGCATTCTTTCTCTTATCGTGGCTCGGAAGCCGATCGTTGATGGCCTGGCTGGGTGGCATTCAGGTCGGACTGGGGATTCTATGGCTGATGAAAGGAACACCGGCTCGCCTATCGGTATTGCTGATGACCGTTAGCTCCGTCGCTCTGCTGGGAACCATGGCTCTCAACCCGCTCCAACGGCTGAAGACCTCCATCTATCAAGAGGAAAGTCCGTACCAGCAAGTCCGTATTCGCGAAGATGATCTCTTCCGGTATCTCGTGTTGGATCGTACGTTCCACGCCACCATGTGGAAAGCCGATCCCATGTATCTCTTCCTCCCCTACAGCCAAATGATGGTGTCATCGCTGGCGCTGGTGGTCGAACCGAAGCGCGGCCTCATTCTCGGTCATGGGGGCGGTTCGTTGGCGAAGTGGTTGGCCAGGCACTGGCCTGCATTGGAGCTGGATATCGTGGAATTCGACCCGGTCGTTGTTCGAATGGCCGAGGAGTATTTTGATTATCGCCCACCGGCCAATCATCACGTTTTTGTGAAAGACGGTCGAGCCTTTCTCAACGCGACGGATCACACCTACGACGTCATCTGGATCGATGCGTTCGCGCGGGACATGATCCCTTTTCACCTCACCACGGCGGAGTTTTACTCCTTAGTACGAACGCACCTGAACCCGGAGGGAATCGTCGCGGTTAATCTGGCGTCGTCCGGCAAAGAAGGCGATCTCGCTCGCGCCGCCGCGGTCGTCCAAACCATGAAACAGGCATTTCCCGTCCTCGTCACATTCGCCGTCGAGGGGCCCTGGAAGACGGGAATGACTCCGGCAAAGAATCTGATCTTCTTTGGAGGCCGTCTCATTGAGCACGGATCGCCTGGCAATCTCCTGGCAAAGATCACGGACATGGCGATGAATCAACACTTGCCGATGGAAACGATCGCGCTGTTGAGTACTCGTAGGACGGAGCCTTGGCCGACCGGCGTTGTATTGAGCGACGATTTTGCCCCTTATGATCTTCTCCTTGGGCGAGAACGGTCACCATTGATGGACTGAGAAGATGCCCTTTTGATCTATTCGTTGGGATGCTGAGCAGGCCGAGGGGCTCCCTGTTCGTGGCAGCCGCTCCAGGTGTGAATGTTTTGATCGCCGACCTCGACGAGAAGCCGAAGCACCTCGGCGATTTCTGTCTGTCTTTTTAGGAAATACCGGGCGGAGGACTCGTTCTTCTTACCGATTCTCACGGTAAGAATGCGGTGATCACGCAGAGCAAAGACGTCTTCATCGGTTTCGTCGTCTCCCACATAGAGAGCCAGGGCACAGTCAAGTCGGCGCATGTACTCCAGCAACGCCGTACCCTTGTGCGACGCCGTCGGCGGCATTACGTTGACGACCGATTTCCCAAGGACAATGCGTGGCGGAGGAGACAATTCGGCGACGATTCGAGAGATCAGCGCCCGCGCCTCGTCTCGCTGACCCGCAGTTCGATAATGGAATGAGAGTGAATAGGACTTATTCTCGACGACCACGCCGTGCCGAGTGAGCTCGTCCTGATATCGCTCGTTGACCAATTTCAGCCATCCCGAACTGGTTTCTCGGACTTGCCGCATATTCTCTGGGTGCGCGTGAGGGCCTTCTGAACCATGGTTCCCGATCAGGTGGGGCACGACAGTCCCCACACGTGAGCGCAGGTCCTCCACGGACCGTCCCGAGATGATAGCGGTGGGAGCGCGCTTCGCAAGTTTCTCGAGCCAGAAACGGATGGGCCGAGCCAGCCTGGCGGCGTGATGATCTCGGACGATTTTCGCCAAAGTCCCGTCAAAATCAAACGCATAGAGAGACCGTACTTTCAAAAGCGCCCCAAGATCGTTTCTTCCTGTGTCCGTCAATAGATAGTCCATCGTCCGTCCATCAACTCAGCCGGCTCGGCCGCCGTACCTGTTTCATGACTCGTTCTTTTTGTCTCATGCGGGCCGCATCGATAAGCATACGACCGGCCCAGCGATACACATTGAATTCCTGGATCAGTCCTCGCATGCTCTGCATCCTGGCCCGCTGCTCGACCTTCGGCATCGTCAAGCCAAGGTGGAGCGCAGCCGCAAATTGATCGATGTCGTAGGGATTGATTACGACCGCCTCCGTCAGTTCACGAGCGGCTCCCGTGAATTGACTCAGAATCAACACTCCCTGCTCATCGTCCCTGGCGCCGACAAACTCTTTGGCGACCAAATTCATGCCGTCATGAAGACTGCTCACTACGCACAGGTCCGCTCCACGGTAACATTCGCAGACCTGAGACGCCCCATGATGTTGAATCCGCAGGCAGATCGGTTCATAGCCGTCCCGACCAAACCGCTTGTTGATCTGCTCGGCCAAAGCAGAGACCTGGTCGGTAAAATGGTGGTACTGCTCGATCATGGAACGGCTGGGGGCGGCGATCTGCAGAAATGTAAACTTCCCGATCCATTCCGGCTGGAGCTCCAGCAGCCGTTCCACCGCCATGAACCGTTCCAGTATCCCCTTCGTATAATCCAGACGTTCCACCCCAAGGCCGACCAGACGATCAGGAGGCATCCCATAGGTCTCCCGGAGTTTGATTCGGCATTCTGGAACCGGCCGTTGGTCACGGAGCCATTGCAACGGCCACTCGATGGAAATCGGATAGGGGTTGACCGCCGTCATCTTGCCCCCATAGGAGACCGTTGAACTATTTCGATCGATCCTCGCCTCGAGAATCCGATCGACACTGTCGATGAAGTTGTTACAGTGCACGCGGGTGTGGAATCCCAGAATACTGCTTCCGAGCAGCCCCTCCAGAATTTCTTCGCGCCAGGGACAGATGCCGAAGCTCTCCGCGTTCGGCCATGGGATGTGCCAGAACATGATGATCGTCGCGGTCGGCAATTTATCCCGAATCAGCTTCGGAAGCAGCGCAAAATGGTAATCCTGAACGAGAACGACCGGATTGTCGGTGGTGGCCTCCTCATAGACGGCCTGAGAAAATCGCTCGTTGATGGCCACATAGTGCTTCCAATCCGAGGAACGAAACGTGGGCCGAACGTGGGCGATATGACAGAGAGGCCACAATCCCTCATTGGCAAACCCGTAATAGTACCCGGCCTCTTCTTCCCCGGTGAGCCACACGCGGCGGATCTCATAGCTGGGATGCGACGGCGGCACAGCGACATGGTCTCGTTTGTCCACCACGTCCCGGTCTGCAGTTCCGTTCCCATGCGCGACCCATACGCCGGAACAGGCGCGCATCACCGGTTCGAGCGCCGACACGAGCCCGCTCGCCGGTACCTGCACGACGATGTTCCGATCCTGCCAATAGTGGCTATAGGGCTGTCGATTGGACACAATCAACACCTGATCGCCGGCAAGCTGCTCGTGAAGGATCGTTTTGAGGCTGGCCGGGGTCCATGAAATCTGGCTCTCATCGCGCATGCGGCGATCAGATTCTAGAGCCTGCACCAACGAACGCAAGTCTTTCGCCAACGGCCGGAGTTCCGGGGCATGCTCTTCATGGGTCAGCGGGGTCAGAAGCCGTTCTCCCTTCAACATAGCCCGAACCCCGGCCACCCATTCTTTCCGACTGAAATGTGCCACCAACACGGTGACCAGCGAGATGACGGCCGTCAGTCCCGCAAACAGATAGAAGACGTACCATTTCGTATCGCTGCTCCGTTGTTGGATAAAACTCATGTCGTGGATGAGCAGAAGACGGCCCAGCCGGCGGCCGTTTGATTCGATCGAGGCTGACGTGATATGGAGCGGCCCGCTGCTGAATGACCGAACGGTGGACGACTCGGACGCAAGGTCGAGTGTATCTTTACAGGTGACATCCTGAGGGTAGGCCTGGGTCTCATAGAGAAGATGGTGGTCGAGATCGCAAAATCCCAGGGCATACAATCGTTCGTCCTGACGAATGCGCATAAAATAGGCCAGGATCTTGTCCTTTGAATCGGATACCAGAAGGTCCGTAAGAGGCCCCTCCATCGTATTGACCATGAGTTTGGACCGCATGTCGAGATCGCGAACGAACCATTTCAATTCCAACGAGTCGACAAGCGGGATCACGCCATAGGCGATCACTCCCAACACGATCGCCAATGGGAGCACGAACCGAAGTGAAAGTTGCAAGAGCCTCATGGAAACAAGTTAGTTTACTTTCACGGAGAAATCAAATAGGGTTCTTCTGAATATCCAACTCGGTAATTTTCCACAGACCTATTCGCACGTAGGCTTGATTAACGCCGCCTTCGCATTGAAGAGTCTGTCATTGGAGTAGGCTCCTAAAGGCCGTGCGGCAGATTGCAGTAGGCCGAGGGCATAGAGACCCAGCCTTCAGGCTCCTCATCGAAGCGGAGCAGAAACGGCAATCCCAGAATCACCTGTGCCCGGATATGCTCTATTCATGTGCATCCGGCAAACCGATCACCGTAAATGGCGAGCATGCCCACCCGAGAATTGCGGCGGTGTGTGGGGATATCAGGATTTTCTCGAAGCGATCATGAATCCAGCCCACAGGGAGCACGAGGCGATGTTAGCCTGGGTTGGCGGCAGTTTCGATCCGGAGATATTCAATCTGGACGCCGCCAACAGGTCGCTTCGGCGCCTCCGAGTCTGAAGCGATGGCGATCGACAGTTGGCGGAGACTTTCGGCGGCATCAAGGAAAAGAGGCCTCGCGTGAGCCGCCGGAACGGCAAGAGCGAATCATGAGAGACAAGTGGGTTGAAGACTCTTTCCGGCGCCATTAGTCACGATAAGACCATGAATAGGCGCCGGATCAACCGAAGGTTTGTATGGTGGAGGCGAGGCGCTCAACCCATCGTTGATAGCCTACATTGGCCCCTCTCTCACCTTCACAATCCAAGGGACAGTGCTTGCCGCATGAACGACCACGACTGTGTCCACCAATTATAGGAGAGCCTCTTGATGGACAGTGGTCCGCCTGATCAGCGCCGGCTGATACCCTTCCTCCGTTACACCATCAAGGTTGTATCACTCACCGTTGTCCTCGGTTTACAATAGACTCCGAACATGTGTGATGCGATAGGAATGGTATGAAGAGCCACCGGCCGGCGGGAACCAGCCATGAGAGGCATTCACCCTCTACTGAGCTTGGTGCGCTCGACCCGGCGCTCCGCCAGGCGCTCATGCGAGTGAACCCGGACTACTTCGCCTGGTCCATTGAGGCGCAGGAACGCTACCGTGTCAGCATGCCTGAACACGACGCGTTCCGTCTCCGTCAGGAGTTGCTCAAGGCGCTGTTTGGTGTCCACGCAAAAACAGACGAAGACCTTTCAAAGATCAGCGACCAGTTCGGCGATGAGGAACATCTGGTGTTCAACCGGGCGCTGTTGCCTGCCGCTGGGGTGGGCGAGGATTCCTTCTTCTTGAATGAATACCTGGACGAGAGCAAGACCCTGCTCGATTTTGAGGTGCTCTACGAGTACGACTACGACGACCACTGTTTTCAAGAACAGGCGCGCAAGGCACAGACCCCGGAGTATGTCGTCAAACCGTACCGTGGCGCACTCTACTACGCCTGGGCACGCCTCTTCATCGATGGCGCCTTTCACTATGCCTCGCTGTGCATGGCGGCCGGGTACGTCTATAGCCGCCTCGACGAATCTGGTCAGGAGAAGGTGTCCATACTCATTCCACACCGCTACGTGAACGCCAAGGATCACGGCAAGCGGGAGGGCAAGGGGACGATCTTCAGCCAGCGGCTCGATGCGGACGGGAAGGAACCACAGGCTGAGGAATTGCAAGGAAGGTTCTGGGATTACCTGTCACAACGCTTTGATGCCCTCCGCACCGAGTTTGACGGTCAGGCCCGCACGGCTGTCTACATGGAGGACCAGAGCCGCCCGCACGATCCGCACATGAATTTCATCTTTAGCGACAAGACGGCCTTGCAAGCCGTGCGCTTCCGGCATTTCATGCGTGACTGCCGTCCCCTGGTCGCCGATCGTGCGGAACTGGATGCGGTCATCAATCGTGAACACCAGGCGCTCGACGTTTACCTAGAATCCACCTGCCGGGATATTTTTACCAACTTCGATCCCAAAGTCGCACCATTCCGCAAGAGACGCACGGTCATCATCGCTGACGGCGCGCTCAACGAGCTGTTGTGATCCGCCCACGCCTTGTTTGCCTGAATAAATGGAATTCTGGTGGGTGATGTACGATGGAGACGTTCGTCGAGTCAATCATCCAGCCAGCAGTGACCTCCACACCCCACACGTGAACGCTCAGACAGCGTGGGCGCAGGGTTACGAGGCCTGTTTCTGTTCTCGATTCCACGGAGAATGAAGACGCGCATGAGGACCTGATAGGAAATGCCTTGCTGGGCCGCCAGCGACTTCCGTTCTTTGAGCGTTCGCTCGTCGAGGGGCCACACATGTCAGTTTCTTTCTCGCCTTCGTATAGTGTCGCATGTCCTCGGCGGTAGAGTAGATGGTCCGCGATGCCGAGGCCCCGAGCAAGTTGCGCCACTGGCTGCGCCAAGTGGAGTACCAATAGGACCTTCTGTTCCTCTTTTATGCAGGTGTCTATGAAATTGGAGGAAAGTAAGACATTTCTCTGTTTCACAAGTGGTCAGTCCTATGCATTGATATTTGTCTATACAAATGTATACATTTCAAGGTATGATGACAGTGCATGCGAACGGCTTTGATTGGGATAAGGGCAATCGTGCCAAATGCGAGAAGCACGGCCTTTCCGTGGCGACGATTGAAGGTCTTTTTGCTCGACCGTTGGCTGTGCTGCCTGACGAGGCCCACTCACAACGCGAGAAACGCTTTCGCGCCATCGGCCACACTGACAAGGGACGCAGTGTATTCATGGTGTTCACGTTTCGCAAGAAAGGGGACGACGTGCTGATCCGGCCCATCAGCGCTCGATACATGCACAAGAAGGAGGTCGATGCGTATGAAAAAGAAAATCCCAACCTTTAAGAGCGACCGCGCGGCGGTGGCGTTCGTCGAAAAGGCTGACCTCACGCAATATGACTTGTCGGGGGCGCAGTTGACCCGTTTTGAGATCAAGCCGAAGGACAAGTCCATCAATCTGCGCCTGTCCGAGGAACTGTATGAGGCTGTCCGCAAACGCGCCGCGCGTGCCGGTGTTCCCTATCAACGGTTTATTCGCCTCACACTTGAACAGGCTGTTGCTCCGAAGTAGTAGGGGAGCGCATCGGATTCACAGCTCCACAGTTCGCGGCATTACATAAAGAGTCCGGATGAAAACCGCGCCACTGCGGATGGTGTTACGGTTGCGGTCGCGCGTGGCCACAGACTAGGAGATTCTGTTGCGCCCAGGCCGTGCACAACCGTCTTTGGTCACGTCGAGGTGAATGTCCACGTGCCCCTTACCAACAACCCGGCCTACAGACAGCCAATCACCGACTACGGCTGGCCCGAAGGGTCTGCTATCACATTCCGGCCATTGGACAACTCTCTGACACATGAGTACCATAGAGAATCATCTTTCATTAGCACCACAAATGGCGTATTGGGAACATGAGAAAAGCTGGACGGATGTCCATGTCTGACCGCATCAACACTCGTATTGATACCAGCCTGAAGAAGAAGGCTGTGAAAATCTTTGAGCGACTCGGCATGACTGAAGCCGAAGCCATCCGTCTCTTTTATGCCCAGGTTGACTCCACCAGGGTATCCCCTTCCCTCTCATGATCCCAAACGCGTACACGCGGGACGCTTTTGAGGAGGCGAGGCATCCCGAGAAACTCCCTTCGTTCAAGAGCTTTCGCTCACTCAGAAGCCGTGCAGACACGTAAGCCTTGCTTCACTTTCCAACCAGACTGGCTCCTCATCTACAGAATTGAAGCCACGTCCCTCATTTTCGAACCGACAGGCACGCACGCCGACCTGTTTGACTGACATTGAGTGCGAACACGATCAGGAGCAGGGTAAACGGCCCAACGGCCAATAGGGGAGTTCATGTGGGCCTATATAGGCCGTTCGACCGGCTTCCTGCACGGCGCTCACTACCAACCTCACGCAGCATTTCGATGGCCATACGCCCTCGTCCTTCTCGATGCAGCCGACCGCGTGCGGCACTTTGATCCTGCTCCGTCTGCGGGTGCCGTGAGCCAGCAATGATCTATCGCTGTTGACAAATGTCAATTGATGTTTTACAGTACAGACGGTGATTCGAAGTTTTCGGCATAAGGGTTTGCAGCTCCTGTTCGAGCACGACGAGGGAAGGAAGCTCAAGGCTGATCAGCTCGACCGGCTGCGGTTGATCCTCTCGGCGCTCAACGCCGCGGAACGGCTTGAGGATATGAACCAGCCGACCTTTCGACTGCATCCGTTGAAAGGCAATCGGGAGGGGTCGTGGGCTGTCACCGTTCGCGCGAACTGGCGGGTCACCTTTCGGTTCTCCCAAGGGCATGTGTACGATGTGGATTTAGAGGACTATCATTGAGAGGTCATCCATGATGATGAAGAATCCTGTCCACCCAGGGAAATTAGTCGAAGCCAATCTCGAGGAATTGGGTCTGAGCGTGGCAGAAGCCGCCAAGGCAATGAAGGTGACGCGGCAACAGCTGTACAACGTCATCCGGGGGAAGAGTGCGGTCTCACCGGATATGGCCTTGCGGTTTGAAAAGGCGTTCGGCGGCGGCGCAGCGATGTGGTTGGGGATGCAGTCGGCCTATGACCTCGCGCAGGCGCGGAAAGAACAAAGGAAAGTCAGGATTCGACGGCTTGCGGAACATCGGCTAGGGGTTGCGTCGTAGTCACGGGCCAGTGACCGAAGCAGTGAGTGCCTGATCGTTCAACGCTGTAGTGTGCGAAAAGCTGCCCCCGCCTTGTGGCTCAGGGCATTCTGCATGAGTCAATCGAGCCAATAGGCTGAGGCCTCCTGGTTCGCGCGGAGCTTCACGGAGTCGTTGTCTGATCTTTCGGACGTGCGCGCTCCCTTCTCGAGCCAACGTGAGCAACACATGCGGTCATCGCGGAGCCCGGCGTTTCCGAATCCATCCCTGCTCCTGTAAGACTCCAATTGTCTCGCCCATTCCTGGACCCGTCACATCGAAAGCCCTCGCGCATTGGCGGATGTAGCTGCCTGGATTTCTTTGGAGATAGACCAACAAGCCCACTTGGAGGGGTGTGACACGAACGTCGGACAATTGCTCGTGATGCTCACGGAGCAACTCCAACGCGGCCCTCAGCGTCCTCTGCCTCGTTCGGCCTCAGAACAACTTGCGAGCTGACCGTTCAATGGCGGAGCACGATCTCTGCCACAACGGCACACGCATGCCCGTCTGTTGTCGCCGACACAATTCAATCATGTGATCTCCACGGCTACGTAGTAACCACAGACTTGACATAAGAATTGAACTGGTGGAGGCGAGGGGAGTTGAACCCCTGTCCGAAGATCGTCAGTGCACTGTGTCTACATGTGTAGCCGACAATTTAAGCTTCGCAGCCATCCACGCCCGTCGGCAGGCTTAGAACAGCCGCTAGCCCAGAAAGTTCTCGTCCTCGGCCGCTGAGCACCGGCTTGGGACCAGCCCGCTGCATCGCGCTCTTCCACCCCCGCGGGCATCAGATGGAAGAACGTCGCAGTTAATTAAGCTGCGAGTGCCAGTTCTTGATTGGCAGTTGCATTTTCCCGGAGGGTTACGAGTCCCCGAGAGCTCGACATGCGACAGTGACCTCAGTATCCCCGTCGAAACCGGTCGCCCCCTTTGTTCAGGTTGTTGAAAATGACCACCAGCTGCGTTCTCGCTTCGCTCAACGCCTCAACGTACTGAGAAGTACGCCTCACCATCTCGCTCGCTGTGGCCTTGCTGGACGGCCATTTTGAACAACCTGCCACGATGAGACATGAATGCTGGCCTGCCCAACTGTCTATAGATGCCCATCATACTGCATAGGGCAATTGGGCGCCACTTGTTCGTTCAAAGTCATTCTCGAAGATTGTCGACACCATCCGCATGAATCCTTACTCATCCAGGCTCGGACGGACGAGGTATGGCCCATAGTGAAGCGTGAAGAGTACATACGCCCCACTCCAACAGAGTGCCGATAGACCAAGTAATGTATACGTGAGGTCCGTGGGGGTCTCAGAATGCGGAGCAACGATTCGCAATAACGCCCCGACGTTGACCAGTAGATAGATCGCCACGGTGAGCCGATCTGCATGGCGCGGTCGTCCCGTGTGGCCGAGGCTCGCGCGGGTCATCACCGCCAACGTCATTGCGCCCATCGCGCCGGTGGTGAGGAAATGAACCGCATTTTCTGAAGAGAGGCCGATTCCTAGAATCGAGGTGCCGAGGGCCAGCAAAAACAGCCCGATCCACCCATAGCCCGCGTGCAGAATCATCACCAACGGTTCACGCCAGGTTCGCCATCCTCCCCAACGCAACAAGCGCGCCATACTCGCCGCTCCGGCAACAAGCAGCATGGTTCCTGTCCACATACTTTCCGGATGGAGAACCCACGTGATGACTCCTATGAGGACCAGAACGACGGCCATGCCATCCACTGGAGAGAATATTTCAGGCAGTCGAGGCATGTTCCGTTCAGTCAAAAATTCACGGGTAAAAGTAGGCGTGAGGCGCCCGCCGATAATCGTCAGCATCAACGTCATGATCGCCAGGGCAAAGCGTTCGGGGAAATCGGTAGGTACACCGCGCAAGGCCGATACGTGAAAGACAATGTTCGCGCAGGCGTAGGAACCGACCAGCACACCGATCGGCGCCCTGTCCCAACAACCTGCTGCGATAATCTCTCGCCAGACGTAGGCTGCCAGCAAGACCAAAAAGGCTCCGTCGACCACAGCTGAGAACACAGACCCAAACCATGGAACACTCACAAGCCATCGTCCTACCAGCCACAGCAGAAACATCGCCAGCAACGGCACGCCTCTCAGCGGCATGCGGTCGGTCCAGTTGGGCAGGGCCGTCAGCAGAAATCCCGCAATCAACGCCGGTATGAACCCAAACAGCATCTCATGGACATGCCATTCGCGCGGGTTATAAAGAAATGCAGCTTGCACCGCGCCCGCGAACAGGACAACCCAGGCGAGAATGGCCAAGCCGGCGAACAGCGCTGCGCCCAGAAAGAACGGTCGGAATCCATACGACAAGAACGCCGATCCGGTGTAGGGAGGAAACGTGGGTTCGTCGTCCACTCCAGTTTGAGCCGCAGTCGGCTGACTGACGATTGGGATTTCTTTGGATGCCATACCGGAGTGATTCTCGGCGGTGCGTCAGAGACTTGTCAACTGATCATACATGTCATCGGCAGGTGGGTTGGTGAGTGCCGGAAAAGATGAGCGATTGTTCAGCCGTTTCGCACCACCGGCCATCTTGGTTTTCTACGTAAGTAGACCCGTATCGTTTTGTCCATCCGGGCGTATCGATTGAGATACGATCCACAACCGTCATGTGTGTCGCCGTCGTCAATGTGCCGACAGAAAACATGAGAAAACCCGCTCCTGACGGCCCCAACCGTCTAAGCCTCATTACGGTTTTCATCACGGCATCATCATTGCGTGTGGAAACTCGTAGAGCACGAGCATGATCGTCCGTGCTCGATCAATTACTAAGGAGGGATTCCCATGACATGTACCAGATGCAGCGGACTCATGGTCGTGGACCATTTACTGGATATGCAAGAAAGTTATCAGTCGATGTGGGTGCGCGGACTACGGTGTATGACATGCGGCAATATCGAGGACCCGTTGATCCATCATAATCGGATGGTACGACCCACTCGGAGAGTCAACCGGCTCGCGACACGCTTGGCTTTGGCGAAAAAAGAGGTTCAGCCGGTCGAAGCAGCCTAGTCGGTGAGTGGAGCTGTAGGCTTGAGCGGCACCAGAGACTGCAAAAAGCGATTGATCCTATCGTCAGGTGAGCAACCACGGAGAGAGGATTCTTTCACATCCTCATGAAAGTCACTGGGCTATTGATGTTCATTAACCACAGCCAACACCCGACGACCATACCGTTCTGCTTTCATCTCGCCGATGCCTGGAATCTCTAACAAGGCGGCCGGCGTCCCCGGCTTGTAACCGGCAATGGCTTTCAACGTTCGATCGTGAAAAATGAGGAACGGCGCGACGCCCTCTTCCTCGGCAAGTTCAGCGCGGAGTTGTCTAAGCCGTTCAACCAGCTGTCGATCCGAAGGTGAAGCCTGCCGAGTGCCCATTCGCTCGGTATGCGAGCGACTCAGCTTCTTTACCGATCCACCGGGTGGGTCATCCTCCGCCTGTTCCAGGGCTGGTGTGCGGAGCCCTTGCAGAATCTCTCGTCCTTTTGGCGTCACATCGAGCGTGGGGTACTCCGTACCTTCGACTTGGAGATACCCGGAACCGATGAGGGCCTTCACGAGATTCGTCACTGAGACCTTCTTCTGGGCACGACAGCTACCATAAGTCGGACAGTCTTCTGCCCCGTAGGCCAGCAGCGCTTTTGAACGGCTTCCACGAAGAATGTCGACGATTCGTCCCATCCCGAACCGTCCCCTGCACCAAGACACGGTCTCCACGATCGCATTCGCGGAGGCGGCGATCTCGTGAGAAACCATCCGGCTCAGCTGCCGCGCCGGCGCAACACAGCAGTCACACAGACCGCAAGGTCCCAAGGCCGGCTCAGTCTGATCGCTAAAGTAGTCAAGAATCGCGAGCTGCCGGCAGGTCGACGCCGACACATACGCCAGCAATTCTTGCAGCATGGTCGTCATTCGCTTCGCACGCTCGGCGCCTTCAGAATCCTTTGATGCCTGCGCAATGAAATATTCCTGCGTGGCCACATCACGCTCATGAAACAGCAACACACAGGCAGCAGGCTGTCCATCACGACCCGCACGCCCGGCTTCCTGGTAATAGGCCTCCATACTGCCCGGAATGTCGAAATGGAGGACCAGTCGGACATCTGGCTTATCGATACCCATGCCGAAGGCATTCGTCGCAACCAGGATTCTCAACGTCCCCCGGCGGAAATCGTCATGCACGAGTCGCCGATCTTCATCCGAGAGCCCGGCATGATAGTAGCCGACGGACGAATGGGATTGCCCCAACCAAGCTGCCACCTCTTCCACGGTCCGGCGGGTTGCGCAATAGACGAGGATCGTGCCCTTCTCTGTCCGGCACACCAAGCGCTCTACTATCCCTAGTTTCTCACGGAGGGTTTGGCAATGATGGACCGACAAAGCCAGATTCGTCCGCCGAAAACCCGCGACCAATCGGAACGGATCGCGAAGCAATAACCGTTGGCACAGATCCGTCTGCACACGAGCGGTGGCCGTGGCCGTCAAGGCCAAGCAGGGCGGATTCGTGAGTTCCAGACGCAGTCGACCGATCTTGAGGTAATCGGGCCTGAAATCATGGCCCCACTGGGAAATGCAGTGCGCTTCATCAACCACCAGCAACGAGACCCAAAGAGAACGCAGTAGTTTGAGAAACTCTTCATGCTGCATCCGTTCCGGCGCCAGATAAAGCAGCTGAACTTGCCGCTGCTGAAGATCCTGCATTACGCGGCTCTTTTCCAAACCGCTGAGGCCGGAGTGAAACGCTGCCACGGCAATCTTCCGCTGCCTCATGGCCGTCACCTGATCTTGCATCAACGCGATCAGCGGAGAAATCACCAACGTCAACCCGGGGAGAAGGGTCGCCGGCAATTGATAGCAGAGCGACTTCCCCTGCCCCGTCGGCATGACCGCCATCGCATCGCGCCCGGCCAACACGGCGCGAATGACGTCTTCCTGGCCAGGCCGGAACGTCGTAAACCCGAACCGGTCGTTGAGCTGTCGAGTCAGATTATCCACGGGGAAGCTGAATCAGAAAGAAAACTTGTCGGTACCGACCAAAGCGGATGGAGTATAGATGACCAACTGCGGGCAAGTCGAGCGTGACAAGATAGCAGGATCTATTCGCACATCGCCATCGGCAGTGGTGCATCGGAAGCAGTCAGCGGGCAAGCGTCAAGAGAGAGCTGAACGGGAGAACTACGAAAAGAAGATCGTCAGGCAGCCAGTGAAGCGGACGGACCAGCCTGGGCTGCCATATTCAACGCTCCAAGTCGGTCGCCCTTTGGGTGACATGCGCTCACCTTGCGCATGATCATCGCTCTTAAATCTTCATCGATATGAGAGAGCGCTTCTCGCACCCCTTCGATATCTCCGTCCTGCGCCAGATGAGCGGCAATGCCGATGAGCGGCAAGACTCCGGCATCGCCCATAGCTTTGGCGATTTCGATGGCTCCGGACCGATCCCCGGCCTTGACGAAGACTTGAGGAAGCTCAAGGTAAAAGTGACTAGCCAAGAGCGACGGATCAGGGCATGAGAGGATCGTGTCCGTCACGGCCTGGACATTCCCCCGCTCCGATTCGACGAACAGCATCATTTGCCAGGCTTCTCTCAGGCACTTTCTGTCGGCTATCTCCCCGGCCGTTTGTCGAGCCCCTCCAACATCACCCGCCAGAGTTTGTCTGATCGTCAGGTCCTTCAACTGTTCATCCGTCGGTGTTTGGGTTGGCATCATGTCTTGCCTCCTCCCTACATTCTGTCGGAGTACTCAAATGGAAATTTCAGAACGCCTGTTTTGAAATGTAGCGGTGAAAAATGTTCTTGTCGATCTTTTCACGACAAATTGACAGGCTCCACGAGCATTTCCCTTGAGTGACAAGCCACAATTGGAATCTGCCTGCGAGGAGTGCGGAACCAAAAGGAGACGAGGTCACGAAGTATGGTTCACTGTAAGAAACCATTTCGGCCTCATGCGGCCGAAATCCGTCCGTACATGGACTTTGAGACTCGGACTCGAATCAAGCACGTAGGCCCTACCCGGATCTCGGACAAAGACAACCCAATGCCAAAATGCCCGTCCCTTCACCCGATGCCACTTGATTGCCAAGAGTGTTCGATTCGGCAGCGCATCCCAGGAGACAAACGGCAGCGCCCTTGACGACGTGTGATGCCGATAATACTTGAGGAGTCGACGCACATAGGCCGTCTCCGACCACAATCGGTTGTCCGCCGCAGAGATACCCATCCTATTTGCTGCACGTTTTGCGGCGGCATAACTCACGCCGGAGAGTGCCGCGACGCCGGCAATGCCACAGCTAGTTTTTTCCTGTTGAATCACCGGATTCATCACAACTCCAGTTTCAACTTGCGTCCGGCCGGAAACGGCAAAGTGATTCCGCTGATAGAAGCGCAGCGTCCGATCGAAGTGCGGTAACGGAGGGGTTGTGACTTCGAGACGTTTCCACCCTCGTTGCCGGCCAATCCTTTTAGCCTCGGCGAGTAATGCCGATCCAATCCCCTGCGAACGGTACGCCGACCGGACGTAGAACTCCGGGATCGTTCCATACACACCCTCGGCGTACAACGCATAACTTTCGTAGAGAGCAAGCATTCCAACCGGCTTATCTTCTACCCACGCGAGCAACACGGTATACAGTCCCTCTTCAATCCAGGAACGTGCTCGACCGACACTCTCTGCAAAATCAAAACTAAAACACTTGTCGCTCATGAGGGCCATGATTTCATACAACAGTTCCCCCACCATTGTTGCAATCGCCTCCGCATCGTCAGCTTCTGCAACCATCAGGTGAAATGTCATAGGGCACTCACCACACGAGGCTACTATAGACAAACCCATAGCCATTGATAGCGTTGACGATTTCGTCGAGCGTTACACGTTCATGATACTCCCTGTTTCTCTTGAGGGCTGAGAAATCATGCTCGATGGAGTTGAGGTCCGGAGAATACAACGGCAGGAACAAGAGCGCCGCGCAGCGGACGAGGCAAACCCGCATTCATCGATATGGACAGGTTGTTTGCCGCGGCGAAGGAACCGCTCACGAAAGTGCAGACATCTTCTTCTTTGCAGCGGGTCGCGCTCGTTGTAGCCTGTCGTTTTTTCCGAGTCACCGCCAGTTTGTGCAGCGCGTGCCAGATGCAATGCCGGGAGACCTTAAAATGCCGCGCCCGTTCCTTTTGCGTCATATCGTCATGTTGTTCAACATGGCCGCGCAACGCTTCCCAGTCCAGCTTGCGGGAATTATGGCGATGAACAACCGTCAGAAGTCTTGGAGGTACGCGGCTACAGCCCATCGATATCCGATCGGGTACGGTGTTCCAATTTTGATATGGGTTCTCGACTCAAGAAACCAGCTGTGACAGGTTCACGTCGAACGCGACGACCGGCATGACGATCTGCCAACGTTCGAGGACTTCCGGATGGACTTCGCCGATCACGCCGACGGGCTTACCCGAGACGAGAATCCGACCGGCTCGGCCTTCTAAAAAAGACGGATGCTGCACTGGCTCCAGACTGTACTCCTTACCGAGGTAGTAAAACAGGACATCGAGACTGGAATGGATTTCTGAGAAGTGGGTGGTGGCATGAGCGATCAAGGCGCCTAAGACAGTTTCCGTTCGAGACCCCAACTCGTGAGCACCGTCGGGAATCGCCACATCACCGGCTTCGAAGAGGCGATGAGGATAGAACGCTCGGCTCGAGGCGGCTTCGATGCGCAACAATGAGGGCAGCATCCATTGTCGGAGGCAAGAGAAGCTCAACGACATGACGTTGTCGACGTCGACCGTCCGCCCCCATTCCGTGCCGTGGAGACGCATGAATCCTGAATATTGGTCCGGTGAGCCGAGAATGTTCGAAATGATTTCCTGAAACCCGAGCCCCACCATCAATTCTCGGGATCGATCGGACAGCTGCTCAATGGCGGATAATCCTCCCACCGTAAATTGCGCCGGCATGACCGGGGTAAATTCTGCATAGCCACGACTCATGGCGACATCCTCAACCACATCTATCGTATGCATCAGATCATGACGGTACGGCGGGAGTTTTGCCTTCACCGATCCCTTTTCTGCCGACAGGCCGTACCCATACGATTCAAGAGCCTGCTTCACAACTGTCTCGCCGAGTGCCTGCCCCAGCGCCTGCTCAATCGTTTTTATCTGGATCGTTTTTGGTTTTCCGAGATCCTGCGGCGTTTTGACCCGTTTACCCAGTATAGTGCTCGTCGGATATTGGATTTCCACCGGCTCGATGGAGGCGCCGCGGTCGGCCAAATTCGCCGCGAAGATATTCAGCGAAAGGATCACCATGGCCAAGTCTGTCCCAGTCACCTCGATAAAGAGTTCATTATCACCCACCCGTACTTCTCCGATTTCCCGGCTATTGATAATCGGGGGAAACGACAATGGTTGGTCCTTCGCATCTCGAAGGATAGGGAGCAAACTCTTGACCGCCAGAATCGGCCCGTACTCCAACCCCTTGGGATGAACCATGAGAATTTCCGAGAGGGTCATCGTCGTTTCCATACCCAATGGGGTAAACCGCACGTCGTCCGGCTTCACCAACTCATAGGTCACCGGAAAGGTAATATTCCGCAGCTGATAGACTCCGATGGAAACGGTCTTTCGCTTACGTCCAAAGATGTCGGCCAACTTCTCCTGCGTTTGAATCAGCTGAGCCAACCCCTTCTCCGTCACCCGATACCCCCGGGCCATACAAGCTGCTATATACGGACGCACCTGCTCCATACCGGGCTTCACGATCAGATGATGCGGAGACTTCGGTTTTTTGGCGAAAAAGGAATAGGGCTTCAGCCGGCCCTGTTGCTTGATGCGAATTTGTCTGGCAATCCCTTCGCAACACCAGAGATCGGGCCGATTGCTGTCTTGAAGTTCGATGCGCAGCTCTCCGGTTTCAGGGTTGTGCCCCTTCAACTCGCCTTTCACGAGCATCAGCCAGTCCTCCAACTGAGCCACCGTGATGCCACGGCCAGCACCGCGATCGACCGTGAGAAGCGACTCTAAATCGTCTTGAAAAATAGTGATCGTCGGCATGAGCGCGGTTAGAACAGACCTCTGGTCGTACGGATCAATTCCAGGTTGTCGGTGAAGAGTTCGCGTATATCATGGATGCCCAACGCCACCATCGCCATACGATCGAGCCCCAACCCCCAGGCAATGACGGGTACGGTGACACCGAGCGGCAACGTCACTTCGGGACGAAAGAGACCCGCGCCGCCGAGTTCCATCCATCCCAAGCGTGGATGCCGTACATGCAATTCGACTGACGGTTCGGTAAACGGGAAATAGGCCGGCAAGAACTTCACTTCCTTCGCTTGTGCCACTTCCCGGGCAAACAAATTCAGGAGCCCCAACAGCGTCCTGAAGTTGATGTCTTCACCCAAGACGATCCCTTCCACCTGGAAAAAATCCGTTGCGTGAGTGGCATCGACTTGGTCATAGCGAAAACACCGGGCGATCGAGAAATATTTCCCGGGAATGTCCGGCGCGGCGGCAAGCGTTCGAGCCGAAACCGCCGTGCCCTGACTCCGCAAGACCAACCGTTTGGCCCGGTGAACATCGAATGAATAGCCCCAGCCTGTAGAACCGGTCTCCTCCCCGTTCTCGTGCACTTTGGCGACGCGCGACAAGAACGGCTCATCCAGGGCGGTGGTATGGCTGGGATCCTTGACGAAATAGACATCATGAATGTCCCGGGCCGGATGGAATTGAGGCATGAACAGGGCATCCATGTCCCAGAACTCCGTTTCGACCAGCGCTCCCCGCATCTCTTGAAATCCCATGCTCACGAGTTTGGCTTTGACCGTATCGAGAAATTCGCGATAGGCATGTTTTTTCCCCGCTCCAATGCGAGGCGGTCGCAGACTGATCGTGTACTTTCTAAATCGCTTCTGACGCCAACTCCCATCCTTCAACAGATCGGGAGTCAACTGCGATACTTCTTCGACAACCCCTTGCCTCAGCAGCTGCGCCGCCGCACTGACACCGTCAGGCGACAATGTGAATGAGCGGGCCACTCGATCGTCCACCCGAAACGGTTCTTTGGCATTGCCGCGTTTCACGGCAAAGTCCTCAATGACCTGCCGATGGGCTTCCGTGAAGCTCTTCAGCTCTTTCGGCGAGTCACGCATTTCTCCCAGGAGCGTTCGGAGCGCCTCAGCCGTCGGACTCTGGCGTCCGGTCGTTTCGACACAACCTCCTTGGATGATCAGGACCACCCCTTCCTTCTTGAGCCGCCCGACGGCTTTGCTGACATCGGAAGGATCCAGTCCTCCTTGGGCCTGAAGGTCAGGGATGGTCAGCCTTTTCCCGGTGCCGGTGGCGTCCCGCGCAGCCGCCAAGACTCGTTCGATGGGCGAGGCGGTTTGGTAATACTCCACTCCGATTTTCGTCAACGATACTATTGGAGTCACCGTTTCCGTCTGCACCGTGATGAGAGACTTGGCCAATAACCACTCGACTGCCATGCTGAGCTGGGAAGGCTCCAGTTCGGCTGCGCGCGCCAACTGTTCGCTGCCCAAAGCGGTTTCAGGCGGACGAAGCCCCAAGGTCGTGAGCACGTTAATTTCAAGAGGGTGTAGACTGTCGATAAGTGCGGAGATGTCCACCCGAGCCGCCTATTGATGGACCGCAGCGCGTGACGCCGGTGAAACGACTGTTTCTCCAGCCGCTCGCATGGCGGCGATTGTGGCCGCGTAGTCGTGATGAGAAAAAATGGCGGATCCTGCGACCAGCGCGGTCGCACCGGCAGCCACAATACCCCGAGCATTCTCCACCTTCACACCGCCATCCACTTCGAGCAAGGCATGGCTGTTGATCGCATCCAACATGATCCGCGCCGCGGCGATTTTTTTGAGCACTGATGGGATGAATGTCTGCCCGCCGAATCCTGGATTCACCGACATGATCAACAGAAGATCAACATCCCCTAGGATCTCCTGAAGCAACGAGAGAGGCGTGGCAGGATTTAGGGTCACTCCGGCCTTGACGCCTCGTTCCTTAATCGATTGGACCGTCCGGTGAAGATGGGGACAGGCTTCAACGTGGACGGTGAGATAGTCGGCTCCAGCCGCTGCAAACTCCGGGATGAACGCATCCGCATTGGTGATCATCAAATGAACGTCGAGCGGCAGCTTCGTGACTTTTTTCAAGCTTTCGACGATGGGCGGCCCCACCGTCAGGTTCGGCACGAAATGGCCGTCCATCACATCGACATGCAGGAGGTCGGCACTCGCCCGTTCCACGGCTGCAACTTCGTCTGCCAAGCGCGCGAAATCCGCGGAAAGAATCGAGGGTGCAATATGAATCGGATGACCCATTACCCCTCCTTTCGTAAACGGGCGGCGTAAAAGCCATCCATCCCACATTCGTTACCCATCGTGGAGAGTGCGCCGCAGGTGGTCACAAAGGGGAGAGCAGCGCTCGGGAGCCACGGAGCCACAGATTCACGCATCCATCCGGGATAGGCTTCACAAAAACGGCTTATGACCCCTTCCGTCTCTTCCGTTTCTGTCGAACAGGCACTATAGACCAGCACCCCACCGGGTCGCAAGCAGGAAGCCACCGAAGTAAGAATTTCGGTTTGAAGTCTCGGATGTCTGGCGAATGCCGAACTGTCCTTCCGCCATTTCGCTTCGGGGTGTCGGCGCAACACGCCCATGCCACTGCAAGGGGCATCCACGAGTATGCGATCGAACAGCGGCGATCCATCATGAAAGTTCAACCTGCGCGCACCCATTCCAGACCATTCGGATGGTTTTCTCACATCACCGACGATCGGCACAACGCTCTGAAGGCGCAATCTTTCACAATTTTTTCGCAGCAGATCCATCCGGGAAGTCTTCCGATCAACCGCGCAGATCGTTCCGCGGTCGCCCATGAGCTCGGCAAGGTGCGTCGTCTTGCCGCCTGGAGCGGCACAGGCATCCAACACGGTTTCGCCTGGGTGCGGATCTAGGATCGGAGGAATGAGTTGAGCCGCCTCATCTTCCACATAGAACTCGCCCGCGTGGAACCCCGGTAACGACGTGATATCCTGTCCTTTTTCCAGCACGATTCCTACCGGGCTGAGAGTGGCGGGGACAGCAGCAACCCCTCCTTGCCGTAACCGCTCCAGAAACTCTTCCCTGCTGAGTCGATTGGAATTCACTCGAAGCGTGACGTTCGGGACCCTGTTACTTGCTCGACACACCGATTCTGCTCGTTCAAACCCCATTCGATCGTGCCACCGTTCCGCCAGCCATTCGGGGATTCCATGCCGGACGGACAGGGATCGAGCCGGATGTACGGCTGAATCCGGAAAAGGCGGCGCCGGTACACGAATGAGGTTGCGCAGGACTCCGTTCACCAACCCGCTCCAATCGCGCCTCAGTTGTTTGGCATAGGATTTGGCTAGTCGGACGGTTTCGTTCACCGCTGCTGAGGCAGGGATGCGATCTAAAAACAACAGTTGGTAGGCCCCAAGCCGCAATAGCATTTGAACGACAGCTGGCAATCTCTGGAGAGGTTTGGACAGTACCGCCTCAAGTCTCCAATCGATCGTCTCTTGCCGCCGCAAGACCCCGTAGACCAGCTCCATCACCAACGAACGGTCACGTGGTTGCAGCACTGACGCGGCTTGTTGTTCGAGCAATTCATCAAGTGCGTCGTCAGTTCGCCGACTCAAGAGAAGGATGGAGAGGGCAACCGCTCGCGATGACGGTCCCGGCGCGTCACTGTCCATATTTTGTTTGTGGGCTGTCATCTGCCCTAAGACGTAAATGCAGGGAAAGGATCATGCAGCTGATGAACCCAGTTGCTCACCACTGGCGACTCGGTGACCAGCCAGGAATTGGCCGACCGACATGCGTTTAGAATTGGCTGTCTGGATCTCACGGATATCGAGGAGACCCTTGCCTGTTGCTACCACGATCGCCTGCTTATTCGCCGCAACGATCGTTCCGGGTTTATCGGTCGTCGCACCCACACTCGACGAGACCGCCTTCCATATATTCCAACGCTCTTCACCGAAAAACGTGTAGGCTCCCGGCCAGGGAGAAAGCCCTCGCACTCGATTGGCAAGCGCTGTGGCATTCATCGTCCAATCGATCAGGCCGTCTTCTTTTTTCAAGAGCGGCGCCATCGTCGTTTGCCCATCGTCTTGCCTCTTCGGCATCAACGTCCCGGCTTTCAATTGCGTGATCGTGTCGACAAGCAGCCGCCCACCCAACTCCGCCAGACGAGGCGCTAACGTCCCCGCCGTATCGTCAGGTGAGATTTCCAAACTCTCCTGGAGCAGCATCGGCCCCGTATCCATCCCCTCATCCATCAACATCGTGGTAATACCCGTTTCGGTCTCGCCATTGATGACGGACCACTGCACCGGAGCTGCGCCGCGATATTTCGGCAGCAGCGAGCCATGCACATTCACGCAACCCATCGGAGGAAGTCGAAGAATCGGTGTATGCAGAATGCGTCCGTAGGCTGCGACGGCAATCAGGTCCGGCTGCCACACAGAAAGAGCCTGCAAGAATTCTGGTGTGCGGATCTTCAGCGGCTGTAGGACAGGAATACCGGCGCGCTCCGCTACAAGTCTCACGGGCGGAGCAACGAGCTGATGCCCCCGCCCCTTCGGTCGATCCGGCTGTGAAACCACTCCGACTACTTGATCGTCAGATCGAAGGAGCGCCTCAAGCGACGGCACGGCGAATTCCGGTGTACCCATGAAGACAATACGCATGCGTTCGCTTTAGCATCGTGCCGGCCGGAATGCAATCATGCAACACCTCACCTTGACTTGCCATTCAGCCCTTTGTTAGCATTGCCCCGCGGGGTGGAGCAGCCTGGTAGCTCGTTGGGCTCATAACCCAAAGGTCAGAGGTTCAAATCCTCTCCCCGCAACCATATTCTTCTTGCAAACTTAACCTCGCCCTTTGTAATGAGATCCGCTGAGGTCTCCGTGTGTATGTGTTTATTCAGCGATGGATCTCCCACGAGCCCCTTCAACGGATTGTTCTCCTCCAGTTGCGCATGCCGAAGTTGTTTAATACAGTCACGGGCTTGACCATTTGAAGTCAGGAAATCCTTATGGGGAGCAGATTGTCCTCAGATGAACCGCGCAGCAGAGATATACGCCCTTCTTTTGGGGGATGGACATTAACAGTTACGATACCTTAGATAACTGATGCAGTTACACATACTAGAAGATATAGCCAATTCGAATTTTAAAGCGAGAGGTTGATCTCGCAGAGCGCAGTTATCCGCATTGTAAAAGGATCGAACATATGCGTATCGGTCTTTCCGTGTCCTGGACTCGTGCTCGTTCGGAACGTCGGTTGTTCATTTTGAGAGAGATTCTGGATCAATCCCAAGCTTGCCGCTGTGTCCAATATCAAATCTGAGTGGACATTCATGGTAACTCAATGGAACACGCTGTCCAAACTAAACGGGATCAGAGTCTTTCGACACAAGCTGCGGGATACATGGCTCGCCGATCAATACCGCAGCGTCAAGCGTAAGGTGATGCGTCGGTCGGAAGGCGAGGCCTTCTTGTTACGAAGGTATTTTCGGATCCATGGCAAACCGCTCAACGTGACGAATCCTCAGACATTTACGGAAAAGCTGTTCTGGCGCATGATTACCTGGAATCGAGGAGATATGCCTTCACGGTTCACGCAGCTGGCGGATAAGTATGCGGTTCGCGCACATGTTGCCAGAACGGTGGGCGCGGAGTATTTGATCAAGCTCTTATGGGAGGGGAACGACCCGCATGCGATCCCCTTCGATCGGCTACCGGCCGAGTACGTGATCAAGCCGAGTCACGCCGCAGGGCAAGTGATCCTTGTCAAAGGACATGCTGATCGAGACGAGATCATTCGAACAGTCTCAGGCTGGTTGGCCAGCAATTATTATTGGCACGGACGCGAGTATCAATATTATGGGATTCCACCTCGGATTGTGATCGAGGAATACCTGACCAATGAGGATGGGAGTCCCCCGCTCGACTATAAGTTCTATTGCTTCAATGGCGTGCCCGATCAGATTATCGTGCGCAATCATACGCATGATATTCACCCAATCTTCGACACCTCATGGAATCTACTCGACCTTATCGTTTCAAACTGCACAGTACGACCGTGGGTGCCGAAGCCGGCCAATCTGGAAAAGATGCTCGCCCTCGCCGCGAAACTGTCGACCGGGTTCGGGTTCGTCCGCGTCGATTTCTACAACGTCAAGGGACGAGTCTATTTTGGCGAGATCACCTTGACTCCCGCAGCAGGAATCATCAAATATACTCCTGAAAGTTGGGATCTGGCGCATGGTGAAAAATGGGACCTGTCATTAGATGTGAGAGCCAGAACTTGATCTGGAAGATAGAGTCCTCCCGTTCATAGAAATAATGAGGTGAGGACCGTGATGATAAAACTGAAGATCTTCAGACCAAAGTTGGAGCTATCAAAGCAATGAATGTTTGTTTTCGATTTTAAACATTTGCGGAGATTTATCATGCAACCAAATTCTCATCACATGCCGCTCAATCGGAATGACGTCATCGCCAGCAACGATAAGCACGTGTGGAATCCCATGTCGCCCGATCCAGCGGCAAGCCGGTTCTCAAGCTATGCGGCTTTCAACGGGACAACGGTTACTAGACCGCTTGCACCTGAGGTACCGGTCGATACCGAGCTCGTCGATGCACATGACCTGCTCAGGCAGCAGATCTTGGGCCAGTTCTACCCATGCATCGGTGCAATCTCCGCGTTTAACCAAAAGAGCTATCGCTTCGGATTATACCCGGAACTTGCCAGTGATGACGCGGTGCGCGCCGTCTGCCATGATCTGTATTGCTTCTTGCATGAATTCCCGTCCGTCGATAGCCATTTTATTACTTTTATTTCAATGTTTCGCGGGCCGTTGATCGAATCGGAACAACACTTTGAGAATTTGCTGTGGACTCAACTTCAAGCCATGCACTCCGTGGACTCCGAATTCTTCGCATGGGATAACAATGTGACTGACGACCCTGCCAGCCACCAGTTTTCATACAGCATCGGCGGTCGATCTATGTACGTCATTGGGATGCACCCCCAGGCCTCGCGTCTCGCGCGAACCCGTCCGTACCCAACCATGGTGTTCAACCTGCATCAGCAATTTGAACGCTTACGCGCCCTCGGAAAGTTTGAACCGATGAAGCAGACCATTCGGTCTCGCGAGATGACATTCCAAGGCTCGATCAACCCGATGCTCGAGACCTTTGGAGAGAACTCCGAGGCACGACAATATTCGGGCCGAGCCGTTCCATCTGATTGGTCTTGCCCTTTCCATACTCATAAAAATGACCCAACGTGACCTCTAACACCATCCGCATCCCGCCACAGAGTGGGCGGTCTTTCAAGATCAAGCAGGGTCAAGTATTACGGGTTATCGACCCTCTTGGCGAGCAGGTATCTGACCTCTTTGCCTTCGATGCGCACGATCATAATTGCCGACTTTCTTCAGGTCGTTCGCTAGACTATGCGAGCCGAATCTATCTGACAACGGACGACATTCTCTACGCGAATAACAGCAAGCCCATGTTCACTATTGTTGAGGACACCGTCGGCTTACATGATTTTCTGCTGACACCATGCAGTCAGGAGATGTTTGAGATTCTGTACAAGCACAAAGGCCATCATCCGAGCTGTTTTGAAAATCTCCTTCTTTGCCTGAGGGAACACGGCATCTCAGGAGCCGATATCTCTACGACATTCAATATATTCATGAACGTTAAAATCGATTCCCAGGGAAAATTGACCGTCGGCGTGCCACTATCAAAGGCTGGCGACCATATCGATCTGCGCGCAGAAATGGATATGGTATGCGGACTAACAGCCTGCTCTGCCGAAGGGTCAAACAACGGTCAGTTCAAGCCGATCAACTTTTCGATCTTGGGTTGATGTGCCCTTGGCTCTTCACTCTCCAGCTCAAAAGCTCCTAGAGCTGCTCACATTTATCGCAACCATAAAAGCAATTGAATAAGGAGTATGGGCCTGGAATTGGTAGGATAATGCCGACATACTGTTAGGCACAGGACAGAAACCGGCCCGGAACTCCCTTAACGGGAATGCCGGGCCGTCCACTGACAACCGACCACTCCTGCTTAGTACCCCGCCCCCTTGGCGTTGGGGTCCACCTGGCTGGGGAAC
>JAFEBM010000003.1 GCA_018242685.1 Nitrospira sp. | reverse complement strand
ATGAACGCCACACACGTCTTTAAACTCTGGGTAATGGGCCTCTGTGGGGTAGCGACGCTGGCGCTCACGCCGGTTCTCGATATCACCCCTGCATTCGCTCACGGAGAGCGTTCGCAGGAGCCGTTCCTGCGGATGCGTACCGTGAATTGGTACGACACTGAATGGGTTGGAAAGTCGACCAAAGTCAACGATGTGACAGAGCTGCGGGGAAAGTTCCATTTGTGCGAGGATTGGCCTCGTGCGGTTGTCAAACCGGTCCGGACGTTCCTCAATATCGGTTCTCCCAGTTCCGTCTTTGTGCGTCTCAGCTCGAAGATAAATGGAACGCCAATGTTTGTCGCTGGTCCGATGGAAATCGGACGGGATTACGAGTACGTGGTTCAATTGAAGGCTCGACTCCCCGGCCACCATCATATCCATCCGATGTTCGCGGTTAAGGATGCAGGTCCGATCGCGGGACCCGGCGGATGGATGGACATCACAGGTCGGTATGAGGACTTCACCAATCCGATCAAGACACTGACCGGTGAGACGTTCGACTCAGAAACTATGGGTACTGCCACCGGTATTATGTGGCACCTGTTCTGGGCGGCCGTGGCCATCTTCTGGGTCGGCTTCTTCATGATCCGACCGATGTACTTGGTCCGCGCTCGGGTGCTGGCAGCGTATGGGGATGAGATTTTGCTTGACCCCATCGATCGCAAGGTCGGAGCTGCGGTCTTGATCTTCGTCTTGGTCGTCGTGACCGTCGGGTATCTGGCGGCAGATGCACGCCATCCGGTAAGCGTACCGCTTCAGGCCGGCGAAACCAAGGTCAAGCCGCTGCCGATCAAGCCAAACCCGTTCGTGGTTGAAGTCACCCATGCTGAATATGACGTTCCAGGCCGGGCCTTGCGTATGACTCTTCATGCGATCAATAACGGTACCGAGCCTGTGACCATCGGTGAATTCACGACTGCAGGCATCCGGTTTACCAACAAGATGGGGGCAGCCAAACTTGACCAAAACTATCCAGCCGAGCTGGTTGCACAAGCTGGCTTGACAATGGACAATGAAGCCCCAATCCTGCCTGGTCAAACCGTGGACATCAAGATCGAGTCCAAGGACGTTCTGTGGGAAGTGCAGCGGTTGGTGGACATTCTCCACGATCCGGATCAGCGCTTCGCAGGATTATTGATGTCTTGGACAGACAAGGGTGAGCGGCTTATTAATCCGATCTGGGCTCCGGTTCTCCCGGTCTTCACAAGACTGGGTGCCTAGAACAACCTGTCTCTGACAAGACGCCGACCCGCCCCCATGAAAATGGCGTGACGGGTCGGCGTTTTTGTTTTTCTTTCCTTCGATTCGACTGCTCTCTCACCCTCACATACCCTTTCTCATCCCATGCTATCGCTCATGGAACAGCCTAGCGCTATTGGCCGGTGACCGTTCGACCCGTTCTAACCATGCGTACGACGTCTTCGTCACCAGCGGTCTTCGAGTTGTGCAAGATCTAATGCTCGTAGTCAGAACCGAATCCAAAACATTCAATGATTTCCGGTCCGTCGGTCAACTCAAGGAAAAGGCGCAACATTTTTTACCATCTGTAGACCGGCTCAACATGTCTTCCGATTGCAGCGCAGTTGATGATGATCTCACCAAGATCGACAGCACTGATCCTCCTTCTTCTCACACCCCTCAACTCACGGCGCTCGTTGCAGCAGATGCCATGACCATCAGCTGATCTTATCTTTGCAAATTCTCATGAATAGGCTCGTCATCTTGCCACAACTTGCCCGTCCAACAATGGTCCTGTATGATATGGCCGCTCTTACATGGCTTGAGGCTTCGAAAATCCTGTTGTTTCTACGGAGGTTTCAACACACAGGATCCTGCGTCATACCTTCTGCTCAATCCATGGATACCCCTTCAAACATTTCTCCCCCTTCACCGTTATTCGACACCATCGGGCGTATCGCGTTCCGACATTTCCCTCAGTCGAGTACATTCAACGCTCATCGAATGCGTGACTACGGAATTGCCGCTTTCACATTCTTGTGCGTCGCAGTTAGTTCTTTCTTGGAGATCAGTGCAAGCGTCGAGCGGCAACAATTACTTGGTGCGTTCGCATGGATGTTTCTCGGGGGCTTGTTGCTTGGCGAGAATCGGGAAACGAAGGCTCAGGTCGTCATCGCTGTCCTATTTGCGACCATTGGTGAACATTTTGCGTCTATTTACATGGGGGGATACACATACCGGTTTGAAAATGTTCCTGCCTACGTTCCTCCCGGTCATGGGATGGTGTATCTGACGGCCGTTGCGCTTGCACGATCCGGGTTGTTTATCCGTCATCCAGGGAAAATAGCGCTTTTCGTCGTAGGAGTATGGGGTACCTGGTCTCTTTGGGGAATCAGCGGTTACCCGGATCGAGGGGATTGGGTCGGTGCATTGTTGTTTTCCATATTTTTGGCCTGGCTGATAATCGGCCGTTCTCCGATGGTCTATTTGGCTGCTTTTTTTATTACGACATGGCTGGAACTGATCGGCACTGCGGTTGGGGCATGGACATGGGCTGCCATCGACCCTCTCCTCGGATGGCCACAGGGGAACCCTCCCAGTGGGGTGGGCGCCTGGTACTGCCTAGTCGATGCAGTTGCTATCGGAGGAGCAGGACCTACACTTTATGGGATGAAACGCCTCCGTGATTGGTCAAGATCCTTGGTCGCGTTCAAATAAATGGGAATGCTTGAAGATTTCACTGCCTACGTTGTATCAATAATCAATGTAATGGTCAGACAACTTAGCCCCATGCGCAGTAGATAGCTCTTGATCTCATCCATGTTCCTGAAACCAGAGAGTAGGTCTTGAAATCTGATGTGAGCGCAACGGTGGTCTCACTACAAGTGGGGCACCCTCGCACTGTTGGATTGAGCGAAGAAACCGATTCAGTGGGTCAGGTCTGGACGACCGGATTTTTTAAGGAACCGATGTCTGGATTCGTTTGGCTGGGTCGGACCAATCTCGACGGTGACGGGCAAGCAGACCTTGAGAACCACGGTGGTCCAGAAAAAGCCGTCAATGTCTATCCAGCCGAGCACTATCCCTATTGGGCACAGACAATAGGATTGACAAATCTTCACCCGGGAGGTTTTGGAGAAAACTTTACGATTGAAGGCTTGCTGGAAAGCGATGTTTGTATCGGTGATATTTTCGAAATCGGGGAATCACTCGTCCAGATATCACAGCCCAGGCAACCCTGTTGGAAGCTGGCACGCCGTTGGCGGGTAAAAGATCTGGCTCTTCGTGTTCAGGAAACCGGCCGCACCGGGTGGTATTTCCGAGTTCTCAGAGAAGGTCACGTCCAAGCTGGGACTCGACTAGTTCTCGTTCAGCGCCATCATCCGAACTGGACGGTATCTGCAGCAAACGAAGTGATGCACCATTGGATAGGCGACCGGAAGACTGCTCAGAAGCTTGCCGACTGCATCCACCTCTCACCAAGATGGCGTGAAAAACTTAAACGGCGTGCACTGAATGGGAGATCCGAGAACACTTCTCCACGGCTGGATGGACCCGTGAAGGTGGACGACTAGCGACTGTTTCTTTTCCTTTTGTTGAGCACCAGGACCGTACCACATCGAATGAATACGGCCCTGATGCTGAACTGAGCTGAAACGACCCTGTTAAATACTAATCTTTTTCGTCTTCATCATCGTCGTCCTTCTTCTTCTTGACTTCCTTGAGCACGACGTGTCCCTGGGCAAGACTCGCGTTGAGATCGTGCTCCGGAACCTTCTTATGCACGAGGTTTTGATGACAATCGATACACGTTGCCCCTTCGCTTTGCATTTTGGCATGTGCCGCTTTAGCTGAGGCTCCTGGAGGCTTCGTATTCTTGTGACATGCTCTGCACGTGAGACTATCCCATTCCTTAAGTTTCATTCGAGCACGATAGGCAGCCTCTGGACGATGCTCATTGAATTTTTCCACAGTGGAGTAGTCTGTGGTGAATTCCTTGATCAGGAAGGGCACACCATCTACCACGTGTGTATAGATCGCCTTGTGGAAGTTTGATAAACCTTGAGGCACATGGCAATCCTTACAGCCTGGATCCATACCAAGCGCACCCCAGTGTGACGATTTTTTCAGTTCCTCATAAGGGTAAATTTCCGAGTGGCAACTTATGCAGAACTCGGTCCTGGAAACCGCAGCTTCACCACCAAAGACGACAGCGATCACTCCAATCCCAAGAACCGCGCCAGCCGCTAGTGTCCCTATCTTTGCCATTGTTAGTCTTCCGCCTTATCGGATTTCACCGGAGGTTTAGCGTTCTTCTGGAACTCTTCGTGGAACTTCGGCATGGGCGGACCTGTAAACGTGCCGGCAAGCTTGAAGTGCTCATGCATCGCCTTGTCGTTCCTCACATACTTTTCGAAGTCAAATGCGTATTTCTTGTCTACTTTAGGAGTAAACGGAGTATAAGGCTTTTTCGCGCCTTTCCACGGCGATCCTTCGTAATTGAGATGACAGGCATTGCACTTTTCTTCAAACTCAAAATCCTGACCTGCTTCGGCGAGATTGGCTCGCTCCATGGTCTTCTGAGACTTTTCAAACGCTTCACCTGCCTTGCGATGTATTTTGCGATAATCGCTACCCGCCCCGTGGCAGGATTCGCACCCAACGCCGGTTAAGAATTTCTCCGGCTCCTCGATAACGTACCCGCCTTCCTTACCGAACCCATCGACGTGGCATCCAACGCAATCCTTGTCTTTTGTATAGTCCTTCTTGGGGTCCAGCTTGGCCTTGACCATCGCCTCGTCCTTCTTCTTGCCTCTGGTGGGCTTGAGCGAGTCCATTGCCTTAGCATGGAGAGTCTTCTCCCATGACTCGCCCTCTCCTTTATGGCAGTTGTAACACTTCTTTCTCCCTTCAAATGTCCCTTCCGCCCAAGCCGTCCCTGCCACGGCCAGAAATACCGCCGCAGCGGCGAACGCGTAAACTATGCGGTGATTCACGGCATCTCCTTTCCATAGATATATGAGGTAAGAGTCATAATAATTGTCGTGATTACGTCGTAGTGAAAAATTACACCGAGCCTTTTTTTATTAATATTTCCAGCGGGGCCAGTTTACCATGACCGATTTTTGACTGCTACCCAGATATTCAGTGACTATGTATTCCGAATCGCTCTCAAGCAGCCGGAACCTTGTACACCCAGTAGCCTCCGTGCTTGTGGACCAATTGTAATGCCTGAAAATCGACGGGTGTTGAATTCATAAGCGGCAGCATTTGCGCCAGCAATATTTTACCATTCTTACTTTCGTTCAAAAAATAGGCGCGCACGACCTTTTCCGAGAGAGACTGTAGGGTATAGGTATCGTAGCCGTTCTCTTTCATCCATGCCTTCACTTGTCCGGCAAGTCCATGGACGTTACCGGTCAGTGGGAAATCCTTGAAGGCTACATCAAACCGATCAGGGCGCATGAGACCAAGCTTATACAGGTCGGCTGGATGAACAACAATGTAGGCCTCCTGAGAGCCGACCAATTCCCGAAGAGCGGTTACCCCCTTGCCGGCTTCAGAGGCCAATGCATCAACAAATTGCTGAAAACGCTTCAGCTCCTCGGGAGATCCGTCGGCTCCCCAGAACTGTCGCTCGTACATCCTGATTACATCCGTTCGCTCTTTCCAATAAGAAGGAGCGATGAGAGGTTGCCCCAGATGAGACGTAAAGACCGTGTTTCGGTCCGATAGCAATCCAAGTTGACGCGATGTATCCCACCAAGCCAACAGGACAGCATCCTTTGGAACATATTTCGTAATATCGGTAGCAATCGTGGACAATTCTGAGAGATCGCCGCCCATCTCACCGATTGGTTCGGACACAAGATTTTCCCAACTTATGAGAACTGATTGCCCTTCCTTTTTGTGAGCTCGATAGGCAATAGCGATCGGCTTCTCCACTGAGTCGACACGAAGTTCGTATTTGCTGATCGTCAAATCAGGCCATGGCTGCAACGGAAGGTTCTTGAACTTAGCGATACTCCCTTCGTCAACAAGCTGATAGCTGTATGGGGCAGGAAGCGGTTTTAACCACAAATAAACACACCATCCGGTCAGAAAAAGACCTCCCGTCACCAGGAGAATACCTAGTGACGGGAGGAATTTAGACCAAGACTGATTTGACACCGGCTCGTTCAGGGACGGAGCAGAGATCAACGATCCTTCCTTCCGCTCCTCCGCCAACCCGCAATTGCAATTGTCCCAGCGAGCATCATTCCACCACCAATGCCGCCAAGGGAAAGCTTCCCTGTCTCACTATCCAGATCCAGCATACCATGCTTCACCTGACCCTCGAGTTTTGCAACCCGTGCTTGGAGATCAAGCTTTTCCTTGAGACGAGTGTCATCGTCCATGATTTCAACATAGGCACGATTCATAGCCGCCCAGCCTACCGTATAGGTGTAACCCCAGTACTGGTGCGCCAAGCTGACATGTAACTGCACCAGATGATCTTCTGCCATTTCAAACAGCCGCAACTCATTGGCAGCCGGGTTATTCCCCTTTGACCAATAGATTTGGAAAAACTTTTCAAATCCATCCGTCTCAGGGGCAGGAGGTGCTGGGCGATTTGTCTTCTGCCCTGTCAATAGACCAGACTTGTACTGCTCTTCAACCACATGATGAGCTTCGTCATACTTATCCAAACCTGAGAAGGTTCCATTATCCATGAATTCCATCCAGGCTCTGGCATAGGTTTCCGAGTGGCAATTGGTGCACGTCTTCACCCAAGCATCGTTTCGCTTTTCAGCCCAGTCCGTTTTGATGTTCTCACGAATCCCGGGCACGAATGGATAGTTGGCCCAACGAACCTTGCGCACAACGTTGTGTGCGATTTTACCTTGATACTCCATATGGCAGTACTGGCAAGTTGGTGCCGTCTCGGCGCCTTTTGCCATTGCCTCTTTAATTGGAATATTGAAGTTCCAATGAGCCTTGTCTCTCTGATACTTCAAGCCATGCTTGGAAAAATTGTATGCTTCCCAATTGTTATGGTCCGCACCGCTGTGACATTGAGCGCAGACTTCCGGCTTACGTGATTCAGCCACGGAGAATTCGTGCCGAGCGTGGCAGGTATCGCATTTGTTCTGATTGACATGGCAACCGGTGCAACCATCAGCAATTTCCCGCTGTGGCATACCGGCATAGACTTCTACTTCCACATTGGCCCTGTAGTCTAAGGCATGTGACGGACGACCCTTTGGCCACTGATCCTTCGGCCACGTGATCGTATCCCGTTCTGATTCTCTCTCTGCAAACTCCTGCAAGTGGCAGGTGCCGCAAGTGTCGGCTGTGGCCAACCTGATATCCTTGCGGTGATCGGCCTTGTTCTTGGCATTGATGTCAAAGTGACAATCGATACAGCCGACTTCCTTGAGGTGTTCGCCCTTGCCCAACTTGCCGATTGAGCGAAGATTGTCTTCGACAGCTTCCAGTTTTGCTTTCTTGTAGTATGTTTCGTCCTTCGGGGTCAGCTTACGGATCTTGTCTAAGTTCGCGTGCGTGCTCTTCTTCCACGCAGCTACCCACCCCGGCGATTCATCGGTGTGGCACTTGACGCATTGCTCACGGCTTGCCACCTCTTTCACCGCCTGCGGTGGCTTATAGAAAGTGTGGGGATCGAAATACTTACTGAACGAGACAGGCTGCCAATAGTCTCCGTACTTACCCTTCCCTTGCCCGTTCTGAGCGGGATCCATATATCGTTTGAGCAACGCCTCGTACAGTTCCTTAGGCGAGGCAGATCGATCAACCTTCAGCGCCTCATAGGTTTCCTTCGGAACGGTGGGGAAATTCGCCTGGGCCTGCGCGGCGACTAACACGCCACAGACAACCAGGGCATACTTCACCATGCTCTTAACCATCACGGTTCTACTCCTTCCGTTCGATGGACAGTGCTCACTGTCCTTCAAAAAATATTTACCTGATGCACTTCTGTTTCTATATGTGTTCATTGCGCAAGTTCTCAAAAAAGAATGGCGGCGAAATATAGCTTAGCCCTCCTAGACTGTCAAGATATTTTCTGTGGATGATGATCAACGAAGCAGCTCATACATCTCACGAAACATACATCGACATGATGATCGCTACGGTCGTTCCCGATCAATGACGACGGTGATATTTTCGGTTCCTGGTTTAATCGGCTGACTCATACCTTCCAGATCACCACTTTCCGGCATGGCTTTCCCAGATTTCGACAAACGCGCCACGATGACCACCGTGTCGATGTCCGAGAGCTTTCTTGAGGGCATGGGACTTGTTGAGTCATCAAGACGAAATGTGAAGGGCAAATCCTTTTTCGACGCCCGCACGATCGACACCGGCATCGGTGGACCAGCCACATCTTTCGCAAACACAAATAAGGTCTCCGGGAGAGAAGCTTTGCTTGCCAGATTCGATCCCAATACTACCTTGCCCGTTATCGCCCGAGACTGTCCGGATCGTGCTGCCGGCTTGGCTGGTTTGCTCTGTTCCATCGGAGGATTCGCCACCAACATGTTCATACTAGGACCGCCGCCGAGGTGCCGTTTGGCTTCGGCGATGCTGGCTTTTAACTGGTCGGATGACTCCTGGTCGTCGGAAGGAAGATAGGTGTGCGCATCTTCCCACTCCTTGGCGGCACGAGCAAAATCTTTTCGGTTGTACGCGATCGTCCCTGATAACATGAGCGCCTTCACGTTGTGCGGGTCGAGTGTTAGGGCTTTTTGAATCAGCGTCTCCGGCTTTCCATCCAGCTTGCGCCCTTGATGGACGCCGAGGGCATCCGCATAGTCGGCAAGGAGGCTCGCATTGTTTGGATTGAGTTTGGTGGCCTTCTCGAAAATCGGTACCGCATCGGCGTACCGTTCCATGGCCATATAGGATCGAGCCAAGAGTCCCCATCCGACTGCATCGCTGGGATTCTGCTCGAGCTTCGTCCTCAACTGTTCGATCAAGGTGTTCAGGCTGTCGGCCATCTGCGAATCATCACCAGGGCCGCCTTGAGCGGGCGATGCTGATACCGCCGGGTGCGTCATCGCGGCAGGATTTCCCAATGTCCAGTAGAGCGTCCCACTGACGGCCGGAATGATCATGGCCAAGGAGAGCGCAACGCCCCGAAGATTTACGAGCCCTCCCGCAGCGGCGGTCGATGTTTCGACAGTACCCGCCTCCTCCAACACACGTCGTTCCAACTCGCTCCGCGCGGTTCGGTACTGTTCGTCCGTCAGCAAGCCATTGGCGCGATCTTGCTCCAGTTCAGAAAACTGCTGTCGATAGACCGGCAGCGTTTTTTCCTGTTCGCTCGTGGCGGCAGACGGACGCTTCACCAGAGGCCTCAGCAGAAGGCCCAAGACACACAGCGTCATGGCCGAAACGATCAACCAAAATGTAGCGGTCATGAGCGCTTGCCTCCTTCTGCCAATAGTTGTTCAACTCGTCGATGCTCTTCGTCCGTCACCGGCACATCGACGACTTGGTGTGCGCGGCGCCGCAACGTCATGATCAGCGCCGTCGCCCCGATCATCAATAGGACGAATGGGCCCACCCACAGTAGCGTGGTCGTCGCCTTGAGCGGCGGACGATACAGCACAAAATCCCCATACCGCGCGACAAGAAAATCGATGATTTCTTTGTCGCTCATGTCCTTCGCAATCATTTCCCGAACTTCTCGGCGCAAGTCCTCTGCCAGTGGGGCGTTGGAATCGGCTAATGTTTGATTCTGACAGACCAGACATCGCAGCTCGACGGCGAGGTGTTTGAGTCGCGCCTCGGCGGCAGGATCATCGGCCAACGGCCTGGCTTCCCCTGCCCAAGCTGGTCCGGATAGAAGCAATGCAATGAGGATCAGCCGTTTCATTGTGATTCGAGCTGCTTCACAAGGGGAAGAATCTTCTTGGCGACGGTGTCGGGATCCAACGGTCCGATCTGTTTATAACGGATCACACCCTGCTTGTCGATGACGTAGGTTTCAGGAACCCCATAGACCCCATAATTGATGCCGACCCGGCCGGCATCATCCACCCCGACCACGGGATAGGGATTGCCCCATCGCTTCAACCAGGTCATGGCTTCGTCATGTTGATCCTTGTAATCCATTCCATAAATCGGCACCTCACCGGATTTGGCCAACTCCATCAACACCGGATGTTCAGTCCGACATCCACTACACCAGGACGCCCAAAAATTGAGCAACCACACTTTTCCCTTGAGGTCAGCCGGTGAAAACACTTTTGCCGGATCATAGAGCTGCGGTTGGGAAAAATCAGGGGCGACCTTTCCGACCAAAGGAGACGGGATTTCCCGTGGGTTGAGCTTGAGCCCCACCCCCAGAAAGATGACGACTACGATAAAAATCGATAACGGCAGGAGAAACCGATTCATGCCACTTTTCGCCTAGCCGTTCGTGTCGAAGCAGGTACGGCCGGCTCTTGCCGACGCCATGCAATTCGATACCGGCGATCGCTGATGGCCAATACGCCGCCTAGCGCCATGATAAAACAGCCGCCCCAAATCCAATCCACAAACGGCTTATGATAGAGCCGCACACTCCACGCTCCCTCGTTCAGCGGTTCCCCCAAAGACACATAGAGGTCCCGTAACAACCCAGGATCAATCGCTGCTTCCGTCATGACCTGATTCTGAACGGTATAGCGCCGCTTCTCAGGATACAACACCGTCGTCTCCCGACCGTCGCGACTCACGGAGAAGGTCCCACGGGCAGCCGTATAGTTCGGCCCAACGACGTCCTGAGCGCCGTCGAATCGGAACGTATAGTCACCGATCGTCGCCGTCTCCCCCACGTTCATCCGCACATCTTTTTCAGTTTCAAAACCCTTGACCATCGTCACGCCGACGATAAAGACCGCAATGCCGCAATGCGCCACGAGCATCCCCCAGTAGGATTTGGGCACCGAAGCCAGACGTTCGACGAGCGTGTTCCCGTTCACATGAGTCAACCGTTCACGCAGCGTCACCACCGCGGTCGTCACAATCCAAATGGCCAGAAGAAGGCCAAGACTCAGGAGAGGTGTCCAATTTCTCATGACAACCGGCAACGCCAAGGCTGTTACAACACTGACTCCGAACGCCCACTGCAATCGCTTCGCCAAATCGGGCAAGCTCGCCTTCTTCCATTGGGCCAACGGACCGATTCCCATTAAAAAGATCGCCGGCACCATTAATGGAACGAAGACCGAGTCGAAATAGGGAGGCCCAACAGAAATTTTCCCAAGATCCAGCGCATCCAAGAATAAGGGGTACAACGTACCCAGCAACACCGAGCCCATCGCGGCAACCAGCAACACGTTGTTCGCCAGCAACATCCCTTCGCGCGAAACCATGGCGAAACTGCCGCCCAACCCGACGCGCGGCGCCCGCCAGGCATACAAGGCGAGCGACCCTCCGATGACGACCGCCAAGAAGGCCAGAATGAACAGACCGCGCTTTGGATCGGTGGCAAAGGCATGCACGGAAGTCAACACACCGGAACGGACAAGAAACGTCCCAAGGAGGCTCAGCGAAAACGCCATGATGGCAAGCAGGACAGTCCACACTTTGAACCCTCCCCGCTTGTCGGTCACGGCCAATGAATGAACCAACGCCGTTCCGGCCAACCATGGCATGAATGAGGCGTTCTCAACCGGGTCCCAGAACCACCACCCACCCCATCCCAATTCGTAGTAGGCCCAGCCGCTTCCCATCGCAATGCCGACGGTCAAAAAGCACCAGGCGACGGTGGTCCATGGGCGAGACCAGCGGGCCCACGCGGCATCAAGATTCCCTCCCAATAACGCGGCGATGGCAAACGCAAAAGCCACCGAGAAACCGACGTAGCCCATATAGAGCATCGGCGGATGGATCACCATACCCGGGTCTTGCAAGAGCGGATTGAGATCGCGCCCGTCAAGCGCGGCAGGAATCAGCCGTTCGAACGGATTCGACACGGTCAGCATGAACAGAAGAAATCCGACGCTCACAAGACCCATCACGCCGAGAATCCGGGAACGTGTGGCGTCAGGGAGATGAGCGGAGAAAAGCGTGACGGCGAACATCCACAGACTCAAAATAAAGGTCCACAAGAGCAACGACCCTTCATGCGCCCCCCAAATCGCTGCCAACCGATAATGCAGGGGAAGCTGGGAGTTCGACGTGGCCGCGACATACAGCACAGAGAAATCCTTCTCGGCAAATGCGTAGCCAAGGCAGCAAAACGCCGTGAGGACCAAGAGAAATTGCCCGCGCGCCGCCGGTTTGGCAACGGCCATCAGCGCCGAGTTCCCGACGGCGGCACCGTAGATGGGGAGAATGCCCTGCACCACGGCGACGCACAGGGCAAGAATCAACGCAAAATGACCGATCTCCGGAATCATAGTGAGCCTTCCCTACCTTGCCTACCTTGAGGGACAACGAGCGATTTACTTTGTTGAGCACCGGACGCCTTGGCTTTTGCTAAGGCCTCGGCCGCTTCAGGCGGCATGTAATTTTCATCGTGCTTCGCCAAGACTTCGCTGGCGACAAACGTACCTTCGGCGTTGAGTTTCCCCTGCGCCACGGCGCCCTTCCCTTCTTTAAAGAGGTCGGGCAAAATCCCCTTATAAGTCACCGGCACGCGCTTCGCGGTATCGGTCACGATGAAACGGACCGTCAGTCCGTCGTTTTCGCGGACGAGACTCCCGTCCTCAACCATGCCGCCGATACGGAAACTGCGTCCTTGCGGCACCTCGCCGCTCGCCACCTGAGTGGGCGTAAAGAAGAACACGAGATTACTCTGAAAGGCGTTCAGGATCAGCACCGTCGCGACACCTAAAACGAGCAGCCCCAGGCCGATAAAAGCAAAGCGTTTATGCCGTGGTTTCATCGGTGCCTCCTAATAATGCAGCGTGCTGTTCGGCGCGCGCCGCAGCCCGCCGACGCCACAAGGCCAACACTTCCCATCCCATGCACAGAGCCGTGGCCACAAATGAAGTCCACACATAGAGCCCGTACCCTCCCATCGCAAAGAATTCCGATGCGCTTCCCCACTGCATCAGCGAGCCTCCACCGTTTCCTGGATGACGATCGGCTTCTCATTCCATACCGGCAGCGATTCCCGTTCAATCATGACACAGCGTACCCTGGCGAGAATGACGGCGATGCTATAGAGCCAGAAAGCCAACGTCATCAGCAACATGGCCGTGAGCATGGTTGACGCCATTTTTGATCCTGTCGCCATGCTGACGGACGCCCCTTGATGTAACGTATTCCACCACTGCACCGAAAAGTAGATGATCGGGACGTTGACTACCCCAACGAGGGCAAAGACGGCGCTCGCCCGGTCCGCGCGGCGCACATCGTCGATCGAGGTCCGCAACAGCATGACCCCCGCGTATTGGAACAATAAGATGAGTTCCGATGTCAGCCTGGCATCCCACACCCACCAGGCGCCCCACGTGGGTTTCCCCCACATGGCTCCGGTCAACAACGCCAAGAACGTGAACATCGCCCCGGTGGGAGCGATCGCCTGCGCCATCATAAAGGAAAGGCGCGCATTGAGTCCCATGCCGATGCCCGCCCAGACAGCCATAACCACGTAGAGGAACATCGACATCCAGGCCGCGGGAACATGGACAAAGATAATCCGGTACGCCTCGCCTTGCTGAAAATCGGTCGGCGCGACGAAGAACCCCATGTAGAGACCTACCCCCATCAACACGACCGCCACGCAAGCGAACCATGGAATGAGGCGCCCCGCCAGGGGATAAAAGGCTTGGGGAGACGAATACTTGAGCCAGTTGATATCCATGCTCATGAACCGATGTCACTCCAACGCGATTCGCAACGCCGCTGCTGTGGCCCAGGGCGCCAAAAAGAGAGAGAGCACCAGACAGGCCCCGAGTAGCGACAGATTTGCTTCACCGCCGATTCCGGCCATACTGCTGGTGACGGCGCCGGCTCCAAAAATCAATACTGGAACGTAAAGTGGAAGCACCAGGAGGGCGACCAGTAGACCACTCCCGCGCACGCCAAGGACTAAAGCGGCGCCGATCGCACCAATCATACTCAACGTCGGCGTCCCAAGCAAGAGCGACATCACCAGCACTCCCAATGATTCTCCGCTTAAACCAAATTGGAGCCCGAGCAGAGGTGAGAGGAGCACCACCGGTAACCCGGAGATCAGCCAATGGGCGAGGACCTTCCCGACCACCAGCACCGCCAGCGGCTGAGGAACCAAGACCATCTGCTCAAGGGCTCCGTCTACATAATCCGCCGTAAACACGCGTGAGAGCGACAGCAAACATGCCAATAACGCCGCTACCCACAGCACCCCAGGACCGATGGTCCGCAGCACCGCCGGGTCAGGCCCAACCCCCAAGGGGAAGAGGCTGACCACGATCACAAGGAAAAAGACCGACATCGCCGCATCCGAACGGCGCCGCATCGCCAGCAACAGATCACGCCGGATGATTCCGCTCACGGCCTCCCACATGCTGGAGCCGTTCATCCCGTCAGCCTCAGGCGTTGGACAATCTCCGTGGGAAGCGCAACCTCCTGATGTGTCACGACGACCGCCAGCCCCGCACGCTGCAGATGGGTATGCAGTCGCTGTGTCACGACCGCGGTTGCAGCCTGGTCGAGAGACGTGAATGGCTCATCAAGGAGCCATAAAGGACGAGTGGAAAGCCACAACCTTGCCAACGCCACACGACGTTTCTGTCCCTGCGAGAGCACTTTGGACGGCAGTTGATGAATGGGCCGCTTCAACCCAATCGCCTCCAACGCCTCCTTCGCTCCATTGTTGGAACAGGGTTCTCCGGCGAGCGACATGGCGCTCATCAGATTTTCGAGCGGTGTCAGATCCTCCTTGATCCCGTTGAGGTGCCCGATATACGTCAGTTGTTCCGAATAGAGTTCCTTGAGTTGATGGATATCTTGCCCCTCCCACAAAACCGAGCCTTGTTCAGGCGGCAATAAACTGGAAAAGATACGGAGCAAACTGGTCTTTCCGCTCCCGTTTTCACCTACCACAGCCAGCAGCGACCCCCGCTCAACCTTGACGCTGAGATCGGAGAATAATCGCCGTTCGCCGCGACTGCAATGGAGCGCAACAGCTTGCAACATAAGGGACTCCTCACACAGCGAGGGACGAGAGTAAGGGAACGAGGCGTTGAAAAACAAGGGGCGAGAGAATGGAGAACGTCTATCCGGTCGGCCAGTCTCATGAAGACCGGCTTGCTCTGAGGATGATCCTACTGTTAATTAGTGCATGCGCTACAAAGTTGGCCATCTGCCTCAGCGAATAGTGTCTACTCACGTAGAATCAAAGGAGAGGGATCATGAGTGATCTTGTCTGCATCGCGTTTAAGGATTCCAGCACGGCCGATCGGGTGTTGAACGAACTGCGGGCCATGGAAACGGAATACGTTTTGGACCTCGAAGATGCGGTGATCGTCGTCCGCGATCAGGATGGCAAAGTGCATCTGAAGCAATGCGTCGATGTGTTCGGAGGCGCCACCAAGCATGGTGTCGCGCTGGGCATGTTATGGGGAGGACTGATGGGGCTGCTCTTCATGAATCCCCTGGCTGGACTGCTGGGCAGCATCGCCGGAGGGGCCGGGGGTGGAGCCATGACCACCGCCGCCAGCGAGTATGGGCTGTTGAGCGACTATGGGATCCCCGACAACTTCATCAAAGAATTAGGAAGTACGATCAAGCGAGGCACATCCGCCATCTTCCTGTTGATTCGCAGTGTTGACGAAGACAAGGTGTTACCCAGGATTGCACGGTACGAAGGAACGATTCTTAAGACGTCACTCAGCAAGGAGCATGAAGAGACGCTGCGGACCGCCCTTACCCATCAACGTAACCCAAAGGCCGGTGCACGGTAGCCGCGGATCGGGAGAGCGGGCGGAGGTCGCCTTCATCAATTCTTGATCTGCCTACGGCCTGATGGTATAAGCTGCACGTGCGAGAAGCACACTCGATATCCACTCAACAATGAAGATCGTTCGGCAGAGCATCGGGATTAGCATGGCGGCGGCGATGGTGATCGCCGACTCCGCCTAAGCCTGCCTGCGACTGGAAACGTACGCGAGCAACGGCCCCTGGCGGATTCGGTTCCACCAGGGGTTTTTTGTTTTTTATTGTCTAGGGCGGAGGAATCACGAGAAGGGAGCACGGAGCATGGTCAACCTTGAATCGATCGAAGCAGCCGCAACCCGCATCGGTCCGTCCATCTATGAATCACCGCTGGTCCACTCCAAAACACTATCCCGGCTGAGCGGAAACGCGATTTTCCTGAAACTTGAAAATCTGCAGATGACCGGATCGTTCAAGGAACGCGGCGCGTTGAACCGCATCCTGACGATGACGGACGACGAACGGCGACAGGGAGTCATCGCGGCATCGGCAGGAAACCATGGGCAGGGCGTGGCCTATCACGCGACCCAGCGGGGCATCCCCGTGCAAATCTGGATGCCGCGTTCGACGCCGCTCATCAAGCTGACGGCGACCCGCGCCTACGGCGCGGATATCGTGTTGCACGGGGACAATTACGACGAGGCCTGCGAGTCAGCCATGGAACGGAGCGTGCAGAGGAAGGCCGCGTTTATTCATCCCTTCGACGACGACGCCGTCATCGCCGGACAGGGGACCATCGGGTTGGAACTCCTGAAACAGAATCCCGCGCTGGATGTGATCGTTGTGCCCGTAGGAGGCGGCGGATTGATCGGCGGAGTCGGCTGTGCGGTCAAGGAACGAAACCCTGCGGTACAAGTGATCGGCGTTCAAACAGGTCGCTTGCCGTCGATGCAAGCGGCTCTGCAGCAACAGCAACTCGTCGATCTTCCGGCGAAGTCCACATTGGCCGACGGGATCGCCGTTCGAAAAGCGGGCGCGCGCACGCTGCCGTTGGCCTGCAAATATGTCGATCGGCTCGTCACGGTCGAGGAAGACGAGATTGCGGAGGCGATTCTGATGCTGCTGGAGGGTGAGAAGACGGTGGCGGAGGGGGCCGGCGCCGTTGCGCTTGCCGCCGTTCTGCAAGCAAAAACGGGCCATCGGGGGAAAAACATCGCGGTGCTGGTGTCCGGAGGCAACCTTGATGTCACGTTGCTGGCGAGAATCATCGAGCAGGGCATGGTTCGCGACGGGAGACGGCTGCGCCTGCGGGTGCGTCTTCCGGACTATCCCGGCGCATTGGAAGGACTGGCATCGGTGATCGCCAAGGCCCAGGCCAACATCGTGGAGACGTCGTATAACCGTGCCCACTACGGGGTGAGCCTGAACGAAGCCACGATCGACATCACGATGGAAACTCGTGGGCGCGATCACGCGTCGGATCTATTGGCCGCGCTGACGAGCTCGCGTTATGAATTCAGCGTCGTCGAATGAGTGCCTGGTTCCACCGTTCTGTTTTCCATCCAAGAGACAACTCACGTTCATGTCGCCCATGACGTTGATCGCAGTGCGGCAGCGATCGAGAAACCAATCGACGGTCAGCAAGACAGGAATGTATTGCACCGGCAAGCCGACGGCAGTAAAGACCATGGTCATCGTCACGAGACCCGCTTCAGGGATACCGGCGGCGCCGACGGAGGCGATGATGCTCGTCAGCACAACCAGCACTTGCTGCTGAACAGTCAGATCCATCCCGATCATTTGGGCGATGAAAAGGGCCGCCATCGCCTCGTACAGCGCAGTACCGTCGTTGTTGAAATTCGCGCCGACCAGCGCCCCCATACCGGCGGACTGTTCGCGCAACCCCACACGATCTTTGAGCGCGGCGTAGGTCACCGGCATCGTCGCCGTCGAGCTGGCCGTTGAGAAGGCCATCACCAACGCGTCGCGTCCCCCGCGCAAAAGTTCACCGGGACGCACCCAGGAACCGAAGCGGATGCGGATGAGGTAATAGGCTGCTTGGATCGCGAGCGCGAGCAACACACTCAGCACAAAGATCCCAAGCGCCTTGAATGGAGCGAACCCTTCCGTTCCCACAATGCTCGCGACAATGCCGAAGACGGCAAACGGCACGAGCGCGATGATCCAATGCAAAATCGTGATCAGCGATTCCAAGAAGAGTTCGACGAGATGTCCTACCGTTCCAAGAGGCCGTTCACGCTCTTTGCGCAAGGCCATCCCAAAGGCTACAGCAATGAAAATCACGCCGATCACCTTCCCATCGTCACTGAGCGGCCCCAGTAGACTCTTGGGCACATTCTCAAGAAAAGTGACAAGAGGATTGGCCGCCTTCGTCGCTTCCTCGTGCGGAGCCGGCGGCTTGAGTCCCGCTCCGCGTCCCGGTTGAATCACATTGGCAACGGTCAGGCCGACGAGGATCGCGACGAACGTATTCAGTAACAACAATCGAGGCAGCCGCATCGCAAGCGGCCCACCGAGGTGTGTCGTCATGAACGTGTGCACAATCGCCGCAAGGATCAGCGGCGGCGCAAGCGCGCCGAGGAGGCGCAACACAAGCTTGCCCGGCAGCGCCAACACAGCCGCGTCGCGTCCCAGCATCAACCCCACCCCGACGCCGAGCACCAAGGCAATCACGATGCGCGCATAGAGTGGAATGTTCTGCCACCGCGCGATCAGGCCGGTTCTCGATGTGGTGGTCGTCGCTTCTTCCAAAACCTGGTTATCCACTTACTGGAATTCTCATTCCTCCACTCATTGTCGCCGGGTGAGAAGAGATCGCCGAATGTATCACGAAGAGGCTACTGATGAGTCAGAGGAATGGGTGAGGAGATGGCTGTCTTGTGCGACTCAATCGGCGCGCCCGTGGATGACATATGCGAGGATCACTGGTTCTCGTGTCAGGCATCCTGTATGGTACCGAATCGGTCACGCAAAAGGCTCGCGGTGCCTTTTTCGTGTTGGGATATCTGGATTCTATTGTTAAAGTGCCGGATGGCACGAGACCCGTTCTTTCTTGTCCATAGGACTTGAGAAAATATCATGACAAGCGCACTCCTGTACGACCGTCTCCAATTTGCATTCACCGCCACCTTCCATTACCTCTTTCCGCAGTTGACGATGGGCCTGGCGTTGCTGCTGTTCTACCTGCGCAGCCGGGCGCTTGCCACCGATGACGACCATTATCAGCAAGTCTCGGACTTTTGGACGAGCATCTTTGCCTTAAATTTCGGCTTCGGCGTCGTGACCGGTATCCCGCTCGAATTTCAGTTTGGAACCAACTGGGCGAGGTTTTCTACCTTCGCGGGTGGCGTGATCGGCCAAACCCTCGCCATGGAAGGAGTCTTCGCATTTTTCTTGGAATCATCGTTTCTCGGTATCCTGCTGTTCAGGAAACGATTCAGTCGTCGGCTGCAATGGTTTGCCGCTCTGATGCTCTTTGTCGGTTCGTGGCTCTCCGGCTACTTCATCCTGGCGACGAATGCCTGGATGCAGCATCCTGTCGCGTACCACGTGGGAGACGATGGCCGGGTGTTCGTCAACAGTCTCACCGGGCTGCTCACGAATCCCTGGTTATTCTGGCAATTCGCGCATAATATGACGGCGGCCGTCGTCACGGCGTCCTGTGTGATCGCAGCGGTGGGTGCGTACTATCTGTTATCCGGACAACATCTACCCCATGCGAAGACTTTCCTACAGACCGGCGTTGTCGCCGGCGCAATCGCTTCTGCACTGATGATTTTCCCCACCGGACACGGCAACGCCAAACAAGTCTTCGAACATCAACCGGTCAAGGGGGCGGCATTTGAAGGGCTCTTCACGACGGAGAGAGGAGCCGGTCTCTATCTGGTGGGGCAACCCAATCTTGAAACGATGACCATCGACAACCCGATTGAGATTCCTAATGCGCTCAGCTTTCTCGTGTATAAAGACCTCTACGCCAAGGTCAAGGGTCTCGACGCGTTTCCTCGCGACGAGTGGCCGGATAATCTTCCACTCCTCTATTATGCGTATCACGTCATGGCCGGATTGGGGACCATCTTCGCCGCCATCTTCGGCCTGGCCCTGCTCTCGCTTTGGCGTGACCGGCTGTTCAACATGAAGTGGCTATTGTGGTTGCTGATGCTCTCAGCGCCATTCCCCTACATCGCCACGTCGGCCGGCTGGATGACCGCCGAACTAGGACGGCAGCCCTGGCTCGTATACGGGTTGTTGCGCACCGCCCATGGCACCTCTCCGCTGGTTCATTCAGGGAATGCCTTATTCACCTTGATTGGATTCCTGGGATTGTATCTGCTGCTCGGCCTGTTGTTCGTGTTTCTTCTCGGCAAAACGATTGGACGCGGACCTGGTTCGATCGACTCACAAACGACATATCCCGCCTGAACGAAGGGGCTGTTGATGGAAACCCTGTGGTTTATCGTCGTCACACTGATGCTGGCCATCTTCATTATCCTGGATGGCTTCGACTTTGGTGTCGGCATGGTCTATCCGTTCGTCGTTCGGACCGAAATGGAACGCCGAACGGTGCTCGCCTCCATCGGACCGCTGTGGAACGCGAACGAAGTCTGGTTGATCGCCGCCGGCGCTGTCCTTTTCTTTGCCTATCCGAAGGCCTACGCCGCCGGATTCAGCGGGTTCTATCTGGCGTTGATCCTGGTGCTGTGGTTGCTGATCTTTCGCGGTCTCGCGCTGGAATTGCGATCGCACGTGGATCATGTGCTGTGGAAACAGGCCTGGGATACGGCCTTTACGACAGCCAGTTTGCTTTTGGCTTTTGTCTTCGGCGCTGCGCTGGGCAATCTGATTCGTGGTGTGCCGTTAAATCGTGACGGGTATTTCTTCGTCCCGTTTTGGACAGACTTTCAGCCTGGGCCGGAACCAGGCATCCTGGACTGGTTCACGGTGCTGCTGGGGCTGACGACTGTATCGATCCTGGCCTTCCACGGAGCGAATTATCTCGTCATGAAAACAGAAGGCGCGCTGTATAAGCGGGCCGTCTCAACCGCCTGGGTCATGGGATGGGCTTCGGCTGGATGCACGGTGCTTACTGTCACTGCCGTCCCTTTCGTCCAGCCAAGTTTGCGGCTCAACTTCGCCGGCCATCCGATGGAATATCTGGTCCCATTGAGCGGCCTATTCGCACTCGGATCCAGTCTGTACCTTCGGCAGCGACAGCGTGACACCGCTGCCTTTCTGATCTCCAGTGTATTTATTTTGCTGATGCTCGCCAGCGTCATGTTCGGCATGTATCCCTACATCTTAGTTTCAACAACCGATCCGGCGCTCAGCCTCACGGTGTTCAATGCCGCCACCGATTCTTATGGATTGACAACCGGGTTTACCTGGTTCGGAATCGGCTTCATGCTTGTTCTGGCCTACCAGATTTATGTCTATTCCTTGTTCTGGGGTAAAACGCGGTCAGATGACGCGCACTGAGACACTCCACCAGCACTCACAGAGGAGCTGGACCAGTTGAAGGATGGTGGGTCAGCTCACCTGTCGATGAACATCATCCCTTCACGGCTTCCGTTGCTTCGCCAAGGAGGAGAATTGGACTTCAGTGGCCATCAATTTGCCATCCTTCTCTCTGACATCTATAGCAACGCGGTCGCCTACCTTAGGAACGTTCCCTCCACCCCCCCTTCCTTTATTCCGATACTTTGTCTCGGCGACTGTGTGGATTGAAACTGTTTTTCCGTCTACCGTCAGAACTTGAATCTCAGCAGTGCCGAGGGCGGTGATTGTGCCAAAGACGTGCCGTCCTTCCCCGTGCGCGGCGGCTATCCCGGGTAAGATTGCGGTCATCAGCAGGATCAGTATCCCTACTTGTTTCACCATGTTGGTCAGCATACTGCCTCAGTTAATGATGGTGCGCAGGAGACTGCGGATCAAGCGGTTCACCTTGGAGAAAACGGTCGATCTGCTCCTGCTCTTCCCGCGCCACTTGACTCACGGGGTTATACCGCTCCATTTCTTCCAGTTCCTCTTTCGTAATGGTTGGGAGATGACGAATAAAATGCACCAGTTTCCAACTATCGAGATCTGGTTCGGGACGGCCTTTCCCCCATGCGGGCATTCCGGTAAATCGAACGCCATGATGGATGATATAAAACAGTTCTCCATCCGAGAAGGACTGCGTCTCTATTTTAGTCAGGTCGGGTGTTCTTGGATAAAAGTTCTGTCCGATCACGGTAGAGCCGCTACCGTCGTTCCCGTGACAGTTCGCACAGTGGTCCGCAAAGTGAACCCGCGCTTCTGCAAGCACCGCGTCTGTGGCGAGAACGGGGTTTCTCATCTGCTTCTGGGCTTCGGGCATTGCCATACGCCTGAGCTGACGCGCGAACAGGACCTCGAGCTTCATTGGCTGTTCCGTCGCACTAAAACCTGATTGCAGGACGTACCACACCATGGCAACATTTCCTGTCACGACAAGCATTGCCATCACGAGCAACACCCAGACAGCTTTGGTCATTATCGGCACTCCCTTGTTGGTCCTTGCTGCGAGAACGGACCGTCACGATCCCTCACGTTCGGAGAGGACTTGAGACTCGACACCCAAGCCTCACCATAGGCTATCTCAAACAGATGAGGACAAAGAAACACACACGGGATGCCATACTTTGTTGATCTCGTGATCGTGCCGGAATCATCTGGACGCGTGCGCCCTCGGTCGCATGTTGCGCGAAATGCCTGACTGCTCGCGTTGCCGGTGGTAGGGATGGATGTCAATCATTACATTCGCCTCGTCTAACTCTGCTCTTACTAAGGCTCCTTCTTTAAGCGGACCAAGTTTACTGCCCGCTAAGGCGTCAACCGAAAACGACTCCAACCCTTCACTGGTAAAGACCTCGGCGACCTCCCAGAACGGATCCGCATAGGCGAGGGTCCCAACCACAACGCGATGACGGTGGATAGGACGGCTTGGATCGTGAATGTCCAGCAGAACATTCGATTCATCCACTGTCGCGATCACCTCATCTCCCACCTTGGCTTGGTGCAGTCCCATGCGTTCCGCCTTCTTTACGCTGACCCACCGCGGTGACACTTTCTTGCCTGAAGCCCCTTGCATCTCAAGGTACATCAGCCCCGATTCGATCTTCGTAATCGTAGCTGGTACATTCCTGTGGCTATACGGCCCGCCGAGATCCGCATCGTGGGCAACAGCCGGTGACCCTAGCAGCAGGAACGCTAAGCAGGCAGGCGCGTAGTGTATGAAATGTTTTCCAGACATAACATTCCCTCCTTATTGGATCGTTCATCGACTTGGGATCACGCTGATGTATGCCCAGGGTGGTCCTTGAGCGACCTTGCCGATCGCAGAATACGGGATCATCCGTGGCACAGCGAGCGATAGCGGCAGACTGATTATGGGCCGAGCTTCTGTGAAGGCCTTGCTCGTTCCCAAGGCTCTTCAATGAGAAGAAACTACCCGTCCCGAATGGATTCTTGAGGGAATTGAGATCAAATTGGTTGGTGCGGAGAGCGCCACGATACCTGGCGTGAACGATGAAAGGGATGAGGAGACCGGCAACTACAAGTCTCATCACGCGCCTCTTCGCTGGTTGTTAGCCTAACCTCCTGTTGAGCACGACGTCAAGGAAGGTTGTCGAACCCTGAGCGGATCCAAGCCGGCCTCGTCTTTGTGTCTGTCAAACGTGAGGGACTCAACGGGGTCTTTTCTTCCTTGCTATTCATAGAATCTCCTGGGGCACATCATTGTGCGAGACTGTGGGGCGGGCAAACGCACAGGCGATCTGTCCCAGCCTCGATCCTGATGGGCAACGGGTGCGACTCAATGTCCTGAGTCGACACCACGAGCAATGAGGACCGGGATGCGCCTGAGTCAACCAGCCGAGTGAGTGTGGGCCAAGACGCTCACACGCACCACCGCATCAGCAAGCAAGGTGCGAAAGAAGACCACTTGCATACTTGACCAGAGCCATCGAGTTCGTGATCAAGAGCTCGGAATCGATCAATACCTACTCTAGGCCCCACCCCGATCGACCTGTGCCAATCTACAGAGGCGGCTTATTTCGGATCATGGAACCGGATGCCCAACGAGGAATGAGTCACTTTTGCATGCATTCGACGGCCATATGTATTGCCGGACCAGCCGATGCCGTCTTGAATATAGAATCCCGTCGTAGAGTTGAGTACACAGTTCAAGGTCCGCCCCCTACTTCTTCCAATAAAATAAGGAAGGTCTGATTAATTCCTGATTTTAATCAGTTGACACTCAAAACACGGGGAATTGAGCAGATTATTTGCCGAAACTTTGAATTAATCAGACCTTCCATAAATACAACAGCCTCCGTTTCGTGTCCCTGACTAATAATGTCACTCTAAGTTCTGCGTCTGTCATCATATTCGCCGTCTTGAATGAATAGCGCGGACAAGCTAGTATCAGCCCGCTTCTCTTGCGCTTACGCACTGAGGACTTCCGTGACAGACAGTCCTACCTCCACCATTTCGACACAAGGCATTCAGCTTCAACTCCTCACACCGTCTCAACTCTCTCCCCTTCTCGTACCGACCGAACCCAAAGGCGTCGTGTACACAAAGCGTTGGGTAGTAGAACTGCTATTAGAATTAAGCGGCTATTCGCCGGAGAAGAACTTGGTGGATGCTCTGGCCGTAGAACCAGCTGCGGGTGATGGCGCGTTTCTTGGCCCCATGATCACGCGCCTTATTGAGTCTTGTCGGAAGCAAGGCCGGTCTTTGTCCGATTGCAGCAACTCCCTACTTGCCTATGAATTGGATGAAACGAGTGCGGCCCGTGCAAAATACGTTGCTCAAAGTATCCTCGTAGACTTAGGTGTGCAGCAGCCGCTTGTCACACAACTCGCTGAATCGTGGATCGTGACGAGGGACTATCTTTTCGATACCACCAACAAGAAGGCCGACTTTGTCGTAGGAAACCCACCCTACATACGCCTTGAGGATATTCCAGCAGAGAGTGCGATGATCTATCGTAACGCTTATCCCACCATGCGGGGCAGAGCCGATCTCTATGTGGCATTCTTCGAGGCAGCGCTTCGTCAACTAACGCCCGGTGGGGTTTGCGCGTTCATTTGTGCGGACAGATGGATGAGAAATCAATATGGAGCGGAACTTCGACATCTAATCACGTCCGCTTACAGCGTTGAACTGATTCTGGGCATGCATGACGTCAATGCGTTTGATAACGAGGTTGATGCATATCCTGCGATCACAATTATCCGATACCGCCGACAGAGTGCAACGGTCGTGGCCAGCGCCACCCCTCAAACTGAAACCATTCAACCCAAACTGTTGGCGGCAACGCTTCAACCCGATTTCCGCCGCAAGTCGTCGAAGGATTCCCCTTCAATCCATGCCGCAGTCGTCAGTAACTGGTTCAAAGGATCGGATCCATGGCCTTGTCATTCGCCCAAACAACTGTCCCTCCTTCGCCGATTGGAGGACACTTTTCCACCGCTCGAAATGAATGCCAAGGTAGGAATAGGCGTCGCCACCGGAAACGACAGCGTATACATCACGACTGACCCATACTTAGTTGAATCGTCACGTCTTTTAAAGCTCGCAGTCGCTAAAGACACCGCCAGCGGAACATTCGATTGGTCTGGCCACTATCTGGTGAATCCCTGGAATAAGACAGGGCTTGTCCAGCTGAGCGCCTATCCGAAGTTGAAGGCCTATTTCGAGCATCATGCAAAGGCACTGAAAAACCGGCACACCGCAGAGAACAAAGCAGCTGGTTGGTATAGGACCATTGATCGTGTCAATCATGCCTTGATTGAGACCCCCAAGCTCTATATCCCGGATATCAAAAGTAGCCTCGAACCTGTCCTTGATCGCGAGGGAACCTATCCCCATCACAACCTGTATTTCATTCAGTCAGACGATTGGGATCTGGAAGTCCTTGGAGGTCTGCTTTTATCTGCAATCGGCCAATTCGTTGTCGAATCATATGGCATCAGAATGCGGGGTGGCTACTTACGCTTCCAAGCACAATACCTGCGCCGAATCAGGGTCCCCCCTCCTGTCACCCTCTCGAAGTCTCATGCGAAGGAACTCAAAGAAGCGTTTCGCCATCGAAACAGACAACAAGCCACAACTGTAGCATTGAATATTTATGGTATCGACTCCTCACTGATGGAGACAGCTCTTGGACGTTGAAAAGAAGCTGCGTGCCGCCGTTCAAAGTTACTGGGACGCTCGGAGAAAAAATAAAGAAAAACAAGCTCAGTCGGGAAAGATCGATGCCGGTACGCGTGGAGAGGTCACGGGCGGTACGCAAATGGGCGCGCTGGAAGTCCTGGTCTCGGATATCCTCTGTGAGGCAGGGCTCAAGAAGGTCGATGTCCGGACAAAAACCGCACTTGAGTTGCCGGGATATTTCAGAGCGACGAAAAAATGGGACCTCATCGTGGTGTCTGAAGGCGCATTGGTCTTAGCCATGGAATTCAAGTCGCAAGCAGGCAAGTCAATCGGTAACAACGTCAACAATCGCTCAGAAGAACCTGTGGGCAGCGCGAAAGATATTTGGACCGCATTTCGAGAAGGCCGTTTCGGACAATTTCCGCCTCCGTTCTTGGGCTATCTGTTTCTCCTCGAAGATCGCGACAATGTGAAAACCCCCGTCGTCAATAAAGAGCCCTACTTCCAAGTTGATCCGGAGTTTCGCGGTGAGACCATCAAGAGCAAAGAACGGCCACGGTATAAAGGGGTGTCATATAGCAGAAGATATGAACTGCTCTGCCGTCGCCTAGTGCTGGAGCGGCTCTATACCTCAGCTTGTTTTCTGATGGCGACCAATTCACCCAAAACCAAGATCATACAACCCGCGCCAGATTTAACCTTCCAACGCTTCGTAGCCGCCCTGCAAGGTCACGTCGTAACATTCCTTGGAAGCCGCAGCGCCTAATGACCTGGGACGGATGTGAAGGGGGCGAGTATCTTTTCAAATCGTCGCGCATCTCACACGCAACTCACCGAGGATCAACGGAGGTAACTTGCCTATGGCCCGCCCGCTTTCGTCGTTCGCCATGCAATCACGGCGGCGCCGAGGAGCATGAGTTGTTGGGGTCGGTTCTTGACTTTGTACCCCTTTAAAACAAACATCTGCGGCTAGCAAGGTCAGACCTCGTCTCGCGCCTGTCGATTCCAGAGATGCGGCCGAAGATCTTCAGAGAGGTACGTACACCCTGCTCGGGCCAGTCCCCCCTTCACTTCATATCGAGAATCCGGCGGCCGGCCAGGATATCGAGCACATCGACGAATCGACGCTTGCGCTCATTTGCCTGACGAAGGGCCACAAGATAGCTCTGCCAGTCCTGCCCTTTCCCCTGCTGCTTCATTACACGACCCACTTTCCGCAGGTAGCCAGCGGCCGCGTCATAGGCTTTTGGTTTCGTGAGGGCAATCTGCGCTTCAGCGAGTTGCTTCCAGATAGCAACGGCCCGCTCAGGATACTTGGCCACCACCGCCTCGGCAATGCGGTCCTCCGCAAACCATCCAGAGTCCCAGCTTCGCGACCGTGGCTTGCGCCGATCATACCAGCGAAGCACCTCGTCCGACCGTTCTTCTGCAATCGCGATGTCGATAAGGACATCGCTCAGGGGTGGCCGGATCGGAAAACGCCCGGTCATCGGCTTCAGTCCACTCTCCGGCAATGGCCAGAGCTGAGTCGACGGTTGAGGACGAGTCCCGGTCTCCAGATATTGTAAGGCGGCGGCCCGCACCTCCGCCCCAACCTCGGCTCGCTGCGAGGCCTTCTCCAACGCCTGAAAGGTCTGCACACTCGGCTCCACAAAGAATTCGGCGGCCCGCAATGCAGCCACGGCAGGCCAATCCTGTTGTCGCTCACGCATCTCGCGGAAGACCGTCCGCAATTGGGCAGCAATGCCAGGCCACTGCTTCTCGGTCGCCACGATCCCCTTGCGGATCCAGACTTCCACCTCTTTCCACTGCTTGGCTTTCGTAAGGTGTTCAACGAGGCGAGGGTAACTGCCGGTCTTCACAGCTTCTTGCCTGCATAACGGGATGATCTCTGCATGCCGACCGGCTCGTTCCAGCGCCAGGATCAGCCAGTTACTCAGGCGATCGCGCTGAAAATTCTCTGAGAAGGTGTCCTGATCCCTGTTCCGCCGGTCCTTCGTGAGGCGCCGAGCCAGCTGTTCCGCAAGCCCATTCCACGCCTCTATCGGATGGATTCGATCCAAGAACGGTTTGGCTCCGCGACAAAGCTCGTACCCGTCCGCTAAGTCAGCTTCCACCGCCCAACACATCTGCTCGGTGGAAGTGCGAGACGATCGACGCAACGCCTGGAAGACGATATCCATACAGGAGGCAATTTCCTCTGCCGTCTCCCCTTCGTCGTCGCTCGTCTCTACTTGCTTCGTGCCAGCCTCCAGCAGTTGCGCTCCCACCTCCACCACTACATCCGCATGCCCTTGTGCCAGCAGCACTTCCAGGCGATTCCGCACCCGTGAGTAGTCTGGGATCGCTCCCTCGCCGCTCCAGTGGTTGCGCCAACCCGATTCTTGGCTAAGGCCAGCAATCTCAGCCCGCAAGGACTTGACCAACTTAGGCACGGCGCCTGCCGACAGATTGTGTCGATCCTCCAAAAACTTACGGATATCGGGATGGCGTTGAGCAAGGTCTTCTAAAAACTCGAGAAGTTGTGAGTGCGTCTGCTGTTCTAGGAAAGACAGCCATGCGTCTGGAGCAGCCTTTCCGCCCTTCCGCATTGATCGCTCAGGGACAGGTACCAAATCTTCGTCCGTGGCGCCGTCCTCACCCCATTCCTCTTCGTCTCCATCATGCTCCAACAACTGAAACCGCTGGTCCTGCTCGGATACGGTAGGGATCATACGATTGCGCTTCACCTGCTCCAGACATTCAATCACCACGGCAACCGCGTGTTTGCAGACGCCCTCATACGGGCAGGTACAGACAGCCACCAGTTCGCCATCTTCCATTTCGACCCTAGTGGCGTATCGGTGCGAGCCCAGCACCCACGCAACCAGGCCTCCGTTCGAGGTTCTGGCCAATCCATGGACTTGGCCGCTGCGCTGGTACCGCTGGCCTCGCGATACAATAATGCCCCCGGCCCATTCCTGGAGCTCATCCCACGTGAGAGCCTTGAAACGCTTCGCCAGTGAATTCTTGCTCTGGGCTTTGTGCCGTGAGTTTTCCTTTCTCATTGCCACCGATGGTACTCACATCGGCCTCTTATTCCAAGTTAGAGTTGGTGGAACCGAAGAGGTGCTAGTCATCCGGCAAGGAATCAGTCTCCACAGCGCGAACGAGGAGAATTCGGCTCACGATCAAGAACCAACTAAGATCGTTAGGTGGAGCGATCCGGACTGATAAGTCGAGCTGAGTTGACAGGTTTCACGAGCGCCAATAGAATCTGTTCAACACAGGCCGCCCACGTGGAGGAACAGGAGAGATCATGAGGCACATCTCGGCACACTATGATGGAGAGAAAGTGGTTCTGGATGAGCCGGTATCGCTCTCGGCTAATACGCCGGTTGAGGTCGTCATCCCGGATTCTCAAGAGGACCTGATGGCTCTCAAGACCGATGTCTCCCACGCCTCACTACCCAGCCTCGCACGAATCTGGAACAATTCTCGCGATGCCGAATATGACAAGTTATGACCGGGGCGATGTCGTCCTGGCTACCTTGCCGTTTTCGGACCTCACGGGAATTAAACAACGTCCAGCTGTTGTCGTGAGTGCCCCTCATCCGTCAGTTGACCTCTTGCTCCTTCCGATGACTTCCCAGCTTAAGCATCTACAACCTGGCGAATTTGCCTTGGCTGATTGGAAAGCAGCGGGACTGCTGTTTCCGAGCGCCGTCAAGCGCGGATTGTTTACACTGGACAGGGCTCGGATCAATCGGTGTTTTGGTCACCGCACTGCTGCTGATCAGGAAAGGCTCGACGGAGCCTTGCGGCTTTGGCTCGGGCTGTAAGGGCTCTCTTCTAAAGTTGAAACAAGCAGTGAGTTCTCTCTTGCAAGTAATGACTCATGCTGCCCGACCAACCTTGACGGTCAAACGAACCGAGAAGGACTTAAGGGGACAAGGCTGGTTTTCTTCCCCCTTTCCCAGCTCAGGAGTTCGGTATAGCTTGAACAGATTTTTGCTCCACCAATTTCCATTCCGTTCACCCCACCGGGTAGCTGACTCGCTCTGGTCAGCATAAATGTCCAGGAACATCTGAAGCTTGACGAAGAGGCGATCCAGCTCCTTCCGTCGTTTGGAATGTGTCGTGTGGTTGGCCTCTGCGGCCAGGTTGAGACTCGACGCACCCATTTGCGCCGTTATAGATAAGTCGAATGTACCACTGATGAACTCTACAGACCGTTGAATGTTTCTACGGTGAGACCAGCTTGACGGATCAACTTACGAAGAAGCCTAGGCCCCAACTCATCATGTTGGGGAACGGAGCGGGTATACTCATAACCGGATTTCACCAGCATCACATGAGAGCCTCGTTGTCGCATGATGCTCCACCCTGCCCGTTGGAACTTCCGTATGGCGTCAGACCCTGAACACAACCGGAGGCGTTCCGCCATCAGCCCACAACCTCAATCGTCCGTTTTGCATCGACCACACGCTTCGCCTCCATCACCTCAAGCCACCCTTCGATGGCTTCTTTCACGTTGGCGATGGCCTCATCGTGCGTTTTCCCTTGCGACAGACACCCAGGCAACGCAGGCACCTCGGCGACAAAGTAACCTGCCTCATCCTGTTCCACAATAACATGCAATCTCATGCCTTCATCTCCTTCTTCAGAATAACGCTTGAGCTATTATCGTGAAGACCCTCACTATGGTCAAGTAAACCGCTTGGTGCATTGAACACCAAAATCAGGGTCAGGTTCATGCTCTGTCGGCTCTTGCGGCCTTCCAGGCTGCTTCCTATGGCGACTCGAATCCGCACTCGATCGGCTGAAGCCGCTGGGTTGTCCCAATCTTCTCCCAGGGGTTTTACCGATTGGCGCCTCCGCTCAAACGGTGAGTAGAATGATCTATGTCACTTCACCAGGGGAGGTGGGTTATGAAACAACTCTCTCGGAGTGTTTTCCTGCAAGTGGGAACGGGCGTTGTGATGGCGTGGCTGGTGACAGGCTGTGCCACGTCCGGGGATTTGGAGACGATGAATCTGAACCTGACCAAGAAACTGGACGCCCAGACCAGCACCATAAGGGTGGAGACCGGCGGCCTGCGTGAGCAGGTCAAATCCTCTAAGACTGAGTTGGAAAACCTCCGTGCTCAGATCCGCACCTTCCAATCGGCGCTGGACCAGGTCGGCGGCTTCCAATCGGCGCTGGAATCGTTGAAAGCGCAGGAGGTGACGAATACGAAAATTTTGCGTGAGATCAGCACCATCACCACCAACACGAAGCAGACGGTGGAGGGTTCCGACATAAGGGACCAAGAACGGTTCCGCAGGATTGAGATGATGACAGGGGAGGCCACGAAACAACTCCAGACCGCCCAGCAGGCATTGTCCGACTTAAGCGGTAAGATCGAGAATGTCCCTTCCCGGGTCACGGCACTGGGGACGGAGGTGCGGTCGCTCACGGAGACGCTGAAGGGAAATTATAAACTGGAGGAGGCGGTGCTCAAGGACCGCCTCCGGCTCGTCGAGGAAATGCAGAAGCAATTCAGACCGCTTCACGCCTACGAGGCGAGTGGGACGAGTCCGGAGAAGTGAGCCCTGCGGTAGTCTGAAAGCGGTGAGGAGTGCGGTGGGGACATCAGTGAGTCGTAAGTAGGGTCGGATCTTGTACTGTGCATGCTGTTTTCAGGTATGTTACCGAAGGAAGCGCTTTACGGTCACTCCGTCAAACGGCAGGAGGTCATTGAGCCCACGTTTCGAGCTCTCAGTGTCGACCTCGTGGATGCGACTGAAGCGGAGGCTGAGACTCGACGCACCCATTGGCGTCGCGATAGATGAGACAAACCTGCTACTGACGAGCTCTCCAGACTGTTGAATGTTTCTACGGTGAGACCAGCTTGGCGGATCAGCTTACGCAGAAGTCCAGGCCCCAACTCATCAGACCACAACCTCAACCGTCCATTCTGCGTCGACCACACGCTTGGCCTCCCTCACCTCAAGCCACCCTTCGATGGCTTCTTTCACGTTGGCGATGGCGCCCTGAAGCTGACCCTGTTCCGCACTGCTGACCCGGCGCGTCATGAGGGATTGCGTCGCCGGACCGGCGAGTCCTCAGAAAGCCGTCCAGGAAATGACATGACCCGCCACAAGCCAGGCCACGTAGCGTTCGGCATGACCTCTCAGATCACTTGCACACGGAACCGCTTCTTCGCCTCGGTGAACATGGTGAAAGGTGTCGTCGGCAACGAGGCCGTTTCCGATATAGGTTCACGATTGCGTGTGCGGATTTCGACCTGCACCTTCTCAGGCGGTAACTCTGCCACGACTGAACGCTTCACCGGGAAGTGCGCCCGCGCTTCGAGATGCGTCAGGCAGTTTGCGCAGCCCTGCACTTTCCAGCGGCTGAGAATGGATTTCGTACCGATCAGTTCGCGCTTGCCGTTCACGTTCGCAAAGGCAGCGATGACGAATGAGCCGCTGATGGCGCCCCGGTCGACTCCCGAGACCACGACGGTCTTGGTGGGCTCGGCGTTTTCGACCGCAGTCGAAGACGGAGACTCGGCAGCGTTGGATCGGAACGTGACCGCCGGTGTCTTCGAAACGTCATCGAGTGAGCCGGAGCCGTAAGTGTACCCGAGCTGCGATTCGATGTTGATCATGTCTCTGGCCGTGTAACTCCATGGATCAAGCTTCGAATCCATCGTGAGCCAGGAGTTTGCAGGCACGCCCGGCGTCGGACCCTGGCTGTCGACAGAGTTCGTTCCCGGATACTGCGGGATGATGTCGAACCTGTCGGTGAACCCATTTTTCTTCTGCCATCGCCAGAACACGTAATCGATGAAACAGTGGTGAAAAAAGAAAATCGGGTCCATCGACGCGGTGTCGTTTTCACCCATGTCGCCGTTCGCTCCGTCTATGGGAGAGACATTCTGCCCTGGGACGACCGGGTTACCGGGCCACTCGAAGCCCCCGACTGCCAGATGAATATCGTTGTGTGGGTCCTCAAGTGCGACGACTTGATTACTCGGGTAGTTGTTGTTCCATTCGGTCTCCGACGTTGTATTCGAAAACAAGGTATAGTTCGGCGCATCCAGACACCGATGGAATTTCTCGTAGACGTTGGCCGGCGCGGGCTTCTTGTCGACGATGATGGACGGTCCCAGCCAGTTCAGCACGTTCTGATTCAGTAGCTGGGCGTTCGTGTTCCAGTCGGGGAACTGCTTGTTGTGGTTGTCGGTCGCTTTTTGATCTTGGGGCGTCCCCACGAGTCCGGACAATGGATACCGCACCGTCTCATAGTGCAGAGGCTTGCTGTAATTGAAGCCGTTGGGGTTCGCCGTGTTGTCGGTTACCTGTTGCGTGAACTTGAACGATGCCAGTGGATTGAGAATGGATTTTCCATCGAGTTCGAAGGTCTGGTTCGTCAGCGCCCAGGGAATCACCGGCGCAGTCGGGTTGCCGCCCGGGAGCGGGGCGGTCTCATCCCAGAACGGAAGCGCCACGTCCTCGCATCCGGGAATGCTGCGGAGCGCATGTTCCAGCGCAATGAGGTAGGCGCGGTGCCAGACCGGAAACAGCACATTGCCGTGGTTGCAATACCCGCCCCAGTAGGTCGGATTGCTCCAACCCGCGCCGCGAAACGGCTCGCCATGCAGTCCTCCGATGGCGAAAAATGAATTCGGATCGTCCCACCGCAGTTCCTTGATGCCTTTCCAGGCTCGCATCAACGTCTCAAGCGGCTTTTTGTTGCCGTTTTCGTACTGGGTCTGTAATTCCGTAAGGGAAACGCGGAGGCGCAGTTGTGGTTGGCTCATGATCGCTCCTCTCTTTTTACTTGGATCGTGCCGGAGGAGACATGGTCCCCAGACGGCTGCCCATCAGTACGGAAACAGATGTCAACACGCCTTTTTCAAACAACAGAATGTTCAGCGATCCACCATAAGCAAAGTTGCCGAGCGGATCTCCTTTCTTCACTGGCACAGGAGGATCGCCGGGGTGGACGAAGGAAGAGTGGGAATTGATGAGCGAGGGTCTGATCCGGCTGATCGTGTTGAGACCGACTGGTACGACCGCCACGTAGCCGTTGTTCTTGGTTTCAATGATGTAGTAGGCGCGGTGGAAATACTCGAAGATGCTGAAGGCGGTGGTGCTTTCACCGACATTAAAGATGGTATTGAACCAATGTTCACCGTCAGTGATCCCGTTGTACATGCCCGCGACTTCCATGGACTCGACGATCTTTCCCGTAACCGGCGCATGAAAGTGATGGTAGTTTTGAGGCATCAGCACGCAGGAAACGGCTGTGCCGCCCTCGAAGAACTTCGCATACTTGGAGTTGTTCAGAAGCTGCAGCACATTGAGCTGGCGCGATTTTACGTCAAGTTCCTGGGTGAGGGTGAGATCGGAAAGGATGAAATTGATCTCCGAGTCGGCCGTCGCGGTCACCACGCTGTCGTCGTCAGGGGCGGCGATTGGCCGCGGATTGCGGGACAGATTCAATTCGCGGGTGAAGAACTCATTGAATGATTTGAACCCGCCTTTGGGAACGATGAAATCTTCGATGTGAGTCGTCGGGTCGCTTGTCCATTCCTTGATGAAGATGAGCGATTCGGGCGAATCCATGAAGCGTCCGCGCTCCACAATGAACTTGACCGTCCAGTTGAAGATCTCCGTCGTATAGGCCGCCGCGCCATTGCGCTTGCTCTTGAACGTGTTGAGAAACGCAGCGGCAGTCGGATTATTCAAGTAAAACCACGTCAACGGAACAATCTTGCCGAGACCACCGGCCGGTTCGGGAAGGAACGTAAACCAGTCCCGGAAGTAATTCACAAAATAATTCATGGGCTGTCCGACCCAGGGATTGGGCGATCCATCTTCGATGAACGGTGTCACTCGTGCGATAGCGTCGTTGTAGGCCGCCTCGACGACCGGATTGCCGACGATCGCTTCGAGTTCGCGCATCAGTTCTTTCATCGCCGGAGTCAGGGGTCTTTGCAACGGCTGTAGATCAGTAGAACTCACGGAGTTCCTCCTTTTTTATGGTGGCTCCTCCTACGGTGTCCTGGTCAGGTTGACTTGGAGGCTACTGCCCCTCGTGCATCGGCAGCATGGTCGTTGGCTGTTCACCTACTACGTCGACGATCTCCATCATGCCGAGATCTTCATGGTCGAGGATGTGGCAATGCATCACGAATTGTCCGATGTAGTCGAGGTATTGTGTATAGATTTGCACTTTGGCGGCGGGCAAGACGAGTAACGTGTCCTTCCACACCAGCTCATTCTTGCCTTGCGGATCCTGGCGGATGGTCTGGAACGGGTTGACGTGGATGTGGAAGACGTGCGGCAAGGGTGGAATGGCTTCCTGCAGCGGCAGCACACCGGGGGGATCGCCCACCGTGGTGAGGAACCACATATCAGTGTGGCCCAGGCCGACAGGACGGATGCGGGTGGGATTGAAAGCATGGTAGTTGATCTGGAAGTAGTTCCGTGCGTCTTTCTCGGTATGCACGGCGCTGCCCAGCTTGAAGATCGCCTCCTGCACGCCGTCTGCCTGCGTCTGCAAGTTCACGCCCGGGCGATAGGTGAGCGCTGCCATCTCAGCGTTTGTGGGTAGGGCCATGGGCAGCGGCTCACCCGCAATGTCGACATAGGCGAGCAAACGTTCCGGCTCGGGAACACCCCGCAGGCCGACGCCGAGGCTACTCACGGCGCTGCCGGACGCGGCCTGGGCTGGACAACCGGCGCCGCTTTCTGCATCGATTAATTCGTAGCGTCCAGGTGTATTAGGAGCCTGGACAAGGACGTCACTGCGGTAACCTGGTTCGAGGTCGAGCAGTTGACTGGAAGACCAAGTATCGATCTTGCCGAGGTAGATACCATCAAGCGCGATCTCATGCAGCGGGATGCCTTCCTTGTTGTTTCCCTGTTTGCGCAGACGGACACAGATCGACTCGCGAAAGGCGGCATCGATCATGCGCCAGCGCTGCACCTCACCGGGACGCATGGCGATGATCGGCACGATCTGCCCGTTAATCGTGGTGCGTCGCTTGGATGTCTGCCAGGTACAGGTTGGCAGCCCTTTCGTGCAGGCATCCTTGGGTGAGGGCGGATCTGGGAAGAAGGCGCTGATATCTTCGGCTCGCCCCTGGGCGTCGTACAAGATGGTCTGCAGGACCAGAATCTTTTCTCGGCGAGTCGCTTCACGCAGGGCGGATGGCAGCATGGCCTCATCGTCCTCGATGATCAGAGCACCGGCCATACCGCTCCCCACTTGGATAGCGGTCGAGCCGTGAGCATGGGCGTGGTACCAGTACGTGCCGGCAGGATGGTTTGCCGGCACCTTGATCTCAAAGAGGAGCTGCGTCTGTGGTGGAATGGCGAGGAGCACGTTGTCGCTATTACCGACCGGTGAGACATGCAGACCGTGTGTGTGGAGATTGGTGGTGTTGAACGAATGCGGCCGAGTTTCAATAAAGGCGCTATCCGCCTCTTGCTTGATCTGATCCGCGATCTGGTTCGGAGACTCGTGTGGCAAGACGTTATTGAGCAGGATGTTCAGGGTCTCTCCCCGCTTCACGCGCAGTGTCGGCCCGACGAGTTCCCCATTGTAGGTGCGCAGTGTCACAGGACAACCACCGAGCGACGTGGTATGCGGATCGGTGTATTGCACAGTCAACGTCGCTTGCAGGCGGCCGTGGGTGGCTTGTTCTACCGGCGGATTGCGGAATGGCTGGTTCCCCCACTTGGCCGGATCGATCTCTTGAAAAGCACATGGACGAGACGGTCCAGGAGTTTGGGCAAGGAGTACCGGAGTGGCACAGCCGGTAGATATGGCAAGGAGCCAGAGTACTATTATTATGGGTGTGCGTGTGCTCATAGCGGTCTCCTCACTTGCCTTTTGGTTAATGGGGAAATTCTCTCGAACCACACCAGTCTTCTCCATGGATCTATTTTTCATCCGCCGGTCGCTTGAAACGCAGCCCTGCCAATGGCCCACGAGGTCTTGGACACATCACTAGGGGTCCGCTCGTACGTCGTGCACGTTGTTTTCAGATATGTTACTGAGTATTGCTTATATTTTTGACTATTGAGTATAGACGGCAGTCTATAAAGCGTTTGGAGGAGAAAGGAATACTCGGGATATCCCTAGTCTGGCTCAACCAAATTTCCAGATCAAAAATGATTTTTGTCCAGGCTCAGGACCCATTAATTTCCGGATTCACAGGACGCTTGAAGTGTAGTTCATTCAAAGGCGGCGGTGTCGCCATGAGTGAAGTGTTCTACCTGACCCACTACCAGTTCAGCTGTATCAAGGACCGGCACGGAATCGTCATGCGCTATGACTGTTGCGCACATCAGTTATACCTCATGACGGGGCAACGGACACAGCTTGCTTATGGTCCGCCGGCTTTCGTCGTTCGCCATGCAATCATGGCGGCGCCGAGGAGCATGAGCGAGGCGAGGATAAACGGTGCGCCCGGCAGTTCGAGGGATGTGCTGGAGGCTGAATTAGGTCGGATGAAATAGGCGAAGGTCTGTGTGAAAAGGGTCGGTCCGATCATGCCGGTCATTCCATTGATGCCGGCGATGGCGCCCTGAAGCTGGCCCTGTTCCGCACTGCTGACCCGGCGCGTCATGAGCGATTGCGTTGCCGGACCGGCAAGTCCCCAGAAGGCCATCACGGGAATGCCGAGGCAGAAGATCCAGCCCTCCCAGGCGGAGCCATAGACGGAAAAACCGACCGCCCCGCAAAGTAACCCGATTAGGACCGTTCTACGTTCGCCGAACTGGCTGGTGATGGGACGGATGAGCCCACCCTGCACGATCGTCGCGGCCACGCCCACGCTCGCCAGCATCAGTCCCACACTGGCCGTTCCCCAGCCATAGCGATAGCCCATGTACAGGACTGACACGCCTGGAAGCACGGCATGGGCTAGATAGCCGAGGAACGAGACCGTCGCGAGGCCGAAGAGTTCACGGTGTGAGCGCAACAGCCTGAGCGAACCGGTTGGGTTGGCTCGAGCCCAGGTGAAAGGCATCCGTTTGTCAGGCGGCAGAGATTCGGGGAGCACGAAAAATCCGTAACAGGCGTTCATGAGACTGAGTGCCGCCGCGCCCCAGAACGGCAGCCGAGGATCGATGGCGCCGAGCCAGCCACCCAAGGCGGGACCGAAGATGAAGCCGAGCCCGAAGACCATGCCGATCTTACCGAAGGCCGCCGCCCGCTGCTCCGGCGGCGTCACGTCGGCGATGTAGGCTCCGGCAGTGCTGAAGCTGGATGAGGCCATCCCGGAGATGACGCGGCCTGCCACAAGCCAGGCCACGTTCGGCGCGAGCGCCATCACGATGTAGTCGAGGCCCAAGCCCAGATTGGACAACAGCACGACCGGACGCCGACCGAACCGATCCGACAGCGCACCCTGGATCGGCGAACAGAAAAACTGCATGAACGCTCAGGCCGTTCCCATCAACCCATAAAGCACGGCCGCCTGCGCCGTATTACCAAAGAAAAATTCCTCGACGAGTTTCGGCAGCACCGGAATGATGATGCCGAACGACAACATGTCAAGGAGGACGGTGATGAGAATGAAGATACCCGCGGCTTGGCGCGGTGCAGTCGTGGCCGGGGGATGGCTCATCGCCGGCGCATCCTATCAGACTTGTCTCCCATAACGTTTTTCGCATGGCGCACCCGTCCGCTTCCTGTCTACCGGTTTCGAATCCGATTGATCTCGATCCAACAAGACGATGTCCTATCGCTACGTCAGCTCAAAGATTTGTGGATTCGGAGGCAAGTCTTTCCAGCGATTCGAACTGTCCATCCGGCAGGCTTCGGCGTGGCTAGGGATGGGCGGGTATTGTTGGTATCAAGCCAGTTCTTCCGCAGCCTGCTAGAAGAGCTTCGAGGAGACCCCTACAAACGGCAGCAGGTAATTCAGCCCTCGGTTCGGGCTATCGGTGTCGGCGTTGGAGATGTGGCTGAAACGGACTCCAGCGTTCAGCGCCCATCGCGCCGTCAGATCATAGGTCGCGCCCGCGCCGCCCCAGACCAAAAAATTGAAATTCGACCCCTGCTCGGGAATGCGGCCATCGAAATTCGTCCAGATCGGACCGCCGCCGCCTTCGACATAGGGCTTCAGCCGACCGAACGAAGCAAGCGTATAGACTGCCTTCGGTGTGACTCCCACGCCATACGCACTGGTCGGTTCCGTAATCCCTAAGAGCGCCGCTTCAACCCCAAAGGCGACTGAGCCACTCCACCACCCGTCACCTATCGGATCAGTCAATACGATCTGCCACGAGGGATGGACGGCCACACCGTTTAACTTGGACGACTGCCCATCCGCCAGTCGAACCGGCAGCATTCCGCCGACCACTACGCCGACAGTTTGTTTCCCAATCAAAGTAGAGGCTGGCTCATCCGCCACAACTGGAGACGCCCAGACCAGTCCTGCCAAAAACAGCAGCACTGTCCACACCCGACTCAGATGCTTCATAAGACAGGCATAGGCATGGTGCGCAGTATACATATGTTAACGGGGAAAAGGGTGACATTATTGGAGACAGGATTCACGCGAAGCTGGACGGAGAGTGGAATTCGGGTTGGAAGAATGGGTTGGAGGAAGGATTCTCTATTCGATCGAAACGCGCTCTCCCACGACGCGTCGCCGGAACCACACGCTGGATATTGAAAGAGCGATCAGGACTGTACCGATGCCGATCAGACTCACGGACTCGCTGGATACTTCGATGAGCCACCCGAAGAAGGTCATGCCGGCCATTGAAGTCGCCGTGGCAATAGCCGTGTAGAGCGCCATGACCCGCCCCACCATGTGGGTGGGCGAGATTTCCTGTATGATCCCCCAGGCGATCGGTGTCCAGGTCCCCAACCCCATCCCGATCAACATCACGAGCAGGGTCGCCACCGTGATGTTTGAAGCCCAGACCAACCCGCACAACGCCACCCCGCCGACGGCGCTCGACCACGTGATGATCGATACCCGACGCCGAAGATTCCATTCGGTGAGCCGCACAAGGCAGAGCGATACAAGGAGCAGGCCCACGCCGAGCCAAGACCAGAGGTATCCCACCTCTACCGGACCGAGTGAGAGGAGTCTCTTTCCGAACACGGGAAACAGGGTGGTAAAGGCTCCGCTGCCGAACGTATAGACCGAGGCCAACATGATCAACATCAGAATTGTGCGCCGAGCGATCAACGTATAGCGAATCCCGTCGAACAGATCCTCAATCGCCGTTGTCCGGCGGCTTTCCGGCGGAGACGTCATCATCCCGGCTGATAGACGGAGGGGAAACAAAAGGGCTGCGGACGCCAGGTAGGTCACCGCATTAATACAGAGCACGTCCTGAGAGCCGGAAAAGGCAATCCCCAGCCCGCTGATGACCGGGCCGATGATGATGCCGAGGCTCGTGGTGCCTTGGAGGAGAGCATTGGCGGCGGTCAACTGTTCCTTCTTCACCATGAGCGGCACCGACGATGACAACGTCGGGACGAACATGGCGGTTGCAATCCCGTAGAGAAATGTCAGCACGTAGAGCGATTGGACGGTAAACGACTCTACGGAGACCCAGCAGGGGATCAAGCCGATCAATAGGGCCCTGGTCAGGTCGCTGCAGATCAGGATAGCCTTCTTCGGCAATCGATCGACCACCACGCCGATCACGGGTCCAAGGACAATCGGGGGCAATGTTTGCAGAAGGCCGATGACCGTGGTCTTCAGCGCCGAACCGGTGATGGAATAGACAAACCACAAGAGAGCCAGCTTGCTGACACCGTCGGCCACCTGCGACAGCACCTGGCTCCACCACACCAGGCGAAAATCGCGCGTGAGGAGCCATTGTTTTCGACGGAGGATTGGGCGTTCCGCCATGCGAGACCTCTCCTCCTCTTGATTCATCGCGCTGATCCATCGTGAGGAACCACCCTGCCAGGATGCGTATGCCGATTGTTTCCCGCATACGTGACCTCAGCTTACCAGGATATCGGAATGGGGCCGACAAGAAAAGCGTAACGACAGGCAGAATGATGGGACAGCTGGCAATCTGACGCGAAGTCTAGGCCGAAACCCGTTGAACCATGACCGCTTGACGCATAAACCGGATCGCGACGGCTGCCGTCAGTAACAGAACCAGACCAAGTCCGATAAAGCTTTGCGCCGGGCCGATGGCGTCTGCAATCCACCCAAAACCGGTCATGCCGGCCATGGCGGCGGCCATTGACCCCGTGCTGAACGTTGTGAGCACGCGTCCCATGAGGTGTTCCGGAGTGGCCTCCTGCAGCAACGCCCAGACGACGGGATTCATGACCGCCGTGCTACCACCGACAACAACGATCACTGCAGCAGCGACCAGCGGTGTTTCGAGCAGGCTGAGACTGCAGACCGCCAGTCCACCCACCATCATCCCGCGGACGATGAGGCGCAAGCGGCTATGCAGATCTCCCTGGTGCCTCCAGGCAAGCCAGGTAGATACCGCCAGCATGCCGACCCCGAGGCCGGACCAGAGCCAGCCCAATTGAACCGGACCGACTTGGAGAAACTCTTTCGCATACACCGGCAGAATGAACACAAAGGCGCTCGCACCCAAATTGTACAAGGCCGAGATAACGACGAGAAGAAAAACCGTCGAGTGTGTGCCGAAGACAAATCGAAATCCTACCTTCAAATCATCAAGCATAGAGGCGGACATGTTTCCGGCCTCTTTACCGATCTTGAGCGTTTCATGAAACCGCATGGGAATGAGACACAAGGCCGATACGAGGAAGGTGGCCGAATTCACATACAGGACATTCTCGGCGCCCATCATCGCGATGAGTACGCCGCCGATTGCCGGACCGAGCAATAACCCAATGTTATTCGTGCCTTGGATCAAGGCATTCGCCGTCACCAATTCAGTCGGACGGACCAAGCGCGGGACAGCCGACACCAAAGCCGGTCCAAAGATGGTCGAGACGATCGATGTCAAGAAGATCAGGACATAGAGGCCTTCAAGGGAGAGGAGATCGAGAGCAAATAAAGCCGGGATGAGAAAGATCATGACGGTACGGATCAAGTCCACCCACACCATCACGCTCTTCTTCGGCAGGCGATCAAGAAACACCCCGATCATGGGACCGAACAGCAAAGGGGGAACGGTTTGGAGCAATCCGACGACCGTCATTTTGAGGGCCGAACCGGTGAGGGTATACACGAACCAGAGTAGAGCGACTTTATTGAGACCTTCTCCGATTTGAGAGATCATCTGTCCCCACCAGAGCAACCCAAAATCCCTGGTACGGATCAAATACCAGCCCCGACTATCACGTTCACTGCTGTCTTCCACGTCTTTGCTCCTGGATAAAGTGTTCATTCATCGCATACCTTTATTTAACACATTAAGATGTTGCGATGAGAAAGAAAGGCTCGGAATATCCCTAGATGGGTTCGGACAAATATTCGGTTCAAAAAGGAATTTTGTCCAGCTAGACAGTCACATTAGGCGTTGCAACAGTAGATGAGGGTATGATACCGCCAAACCAGTCGGGATTTATACAAGGGATGGCAGGGACAATCGGCGGACTTTACGGAACTGAACGGGAACAACCATGAATGGTCACCCGGCCTCGCGGTACCCGCAATCTTGGTTGCGGCATTGGACGCTTCGGCCGTCTTGTTTGCTGACTTTTTCCACCAAGAACGGAGCCTGGCACGTCGGGCAAGCTTTGGGCACGGGGCGATCCCAGAGGGCAAATTCACACTTGGGATAATTGCTGCACGCAAAAAATGAGCGGCCTTTGCGCGTCCGCTTCTGCACGAGGTCACCACCGCAATCGGGCTGCGGACATTTGACGCCGAGCGCCAGCGGCTTGGTCGTCTTACACTGCGGATAGCCTGAACAGGCGATGAACTTGCCGAAACGTCCGGTCTTCACCACCATGGGACTTCCGCATTTGTCACAAACCTGATCGGTGGTCAGTTCCTGCTTGGGTACAATTTTGATGGTCCCGTCCGGCAGCTTTTCAAAGTTTTGCGTGTTCTTGCAGGGCGGATCGTCCTTGTATGCCGGACAGGCAAGAAATTTGCCATTCCTGCCCCACTTGATCTCCATCATCCGTCCGCACTTCCCGCACGGAATATCGGTCGGCGGTTCAACAATATCTTTGGGACCAGGAATCGTCTTGGCTCGCTCCATTTCCCGCGTGAACGGCATGTAAAAATCCCGCACCGCCGCGACCCACTGCTTGTTCCCCTCCTCAACCTCATCCAGTTGTTCTTCGAGCTGTGAGGTGAAGTCGACGTTGATAAGTTCGGGGAATCCCTTCAGCAGGAAATCGTTCACCGTCTTCCCGGTCTCCGTCGGAACCAAGCGGCCTTCGGTTTTTTCCACGTACTTGCGATCCTGGATCGTGGAGATAATGGCGGCGTAGGTCGACGGTCGTCCGATGCCTTTTTCCTCCAGCTCCTTAATCAAGAGCGCTTCGTTATACCGAGGCGGAGGCTGCGTGAAATGTTGTTTTGATACCATTCCAGGTATCGTCTGTCCGTCTTGTTCGACCAGTCGCAGCCGCTCTCCTTCGGATAGGACCGGCAGCTGACGTTCATCGTCGTCCGTTTCCTGATCGGCCTTCGGCTTCTGTGAGAGTAATTCTTTGTCAACCCCTTCCATATAGACAATCGTGTGGCCCGGGAATTTCACGACCGTGCCGGTCGAGCGGAAGAGATACCGCTCATTCGTGTCGACCGGTGCTGAGTCGATGCGCGTGACGTCCAAAATGGCCGGCACCATCTGCGACGCGATAAACCGGTTCCAGATCAACTTGTAGAGATTGTACTGATCGTGATCTAAGTACTGACGGATCGATTCAGGGTCGCGTCCCGCTGAGGTCGGCCTGATCGCTTCGTGCGCTTCCTGGGCCGCCTTCGAGGTCTTGTAGACATTCGACACGGCAGGAAGATAGTCCGCCCCAAATCGCGACTGGATCACCTCGCGCACGTCGGCCATCGCTTCGTTGGAAATGCGCGGCGAGTCGGTTCTCATATAGGTGATCAAACCGGTTGCTCCTTCGGCGCCGATCTCGATCCCTTCATACAACTGCTGTGCCAGCGTCATCGTTTTCTTCGGCGAGAAGTGCAGCTTTCGTGAAGCGTCCTGTTGCAACCGACTCGTAATGAACGGGGCGACGGGGTTGCGCTTCTTTTCTCGGCGCTCGATCGATTGTACGACAAAGGTCTTCCCTTGAATTTCACCGACGATGCGGCCGGCCTGCTCGTCGTTTTCAATCGAGGCCTCTTCGCCATTAATACTGTGGAGTTTCGCCTCGAATGCCGGAGGATTGGTTCCCGTCAGCAGCGCGGTGATCGACCAGTACTCTTCGGTTCGGAATGCGTCCCGCTCCGCCTCACGCTCGCAAATCAACCGCATGGCCACCGACTGCACCCGCCCCATGCTGAGCCCGCGCCGGACCTTATTCCAGAGCAACTGACTGCCTTGATACCCGACGATACGATCCAGCACGCGGCGAGCCTGCTGGGCATTCACCAGTTTCATATCGATCTCGCCCGGCGACTGAAGCGCGCGCTTGATGGCTGATTCCGTGATTTCGTTGAAGAGGACCCGGAAGATCTTCCCATCTTTCTTTTTCTTCTTCGATTTTCCGAGCAGCTCTTGCTCGATGTGCCAGGCGATCGCCTCCCCCTCACGATCGGGGTCCGGCGCCAGAAAGACCTTGTCGGCTTCCTCGGCCTTCTTCTTGATCTCGGCCAACACCTTGGACTTGCCTTTGATGGTGACGTACTGTGGTTCGAAATCGTTCTCGAGATCCACACCCAATTTGCTGGTCGGAAGATCCTTGACATGCCCCACCGATGCCATGACGGTATAGCCCCGCCCCAGATATTTCGTAATCGTCCTCGCCTTCGTCGGCGACTCAACGATAATCAAGTTTTTTCCCATGACAACTCCGTCTACCTCTCAGGAATTGTATCATCCGTACCAAATATCGGAGATTCGTGCAACTAGAATGGCAGTCGGCAACTATCAGCAGGATATTAGGAACCATAGAGAGTGAGAAGAAAGTGCCGGTGCGACAAGGCTATTGGCTATGTTCGTCACATATCATTCGTCGCACGTGAAGGACGTGCTTCACGCTGACGAATCGTCGATGATCATTCGATTGACGGTTGACGCAGGACTTGATGTCTTGCTGGTGCTAGAGGCGGATGTATTGTTGGCCAGGCAATTGGCGAATCCGCCCGTTCAGTTCCAATGAAAGCAACGCCGCCGACACTTCCGCAGCGCTCAGCCCGGTGCGCTCGATCACCGTATCAATGGATCGGGCTTCATAGGACAGCGCTTCGTACACCGATGTCTCTTCCCTCCCTAGCGGTACAGGCGCTTCCATCAACGCGCGGTCGAGATGCAGCGTCGCCCGTTGCCGGGCATCGACTTGCGGAAGAATCTCATCGAGAATGTCCTGGGCTCCTTCGATCAGTTTTGCTCCCTCTTTGATCAGGCGATTCGATCCGCGACAGGCTTCTTCCTTGACGGAACCGGGTACGGCAAACACCTCGCGACCTTGCTCCAACGCCAGTTTGGCTGTGATCAACGAGCCGCTGTCGGTCGCGGCTTCGCCGACCAGCACACCCAACGAAAGCCCGCTGATGATCCGATTCCTTCGCGGGAAGTGATGGCTTTGAGGAGCAGCGCCGATCGGCAGCTCCGAGATCACGGCGCCGTGCGATTCGATGTCCCGACGGAGCGTGTGATGTTCCGAGGGGTAAGTCCGATCGATGCCGCAACCGAGAACCGCAATCGTTCGCCCCTCACCCGTCAGCGCTCCTCGGTGCGCCGCTGCATCGATCCCGCGAGCCAGACCGCTCACGATCGTCACCCCACATCCGGCCAGGTCTTTCGCAATCTCTTCCGTGATGAGTCTTCCTGATGGAGTCGCCCGTCGTCCACCCACAATCGCCACGGCAACCTCATCCTTCGGCGATACGCTCCCGCTCACATACAACAACGGCGGCGGATCGGGAATGGTTTTGAGGCGGGCTGGATAGGATCGATCAAACAACGTGACTGTTTGGATCTTGAATCGTTCTACAATCTTCACCTGGCGATCGATCTGCCGCCGGATACTCGACTCAGGCCCCCGTCTGACGGATTCGGCCAGTTCAGGACTGCAACCGGCACTGATCAAGTCATCCATCGTTGCGCCGAGCACCGCATCGGGAGATCCGAACGCGTGAATCAACTTGAGAAGGGTACGATCGCCGACACCGTCAATCGCTTGGAGCGTAAGCCAGCAGGTCAAGGCGGCTTCATCCATGATCAGTCTCGATCATCGGCAGGGAATTCGCTTCAACAGCAGGAGGGTCCGCTAGGCAGAACATCTCCTCGACAACGAGCGGCGGCTAGAGCACGACCAGATCGTACTGCTCCAGATGCAACTGACTGTCCGGTGTGACGATGATTTTCGCCGAACAGCCTCGTTCCAATACTTCCACTCCATGGCGCTCTTCGTCTTGCAGCAACTCAGCCACCGTTGGATGGGCTCCCACAATAATTCGTTGCTGATCGGCAGACGGTTCAATCCGTCGGATCTCGCGAAAAATTTCGTATACCACGGTCGTGGGAGACTTCGTATATCCGCGGCCATCACAGTAGCGGCACGGCTCCGACAGCGAACGTAACAGATCTTCCCGCACCCGTTCGCGTGAAATTTCGATCAAGCCGAGATCCGAAATCCTGGATATCCTCGTTCTCGCCTTGTCCGACGCCATGGCGTCCACCAACGCATGATAGACCTTATCTCGATTTTTCTCCCGCTCCATGTCGATGAAGTCGACAATGATGATGCCGCCGATTCCACGCAGTTTCAGCTGATAGGCGACCTCTTTGGCCGCCTCGAGGTTGTTGCGCAAGATGGTTTCTTCTTGATCTCGTTTCCCCACAAAACGTCCCGTGTTGACGTCGATCACGGTCATCGCTTCGGTGTGATCGATCACGAGATAGCCCCCCGACTTGAGCCAGACTTTCCGGCTCATTGCGCGTGCAATTTCCTGCTCCACTCCCAGATGATCGAACAAGGGCTCATCTTTCTCATAGAAATGAATCCGTGAGGTCTGTTCAGGTGAAAATCGTTGCACGAAGTCCCGAATGGCTTCGTATTCTCCCCGCGAATCGATCCACAGTCGATCCACCTTTTTGCCGAACAGGTCTCTCACGACACGGAAGCTCAAGCTCAAGTCAGAATGCAGCAATGCGGGAGCGGGCATTTGTTCCCGTTTCGTCAAAATGTCCTGCCAGAGGACGTGCAGAAAGTCGACGTCGGATTTCAATTCATCTTCCTTGACCCCTTCACTGACCGTCCGCACGATATAGCCGAAGCCGGAGCGTCTGACCCGGCGCATAATCTCTTTGAGTCTAGCCCGTTCTTCATCCCGCGGAATCCGTCGAGACACACCGATATGATCGACGTTGGGCATAAAGACGAGATATCGCCCCGGGAGCGAGACGTACGTCGTCACTCTGGACCCCTTGGTGCCGATCGGACCCTTCGAAATTTGGACCATCAGTTCCTGGCCCTCACTCAGCAACTGCTCGATCGGTTTCGCGCTCTGATGCTTTGGCCGGAGCATCTCCGAATCTTTTTCGTCTTCCTCAGCCTCCACCAACATGTCTCCCGGCTCTGCATCCACCAGCAGATCGGAGACGTGCATAAACGCCGCTTTTTCCAAGCCGATGTCCACAAACGCGGCTTGCATGCCCGGCAACACCTTGGCCACCTTTCCTTTATAGATATTGCCGACAAAATCCTTATGTTTCGTGCGGTCGCCGAACAAATCGGTGACGACTCCCCCGTCGAGCACGGCCACACGGGTTTCCTCCCGCGAAACGGTTATCGCAATCTCACTTCCCATATTGACTCCTTTGGTCTGCAAGCCATGTGAGCCGACTGAGAGCGATGGACGCGGGCCCACACCCAGGTCCGTCACTCACTCCGCACGCCGGCTCCCCCGGCTTTCCACACTATCTTCTCAGAGCGATGGAACCCGAGTGTCCCGTTTGCTCGGTCACCGTTCAGTAAAACAAGCTCAGCCGCTTCCGCTTGACGTTCAACAGCAAGCCCAACGACGCCATGGTCATAATGGTGGCGCTTCCGCCATAACTCACCAGCGGCAAGGGAATGCCGACGATCGGAAACATCCCCGCCGTCATGCCGATATTGACCACGACGCAAAAACACAACATCGCCACGATCCCCACGGCGAGCAGCGCTCCAAGCTGATCCTTCGCCTTGGACGCGATTTCCAGCGACAACCAAATCAACGCCACAAACAACGTCAACAGCACCAGCACGCCGAGAAATCCCCATTCTTCCGCAAAAACGGCGAACACAAAATCGGTATGACCTTCCGGCAAAAACTTCAACTGACTTTGAGTGCCGCCGTAGAGCCCCTTACCTAACAATTCCCCCGACCCGATCGCGATTTTCGATTGCAGGGCATGATAACCCTTTCCTGCCGGATCGTAATCGGGGTCGACGAACGCCATAATGCGCTGTCGCTGGTAATCATGCAAGGACCCCCACATCCCCTCCCAGGCAAACGGAAACAACATGATCGAGAACAAGAGAATGAATCCTAAGGCTTGCGAACGAACGCCCACCATGAGGAGCATGGCGGCATACACCGCGACAAAGCTGAGCCCGCTCCCTAAATCGGGTTGCTTCAAGATGAGGAGGAGGCCGGGCAGCACCAAGAGACCGGGAACGATGACACGTTGCAGCCAGCCCACACGTGGGGCTTTCGAGTAGTAGTGTGCCAATACCAAGACGAGGATGAGCTTGGCGAATTCGGACGGCTGGAAGGTGAGTGGGCCTAACGCGATCCACCGCTGAGCCCCTTTGCTCGTTCGCCCTTCAAATAACACAAAGACCAGCATCAGCAAGATAAAGGCGTAGGCTGGATAGGCAAACCGCGCAAGATGATGGTAGTCCGATGCCCACATGACGAGGAAGGCCGCTGCGCCGAGGCCGATCCATATCAACTGCTTGAGATAATAGGGCGCCGTCCCCCCCTGCCCATGCGCGACGCTATAAATAGACATCACGCCGATCGCCAAGATGGCAAGGATCAAGGCGACATAGCGGATATCGAAACTATCGAGGCCCCGATGCTCGGTCAACCGATCGATCATGAGTCTTTCGACGAATGCGCCGGCCCATTCCCACCGGAAAGATCCGAGGTGACGGCCGGTACCTGAGGGGTGAGTTTCATATACGTTTCAATGACTTCTTTCGCAAGAGGAGCCGCGGCAGCCCCACCGTGCCCCATATGTTCAGCGAGTACAGCAACCGCGATCTTCGGCGATTCCACAGGCGCGAAGGCGACGAACCATGCATGGTCCCGAAACTTTTTGGGAATGTTTTCTTCTGGTCCGGTTCGGAGCGCCGCCACTTGAGCCGTGCCCGTTTTCCCACCGATCGTCACCATGGAGGATTTCGCCTTTGTCGCCGTTCCCTTTGTGACGACGTCGGCGAGCGCGTCCTTGATGATGCGGAAGGTTTCCGGTTTCGCATTGATTTTTCCGCGCGGAACGGCAGGCAATTCTTGAAGGTTTCCCGACGTTCGATCCATGACCGCCTGCACCAGACGAGGGCGGTAGCTGACTCCGTCGTTGGCGACTGTGCCGACGAGACTCGCCATTTGTAACGGCGTCACGGTCACATACCCCTGTCCGATGGCGGCCGAAATGGTCTCTCCGGGCAACCACTGCTCGTTCTTGGCTTTTTGCTTCCATGCGGTTGAGGGCATGATACCGGATCGTTCCGACGGTAGCTCCACTCCAGTCGCCTTCCCAAGCCCGAAGTCCTTCCCGAACTCAGCCATCACATCGATCCCCATTCGTTGACCGATCGTATAAAAGTACACGTCACAAGAATGGACCAGCGCATTGTGAAGATCGACGTACCCATGACCGCTGACTTTCCAGTCATGATACAGCCGCTTGCCGAACTGATACCCTCCATTACAGAACACGGTACTGGCAGGCGACATGGTTTTTGTTTCCAGCGCGGCGACGGCCATTGGGATCTTGAAGGTGGAACCGGGGGGATACTGCCCCTGTGAAGCGCGATTGTTCAACGGACGCCCTTCGTCCTGGACGATTTCCACCCATTGCTTCGCGGTCAGTTCTCGGGAGAGCACGTTTGGGTCGAAGCCGGGACGGCTGGCCATGGCCAGAATATCCCCGCTGTTCGGATCGAGCGCCACGATGGCGCCTTGTTCTTCACCCAGCAGATCTTCGGCAACCTTTTGGAGCCGCACATCAATGGTCAGATAGAGGTCGTTCCCCGCTTGCGGCCTCTCGACAACCGAGGCTTTCTTCTCGTGGCCAAGCGCGTCGACTTCCACACTCTTTTGACCGGCCATTCCCCGCATGTGACGATCATAGGACTTTTCCACACCATACTGTCCCACGATGCTGCCTTGGTGGAGATCGATAAACTCCGGTTTCTCCAGTTGATCCGCTGAAATTTCTCCGACATAGCCAAGGAGATGGGCCGCTGTCACACCGCCAGGATAGTTGCGCTGCGATTCGACCTGAATCATGACGCCAGGCATGTCGAGACGATGGGATTCGATCAGCGTGGCATCACGCAGAGTCATGCGATCTTTGATCTTGCGCGGCAGCAGCTTGCTGCCTTTCGCCGTCATTTTTTTCCGAACAAGGGCCGGATCGAAGCCGAGCAAATCAGTCAGTTGCTGAATCAAGACTTCGCGATCCTTCACATCTTCCAGCGTGACATAGAGGCTGAAACTCGGTACGTTATTCGCCAGAAGGACACCATGCCGGTCATAGATCAGGCCACGTGCCGGTTCGAGCAACACCAATCTGGTACGATTGTTTTCCGACAAGTCTCGATAATACGGGCCCTCGCGAATTTGTAGATGCCAGAGACGCAGACCAAGCAGCACCACCACCAGCAACAGTCCTACACGGAGAATGAAGAGCCGTCGATGAAGGTCGCCGAATTCTGATTCTGAAGAATGCGCCGTCATCATCATGAACGCCTACATTCGGGACTCGGACATCAACTGCTCGATATTCAAACGACTCCACATAAGCCAGTAGATCAGTCCTCCACTCACCGCATCAAGGCAGGCTTGTGGCAGCACCACGGTCCAGACGGCCCACCACCAATCCTGTTGCAGGCTGAGCTTGAGGGCGAACGGAGTGATCAGCCCAGCCAAGCAGGAGACGACCAGCAATCCCGCCACCAGGACGATAGGGCTCAGATACACCACCTGCCGGCCAGCGAGGCCTGCTACAAATCCCACGGTTCCCTTTAAGACTACGCCGGAAATCAAGTCTTGCGCAGAGAACAGACTCATCGCCCATCCAAGCGCGATGCCGACCAACAAGCCATCCAGCTCTCCTGCTATCAGGCCGACCAAGCACACTGCCACAAAACCGAGATCCGGCTTCACGCCCCACACGCTGATATGCGGCAGGAGAACGGATTGAATCGGCACAAGGCCGACGATCACGGTGAAATAGATAAGGGCTTTCATGGCTTGGGTTTCGGCACGCCAAGACGCCCCCCTTCGGTCGGAATAGAGGGAGACTGAATAACCAACACTTCCTCAACCCGATTTGGATCGACCTCCGGAGAAAGTTCCGCAGATTGGAACAACGCTTCCTCTTCCTTATCGATTCTTATGATCGTGCCGATCGGTATACCACGGGGGAACCCCCCCACCAATCCTGACGTGACGACGTGATCGCCTGGCCGCGCGTTGGACAACAGCGGAATGTACTTGAGTCTCGCCTGTCCCTGCGTCGTCCCTTCGACGATTCCCTCATCTCTCGTACGCTGGATTAATCCGGCAATCGCATTATTGGGATCCGTCACGAGCAGGACGACGGCAGTGGAGGCCGTGGTCTTGACGACGCGACCGACCACACCTGCCGGAGTAATCACTCCCTGGTCCGATTGAAGCCCGTCGGACGCACCTTTGTTCAGAATGATCGTCTTATACCAATTGCCGGTATCGCGCCCGATCACCTGGGCGGCCACGGATGTGGGAAGGACTTGCTTCTTGAACTCCAGCAACGCTGAGAGCCGCTCCGTCGCCACCGAAGCTTCTCGCAACTGCCCGTTTTGTTCTTTGAGAAGATCCAGCTCTCTCTTCAACTGTTGATTTTCTTCTTCAACTCCTTGGAGGGCCACATACCGTCCCCAGATACCGGCGATCCGATCATGGACCCCGGCCACGACCTGAAGAGGCCAACTGATAATCCATCCTAAGGGACTGCCTATTTGTTGAAATACGCTTTGGAGTTGGCCGGGTAGAAGCAGGAAGCCGAGCACGAGAATGACGGCAAGAACGAGGGCAACACGCCTAACGCTGTACGGTGCGCGTAAATTGACCATCCGCATGAGGGGATGGAACCTTACCGGAGGTTGTTCGCCTGAGACATGACCGATACCTTTCGGAGGAGATCCAGCTCATCCAGGATCTTGCCGACCCCCAATACCACGGAGGTCAGCGGATCGTCCACCGTAATGATCGGTAAGTTCGTTTCTTCCCGGAATCGTGTGTCCATCCCTTTCAGGAGGGAACCTCCCCCTGTCAACACGATCCCGCGGTCGATAATATCCCCAGCCAGTTCGGGCGGGGTGTTTTCCAATGCGATCTTGATCGCGTTCACGATCGTTCCGATGGGCTCTTGCAATGCTTCACGAATCTCAGCGTCATCAATCACCAACGTGCGTGGAATACCCGAAATCAAATCCCGCCCCTTGATCATCATTGTTTTCCGCTCCTCGAACGGGTAGGCGGACCCGATTTCAAACTTGATCCGCTCCGCCATATGTTCGCCGATGAGCAGATTGTATTTTTTCTTGATGTAATTCATGATCGCTTCGTCCATACGATCACCGGCGACCTTGACCGACTCGCTGTACACGATGCCGCCCAGTGAGATGACGGCGATGTCCGTCGTGCCGCCTCCCACATCGACAACCATGTTACCGGACGGCTCCGTGATCGGCAATCCGGACCCTATGGCGGCGGCGACGGGTTCTTCGATCAGATAGACTTCTCGCGCTCCGGCCAATTCGGCCGAATCGCGTACGGCGCGTTGCTCTACCTGCGTGATGCGCGAGGGTACGCCGATAATGATGCGCGGCCGCACAAACGCGCTACGATTGTGGGCCTTCCGGATGAAATGTTTCAGCATTTGCTCGGCCATCTCGAAGTCGGCGATCACACCTTCCTTCATCGGCCGAACGGCGACGATATTCCCGGGCGTGCGACCGAGCATCTTCTTCGCATCGGTTCCGACAGCCAGCACTTTTTCGCTTTTCTTTTCGACTGCAACGACGGAAGGCTCATTCAGCACGATCCCCTTCCCATGTACATACACGAGAGTGGTGGCGGTGCCTAAGTCAATCGCCAGGTCATCGGAGAACCAACCGAATATATCTCCTGGGAACCCCACGGCGTCTCTCCCTTCATCTTGCCGGGCAATCCCGCGCCCGACCTGTGTACTTCGTGTACGGCGTACCTAATCCGGGACCGCCAGTTGACCGGCGTCTAATACGTGCGTCCTTGCTACTTCATCGCCCAGCCGACGACCCTGTTCATTCCCTATGATCAAAAAACTCTCAAACGCTAAGATGGCAAGAGATACAAGCCACCCAATGTATGGAACTGCATAGGCGATCTGCGCACCACCCAGCGGAAGATTCCGGATAATTGATTCTCGGAAGCCAGCCGTATCCCGGCCATCCAATCGCATGGTTTGCAGACCGACCAATCGTTTGCCGATACTTTTTCCACCCGCAAACCCATCGGCGATCAAGATGTAGGCCAAGCCGGAAAGAAAGCCGACCGGAGGAGCGATTTCGCCGGCAGCGACGACAATGAACAGATCAATTAATTTCGCGATGAACCGATTCAGGACATGGGCCTTCGGATAGACTCTTGTTTCCAGCGCCGTCGAGGTTGGCCCCTCCCCTGCCAAGGGTACTCCTTCTAATTAGTGGCAAAGTATAACAAATCGCATCAACTTGCACAAACAAAGACCGCTCTTTTTTCTGGTTTTCTTTTCTGAAGCTTGAACCGTCCCTCGTCCTCCGTGAGCAGTGCGAAAGAGCCGATCTCCCAGAGACTGACGCTTGCAGACATTCCACATAATGCTGAACTTACCGGCCCTTGCCTTCCGTTCGGCCCACAAGTACACTGCTGGTTCATAGAAGAAGAGGATTGATATGATCAAGACAATGCGTGACGCGTCACACAACTACCCGTGGTTGCTCAAATCCATCATGGGGATCTTAGCTGTGGCCTTCGTGATAACGATGGGTTGGTGGGGCTTCGGAGAACAAACCGGTGGACCCGTCGCCAAGGTCGGCGATCAGGCGGTTTCGCTCGACGAATTCAAACGCACCTATGAAAACATGCGCCGTATCTACAAAGACAACGTCAAGACCGACTTCAAAGAGGAAGAATTTAAGGAATTCGTCGTTGGACAACTCGTCGACAGTCGTGTGTGGATCATCGCGGCCGAAGAAATGGGCGTGCGGGTTTCCGACGCCGATTTGCGCGAACTCATTATGCAAACGCCGGTCTTTCAGAAAAACGGCGCCTTCGACCCGGAGCTCTACCGCCGCATTCTAGCGGCCAATCATCTCACCCCTGCGTCGTTTGAATCGATCCAGTACCAGGAAGTCTTGGCCAATAAGGCTCGCATGATCGTACGAGACTCCGTTGCCCTGACCCCGGTGGAGATTGCAGAAGGACAGTCTCTCATGACCAGGCCGCAAGACTCAGATCCTGCTAAGGCAGCAGAAGCCAAACAGCGGGTGTTGGATGACATTCTCTTACAGAAGCAGCAACGCGCCTTGGTGTCATTCCAGCAGTCCATGAAAGCCAAGCTGCCGATCACGATCCGCCGAGAATTACTGTAGTCAATCTCGTCTTGGTGAGCCACCCAAGATCAGCAAGCAGCAGCTAGAGAATCAGCATCGCATCGCCGTAGCTGTAGAAGCGGTATCGTTCTTTGACCGCTTCTGCGTAGGCCCTTCGAATTGGCTCGATTCCGGTGAAGGCCGACACCAGCATCAACAATGTGGTTCTCGGGAGGTGAAAATTCGTTATGAGAGTATCGACGACCTTGAACTGGAATCCAGGCGTAATAAAGAGACGGCTCTCGCCGAACATTGGAATGACTTCCCCCATTTCTTTTGCAACGGTTTCAAGGGTGCGGACGACCGTCGTGCCGACCGCGACCACCCGGCCACCGACGCGTTTCGTCTCCTGGATCGCTTTTACAGTCGCTTCGCTGATTGTGAATGTTTCTGCACCCATCTGGTGATCCTCGATCTGATCGGTCGTCACCGGCTTGAACGTGCCGGGACCGACATGGAGCGTCACAGTGGCAACGTTGACCCCCGACACGGACAGTCGCTGAAACAGGTCTTCAGTAAAGTGAAGCCCGGCGGTCGGCGCGGCAATAGCACCCTCGTGTTTAGCAAAGACCGTTTGATACCACTGATGATCCTCCTGAGTCGGCGCGCGTTTGATGTATGGGGGGAGCGGCATAACTCCTTGCTTTTCAAAGAGCCGTGTCACAGGCTCTGGGCTTTCCACCATCACTTCGGTGCCTGCAGCATCGCGCTTCACGATCGTTGCGTGGGATTGTTGATTGAATTCGATCACCTGGCCGATACGGAATGTGCCTTTGACCATGATCTTCCATCGGCCCTCACCAAGATCTTTGATGAACAACACCTCGACCGGTGTTCCCGTCGGTCGTTTGATTCCCGGCACTCGCGCAGCTAAGACCCTTGTGTCATTCACGACCAACAGATCACCCGGATTGAGCAGGGACGGGAGGTCGGTGACATGATGATGCACAAGTCGGTCGGTGCGGCGATCGAGGAGCAGTAACCGAGCCCGGTCACGAGGGATGACGGGTTGTGACGCAACCAACGAAGGATCGAAGGGAAAGTCGAACTCGGAAAGTTGCATCAGGAAGGAGGGGCCGCAGTGATCGGAGGCACAGGCGGTGCCTGGGTTAACGAAGCATCCTGAAGTTCCGTTCCCGGATAGTAGTAACGAAGAATGCTCGAAAAGGAATAGCCCAACTCCGCCAACTCTTTCGCCCCCCACTGGCAAAGACCTACGGCATGACCGGCGCCGTAACCAGTGATGATGACGTCTTGCCCGACCGACTCAATCGTAAATTGCGTACTGGGCACCACCGTATACCCCACCGCTTTACGCAGGTCTTCGCCCCGTAGCGTCAACTCCCCCATCGAGTGCACAATCCGTATTGTCGCCACTCGTCCGGCACGGCTATAGGCGAGCGGTGTGATCGCCGAGATTGTTCCCAACGAAAACCCTTGTTGCCGCAAATTTGTCTCCAAGGTGCCGATCTTCAAGGATGCCTTCCACTGATAATACGGAGACTCGATGTCGAATGGGCATTCCACACCCTTCAAATAAGGGAGATCCTTCGACCACACAACCATGGCATCTTCCGTAATCCCAGCAGCGGTCGAAGAGAACGCGGCATAGATCGGAGCGCCTTGGTAGGTCACAACGAGTCCTCTCGTAGATTCCACCGCCTCCACCACCCGTGCGTCGATGCCTTGACGGCCGCGATACACCTGATCCTGAATCCCCGAGACCACATCATAGTCCCGAGTGGAGCTGAGCATGTGCTGATACAGCGCATAGGTTCGAGTAGCGACTGCCTGAACCTTCAGCATTTCAGGGGGCCAGGCTGAATTCACTTCTGCCGGCACAACACCCTTGACGTACTCTTCTAAATCGACGTGATTGACGAGGAGCAGTCCCTTTCCTCGCCGAACGAGCTGGATCAACCCACTGATTTGCAATGCGCCTTTGTCATCGCTTGCATGAAGCGCTGTTCTTGTGTCGTACCCATTCAGCCAGAGCTTGAGGTCGTGATTTCCCGCCCGCAACGTCAGTTGAGCACTCACCACCGGTTTACCGTTGAGGATCAACGCATGGCCACGCACCTTGATTCGCAGGACAGGTCGATAGGACCATGACTGATCATGTTCATCCGTTACCCAGATGGTCTGATCGGTATGCACTTCCAGCTGCTGGACATCCGGCGCCAACAGCACGCGAATCGATTGCGCGGCATGGGCCTCCGCAATCATGACCGAGCCGAGAGAGAGGCCCAGTCCGGCAGCTCCCGCCAAAAGCCCTGCTGCTATCATCGGCGAAAAAACCATCCTACGAGATAGAATAGCAGACTCAGAAAGACGCTGAGGACAATACTTGTCCCTATGGGGAAATAGAAACTGAAGTTATCACGTTTGATGGAGATGTCACCCGGAAGCTTGCCGAGCCAACTGAAGGCGTTCCCTAATCCGGGTATCCTGTCCACGACGACCAATAGAACCCCGAGCGCGGCAATACCGAGACCTATTCCAATCAGAATCTTGCCAAACGTCGTCCATTCCGGCATCACTTTCATCCCAATAGCAGAACACTGAAACAGTTTGAGCGTTCTGCTAATTCGTGATGAGACATTCTGCGATCTGAATGGCGTTCAGCGCCGCTCCCTTGCGAAGATTATCGGAGACCACCCAAAGATTGAGACCGTTCGCGATCGATTCATCTTCCCGCACACGGCCGATGTAGACCTCGTCTTTTCCTGTCGCATCAAGCGGCATCGGGTACAGCTTCTTCACCGGATCGTCATAGACAATCACGCCGGGCATGGCTGCCAGCGCAGCACGCGCCTCGTTCGCGTTCAGCGGACGTTCCAATTCAACATTGATCGCTTCTGAATGGCACCGCAACACAGGAACACGAACCGTCGTGGCCGTCACCTTGAGCCTCGGCGCACCGAGTATTTTTCGGGTCTCTTTTGCGATCTTCACTTCTTCCGAACAGTCGCCGCCCTCATTGAAGGAGCCGATGTGGGGCAACAGATTGAAGGCAATCTGGTAGGGATAGACCTTGGTCGTGACGTCGCGAAACGCCAGCAAATCCTTCGTTTGATCCATCAGCTCATCCATGGCCGCCACACCGGTCCCCGACACCGATTGAAAGGTCGTCACCACCACACGTTTCACCCCCACCGCATCGTGAAGCGGCTTGAGCGCCATGACCAAGGGCGTGGTCGTACAGTTGGGAATGGAGACTATTCCACGAGGCATGGCGCGCAAGGCCGCGGCATTGACCTCCGGAACCACCAAGGGAACCTGATCATCCATGCGGAACACCGCACTATCATCAATCACTGCAACGCCGGTGGCGCCCAGACGTTGACCGTAGTCTTTGCTGATGGCATCTGTGGCCGAGATAAACGCCAGGTCCACGCCCTCAAACGACGAAGGTTCAGTCAGCTCTTCAACTGTCCACTCCTTGCCCTGACACGTCATCACCTCACCGGCCGATCGTTTGGACGCAAAGAGCCTGAGGCTTGTCAGCGGAAATTTCCGCTCCTCCAAGATCTCCAGCGTTTCCCTGCCGACCGCGCCGGTCGCGCCAAGGATCGCCACCGTGTATCCTGGTTTTTTCTTGATCATGAGCCGTTCACTCCACTGCCAACACGCGAATGCGATGATTGAAGGTGTCGGCCACCAACAGCATGCCGTCGCGATCGGCAACGATACCGAATGGGTAACACAAACTTGCTTCTCGTGCGACGCCGCCATCGCCGGAATAGGACGGCACTCCTCGACCCGCCACACAGAACGCCTTTCCGGATGACCAATCCCACTGCCGGATGAGGTGATTGTCTGAATCGGTCAGAAAAAGACGTCCCTCCTGGTCCAATGCAATTCCTGTCGGACGCGAAAGGCTGGGCGAGGGGGCATCCGACGGGGACTCGTACCGATAGACTCCACCGTCACCTGCCACCGTGGTCATCAACCCTGACGAAAGCTCGACGCATCGGATTCGGCCATTGAAGGTATCAGCAATATAGAGACGGTCGTCCGTGAGAGCCAATCCACTGGGACCGGCAAGAGCCGAGTCAACAGCAGGCTTCCCATCTCCGTCGTACGTCGCGATCCCGGTTCCAGCCACTGTCCGAATCACACCGGTCTTGAGATCTACCACCCGCACACGATGATTGCTTTGATCGGCGATATAGAGTCGGCCCGCGTCGTCAACGGCCAGCGATGCCGGTTCATTGAGCGCAGCCTGATCGGCGGGACCGCCATCACCGGAGAATCGGGCATGACCAGTTCCGGCCAGCGTTGAAATGATGCCGGTTTCTAAATCGACCACCCGTACGCGATGGTTCATGGTATCGGCGATATATACATTCCCCTCCCGGTCCACGGCGACTGCCGTAGGGAAGTTCAGTTGCGCATGCACCGCGGTCTTGCCGTCCCCGCCATACCGCTTGGCCGCTGTGGTTGCTTGATTCGTCCAATACCGAACCGTTCCGCTCAAATCGGCATGCTGCGTAAATTTCGCCGAATCGGTCTCTCCTGCACCATCGGCCAACGGGTCTTCATCCGTAGGCTGGGCGAGTGCACCCCCGGTCACAGCCGAGGGTAGAGGGTCCTCACCGGACATGCCCGCTACCGTCGAGATGACACCGGTCGCATGATCGATTTTGCGAACGACATGATTTTCTGAATCGGCCACATACACATTGCCGTAGCAATCGATCGCCACGCCTTTCGGCTCGTTCAAACGGGCCTGTAGTGACGGTCCACCGTCTCCCGTACAACCAGACTCGCCGTTGCCTGCACGTGTTCTGATTATCCATGTGGAAAGAATGGCTGCCACAGTTCAGACCTGCTGACTAATTCAAGTTTCGGACGATGGTCTCGCCCATCTCCACCGTGCCGACGATCTTCGCGCCGGGACTCTGAATATCTTTGGTCCGATATCCCAGGTCGAGCGTTTTTACGATGGCCTGTTCGATCGCTTCGGCTTCTTTATCGAGTTGAAAGGCGTACGACAGCATCATGGCCCCCGATGAGATCGTGGCAATGGGATTGGCGATATTTTTCCCTGCAATGTCCGGAGCGCTTCCATGAATCGGTTCAAAGAGGCCGACCTTAGCCCCGATACTCGCCGACGGCAACATCCCGATCGAACCGGTCAGCATCGCCGCTTCATCGCTCAGAATGTCGCCGAACATGTTGTTGCAGAGGAGCACGTCGAATTGTCGCGGATTCCGCACCAGCTGCATCGCAGCATTATCCACGTAGATATGGCTCAGTTCGACGTCCGGATAGGACGCATGGACGTCGATAACCACCTTGCGCCACAGCTCGGACGATTCCAACACATTCGCTTTATCGACCGAGGTGACCTTCTTCCGCCGTTTCCGTGCCGCCTCGAACGCCACCTTGGCGATCCGCCGAACTTCTTCCGTCGAATAGACTTCCGTATTGACCCCTCGCTCTTCGCCGTTCGGCAATTTCTCGATCCCCTTCGGTTTGCCGAAATAGATACCGCCGGTGAGCTCGCGGATCACAAGGATGTCGATCCCTTCGACAACCTCGCGTTTCAATGTGGACGCATCCACTAAATTCGAATAGAGCTTGGCCGGCCTCAAATTGGCGTAGAGCCCTAAAGCTTCCCGGATTCCGAGCAATGCGCGCTCCGGTCGCAGGCTGTATTCCAAGTTCTCCCATCGAGGCCCCCCGACGGCGCCCAGCAAGACGGCATCGCTTTGCTTGGCAAGCGCCAATGTGTCCTTCGGCAGCGGCACACCCAGTTTCTCGATCGCCTGTCCGCCGATATCGGCTGCAACAAATTCGAATGAGTGCCCATACTTCTCGGCAATGGCCTTCAGGACCTTCACGGCTTCGGGAACAATCTCGCGCCCAACCCCGTCACCGGCCAGCACTGCAATCTTGGCCTTCACAGTCGCTCCTTTCGATGACTCAATCGGCTTATGGCCTATTCCAGTATCGTTTCATCTTCAATCCGCCAAGCCGGATCAACAAGACACAAAAACTCGACATCGGTCTCCCCGGTATTTTCGACGAACTGTCTTCCTCCCGGCGGCACATAGATAGTCGTGCCTGCTTCGATCGGCGTGATTTGATCGTCGATCGTGAAGCGGCCCCGCCCTGAAATGAAGTAATAGACTTCCGATGAGGCCAAGACGTGGCGCTTCGAGCGTTGACCGGGCGGCAATGTCCCGTGGGCCAGACTGTAATTCAGTTTGAGCTGATGCTTGCCAGGGTGAAAAATCTCCCGCAAGCGAGTCTCATCCCCGGCCAGAAACTCGGGACGATCCGCCAGCTTCACCTTGAACAAGGACAAGCCCTCTCAATCCACCAGACCTCACCACGGAGAGTGAAACTGTACCGTGGAGACCGCGTCAAATCAAGTTCACCTTCTGCTCGCCTTGCGCCTGTTTCGTCGCCAGGTAGGCCAGCTTATTCAGAGCGCTGATATAGGCCCGAGCGGACGCCGTGATGATATCGGTATCGGCGCCGTGTCCTGTGACCGTTCGACCATCTTCTTGCACACGCACCGACACTTCGCCCTGTGCATCCGTCCCACCGGTGATGGCTTTTACAACATACATCAGCAAGTTGCTCCTCGTCTGTGTCATAGCGGCAATGGTGCGGTACACGGCATCCACCGGCCCATCGCCGATCCCGGTTTGAACGATGGATGTGCCGTCGATTGCCAATTCGACTGTAGCTGTGGGGACCCGATCCGTTCCGCTCGAGACCTGAAGCGCTTTTAAGGCAATGCGCTCGGCCATCTTTGACAACTCTTCTGAGACAATGACTTCGAGATCTTCTTCGAAGATCTCTTTTTTCTGATCAGCAAGCTTTTTGAACCGCTCGAAGGCGTGATTGACCTCTGCCTCGCCAAGCTTGTAACCCAACTCTTCCAAACGCTGCCGGAAGGCATGACGCCCGGACAACTTGCCCATCACCATCTGACTTTCGACCAATCCGATCGATTCCGGGCGCATAATTTCATAGGTCGTCTTCTCTTTGAGCAAGCCGTCCTGATGAATGCCCGACGTATGGGCGAAGGCGTTCGCCCCCACGATCGCCTTATTGGGTTGCACCACCATCCCCGTGATCTTGCTGACCAAACGGCTGGTCTTCGCAATTTCCTCGGTTCGGATACGAGTGTCCGCTTGGTAAAAATCCGTTCTGGTGCGGAGGCCCATCACGATCTCTTCCAAGGACGTATTCCCCGCACGCTCTCCGATTCCGTTGATCGTACACTCCACCTGGCCCGCCCCATTCATAATCGCCGCCAAGCTGTTCGCCACCGCGACACCCAGATCGTTGTGGCAATGGACGGAAATCACGGCTTGTTCGGCATTGGGAACCTTGTCGCAAATACCCCTGATCAGTGCGCCGAATTCTTGCGGGACAGCATATCCCACCGTGTCGGGTATATTCACGGTACCGGCCCCGGCAGCGATGACCGCCTCAATGACCTCGTAGAGGAATGAGGGATCTGATCGGCTCGCATCCATCGGAGAGAATTCGACATCATCGACATAAGTCCGCGCCCGCTGGACCATCTCCGCGGCTCGCTGCTTGGCCTGTTCCCGCGTCATCCGGAACTGGTGCTTCAGGTGAATATCGGACGTAGAAAGAAATGTATGGATGCGGACCTTTGGAGCCCCTTTCAAGGCTTCCCACGCTCGATCGATATCCTCTGGTCGAGCTCGCGCCAGACTACAGATCGTCGGTCCTTCGACCTCCTGCGCAATACGCCGCACCGCGTCAAAGTCTCCGGGCGAGCTATAGGCAAATCCCGCTTCAATAATATCGACGCCGAGCCTGGCCAGTTGTTTGGCCACCATGACCTTCTCTTCCACATTCATGCTGGCGCCGGGCGATTGCTCGCCATCTCTCAAGGTTGTGTCAAAAATTCTGATCATGCGTGTCATGGTTGCACCACCTTTCCCCCTCTAGAAACACAAAAGCCTTCGACCCCCTCACTTACCCAGGGACGAAGGCTTCACGCACTCCGTGGTACCACCCTGATTTGGTCTGAAGACCGACCGGTCGTCAGACCCTTCATTCTGCCCCTTACGGAGGCAAGGCGGAATCTCCTACTTCATGTTCGGAGATTCGGCTCGGAGGCGAGTTCGGCGGCATCTAGGCTGGTTTGCACCACCCACCAGCTCTCTACAGAATGTTGAAACCGGTTCCCAGCTTCGTTCTCGCATCGTTCAAAGGCTCAACGTACAACAAAACGTACGCCTCGCCTTTTCGCTCGCTGCGGCCTTGCTGGATAACCGCTTTGAACATTCTGTTTTCTAAACTACTCGCGTACTATTCCTCGTCTTAGCCGTTCACAACCTTTTCAGCTCCTCCCGCTGTGTTCACCGTTATGAATTGGATTCGATCGGCGGAGACTCGACTTTTCCAAGGCTTTTTTTCCCGGCTGCCGGAGCAACCAACCAAAAGACCTTTTCGACCGGCCCCATCAAGGCATAGCCAGCAAAAATGACAAATAACATAACCGCCGGCCAGGCTGCCACCATCATCAGCGTAAGAATACCCCAGACTAGGTAGGTGATCTGCCGGTGGCCCTTGAATTTCAGTTCTTTAAAGCTCCGGTACTTGATCGTGCTGACCATCAAAAACGAGAGCGCCAACGTCATGAGCAAGACCACGATCGGTCTGACATCCCCTCCCATTTTGAGGAGGTAATGATCAAAGACCACCAGCGACGCGACGACTCCGGCAGCGGCTGGTATAGCCAGGCCGGTAAAGTACTTTCCGTCCGACAGCGCCACGGTCGAGTTGAATCGCGCCAGCCGCACGGCTCCCATGGCCACATAGGCAAACATCACGGCCACGCCGAACGTACCCTGTCCGCTCAATGCCCAGGAGTAAATCAACAAACCTGGCGCGACTCCGAATGACACCACATCGGACAGCGAATCGTACTCCAGCCCAAACTGACTCGTGCTGTTGGTCAGTCTGGCCGATTTCCCGTCCAAGACGTCAAAAATCATCGCGACAAGAATCGCGATGGCCGCTTCCACATAGTTGGCGTTGAAGACGGACAAGATCGCATAGACTCCGCAAAATAAGTTGCCGGTCGTGAAGAGGTTCGGAATAAGATGCATGGCGGCTTTCCTCCGCTTCCCTTCCTTTCCAAACGAACTTCTGAAACCTGCCGTTTTCATGGCAACTCTCCCAGAATGGTTTCACCACCCTTCACCCGCTCACCCACGGCCACTCGGAGTATCGTGCCCATCGGGAGAAAGGTATCCATGCGCGATCCGAAACGGATCAATCCATATCGTTCGCCTCGGATGGCTCGATCCCGTGGCGAGATCCACCACACAATGCGTCGGGCGATCAACCCTGCTACTTGCACGCACAGGACTTTGATGCCTTCATGCGTCTTGATCATCATGGCGTTTTGTTCGTTCCGCAACGTCGCTTCCGACTTGCTGGCGACCAAAAACAGCCCCGGTTGATATTGCACATCTTCGATCACTCCATCACAGGGCATCCTATTGATGTGCACATCGAAGACATTCAAAAAGATCGTCACCCGGAGGCTACGTTCTTTCAGGTATCGTGGTTCGAACTCTTCCTCGACGGCGATCACTTTCCCATCGCCGGGAGCGACGACCAGCTTTGGACCTTGCGGCACGACCCGAGCCGGATTCCGAAAAAACCAGGCGGAAAACAACGTCGCGAGGGCGCCGACACATGCGACGACCGGCCAGCCCAGCACTGCAGTCACCAGTGTAACGCCGGCTGGAACCGCGATGAAGGGAATTCCTTCTTTAGCAAAGGGGACGCCGATCGCACGATCCGCCACAGAGTTGCCTCAGTTTTTAGTTTTGTCGACGAGCTGATCCTTCTTGAGCCATGGCATCATCCCGCGCAGCTTGGCTCCAACGGCTTCGATGGGATGGGCCTCGCCCTTGGCAAGGAGCGCGTTGTAGACCGGTCGATTAGCTTGATTTTCCAAGACCCACTCCTTGGCAAACCGTCCTGTCTGAATCTCTTCGAGAATCCTCTTCATCTCTTGCTTCGTCTGCTCGGTCACTACACGCGGACCTCTGGTCACATCACCATATTTCGCCGTCGTGCTGATCGAATAGCGCATGTTGGCGATCCCACCCTGATAGATCAGATCGACGATGAGCTTCACCTCATGCAGGCATTCGAAGTAGGCCATCTCCGGCGAATACCCGGCTTCGACCAAGGTCTCGTACCCTGCCTGGATCAGGGACGTCAACCCTCCGCAGAGGACAGCCTGTTCGCCGAAGAGATCGGTCTCGGTTTCTTCTCGAAAATTCGTCTCGATGACACCGGCGCGTCCACCGCCGATCGCACTCGCGTAGGCCAATCCGACCTGCCTCGCGGTGCCGCTGGGATCCTGATGGATCGCCAGGAGGCAAGGCACCCCGCTACCCTTCGTATACTCGGAACGAACGAGATGTCCCGGCCCCTTGGGGGCTACCATGAAGACATTGATGGAAGCCGGCGGCACAATCTGCCCAAAGTGAATGTTGAAGCCATGGCCGAATGCCAAATAGGACCCAGCCTTAAGATTGGGCGCCACTTCCTGTCGATAGATGGCGGCTTGTGCTTCATCGGGCGCCAGAATCATCACGACATCGGAAGTCTTCACGGCATCGGCGACGGGCATGACCTTGAGTCCGCTCTGCTCGGCTTTTTTCCACGAAGCGCCCTCACGCAACCCAATGACGACCGACACACCGCTTTCTTTCAGGTTCAACGCATGCGCATGGCCCTGACTCCCATAGCCGATCACGGCCACGGTCTTGTTTCGGATTTGCTGGATATCGGCATCCTTATCGTAGTAAATTTTCATGACCAACCCTTTCCCTCAGTATATAGCAAAATCGGGCGTGTAGCAGGACGTTAGTCGCGGGCGACCTTCTTGGCTTGCATCGCAACAGGACGAACCGGTTCCCGCGCGACGGCCACTCGGCCGGTGCGGACCAAATCTTTGATCCCGAGCGGCTGAAGCAAGTTGATGATCGCTTCAATCTTCTTGGGGTCTCCGGATACTTCGATCGTGTAGGTGCTCGGCGTCGAATCGATCACGTTCGCCCGAAAGATATCTACGATTCGGAGCGCCTCGGCTCGATCCGCGTCCTTCGTATGCACCTTGATAATCGCCGTCTCTCGTGAAACAAACTCCGTTTCGTTCAGGTCCACGACCTTGATGACATCGATGAGTTTATTCAGCTGCTTCACGATCTGTTCGATGATCCGTTCGTCACCGGATGTCACAATCGTCATCTGAGACATGGATGGATCAAGCGTCGGAGCGACCGATAGGCTTTCGATATTGAACCCACGGCCGCTGAATAACCCCGCGACCCGCGATAAGACCCCGAATTTATTTTCAACAGTGACCGAGATGATGTGTTCCATTTTTCGTAGCCCGTGTACTGACCACTGAGAACCGAGTACACGTCTCAGCACTCAGCACTTGTGGCTCAACACTTCCTTTATGCCGTCAATACCGTATCTTTATCCTCTGGCGTGACTTTCGCCGCACCGGATTGTTTCTTCTTCAACTCAGGTGGATCCTCCAGGATCATTTCATGGTTGCAGCCGCCGGCCGGAATCATCGGATAGCAATTCTCATAGGGGTATGTCGGCACATCCACGATGACGGGTTTGTCCGTCGCCAAGGCTTCTTTCAGGACGGCATCAAGGTCGCCGACCTTCTTGACTCGCAAGCCGACCGCTCCGTAGGCATCCGCCAGCTTGACGAAATCCGGAGTGGTATCCAGATAGCTCGACGCGTAACGCCCTTCGTAGAACAGGTCCTGCCATTGTCGGACCATGCCGTGAAATCCGTTGTTCAAGATGATGATCTTGACCGGCAGCTTGTTCACGACAGCTGTCGCCATTTCTTGCATGTTCATCTGGATGCTGCCATCTCCTGCAATACAAAGGACCAGGCGATCCCGGAAAGCAGCCTGTGCACCCATCGCCGCGGGAAATCCAAAACCCATCGTGCCAAGCCCACCTGACGTCAACCACCGGTTCGGCTTCGCCAACTTGAAATACTGCGCGGCCCACATTTGGTGCTGTCCGACATCCGTTGAGACGATCGGGTCCCGGTCCTTCGTCAGTTCATACAACCGCTTGACCACCTGCTGCGGCTTGATCGGCCCATCTTTCTCCTGGTGATAGGTCAACGGATGGGCCTGTTGCCATTCTCGAATTTGGTCCCACCAGGGCTTCCGGAGGTCTTTCTGCTCTCCATTGACCGTCGCGCGCAAGATCTGATTCAACTCGCGGAGCACGGTCTTACAGTCGCCGACAATCGGAATGTCGACATGGATGTTTTTTCGAATGGAGGTCGGATCGATATCAACATGAATCACTTTTGCATAGGGACAGAACTCCGACACCTTCCCCGTCACTCGGTCGTCAAACCGTGCGCCGATCGCGATCACCAGATCGGAATAATGCATAGCCATGTTCGCCTGATAGGTCCCGTGCATCCCGAGCATCCCAAGGGAGAGAAGATGCTCTCCTGGAAACGCACCTAGCCCCATCAACGTCATATCGACCGGGATCTGTGTCATCTCGGCCAGTTCAAGCAGTTCCTGTGAGGCTCCCGAGAAGATCACTCCCCCGCCGACATAGAGAATCGGCTTCTTGGCCTTCATGATCGCTTCGGCCGCCTGTTTGATCTGCCATTTATTTCCCTCGTAGGTCGGGTTGTAGCCGCGGATCGAGACAGAATTCGGGTAGGTGAATTCCGCTTTGGCCATCGACACATCTTTCGGGATATCCACCAAGACGGGGCCTGGACGGCCGGTCGTCGCGATATAAAACGCCTCTTTGATCGTGGCCGCCAAATCGTTCACGTCTTTAACGAGAAAATTGTGCTTTGTACAGGGTCGGCTCAAACCCACGTTGTCGGCTTCCTGAAAGGCGTCGTTCCCGATAAAACTGGTCGGGACTTGGCCGCTGAAACAAACCAGTGGAACCGAATCCATGTAGGCATCGGCTAACGCTGTAATGACATTGGTCATGCCTGGGCCGGAGGTGACCAGACACACGCCGGCCTTCCCGGTCGCCTTCGCATATCCTTCCGCCATATGGCCCGCGCCCTGTTCATGGCGTGTCAAGATCACTTCAATATCTTTCTGCTGGTGGAGCGTATCGAAAATCTTCAAGACAACCCCGCCGGGAAGCGCGAAGACCGTCTTCACTCCTTCTCGCTTCAGGCATTCGATGAAGATTTCAGCACCGGTGAGTTTCATGGCACCCTCCCTCCAACCACAATCACAAGGTCTACTGGTGATAACGAGACCTTAAAACAGCACTCCTCGCGCAGCAGGCATCATCGTGCAGAAATGTATTTGAAATCAAGGGGAAAGATTTCGGATCCTAGCATCCTTGCGAAGGACCGTCAATCCAGCCATTCCCGGTGGGCCGATGGAAGAAGAGATGAAGAGTCTCAAGCAAAGGAGCTTTCATTGATATGAAAAGCGTGGGTGGAAGACCTATAAGCCGGATTCTGTCCTGCAAAGAAGTTTCCCCCTCTGCGTGGATGATCATTTCTCTGGGATTCGAGTTGCCTCGAACCTCAAGCGACCTACCCGAAGACCTCGACCGGGCCAGTCGGCGTGCAGAATCCTCATGTGAAGAGCCCAACACATGTCTTCCTATTTGGTCTTGCACCGGGCGACGCTTACCGTGCCGGTGATGTCACCACCACCGCGGTGGGCTCTTACCCCACCGTTTCACCCTTACCTGAGCCGCAGCGACCGGATGGGATCCTATCGCCTTGGCCATCGGCGGTTTGATTTCTGTGGTGCTGGTGTCGGATTGCTCCGCCTGGGAGTTACCCAGCGCCCTGCCCATGGAGTCCGGACTTTCCTCCCGATGCGAAACGCACCGGGCGACCATCCAGTCTTCCACCCATGCTGAGTCAGTATAAAGAATGATGCGGGTTAGTCACAAGCAGACGGACCAATCCCTCTTTTGATTGGCCGACCGGTAAGAGTCTTACCTGCCGCCTACTTCCGGTAAAGGGGCGGCCGGTATGGGGGTCCTTTTTTGATAGATGGCCATCGCCTCAGGCATCCACTCTTTCAATTGATCAATTCTTGTGTCATGGCTCGGATGAGTCGACAAGAATTCTGCCGGGCCTCCACCGCCCGATACCTGCTCCATCCGTTCCCAGAGTGCAACCGACTCACGCGGGTCATACCCAGCATCTGCGGCCAAAAGAATCCCGATATAGTCTGCCTCGGATTCATGTTTGCGGCTAAAAGGAAGCAGCACGCCGACTTGCGCTCCTGCACCGAGCGCCGCCATGGTTACCTGACCAAGCGCAGGATTCTTGCTACTCATCCCGACTGCCGCACCGACGACTTAAAGCCCGATATTCACTGCTTGCCCCTGACTCATGCGTTCCGCGCCATGCCGAGCTAACGCATGCACCACCTCATGCCCCATCACGGCCGCTAAGCCGGCCTCCGTCTTGGCCATGGGAAAGATGCCGGTATACACCGCCATCTTCCCACCAGGCAGCGCAAAGGCGTTCGCCGTTTTATCATCCTTGATGACCGTGACTTCCCACTGAAACTGTTGGGCCATCTCTGCGTACTTCGACCGTTTCGCGGCCTCGACGATCCGAGCCGCCACCCGTTTCACCGGTTCAATCTCTCGTGGATCTTTGGACGGTCTCATTTTTGGATCACTCTTGACTTGATTGTAGGCCTGAACTCCCATTTGCATTTCTTGACTCACCGATGTCATCAGCAACTGCGACCTGCCGGTATACGGATTGGTTTCGCACCCCACGAGACCAATTCCTCCTGCAAGGAGACAACACATCGTTGTCGCTCGTATCACGCGTGGAGTTTGCATCGCTTCAATCCTCCAACCAAAAACGGCTGCATAGACATCTCCTCTTCGATTGACCAACATGGATTCGGTTGATAGATTACCGTCGCCCCAACGGGATTTCCAGAAGGAGCACGAACGTGATGACTGCGTCGCATCCCCGCAACAGGATCGAACGTATCGGCATCGACGAATCCGGGAAGGGAGACTACTTCGGCCCCCTGGTCATTGCCGCAGTGTTTGTGGATGCGACCACGCAAGGCGAATTGAAGCTGATGGCGGTTCGCGACAGCAAGAACATTTCCGACGGCCGCATCTTGGAAATGGCTCCCGACATCAAGACCATTTGCCCACACAGTGTCATCGCCATCGGGCCACAGAAGTACAACGAACTCTACAACAAGATCAAAAATCTGAACCGCTTGCTTGCCTGGGGCCATGCCAAGGCGTTGGAAACCTTGCTCGAACGAGTGCCCTGTGATCGGGCCATCTCTGATCAGTTCGGAGATGAACGATTCATTCTGAACGCACTGCAAGAAAAGGGACGGAAAATCGTGCTGGAACAACGGACTAAAGCCGAATCGGACTTAGCCGTCGCCGCGGCATCCGTGCTTGCACGAGCGGAATTTTTGATACGGCTGAAGCGGCTTTCCAGCGAAATCGGCACCACCCTACCAAAAGGCGCCTCTCCGGCTGTCGAACTCGCCGCGAAGATGATCATCAAGAAACACGGACGAGAACGGCTGGACTCAGTGGCCAAATTGCATTTCAAGACCACACAAGCCGTGCTGACAGGATTCTCCTAAACTGCTCTCACCCCCGGTTCGTACAACCTGCTCACCGCAGTCTGCGCATTGCGTACGAGGATGCAAGGTACGTCCGTCACACGCACCATATCGATTAGATTCATGCCGCTGAGACGTCCCATGCCCTGTCTGCGTGGCATCCCATTGCTCATCGTTTCGCGCTGCGCGGATTGTCCATCGATGTGTGACGGAAAGCTTTGCTGTGGGCAGACCTGGATTGTTTGCGGAATCGTGCGGGGGGAAGGTCGAACTCGAGTTTAAAGGCGCGGTTAAAAGATGCTTCCGACTGGTAGCCCACGTCGCCCGCGATATGCGCCACGCTTCTGTTCGTGGAGGAGAGCAGTTGCGCACCGAGCTGAAGCCGCCAGCGTGTGAGGTAGGCCATTGGGGTTTCCAAGAGATACCGTCGGAACCGCTCTGCCAGCACTGAACGAGACATGCCGACTTCGTCCGCAAGCGTGGCTATCGTCCAAGGATGGGCCGGCGTGCGATGCAGCAGAGCCAAGGCTTTCCCAACTTCTGCGTCGCGGACACCGGCCAACCACCCGGTTTGTTCGCGCGGGAGCAGCGCGATGTAGCGTCGCAACGTTTCGACGAACAAGACCTCGGACAATTTGGCAAGCACGGCTTCACCCCCCGGTCTCGCCGCATCGACCGAATCCACCGAATAGCGGAGTGAGTTTTCCAACCACTGACCTGACGCATCGTCGCGAATGCTCACCTTGAAAATTGGTGAAAGCCCGCCAAGAAACACCCCGCTCAGCTGCGGATCGCAGGACATGTAGCCACACACGAATTTGGTGACCTCGCCCCCTCCGCCCATCCGGGAAACTCTGAGCCCTTGAGAGAGAACTTGTTCCAGCACTCGAGCACGGTCCACCGGCGTGACCGACTGACCGTTTCCCAAAATGTGCGCATCGCCGTGCGGAATGACAAGGATGTCCCCTGCGTTCAGTGGAATCGATCGGTCGTCACCCTCGACATGCGCATAGCCGCGCCCCTCGGTCAGCAGGTGAAAGATAATCACGTGCTGCGAGTTCGGCGACAGGTACGAAGCGACAGTGCGCGCGTCGATCGAATGGGCGGCCCAGGGTGCGGAAAACTCTGCGTTATAGAACACGGCTCCGTCGAGCTTGACGGCTTTCAGGACTTCGGAAAGAACTTCCATGTGGTTTCTCCACACGGGGAAGGAGAGACTTTCAGCAAACTTTACAGGACCCTACGATAAGTATAGTGGCACGTAACAAGTCAATGTCAAGAGAGCCAGACTCAAGGCAAAGAAAGGGAATCGTGCGACTCCTAGAATGCAACATGTCATGGGAACGATCACACATTATGGATCGGCAAATCAGTTGGCACGAATACGAGACGCAGCGCGTCTCCTCGTCAATTTCTTAGGGGGAATAGCCATGAGAATCTATCGACGAAACCATACCAGGGAGGCATTTGCGGCGCACAGATCGGCCGCTCTGAAGATCGCGGCCGCAGTTTTTGGAGGTCTTTGGCTCCTTCACTTTGCTCTAGTTGACTCGTTGCCTTCTTTTGCAGCGACCCTCGTGGTGGAACCCAGCGCGGACGGAGTGCAACGGGCGACAATCATGATGGAGAGTTATTCCTACGTTCCGGATCATCTGGTGCTCCAGGTGGGCAGTCCGGTTGAGTTAATACTCGAGAACAAGAGTTGGCTTGTGCCGCACAATTTCATCCTACAGGACGCTGACGCTGGCTTGCGTTTAGAAGCCGACATCGCAGGAGGCGACAGGGCAACCCTTCGATTCACTCCCACTCGATCCGGTACCGGCACATTTTTCTGCGATAAGAAGCTGCTCTTCTTCAAGAGCCATCGTCACCGAGGAATGGAAGGCCAGATCGATATCCAATAGGAGGAATGCCCATGTTTGTCACCGGGCTAGGTACAGCCGTCCCTCCCTACCGTTACACCCAACGTGACTGTTGGGCCGCGATGCAAGCGGCCCAACAATTCCTTGAACTCACAGATCGTTCACGCAGAATCCTGGAGAAGGTGCTCTGGGGCAAGGACGGGATCGAGAATCGGCATTTTGCCCTCAAATCCCTGGATGAGGCGTTCGATATCAGCCCTGATGCGCTGCAGAGTCGATTCCTCCGACACGCTCCCTTCCTCGCTAGTGAAGCAGCCGAACGAGCCCTCGCGGACGCTGGTTTGCGGCCGGATGCCATCGATGGTGTGATCATTTCCACCTGCACCGGGTACCTCTGTCCCGGCCTGACAAGTTATGTCGCGGAGCGTCTGTGTTTGCGCTCCGATGTCATAGCCCTGGATTTGGTTGGGTTGGGTTGCGGGGCGGCGATCCCGAATTGGCGTGTGGCCGAGGCTCTCATCACGTCCAAACACTGTCGGCACCTTCTGGCGATCTGCGTTGAAGTCTGTAGTGCCGCGATGTACTTGGATAATGATCCGGGGGTACTGATCAGCGCCTGCCTGTTCGGCGATGGCGCAGGGGCTTTCGTGTTGAGCGATCAACCGAGTGATCGAAGCCCCGTGATCGAATGGAAAGCCTCCGAATCAGTCACCTGCCCCGAACATCGCGATCTGCTCCGTTTTGAACAGCGGGGTGGCCTACTCCGCAATGTACTGTCACGTCAGGTGCCGGACTGCGTCGAGGAGTATGCGGAACAAGTGCTCCAGAAGGTCCTTGCCGTCAGCGGCGTTTCATCTGACGAGATTGCAGCGTGGATTCTGCACCCGGGGGGGCGTAAGGTCTTGGCCGCCTTAGAGAAACGACTCGGACTTAACTCGGCGGATCTCCATTGGAGCCGATGGGTGCTGCGCGAGTTCGGGAACCTGAGCAGTGCCTCCGTGTTTTTTGTTTTGCAGGCGGCCATGAAGGGGAGCGCACCGGACGGCTGGTGGTGGGTTTCATCCTTTGGCGCAGGGTTTAGCTGTCATGGCGCGTTGCTTCGTGTGAGCGGAAACCAGCGAAGGGCGATTAACCAGGAGCGGTGACGTCATGCTTCGTTCCGTAGAACCAGAATGGCTCGATATTCTGCCTGCTGATGATCCCAGCGCCCAGCGTTCCCGGCGTGACCTCCAACGTGTGAATGCCTGGATGCGGCATCCGCAAATTCTCAGCCGCATTCTCACCCGTGTCATCCGTCCAAAACCTTCGTTCACCGTGATTGATTTAGGAGGCGGGGATGGTCGGCTGATGCTCCGCCTCGCGCGCGACCTCGACTGGCGTAACGTACGGCTCACCATCGTCGATCGTCAGAATCTGATCACTAGCGAGACTCGTGAGGCGTTCGCCGCCTTGAATTGGAGCGTGGAGGCGGTCGTCGCGGATATTCGAGAGTGGCTCGCGCGACCATCAAGCGACCGAACTGATGTCATGATCGCCAATTTAGTGCTCCATCATTTCACGGATGACGAACTTGCGGCATGCTTACAGGGCATTGCGAAACGGGCCAGAGTCTTTGTGGCATGCGAGCCACGGCGTGCCCATCGGGCGGTTGTGGGAACACGGCTGCTCTGGTTGATCGGATGCAATAGGGTCTCGCTGCATGATGCATGGACAAGCGTTCGGGCAGGGTTCATGGGAGTAGAATTGAGTCAACGTTGGCCGTCCGATAGCAACTGCAGCCTGCAGGAGTATGCGGCGGGGCTCTTCACGCACTGCTTCTTGGCCCAATACCGCTCGTCTATCGATGATCTATGATGCCATCATCATTGGGGGAGGCCCGGCCGGTTCCACCGCCGGCCTACTGCTCGCACGCGCGGGCTGGTCGGTTGCTCTCGTTGAGAAACAACGATTCCCGAGAGCAAAAGTATGCGGCGAATTCGTTTCGGCGCCCAGCCTGCAGTTACTGCGCGAGTTAGGCCTTGATGAATCGCTGGTTCAATCCGCCGGGCCGGAGATCCGAAGCCTTGGCCTCTTCGTCGACGCAAAGAAGATTGTGACCGAGATGCCCCGCGCGCAAACCTCCGGCTATCGATGGGGGCGGGCGATTCCGCGTGAACATCTAGATCGGCTGCTCCTCAGGGAGGTCGCTGAAGCGGGCGCGGAGATCTGGCAACCTTGGAGCCTCGACGAGGTTGTGAAAAAGAGCGACGGCTTTTGTTGCACGATCCGCTCAAAAGAATCGAACGAGGTTAATCGGCTCTCCAGCCGACTCGTGATCGCCGCCCAGGGATCTTGGAGCCGGCGTTCACCATTTCAGCTCAGGGAGCCGGCGCCTCGCCCCGCCGACCTCTTTGCCTTTAAGGCTCGCTTCCGAAACTGTGACCTTTCGCCGGAGTTGATGCCTTTGGTGATGTTCTCAGGGGGGTACGGCGGGATGGTGTATGCCGATCAGAACCGGACCAGCTTCTCCTTTTGCATACGGCGGGACACGCTGGAGCAATGTCGGCATCGTTGGCCGAATCGGAAGGCCGCGGAGGCAGCTTTCGCTTATATTCAACAGTCAAGCGAGGTGGTGAGCCAGGTCTGTGCGCAGGCCTCCCTCGACGGGCAATGGTACTCCACCGGACCTCTTCGGCCAGGTGTTCGGAGCTGTGGGAGCCATGGGATGTTTTTTGTGGGCAATGCCGCTGGTGAAGCGCATCCTATCATTGCAGACGGTATCAACATGGCCATCCAATCTGCGTGGATCTTGTGCCATTGTCTGATTGGGCCGGCGCCGTCTGGAAGAATCGACCAAGACCTTGAAGCCATTGGGCGCCTGTATGCCAAGCATTGGAGAAAGGAAATTGGGCCACGCATCCGCAGCGGATCGTTGTTCGCCACGATCGCCATGAGTGCGAGCAACATGTGGGGAGGGCTTCTCTGTGAACACCTTCCTTGGCTTCTGAAGTTCGGAGCCATTTTTTCTGGAAAAACACGCACGATCAGTCACCCTACGTGTCCGCCCTCCAGACTCTTTGTGCGCTCCGATTGATGAAACCGGATGGTGTGACCACTGCGTCATCCCTCTTCAGCTTTTCCGAGAGATCTCTCAGGAGCCGAACGATCCGCCCAGTTGAGTTCTGGACTCTGGTTCGCGCACTACCTGGTGGCCGACCCGCTTCGTGATTTCCTTGGCCAACGCATCCGCGATCATGCGATTGCCTCGCGGACTCAGGTGGATCCAGGTAGTTAAGACATCCCGATCTTGGTCGAGCACTTTCTGAACGTTCACAAACGGCACACGGTTGGAATCCGCCCAATGCTCGAGATCGGTCGTGAGAACGCTATGTGTAAGAAGCTGGAGTTCCCTATCTTTGATTGCACCTTCCTTTTCCAATTTGTCTTTTATTACTTGAACTTCTTGCGCATACGTGACGCCCTTCATCTCCGCTTCTTTGATGATGTTCGATTTCGCCTGCTGCTTGAGAGCCACCAAAATGATTCCACGCCGTTGACATTCCCGATACAGCTTATCGATGTTCCCAATGAAATGTTCGCTCGTGCCCGCAATATGCTGGTCAATTTGCCTGCGGTTGAATGTCGGCTTAGCGATCGTATTCTGTAAAATGCTGTCGATAAATGCGATCGTGACGAGGTGGTCGCGTGCAACCCCATAGGCAGCCTTCAACGGAGTGCTCGTCGATAGCTGTTGTCCGAGACTCGGATTTCCTCTGGCAGCATCGGTGATTCCCTCGTAAACGGTGACGACATCCGGCTGCAATGGAATCGCCTCCGCATAGAACAGGGCGAGTATTTCTTCCGAATGGAGATGCGGAATTCCGAGATTGATTACTTCAAATTTATCCTTTGAGGACAAGTCCTCGTTAAGCCTTTGTTCGAGATAGTAGGGATAGGTTTCGTTATCTCGGTCATGGTAGCCAAACGTAGACGAGTCCCCAAGCGTGACGATGCGGATGACTCCAGGCTTCTTGGTTTCACTGATTTCTCCACCTCGGAACCCACGCGAATTGATGGAAACTTTAAAGGTTTCCTTGGTCTCGTGATCAAAGTCAATCCTCGATTCATTTGGAAAAAACTTCGTGTAACCCTGTTGAGTATTTCCATGCTTCTTGTCGGTTTGATCAGCCGGGATGACCTGTCGTTGAAAACGTGAGCCATAGAACAGCACGCTGGGCCCAACCCGAAAGGCGAGCACGGTACGAAAGCCGGCCTCAACCACCACCAGACTGATGAGCAGCATCACAACATAAGAGCTAACACGCTTGATGCGTGCCCCCTGCGCAACCATATTGTTCTCCTCCTCTTTTTCATCGCCCCGTTGCACGCATTACACCCCGTTTGCCGCCAGGGGATCCCGCGGACCAAATCGAACGGGAATTACAGCTCATCCACAGTGGGAAAGCCAGACATCGGCATTTTCTGTATGTCGATCCCCTTACACATCAGACTTTCTCGCTAAGTATTATCATGCCATATTGCCCTCTACTTGTGACTCGACAGTATTGTTGTGGGTGAGGCCATGGCCGATGTCGTTGGCCATGTGTTCCGCCATCATGCGATGGCCTTCTGCCTTGTGGTGTCTATCGACCTTGAAATTCTCTACGAATGATTCGTCTAACCCTTCAAACGATGGTACCATATCATGGACCGGGACTCCTGTGGTATGACGAACCACATCTTCGAATAACAGGTTTTTGTGACTCGGATCCATCCTTTCGAAGAATACAACGAGAGGGATTCGGGGCATTGTCGTAGCAGTTGCCTCGCCGACTCATGGACACGGTCATGCCGAACTGGCGTATGCGATCTTGATACGCTTGGGCACAATGCTGCGAGCCGCGATCGGAGTGATGGATCAGTCCCGGTTGCGGGCGCTTCGCCCCCACCGCCATGACCAGAGCCTGACTCACCAAATCCGTCGTCATCCGGCCCCCCATCGCATGGCCGACCACCTCGCACGGATACAGATCCTTGAGCCCGGCCACATACAACCACCCTTTCGCCGTGGGGACAGACGTGATATCGGTGACCCAGGTCTCGTTCGGTCGCGGGGCGGCAAACGTTTGGGCCAACCGGTTGTCCACAACGGGCAGCGCGTGATTTGAATGCGTGGTGGTTTTGAACCGATGCACCTGGGAACAGTGCAGCCCGAGTTTCTTGCGCAGCCGCTTAATGCTGCCGACCCCAGCTGGAAAGCCGTCCGCACGCAGTTCGGCTTGTAGTCGTTCCGAACCATACGTCTGACGCGTCCGCACAGGCGCAGCCTGAATCGTCCTTCTAGCCGCGCATTCTCCTGAGCGCGTTTCGAAGGACGCCGGTCCTGCCAGGCATAGTAGCCGCTTCGGGACACCTCCAGTACCCGACACAGTATGGCCAGGGGATACTGGTAGCGCAGCGTCGTCATGAGTGCGTACCGGGCAGCTGCGCCTTCGCAAAGTACGCGGTGGCTTTTTTTTAAGATGTCGCGCTCCATGCGGGCCTCAGCGATCTCGCGCTTCAGCCGAGAGACCTCGGCCGCCAGCTCCGTCACGGACCGTCGGCTTTCCCTCAGCTTCGCCAGCTGCCCATGCCGCACCCGAAACACCCAGTTCGCGAGCATCTTCTCTGACATGGTCAGTCGTCTTGCCGCCTCGGGAATGGTCAGCTCCTGCTCGATCACCACCCGCACGGATTGCTCCCGAAACTCCTTCGTATACTTCTGTCGCGGTACCCGTTCCATCCCACACCTCCAGACCTCAGATCATAGGTTGAAGGCGTCCACTTTTTCGAGCTTACCTCAGTCTGACTACTTGATTTCAGAAGCATATGGTAGGACATTAATGCACTAATGCACTTTTCTGTTCGCCCATTTATTGCCACAGTAACAGCTCTGATTACTTTTGTTTAGTCATCTCTCTCAAGACTGTTATCGGTTAAAAGAAGTTGCTTAGATCAAGGAGAGCCACATCAGACACGGCACAGATTATGCTTTTAACTCGACAAATCCCATGTAAAATCTTGGAAACATAATCCTATATTAAGAGGAAGTTTATGATAATACGAGGTATCCCATTGTTGACTATCCTCTTGACCGGGTGCTTACACGTACCTCCTGCCCTGAGTACCACCTATTACATTTCACCGACTGGGTCCAACGCCAATCCTGGTACCTTAGCTAAGCCATGGTTAACTTGGGCGTACGCCTTTGCCAAGAGTAGCTGTGGAGACACGTTGATCGTTATGGACGGCACGTACACCACGACCACTCACGGAGCCCCGATTGTCACCAATGTGTGCACCGCTACCACGATCTATACCATTCGGGCACAAAATGAACGCCAAGCCCATCTGAGCAGTGACGGCTCGAACTTTGGGATTCGCACTCTCAAGGCTGCCTATATCGCGTTCGAAGGCCTGCATGTCAGTATGGTGGATCGCAGCGGCTATGGCTTTTCCACCGTGCAATTTCGATCCTCGAACCACATCACCTTCAAGCGCAACCTGGTGCAATTCAACAACCGCTACGGCAATACCCATATGGTGGAACTGTACGGCGCGTCCGATTGTCTGATTGAAGAGAACGAAGTCTACGATTTTCATCGCCATGGGATCATCGTCGAAGGCGGCAGCCGGAACATCATTCGGCGCAATTATGTCAATGCGCGGAGTCGGAACGCGATCCCAGGGGGCTATAACGGCACGAGCGGCGACAATGGGAGCGGGGACGATGCCTTCATTCTCTATCCCGGCGACAACAGCATCATTGAGAACAACATCGCCGATGGGCAGTTTTCCAAAGCGTTCGCCGTCGAAGCGGTGGGCGCCGCCACGAACAATAAGTGGCTCGGCAATATCAACAACGGCGGCGACAAAGGCCTGGAATTCGATGCCCGAGGCTCGTCAACTGGGCAAATGCCCAATAATAACTATGCTGAGAATTTTGTGTCCATCAATCCCGCCACGGGGCTCTGGGGTCCAGGCTCAGGCCGGGAGGGATTTTATGCTCGTGCGGCACGCGGGATTACGTGTAAAAACTGCACCATTATGGGTGCACCGTCCTATGGATTTTTGGCGGCGGATAACAACGGCTCGCAGGTCGGTGACGGCACTTATGGCCTGACACTCATCAATACCCTCGCCATGAACGCCACGTCCGGCGGCTATTCGATTCCCGGCACCATTGACTCGTGGAGCGGCACCAACGTCAACGCCTACAACAATTCATCGAGCTATAATCCGTCGTCAATTGGGAACTGGGTCAGTAAGTTCACGACCGACCCGCAGATGGGCACCTGTAAGGTCTATCGGCCTGATGGGTCGAATGCCAAGACAAATAATTGGGGCGCGGAGATCCTCTATCGTTACGAGAATGGTGTACTGACGAAGGTGCCACTGTGGGACCCTGCGACAGGTGAATTTCCTCATGGAGTGCTTGTTCCAGGAGTTAATGATGTCGTAGGGCAATCCCTCTTTGACGTGCATAAGCGCTTGAATGTCAATAGCAACGGATGTCCCTTCCCTGCGCACTTCAGGAAAAGTGGTTCCGATGAAACGGCACCAGCCGCGCCCATGGATCTTCAAGCCTCATAGAGTTGATCCATTATAGCTACTATAGCTAAGCTCATAGTTATCGATAGACATGGGGTGAGAGTCTGGGCGATCATGTGCGCATGAGATGCTCAAGAGATTTGCGCCAACGGGTCGTGGATTTTGTCCGGAGTGGTGGGAGCAAAGCCGAGGCGGCTCGGCGGTTCAAGGTCGGTGAGGCCAGCGTCTACCGCTGGCTCAAACCTGGCGGACTGGAGCACAAGCGGCCCGGCCCTCAACATTCCCGCAAACTGGATTGAGAGACCTTGCGGCGTCACATCGCCACGCAGGACGACCTGACGCAGGCGGAAGCAGCCCGGCATTTCGGGGTCTCGCGCCAGTGCATTTGGCACGCGCTCCACAAAATGGGATGGACTCGGAAAAAAAACGACCGGCGACAAAGAACGCAGCCCGCTGCAACGACGAAGGGTTCTGCGTCTTCGCGAGCGGTACAGGCGTCGCGGCCTCCAGCTCGTTCATCTCGATGAGTGCAGCTTTGCCCCTTCTGTTACTCGCCGCTATGGATATGCGCCCAAGGGACAGCGCGTGTATGGTCTGACGTCAGGGCACAGCAGACCGCGCACCTCGCTGCTCGCCGCCCGCATCGGGCTGGATTTTGAAGAACCGTTCCTCTTCGAAGGCACCTGCGATGCCGCGGTGTTCAACTCTTGGCTCAAAGCCAGGCTGTGTCCGCGCCTGACCTGCGAGCACCTGGTCATCATGGACAACGCGGCCTTTCACAAAACTCTGGAAACGGCGCACCTCATCGAGCACACCGGCGCCACGCTGCTATTTTGGCCACCCTATTCGCCCGACCTGAACCCCATCGAGCATGACTTCGCCGCGCTCAAGAAACACCGGGAATATCAGGAAACCGCTTCTATCGACCAGATTGTGAAGGCCTATCAATGATTATCGGCTTGGCTATAATAAACAATATGGCGGAAACGCCCTTCGTCGGTGTCAGAGCAACGGTGATCAAAGACTTCACCGAATTGCAAAGCGTAGAACCTCGCCTTGATAGACGAAGCTCTCTCAGAATTCAAGCTGTGCTTGTCCTGTAAGTTTCCCGCAAATTGAGACAGCTCAGTAGGAGAGTCTTCTGGCAGAATAATTACCCTAGCCAGGAGGTTCTCATACGGCAGCCAAAGAGAGGTGGCTCCGCTTCTTTGGAC